>CAZPIO010000079.1:0-34165 GCA_964586235.1 uncultured Planctomycetales bacterium
CGTTGTTCGCGCACCATAGCGGATACTTGCTGTTGGCAAAGTCGATGCCGGCCTGCCGAATCGGAACATCGAGGCCATACTGCTCCATCGAGCGCAGGAAAGTCATCTCGACGTACAGGTCATCCTGCCCAAACGCGTTGTTGATCATCTCGGGCTTCCAGGCGGGCACCTTGTCCTCCGGGATGATCTTGTCCTGGAATTTGAACTCGGTCGGAGCCCCCCAGGAGACACCGGCGATCTGGCCGATCCATCCGGCCTTCATCTTGTCGCGGTACTCCTTCACCGGCAGCCGGCGGAACTCCGCGGCATTGCCGGCGGAAGCTGCCTGAACCAGGACAGCCAGCATGATGAGACCAGCACGCGGCCGATTGAGCATGCGAACGATCGATTCTCGGATCATGAGTGGATCTCCTCACGTTATGACCACCTGAACCCCCGACAATCAGACGGCAGCAGGATAAGCGATCATCATGGAGTTTTCGAGGAGGCGGGATTCTTGATCTGCCCTCACAACGGCAACTGCTCCACGATCTGCACGCTGGCCGAACATCCCAAGCGGTCGGCACCGGCCCGGAGCATGGCCCGGGCGGTTTCGAGCGTCCGGATGCCCCCGGCGGCCTTCACCTTCATCGAACCGGCATGCGCCCGCAGCAGGTGAACCGCCTCGACCGTCGCCCCGCCGGCCGGATGAAACCCCGTCGACGTCTTCACGAAGTCGGCCCCGCCCTCGGCCGCGCACCCGCAGCCGGCAATGACCTGCTCCTCGCCGAGGGCGGCGGTTTCGAGAATGACCTTGAGCACGTGCTGTGGCGAGGCAGCGTGGACGATCTTGGCCACGGCGGCGATGTCGTCGCGGACGGCCGCAAGGTCGCCGTCGATCAGGTCGCCAACGCGAATCACCATGTCCACCTCAACGGCCCCCTCTCCAATGGCTCGTCTGGCCTCCTCCGCCTTCACGTCCGTCAGGCTCGCCCCCAGCGGAAACCCCGCCACGCTCGCTACTCGCACCGGCGTACCCGCCAGACGTTTCGCACACCGGACCACCCAGACCGGGTTCACGCACACCGCCGCAAAGTCATAGCGCATCGCCTCATCGCACAACCGGTCAACGTCCGCCGCGGTTGCCTCCGGTTTCAGCAGCGTGTGGTCGATGGTCGCCGTCAGTTCACGTCGCGTGGTCAAGTCGGTTTCACCCCTGCCGGCCCCGCTGCCGCGGGCGTCGGTCGCTGTCGAGCCGCAACTGGTACTCCTGCACATAGCCCTTCCGCTGGAAGTGGGTCATCGCCTCGGCGACCGAGTCGAAAATCGCCATGGCGGTGTTGGTAATAAACGGCGAAGGCTCGGCTCCGGACTTCCACACCACGTAAACCTCGCGGGTGGACTCGTAAGCGTGCTGCAACTCGCGCTCCACGCCGCTGGAGAGCACCGGCCGTCCGTCGGGCATCTCCGGGATGTAGCTCACGATCATGTCCGACTGGTCGATCAGCTTGAAGTCGCGGGCGTAGATCTGGCCGTCAATGTCCGCCGCCACGGCATTCACGTCGTCGAGGCTGAACACCAGCCGCCGGTTGTTCGACTCCACCGTGATCGTCTTTTCGCCCCGGCGTGCGGCGGCGGCCACCTCACTGAGCAGCCGCTTTTCGTCCAGGTCGCCCGGATCGAAGGTGATGAAGTGCTCGGCCAGGATGTCGCGGAACGAATCGATCTCAGTCAGCACCTGCGGCTGGTCAATCACATGAGTCATGGGAAACGAAGGATAAACCTTGCGCCGGTGCGGCTCGAACATCAGCCGGTAGACGCTCTCGGCCGTGTCGCGCTCGATGCCCCGCGCGACCACGAAGAACCGCCCGTGCCCGCGGATGATGTTGGCCATGACCTCCGTCGCCAGGACCTCCTCTTCGCGCCAGACAAGGATGTCCTTGAGCGTGTGAGCGACGACGTGTTCGCGGCTCAGCCGTTCGTGAACCGCGTCAACGTTGTCCACCAGGGTGATATAGAGATCGGCGTCGAGTTCGACCATCTGGTCGTGATCGAACGCGGGGAAAAGCCCGTGCCGCCAGCGGAAAGTGGCGTGCGTGTTGACCAGCACGTTCTCGGCCTTCTCGGCCAGACGCAGGATGTCCTTGAACACCGACCGGCGGAGCAGGTCCAGGCGGGAACGGGGCAGGTCGAGGATACGGCCGGGAGCCACGTCCGGGGCCTCGGCGTACATCATGTCGCCCACGTGGCACACCACCACGTCCTTGCCGCGCCGGCGGGCAAGGTCGGCCACCCGCTCGATAAAAGGCTTCTTGTCCACGCCCACCTGCCCGGTGATGACAGCGCGGATCCCCCCCTGCATGAGATTCCCGAACAATGAACCTGACTGGCCAAAGGCCATGTCCAGCCCCCGAGAGCACCGGCAACGCGGAGCTTGGCTGCCGGCACTTCTCCATGACAACTCGCATCCGCCGCGCCCGGTTGCATGCTACCGGTCAGGGCGGTGCGGGTCAAAGGGGGCTATTGTCCTCTACTCGATCGTCTCGTAGGCCTTCCCGTCGAGAATCACGATCACGTATTTGCCGAGCGCGAAGTACTTCGCGGCGTCAGCGTGCTTCTTGAGCAGGTTGAAGTAGTCGTCGCTGAACAGCTTGACCTTGGTGATCTCCTGCTTCGATTCGTACTTGCTGTCCACCCATTTCTCGCCGTCGCGGTAGAAGGTGCGCGAGCCGACATAGCGAACGCCCCCTCCGACGTCCCCGTAGGCCCCGGCTGGCTGGGAGGCCGGAGCGGCAGCGAAACCGTAGCCGCCCATGCCGCCAGCGCCGTAGCCTCCCATGCCGCCCCTCATACCCCCCATGCCTCCCATGCCGCCCATGCGGCCCGCTCCAGCGCTGGGTGCGTTGGAGGGTGTAAGGGCCCTCTCGGCAAGTAGCTGCCTGGCGCCATCCTCCACGTCGCCCGGAGCGGCGCGCCGAAGCGCATTGACTTCTTTGGAGCGGGCAACTCCGGCGGCCCCGCTCACGGCATCCAGGTCGTCACCCGCGATGTCGTGACTGAACCGATAATTGTTCAACGGGACCTCGCTCGGTCTGCCGAGGGCGACAGACAGGCTGGGGGCGATCACCCTCTCGCCCCGGGCCATGCGGCCTCTGTCCTCCTCGATAATCAGGTAGGACGTGTACGGCGTCACGATCCCGAACCGCTTGGCCAACTGGACGACCTCTTCCTTGACCTCCTTGGTCTCACCTCGGAGGCGGATCTCGTCCAGCAGGTAGCCGACCTTGCGCGTGGCCCACAGACGCGGCAGGTAGTCCTGGCCCGCCTCGCTCTGCGGGAACGACTCCTCCCATGAACGCTTGATGCTCTCGCTGCCGCACTGGCCCGCCAATTCGATCTTGCCTTTGCCGGCCTTGTCATAACGGCCGAACACCACCAGTTCGCCGCCCTTGAACAGATCAGGCAACACCCTCGGATAGGTGTCATGCACGCCCAGGCCGGTATCAAAGGTCAGCTTCAGATCACTGAGCACCGGGTGGGCGATCGTCCCGTAGAAGTTCGAGAGCTTCAGTTCCAGGTCCTCGTTCTCGGCCACGTAATCGCGTGAGCCGCGGTTATCCTCGGCCAGCTTGTCCAGCAACTTGGTGTTGACGTCATTGCCCACGCCGAAGACGAACAGACGCAGGTTGCCCGTGTTGTTCTTTTTGACGTTCTCCAGAATCCTGTCCACGTTGCTCTCGCCGATGGTGGGCAGACCGTCGGTGAGAAACACGATCATGTACGGCCGGGTCTTGTCCTGGATGCTCTTGCGGGCCGATTCGAGGGCCGCCAGGAGAGCGTCGTTAATCGCCGTGCCGCCGGATGCCTCAATCTTGTCCACGAAGTTGCGGGCCTCGGTCAGGATGTCTCCCTTGGCCTGCAACAGCGAATCACGGTACGGCCGGACCTCGGTCGAGAACGCGATGATGCTGAAGCGGTCGTCGGAGTTGAGGTTATTCAGGCAGAAGCGCAAGGCCTCCTTGGCCTGCTGGATCTTCTTGCCCGACATGCTGCCGGAGGTGTCAATCACGAAGCAGATGTCCTTGGCCAGGATCTTCTTGCCGTCAAGGCCGATGCCGGGGGCGATTCGAACCATGAAGTAGCCATCTTCGCCGGCCTCCCGGTGAGTCAGCATCACGCACGCGAAGTCCTCCTCGCTCGTCTTGTAGTTGACGATGAAGTCCTTGTCCGGCAGGACGTTGGAGGCTTCATAGCCGACGGTGGCCTCGTCGGACCCTTTGCGGTCGATGCTCGCCTGGTGCGAGGGGCAGAAGACCGTGGCCAGCGGCTTGGAGCTCTTGATCTTCACCCGGATCGCAACCTGGCTGATCGGGGCCGACGAATACTTCTCGGTATTGAGCGGATAGCGATACGACGACAGGCCCGCGACCGCCGCAATCACCTGCGAGTACTCGATCTTGATCCGCACGTCTCCCCTGGCCGGGATGGGGAAGACCCGTGCCTTGTACATCCGGCTGCCAACGTATTCCAGCAGCGCCGGGTCCTTGGCCTTGCGCACGATGTCTTCGTAGATCTGCCGGGCCTTGTCCTTGTCCAGCACTTCGCCCTTGACCTCCTTGCCGTCCATGAACATGCTGAACTTCTGAATGGTCACATCGTCGGCCACGGGGAAGATGTAGGTACCCTCCAACTGATTGTTGTTGGGATTGTGGAAGGTCTGGTCGATCCGCGTGACGCCGACGTTGTCGGTGATCTCCGTGTCGACCAGATGGTTCTTCACCTGCAACGGCATGTAGTGAAATCGCGGGTGCGGGTGCGGCCTGGGCATCGGCATGGGCATGAAGTCTTCGCCCGGCTGATGCACCACAATGAAACCATCGGCACGGGCCTGCGGCGCGGGCCCGATTGCAGCGGTAGCGGCGAGCAGAGCGGCTGCAAATACAATCCCCCAGGTCCTGGTTCCGGTCGTCATGGCAGACTCCTCCACAACAAGGACAATTCGTATGGCTGACGGTGGTTGGCCTGTCGGGTGGGGCCGGAGGCCATGGATCACCTGCCGGCCGCCACCTGCGGTGCGGGTGCATAACCGGCACACGCGCGGTTGTGCGACCCTTTACTCGATTCTACCCGTCAGTCATCCATCTAGACGCCGAAATGTCAAAAAAGTTCCCAAACCGTCGCCCCCGGGCCATGGACGGGGTACCACCTATCGGATACACCCAGCGAGGTAGGAGCGGCTTGTAGCCGCGATCCTGTAGGAGCGGTCTCCGACCGCGATCTTGGCGGTTTGCCCCGTGGCTTGACGAGCCCGCGGGTTTTCTGGGCTGTCTTCGACCCTGAGGCTCAGACCCGAAGGGAGCCCGTCGAAGCCATCCTGCCGGTCTTGTGCCCCATCCCTTTCGCGGCGAGCGAAAGGGGTGGGGGATCTCGCAAGGCGTGTGGGGGACCAACCATCCCAGGCCAGGAGTGACGTCGTGGGTTCCGTGCCGCCAACCGACCCCCGTACCGACGAAACCCTCATCCAGGCCGTGAGCGGCGGCGATACCCACGCCTTCGAAGTGCTCTACTACCGCTATCGCGACTGGGTCGTCCGGCTTGCTTGCCGCTACGCCGACCACCACGACGACGCCCTCGACGTCCTGCAGGAAACCTTCGCCTACCTGCTCCGCAAGGCTCCGCATCTGCACCTGTCGGCCCGCATGACCACGTTTCTCTACCCGGTCGTCAAGCACTTGGCCCTGGACGCCAGGGCGAAGCGAGGCCGCTTGAACCCTCGCGAGACCCTGCCCGAGCCGGAGGCCCCGGCCGTTCGGCAGGACGACCCCCTGCGAACCGAACTCGCCCAGGTGATGGCCTCCCTGTCCGACGACCAGCGTGAAATCGTGCTCATGCGCTTCGTCGATGACCTGACCCTGGCCGAGATCGCCGAAGCCCTAAGCCTCCCCATCGGAACGGTTAAGTCCAAGCTGCACAGGGCCTTACAGCGATTGCGCGACGACCCTCAAACCAAGCGGTATTTCGCTTCTTGACGAGCCGGCGGGTCTCTTGGGCTGAGCTCGTCGAAGCCATCCCGCCGGTCTTGGCGAGCCACGATGTTTATCCCCGTGGTCTTGATGAGGGTTCGTCCTGCCAGGTACAGAAGGCACTGTTCGACGAAGAACACCACCGGGATAAACCCGGTGGCTCGCCAGATGACCCGGTCGCCAGCGAGCCGCCAGGTTTATCCTGGCGGTCTTCACCAGAATCGTGGAACCTCCCCGCCTCCTGGCGCACTAAACGTTTGGAAGAAACAACCATGACTCGCCACATGCCACATCCCGAAGACGAATCACAACTCAATGTGCCAAAGGCATTTAAGGACGACCTGGCGCAGTTGTACGGGTCTGGAGTGCCCGTGCCACCGCATCTCGATGAAGCCATTCTGGCCCTGGCCCGGCAACATATGGCCCGAAGGCGCCGGTCCTGGATGGTCCTGAGACGCGTGGGCCTGATCGGAACAGCCGCGGCCGCTGCGGTTGGGCTGGCCGTGCTCGTCTGGAAACCGTGGCACGGGCAGGGGAGCAGGCCCGTCGAGCCGTTGGCGGCGCGGGTCGCTCCGCTGGACCCCAAAGATATCGATGCCAACGGCCGGGTCGACATCCTCGACGCCTTTGTTCTCGCCCGGCACCTCGAAAACGGACTCGAAAGTAGGGCCGACGCCCTCGCCACGGCGAGCAGGCTCGTCGGCCCAGAGGACAGCGCGGCGTCGGCGAAAAAGGCTTCTGGACGGGGCGAGGCGAGACCGTCCGACTGGGACGTAAACGGGGACGGGGTCATCGACAACGGGGACGTCGATGCAGTGGCCATGGCGGCAGTCAGCCTGAAGGGAGGAGCGTCATGAACAGCGACGAGGGCCGAGGGGCGAGGGGCGAGAGAGAACTCCGGGGTAGGAGCGGTCTCCGACCGCGATCGGAAGGTAGGAGCGGCTTGCAGCCGCGATCTTTCTCCGCATGGTGGCGGGTTCAGGGTTCAGTAAAGAAGAGGAAAAGCAGACTCCTCCCCCCCTTAACAAGGGGGGGCCGGGGGGGGTGGGCTGCGCGGGCGATGCTGATCTTCGTGGCAGCTCTTGCCTCATCGATTGCCCTCTCGGTGGTTGTCGCTCGGGCACAGGAGGTGCCGGCGACCCAGCCGGCATCGAAACCGGCGATCCGCTTCACCCACGTCGATGTCTCCATCGACAGCAAGAGTGAGCCCCTGGCCGCGTACCAGTTCGAACTGGCCGCGGAGAAGGGCGACGTCAAGATCGTGGGCATCGAAGGCGGCGAGCACGCGGCCTTCAAGGCCCCGCCGTATTACGACCCGGCCGCGATGAGTCAGGACCACGTCATCATCGCCGCGTTCAACACCGGCAAGGATCTGCCCAAGGGTAAGACTCGCGTCGCTCGCGTCCATGTGCAGATCACCGGCGAGACCAAGCCGGAATACGTGATTAAGCTCGAAGTCGCCGCCTCGTCCGAGGGGCAGCCGCTCAATAGTGCAACGGCTAGTGTGATGGAAGGAGTCAACTAATGAGGAATCTGCGAACCCGGGTTCTTGTTCTTGTGTGCGCAGCGGTTGGAGTGAGCTTCCTAGGGTGCTGCTATTACGATCAAGAAAAGCAAGCGACAAGGCTAGGAACGACGTACCTGAAATCCGCCCCGCTTGCCTCCCCGGCTATGTATCCCGACTTGTCACTGCAGGCAGTTCCTGGCGCATTGCCATCTCCCGGTGAGGAACTATGGGTCGTCCAGCGGCCATCGGGTGAGCAGCCGGAGCCGGCCAGCGAGGATATCCCCGGCAGCGGTGAACTGCGAGCCAAGATTCCTGGCGAGACGAAAGAGATTCCGCTGCCGCTCAAGCACACCGATGTGCAGGCCGCGATCGCCGGCTATATCGCCACCGTCGATGTCACCCAGCAGTACCACAATCCCTACGAGAGCAAGATCGAGGCCGTGTACGTGTTCCCGCTGCCGGAAAACGCGGCGGTCAACGAATTCGTGATGACCGTCGGCGAGCGCAGGATCCGCGGTATCATCCGCGAGCGCGACGAGGCCGAGAAAATCTACCAGGAGGCCAAATCGCAGGGCTACGTCGCCTCGCTGCTGACCCAGGAACGCCCGAACATCTTCACTCAGTCCGTGGCCAACATCGAGCCCGGCAAGCAGATCGACATCAACATCCGCTACTTCAACACGCTCGCCTACGACGACGGCTGGTACGAGTTCGTCTTCCCGATGGTCGTCGGCCCGCGGTTCAACCCGCCGAGAAGCACCGACGGCGTGGGAGCTGTCGGACGCGGCAGCGCCGGCGCCTCCGGCCAGAAGACTGAGGTCCAATATCTCAAGCCCGGCGAGCGCAGCGGCCACGATATTTCGCTGTCGGTGGCTATCGACGCCGGCGTGGCCATCGAGAAGATCGACAGCCGCAACCACGTGATCGAGGTCAAAAAGTCGTCGGCGGAGAAGGCCGAGGTGCGTCTCGGACGGCTGGATGCCGTGCCCAACAAGGATTTCGTGCTCCGCTACCAGGTGGCCGGCGAAACGGTCAAATCCGCGATCATGACCCATCGTGACAAGCGCGGCGGCTTCTTCACCATGATGGTCTACCCGCCCAAGGACCTGAACAACCTCAAGCGCAAGCCTATGGAGATGATCTTCGTCCTCGACTGCTCGGGCAGCATGAACGGCCATCCGATCGAGCAATCCAAGGCCGCTGCCGAGCGTGCCCTGCGGCTGCTTGAGCCCGACGACGCCTTCCAGATCATCCGCTTCTCGAACAACGCCTCGCAACTCGGCCCCAAGCCGGTGATCGCGTCGGCTGACAATGTGCGCCGCGGCCTGGAGTACTTGAAGTCGCTTCAGGGCGAGGGCGGCACGATGATGATCGAGGGCATCAAGGCGGCGCTCGATTTCCCGCACGATGAGAACCGCCTGCGATTCGTCTCCTTCCTCACCGACGGCTACATCGGGAACGAGGTGCAGATCTTCGGCGAGATCCACAAGCGATTGGGCGCGACGCGGATCTTCAGCTTCGGCGTCGGCTCGTCGGTCAACCGCTACCTGCTTGACGGCATGGCCCGCATGGGCAAGGGTGCGGTCGCCTACCTCGGCCTGAACGACAGTGGCGCCGACGTGATGAACCGCTTCTTCGAGCGGATCAGCCACCCGGCCATGACCGACGTGAGCATCGACTGGGGCGGCATGAAGGTGGAAGACATCTATCCCAAGCGGGTGCCCGATCTTTTCGTCGGCCGCCCGGTGGTAGTCACCGGCCGTTTCAGCGGCAAGGGCTCGACCTCGGTCCACATCAAGGGCCAGGCCGGCAATAAGGCCCGCGAGATCTCCATTCCGGTCAACCTCGACGATGCAAAGGCCGCGCACACGGGCCTGGCGGCCGTCTGGGCCCGGATGAAGATCGCGGAGCTGTCACAGCAGGCGATCACCGAACCGGGCGAGAAGTGGCCCGGCCAGATCAAGACCGTGGCCCTGGAATACGGCCTGATGTCGAATTACACCGCCTTCGTGGCCGTCGATTCGCTGACCAAAACCGCCGGCGACACCGGCACGACGGTGGCCGTCCCCGTCCCGGTCCCCGACGGCGTGAAGTACGAAACCACCGTGCAAGAGCGGTAGAGGGATTGAGGAGGGATGAGGCTCCACGCCCTCAGGATGAGGAAGCTCATTAGCGGCGAGATCGGCCGCGACGGCGAAAGAGGCACGCTGCTTTCAGGAGCTTACACATGGGCTGTGCCGAGCGGAGCATCAGCATGTCTGTTGAATGTGACAGAAGAGCCGCCGGAAACGCTCATCGCCTCGGGTGGTCCTGCGTGGCAGCATTGCTTCGGGGCTTGATGCTGTCATCAATCGTCACAGCAACTGGGTGTGGACCGGTTGATCCGGTCATGCAATGGAAGGTCTACGAAGCCCACGCTTCTGAAACCGAGGTCATTCGGATTACGGTCCTGGAGATGAGAACAACGCTCGGGAGACATGCCTATTCGTCGCCATCGGTGGAACTGGCGCGTTCGGACGGTGCAAATGTGATCATACGTCTGTATGACAAGCCCGATCTTTACGAGGTCGTCAAGCGAAGCAGCGAGGGGAAGGAGACAAGAGTCCCTCTCAGCCTTATCTTCACGGGCCTCAACATCAAGGAGTACTCGGAGACACACAACAGCGGATCTGAATGAAAAGAGAGCGGGTTTCGCCTGCCGCGGGAATCGAAGACGAACCACGAAAGCACGAAACAGGAAAAAGCGAGAGAAGAGGGGCTTTGGCCGTATCGCTGTTGTCTCTGTTGCCTCCTGCCTAACATTGCCAGGTCTTTTTCGTGCTTTCTCCATTTCGTGTTTTCGTGACGATGTCTTGCGAAGGGGCAACGCAGAACGCCGAGCGGTGCAGCGGGTGGGTCCGGGCTACAGCCGATAACACCGCCTCGCGAGGTGCCGCCAAGGTGTTAAGGCAAATTCCTCCCTCGCCCGGTCGATATGGTCATATGCCCGTTCTTCGGCGCGTGATCCTGGACCCGATCTCACGTCCGATAGCCGGCAGTCGAAGGTTGCAGGCTGGTACAAGACGCGAGGGCGGGCGGCGGTTTCGCATCCCCCGCGCAGGGTTCCAGCCCCCTTTGAATCGTATACTTTCCCTTGCACGCGTCAGAGGTGATGCCGCGTGCGACTCCAGTGCATCGGGAGGCGTCGCCGGCTCCGCCGAATGTCCGAACGCGAATGGGGATCAAGGCTTCCGATGAGTGCGACGGCTGATAATCCCACCCAAGTCGAAGACTGCGACGTCGCGACTGCCGTCGAGCAGTCGCCGAACGCGCCGATCGAGGAGAACCCCGAAGTCCCCGACGCGAGCGTTGATCCATCGTCCATGGCTGAGGCCCCCGCGGCCGCCAGCGAGGACAGCGGCTCCGGCGAGGGCGAGTCGCCTGCTGCTGCCGAGCCTTCGGTTTCCTCGGACGACCGCCCCGCCGCGGAACACGACGAGCCCACCGGCCTGGCCGCCGTCGAAGCCGAGATCGCCGCCGAAGCCGCCGAGCAGCCTGAAGCCGCTGAAGAGGACGCCCCGGGCAGGTCCCTCTGGCGCGGCGAACTGCCGGAGCTGCTGATGCGAATCGCGGATGCCCGCATCAACGTCTGGCAAAGACTGGCCGAGATAGACCGCCGCCGGACCGAGCTGCAGGGACAGACAGCCGCCCGCGAAACCCGCGACGAATTCGCCCGCCAGGCGCGCGAGCTGAAGAAAAACCCCGCCCGCGAGATCCTCGAAAAAGCACTCGAACGCGCCGGCCAGTCGCTCAGGAACCCGGTCCTCAAGAACCCGCCTCCGCCCGACCCCAAGGCCAAGACGCCAATTGACGAGAATAAAACGTACAAGCTCGCGCTGGAGATCGGCGCAACCCAGATGGCTTTGCTGCTCCAGCGGCTGAAGCTGGACGCGGCCATTCCGGCGGCGGCCCTGCCGGCCGCCAGCGACGAGCCGTTGCTGCCGATCTGCCGCAAGCACGACATCGACGCCGCCCCGCTGATCGGCTGGACCTACTACGCGCTGGCCGTGCAGCAGAGACTCGATGAGTACGTCGCCAAGGAGAAGGCGCACGACGAGAAGCTGGCCGTCGCCCGCGCCGAGGATCGCGACAACAAGGGACTCATGTCCGTGTTCCGGGGCGGATCGAAGGTCGATGACGTCGGCCAACTCGATGCTGGCGTCCGCAAGGCCATGCGGGCGGCGCGGTCCGAACTCCAGAGCGTCGAGCCTCAACTGGTCGGCCTGTTCTGGTCCCTCTACGAGGAGCTCGCATGGGTGTTCGCCGATGACCGGCTCTCCGAGAAGGAGGTTCCCGCCGTGCGGGCGTTCTTGCGTTACGGCCTGGTGTCGCCCCACCCCGGCCTGATCCCAGCCGAGACGCTCCAGTTCATCATGCAGGACTGCACCAACGACGTGTACGATTGGCAGAACACGCCGCAGGCGACGCATGTCGTTTACGCCGATGAGTACATCACCGCAATCCACCGCCGCGAGCTGACCGTCAGCCCGGACGAGAACCTCGAACTCAACGAGCGCGGGTCGGATGTCTGGAAGGCTGATCGCGTCTGGCGGCAGGCGGTCATCTGCAAGGTGCGATCCGGGCTCTACCGGCTCGAGAGTGAAAACCTGAAGAAACGCATCGACGATCTCCAGGCCAAGGCCGACAAGCGACAGGCGAAAGTCGACAAGCTCCGCGGCAATCCGCGGGCCCGGGCCGACATGAAGAAGCTCGAACAGGAAGCTCTCGGCTTCAAGGCCATGATCGCCCGGCTTCGCCGAGGACTCGAGCACATCGAAACGCGGGTGATCCCGAAAACCGAGGAGCAGTCCGAAGAGGCAAGCCGCAAACTGGCCGGCGAAGCCGGCGCCCTCACCCCCGAGATGGTGGTCAAGCGCGAAGCGAGGTTCATCCGCTACATGTGCCGCCTCGCCGCCCGTTTGAAAGAGTTTTACCCCCAATTCGTGCTCAGAGACTCCTTCGAGCCCGGGCGCGGCGACCATCATCGCCGCGAGGTCGTCCTCGAACAGATGAAGCAGTTCGAAAAGTGCGATCGGCGCATCTGTCATCAGACACTGGTGACGAACAAGCGGCTCGATCGCCAGATCAGCGTGCGGATGAGCCCGGTGATCCTCATGGTCCCCGCCCGCGGCCAGTTGGGCATGTCCATCTGCCCGCGCAAGTGGGACGACAACGGACGGATCGTCATGCCGCTGATCTCGCAGCGGCAGGGCATCCTTGAGAGCATGATGCTCAATCTGCTGGCGGATTTCCGCTGGGACTGCTCGAAGGAGGAGGCGGGCATGGACTGGATCACCGCCGACGCATTGTGCGCCGCGTACGCCGCCGCCCGCTGGAACGTCCGGAAGCTCCCCGAGAAGGCCCGCAAGATGATGGGCTTCGATCCGAAGCTGAAAGACAAGCCCAACTTTCGAACGCATTACGGTCTGTTCGTGTCCAGCGCCCAGCAGCAGGGCCGGCTCCTCTTCAGCAAGTGCGACGAGGTCTACAAGGCCATGGTCAAGTACATCGGCCTGCCGCCCGGAGTCCAGATGATGAAGAGGGACTGAGATCTGACATCTCTGACGAACCCTCGTCATCTCGCAGAACCCATCGCAAACGCTGTAGCGCGCCTGTAGCTTGCCGCGCCCGGAGCGGCACCTTAGAATCCTTGACAACCGATGTGGCCAGATCCGGCGCGAGTGCCGGCCGCAACGGTCCGAGTCTGTTTGGGACTCATCTTTTGCCCATCTACTCAAAGGAGGTAGACGAGTATGCAGACGACAAGGGTGCTGGCAATGGTCGGCATGATGGCGGCAGCCATGTTTTCCCAGGGATGCGTGGAACGGCTGGCCGGTGAAGGCATGGAGGCCGCAATGGGGCCCAAGGCGGCCTACTTTGAAGAGAAGCCGCTCGCGGTAGAGAAAGACCACAAGGCCCTGGAGGCCTACAAACGCTTCGAGCTGGGCGAGGTGAAGAACATGACCGGCAAGTTCATGCCGCCGGCCTTCATGACCTATCTGCCCGAGCAGTTCAACGCACAATTGGCCAAGTCAGATCTGCCCAAGGAGGCGTCGGGCAAGACTCTCGCTTTCCGGGTGAGCGTCATCCACTATGAAGCAGCCAGTGCGGTGGACAGCGCGTTCGGCCCGTTCGAAGAAGTCGTTGCGAGGGTGGAGTTGGTAAATAAGGACGACGGACAGGTGATCGGCCAGGGCGTTGCCATCAGCCGCTCGGAAAAGAGCGTTAATCTCGGTCCCGAGAAGAAGGCCCAAGGCCTGGCCAAGGCCCTGATCAAGTGGGCGTCCGACTACTATCCGAAATCCAAGCCATAGAAGACGCAGCGTTCCCGGCGCCGGCCTCGTCCGGCAACGATAGCGCCCGGCAGCCCGTGAAAACAATCAGCCGCTGTCTCACCGCCTTGGCGATGCGGCAGCGGCTGATTCGTTTACCCGTCCAGATTCGCGGACACGGCCGCTGAAGCACTTGATCGCGAACGATCCCGTCACTTCAGACGATCCATGCCCACCTCCGTGCGGATCTTTTTGCGCAGCTCGAGCACCTCCTCGCCCTCCATGCTGCGAATCGTCCAGTAGAACTCCTTCACCTGCCATTGCTCCTGGCTCACGTCCTTGTAGATCTCCTCCAGCATCCCGGTGAGCTTGTCGTCGTTCAACGCGGTGATCGCCCGGTACACCTGGCGGCGCCAGGCCCAGTCGTTGCGGGCGTTCTGTCGCCAGTAGTCCACCAGCGGCCCCAACCCGTCGGCCTGCTTCAGCAGTGCCAGCAGATAACCCGCGTGCGCCCGAGTCGCCCCGTCCGTCGAACTGAGCAGAGGCCTGACGTCTCTCTCCTTCAGTCCAGGCGGTGCTTGTGGAACAATCGGGCTTCCGGATTGGTTGATATCCTCGAACGAGGGCTCTGCGCTCGGAAGATAGACAGTCACCCCGCCCCGCAGCACTTGGAGATTGCTCCGGCCGCGGGCCAGGTAGAGCAGCGCCACGCCACGCACGTTGTCATCCGGACTGGACAGCGCGGCAACCGCCGTCTTCGCCGCCTGGTCGCGCGGCTGGCCGAGCAGCAGGATCTGCAGAGCGTCGGCTCTCAACTCCTTGCCGTTACTCGCGTCCTCGTACAACTTGCCCGCAATGGCCGTGGCGTCCGTCTTCGAGCCGGTCAACAGCAGTGAAAGGGCCACCACCCGCCTCAGTTCAGGACCGGTCTCTGCCAACGGCTTGAGGGCCGCAACCACTTCTGTCCGCCACGAAGGCTTCAGCCTGGGCTGGGGGTATTCCTGTCCGAAATACAGCCGCCGCAAGCTTCTCTGAATGGTCTCGGCCCATCCGGCGGCCTCGTCCTCCTTGGCGAGCAGCTCCCAGAGCGGTGCGGCCGCGCGCAGATCGCGATCAACAACCATACCGTTGATCACCTCAACTCTCGGCTGCGTGTCGGACGCCATGGCGAGCAGCTCATCAAACAGAGACAGCCGCTCTTTCAACGGAAGCCATCGCAAGGCTCGGGCCGCCTGGCCGGCCAGCGCCGGCTGAGAGCGGGCCGACTCCCGCAGCACGCTCAGAGCCGCGTCGTCGCGGCCCATCGCGATCAAACCGACGGCCGCCGTCAGTCTCCGCTCCGGCCGAGGCGACGAGATCAACGCCTGCAGCGGCGGCACAACCTGCTCCATCCACTTTGGACGGTTGGTTCCGGCACGGAATTGGTCGAGCCAGTTCTGCTCCTTGGCCGGTTGAGATTCGGGTCGGGGAGCCGCTTCCGGCGAAGCTGCCGGCCTGGTCACCACCCGCCGGACTGTGCCTGTGCTCCCCACGCGCAAGAGACGGCTGAGAGTTCCCGACCGCTCCGTCGTTTCCACAACTATCATGTCGGAACCTGAACCCATCATGTCCAACATGGCCGATTGCTCCGAGGGGCGGCACGAGTCCAGAACGTTCAAGAAACCCTTTGCCGCCGCGAACCGCACGTCCTCCTCGGGGTCGCCGAACGCCGCCACCAGCTCCTCGCTCGACTGGTTCGGCAATGTCTGACAGAGCTGAACGATGGCCGCTGCCCGGACGGCGGCGTGTTTGGACTTGCACAAGTCGCGGAGGTGCCTGGTGATCTGGTTCTGGTCGCCGCCGCGATGGGTGAGCATCTCAAGGAGCGGGCCGGCCAGCTCCGGATGATCCTCCGTGGCCTGCACCAGCGGTTTGATAACCAGGCTCACGTCGGCATGCTGCAACCCGGCCATCGCCCGACTCACGACAAACCCGTCGCTGTCCTTCAGCATGCTGATCAGAGCCACGTACGCGTCCGCCCGCGATTCCTGCGGCAGGTCGCCGGACTGGTTCAGCACCTCGCCGATGGCCTCCGCCACCTCCGCCCGAACCTGCCACGTGTCGTGTCCCGACATCGCGATCAGGGCGTCGAGAGCGGCCTTCCCACCGGCTGCCCGCAGCACTCGGACGGCGTGGACCAGCAGGTCCGCGTCTTTCTCACGGCCCGCGTACTCGGCCAGCTTGGGAACCATCTTCCGCGAAGGCTGCTCGGCCAACTGCTTGAGCACGGCCGCCCGCACGTTCGGCTCCGGATCGTTAAGCAGGCTGGTCAGAGCTTCATTGGCCTCCTCGCCGCCGACTTTGCGGAGGGCCCGCAGGCTGACCTCCCGAACCAGCGGATCCGGATTGCTGAACAACTCCCGGAGCAGCGGTGCGGTGTCCGCCTGGGCAAGTCTGGCCAGATCCTCGGCCGCCTTCTGCCGCGTCTCGGCGCTCAACGAAGCCAGCCTTTCGAAACCCCCGGGCCACTCCATTGCCAGGCGACCCGGGGCCGCCAGCCGATAGCGCAGGGCCGTCAGACGCTCCCGATCGCGGTCCTTGGGGGCATTCTTGAGCTCCGCGACCACAACAGGCAGCAGGGCCGGCCCCAGCCTCGCCAGACGTTCGCGAACGACTTCCGCTTCGGCATCCCGCTCGGCCTGCAGAAAGCGGGCCAACTCGCGACGGGCGGTCTCGAGCGATTCTCCGACCAGTTCCGCGGGAGCCGACGTGGCTACATCAGACGCCTGCTCCGCCCACGCGAGCAAAGCCTCGACTCGTTCCCGCGTCAGTGTGTCCGGCTGCCACGGATCTAAATCTTGCGTCGGAGCCCTCCAACCCCTAAGCAGTTCCATAGCCGCCAGACGCTCGGACAGGCCTCCCTCGGCAAACAACTTGGCCACCGCCGGCGCGGCCACCTGCGGATGCCGCATCAGGCGTTGAATCGCAGCCTCGCGATACAGCGGCTCACGGCCGCTCAACTGCGCGATCAGCTCTTGAACGTCCTTGCTGTCCGGCGGCTCGTCGCCCACCAGATTGCCGGGCACGGCCACCGCCGCTTTCGAGCGTTGCCCGGTGAGCCACTTTGCCAGATCGTCGGCTTCCAGGTAACCGTTCTGGGAGGCTGTCACTCGTCCCATGGGCGTGAGCACTCGCAACGCCGGCACCGCGTCAATGCCCAGCGATCGGGCGTCTCGAGGCTCCTCGTCAATATCAAGATACACCAGCACGTAACCGGTCAAAGCCTTCTGGACCGCCGGTTTCGCAATCTCCTCATCCAGCTTGCGGCACCAGCTACACCAGGTCGCGCCGGCACGGACGAGGATCGGGCGAGCGTCCTTGCGAGCCTCGGCATATGCGTCGTCCAGGGTGCTCAGCCATTTCTCCTTGCCGTCGGCTGACGTGGCGGCGGCCCCCGACGCAACGCCAGGCTTCGCGGCCAATGGGGTGGTATTCACTGACTTGACAGCCTGCCCGGAGGTGGGACCTGCCATGACCGAGACCGCGGTCAGGAGCAGCATTCCCGCAGCGGCTTCTGCCAGGTTGGAGAAACTGCGCCGTCTCATGGCTGTGCCTCCGTCGTCGCCGGCCGCGTCCCCGACTGGTCCGGCTGGATACCGGGTGTCTCGCCGTGCTTGATCTTGTCCCAGTACAGGTCGTAGGCAAAACGCGGACTGTTTTCGAGATCGTGACAGCGCACGCACTGGTCCTTGGCATCGAAAGGCGTCTGGCGATCCGGGTTCTCCACATGTGCCTGCGAAGGGCCGTGACAGCTCTCGCAGCCCACGTCGACTCGATCTCCGCTCCTGCCGGCCGAGACAAAGCCGCCCGGCAGACCATAACCCGTGGTGTGGCACTGCTGGCAATACGAGTCCACGTGCCGCCCTGTCTGCTTGAGGTCGCTCCAGGCGTGGGCGTGGCGCGAAGGCTTCCAGAGTTCGTCGTCCTTCGGGTGACACTCCAGGCAGGAAGCGCTGCCCGCAATGCGATATTCGGCGGGAGTGTCACCGGGCAGCGCCTGCACGAGCCCCGTCTCATCCGGCGTGAAGTCCTCGCGCTCCAGTTGATCGAGGTATCGCTCCAGGTTCGCCGATTGAGCGGGATCATCGGCATAATCGCCGGTCACTTCAACAATACGGCCGGCGGGTGCGGCCCCCTTTGAATCTCGTGCGAAATCCAACTGAACGAGAAACTTGCCCTTGTTGGTTGCTGCCGCGACGGTGACCGGCCCCGCGGCGCGCGGCGGGACGGCCTGCCCCGTCGGACCGCCGATCACTGCATCGACCTCGGGCAGCTCGGCCGCCAGACGCACCAGTTCATCCTCGGGCATGTACGCCAGCACGATTGCCCGGTCGTACCCGCCCTGCCCGCTCCGCAATGCCGCCAGGATCGACGCTTTCGGCTCATCAATACGCATGTTGCCCGCTGCGTATCGCGGCGAAAGCACACCAACGATGATCAGGCCTAATCCGGCAGCCTGGGCAAGCGTCGAAGCCTCGAACGCCGGCTGCCCGCCGGCATCCTTGAGGTTCGCCGAGAGAAGCGTGACTCCGGTACTACGGGCGGCCTCGCGCAGGTAGTCGATACCCAGTGCGAGCTCCGGCCCGCCGATGTTGTGCGCCGCGATGCCCATCAGTTTCTCGCCCCGAAGTATGGCCTCGAACTTGACCCGCTGGTAGACCGACGCTCCGCCGGGCGCACCCCCCGCATCCAGCACCACCACGTCGGCCCCCGAGTGGAGCGAATTCACGTAGGTGCCGCGCCGCAGCAGGCCGCCCGACTGATGACTCGTGCAGCCGCATGGCACGATCCAGCCGGCCGTGTCACCGCTCACCACGACCGAGGCCCGAGACGCGGGGGGCTTGGGGTCTCCCTGGTCGCGGCAGGAGCACACTGACAGCCCGATCGCCGCCACAATCGCGATCGCGCAGCCACCGCCGAGCAGGCGGCCGGTGCGAGCCGGGTTCTCCTCCCGAACAGTCATGAATCGTTGCCCGTTCAATGCGTCAGAGCGTAGGCCAGCACGTTCACGTTGACGTCCACGGCGTTCGTAATCTCGTTGCCGCCGCAGCAGCAGCAACCCTGGGTGTGCTCGGTGTCGTTCAAACCGTCCTGCGAGTAGAGCACCCCCAGCCGCCCACCGACGTGCACACCTTCGAGCGGGCGGGGCTTGCCGTGTTTGGCGTTGAGGACCTTGATCTCGCTGACCATGTGAAACACGGGATGGTCCATCGCGATGGTCTGCAACGGCGTCTCGGGGAACACCTTGGCCATCTCGTTGCGGAACGACCGGTCCCACTCGCGCGATGAGCAGCCGGCCGAAGCCAGCAGGAACCCACCGCGCGTGACGAACTTGCGGAGATTCTCGCGTTCGCTATCCGGCAGAGCGAAGTCGCCTTCCCCGGTCATGATGACCAGCGGGAAGTTGAACAACTCGGCGGAACTCAGCTTGACCGCGTGGAAGCGGCGGCTGGTCGAGATCGCCGAGGTCTTTTCAGCCTGGGCCAGGAAGTGATCCGAGAAGCACTTGCTGCTCTTGGTTCCCGCGTAGACAAGATTGGCGACCTGGACGATGCTGTCGGCCTCCCCGCCGATCTGCTTCGGGTCGGGGATCGCGCCGCCGGGCTGCCGGGCAGCGCTGTCCGACGCCCCCGCCGGTTGCGTCGCCGGTCGAGTGGCCGTGGCCCTGCCCGGCGCACGAGCCGACTCAGCCGCAAAAATGAGGTTGGAGCCCCCGGTTGCCAAGCAGATCACCACTGCCACGGACACAGCCAGAATCGCAAGAAAGGAAAGGACGATTCGGCTCCGATTCCTCTGCCTTGATTCATCCTTCATCGTTCATCCTTCATCCTTTCTTCCCTGAACCCTGAACCCCGCTTGCCACGCCGTAGCGCAGCGAAGGCGGGAACCCTGAACCCTATTTAGCTGTCTCATCCGCCACCCGCTGAAAATAAGCCCCCACGCGGCTGCGATAAGTCACCGGCACAACCGCGCTGGCGGCCCCGGCCGCCTGGAGCTTCCCGCCCGGATCAATCGCCCACGGATTGCCCTCGTCCACCCCGGTTCCGACATTCTGGCCCCGGACCGCGGTCATCGTGTCCCTTCCCTGCCCGCTGCGAGTCATCTGACTCATCAGCGGAATCTGGCCGTACAACCCGACGTTCTGCAGCGAGTTGCGGCTGGCACTGTACCCACCCGTGCCCATCTCGCCGGTGCCCGACGAACTCATCCCCTGGCTGCTGAGCAATTGCTCGACAGTATTACCCAGCCCGGCCGACAGACTCGGAGAGAACTTCAGGCACGCTTGCCCGCCTTGGCCCATGGCCTGGCAGCGGCTGATGAACTGATCGAGAATGTCGGCGGCCTCCTGCGCGCCGGCGTGCCCGCGCGTCCCGGAAAAGACCGCCAGCCCCTCTTCGCCCTCGCCCATGGCCTCGGCCGCGCCGCTCGCCCGAACGTCCTTGGCGAACTTCGAAGCCGTCTCTCGCAGATCGTCCAGCCGCTCGTCTTCCGGCAAACCGGCGACGTGGTCCTCAATCTCGTCGAGCAGTTGCCGCAACTCCTCGCGAAGCCGGCGCTGCTCGGCCTCCAGGTCGCGCATGCGCGTCTTCAACTCCGGGTTGTCCTCGTTGTCACGCCCCTTGAGCGACGCCAGGCGCTCGGCCAGGTCCCGCTGCTGCCCGTAGATGTTCAGGAAGCGGACTTCGTCCTCCAGCAGCGGATAGATCTTCGCCAGGTGCTCGATCGGCTCGGTCGCCTCTTCCTCAAACTTCTGCTCCGCCCCGGACATCCCCTTGGACAACTGTTTGAGCTTGTCCAGCGGGCCGCTGACCGAGGGCATCTTGCCGCTCTTCTTGTCGGCCTTGCTCAACTGCTCGAGTTGCCGGGCGGCGTCCTCGAGTGATTTGGCCAGCTTCATCAACTCCGGCGTCAGGTTGGCGTCGAGGTCATACGGCAGCTTGTGGTCGGCCGCTTCCCGGATCTCGCCGGCCTCCTCCTCCATCCGCTTGGCCAGTTGCTCCAGCTTGCGCTGCATCTCCTTGCTCAGCTCGCTGTCGGGCAACTCCTTCTCCAGTTCCTTTTGGAGCTTGTCCATCTCGTCGGTGACCGCTTCCATCCGCCGCAAGGCTTCCTGGTATTTGGACTGCATCATCTCCAGGCCTTCGCGGATGAGCATCATCTTCTCGTAGTCGGCCTGCGAGATGATCCGCACGATCGACACCGGGCTCTCTGACCCCTTGGCGCCTCCGGGATCGTTGTCTTCGACGCGTGCGTACAGCTTGATCTCGTCGCCGGGTTCGAGCTTGTACTTCGACAGCGGCAGTTGAGCGTTTTCTCCGCGCCGAGTGGGAGGCGGCGGCGGGATCTCGATGTCCTGCGGCAGAGCCCGCGAATCATTGAGGCTGCGGAAAAGCTGCAAGCGCTCGACGCCGTAATCGTCCTCAGCCGACATGACCACCGGCAGTATGGCCTCCGGAGTGGCCAGCGAAATCGCCTGCGGCTCCATCAGACGCACGAACGGCCGCTGATCGCTCAGCACGGTGATCGGGGCGGTGAATGTGTCGCGGGATCCCTGCCCTTCGACGTCGGTCACCTTCATCACGACCTTGCCGGGCCGGCGTATCTCGAACGAGCCGGTCACTTCACTGCTGCCGGACTCGACCGGCTGAAGCGGCAGTTGCTCCGCCGCCTCTTGCGTTTCGAACTGCATCGCCCCACCGCTCAGCGGACGATTGCTCCTGAGCCAGACTTCGACGCGCGTCCCGGGCAGACCTGCCAGGCCACCTTGCGGCAACGGACCTTCATACGGCTTGAGGTGCGTGTAAGCCGGCGGCGTCACGCGGAACCTGGTCCCCTTCAGCTCCGGCACGGTGATCAGGCCGATCTTGAATCGCTCGCTGCGTGCCCGGTGGGCGCGAATGAAGTACTCGCCTTTCTCGGTCACGTGCGCGATGGTGGTACGCCAGAGTCGGTCGGCGTCGGGGAACATCGGCACGTTCTCCTGCGCCGTCGCCCCATTCGTACACAGCACCAACTCTACCCGATCGACCGCCGGCCCCGTGGTCCGCACGCGGATCTCCAGCGGGTCGCCGTAAACCACCGTCGCGGCTCCAGGCTCAATCTGAAACTTGATCCGTGAGAAGGGAGGATGATCACCGAACGGGTCGGCAAATCTCGCCCACTGAGTACCGACCAGTCCAGGCACGGCCAGGCCGAGAAAACCGCCAAGCAGCACCACCCCCGCCAGAGAGCCGAACGCCCAGCCCATCGGTCGGCTCGGCACCGCCTCGGTCGGAGAGACACGCTGGGCCAATCTCGCCGCCCGCACGACCGCCATGTCCGCCAGTCCTCGAGTCAGGCCGGGCCGCGGCCGCTCATCCACCAACAGATCGATGCCCGACAGGATCTGGCCGCCCGTCCCGGCCACCTGGTCCATCGTTCGAGCCAGATCGACCGGCTTGCTCCTGCGAAACACCGCCCATGCCGTCATCGCCGCCCATCCCAGCCCGAATGCGACCGCCACCCGTGCCGACGTCAGCCGCAGCATCGGCGGCAGCTCGAGCACCAGGTCGACCCACATGCAGACCGTCAGGACCGCCAGCCACACCAACAAGGCCCATCCCAGCCCCGCGGAAATGCCGACGGCCAGCATCCGCCGTCTGAGGTTCTGAAGGCATTCGCCCAGCAATGTTCCAGTCATATCAGGCCTCCTGATCGGCGAAGCGCCCAAGCCGCTCCCCAGACCAGCATGACACCCGCGAATACCCACCAGCGGTCCCACGCGGTGATGCGGGTCACGCGGGCAGGCCGGCCGCGGCTCATGTAGCTCCGGAAGTGGCGGGTGATCTCCGACGGCGCGTCCGACTCGATTGCTGCCCCGCCGCTGTCGGCGGCGATGCGGGCCATCAGGTCCGGCCGGGCCTTCAGGTCCAGGCGC
Source organism: uncultured Planctomycetales bacterium (assembly GCA_964586235.1). Taxonomy (GTDB): domain Bacteria; phylum Planctomycetota; class Phycisphaerae; order UBA1845; family PWPN01; genus JAUCQB01. Next base: position 22,777 of record CAZPIO010000079.1, read on the forward strand.
TCCTCGGCAAAGCTGCGCACGTCGAAGGCAATGCGAACCACCTCTTCCTTTTCTTCGTCCTTCTTTCGTCCGGCGACGCGGGCCTCGTAATCCCCCTCTGGCAGACGGCCGAAATCCACCCGAAAGATCCCCGGGTCGTCGCCCACGGCCACCGGATTGTACGTCTCCGCCCGTTCGATTCCCGTCCCGCTCAGTTCGACCGAAGGAATGCGATGCCGGGCCGCTTCCTCGCGCATCAGCAGCGTGGCTGTCGCCGGCTCTGCCGTGCTGAAGGTGATCTTGTCCGCCTGCAGCGTGCAGTCCTGTCCCGGCCGCAGATGCTCGCTCGACACCAGCCAGCGCAGCAGGCTCTGCCACAGCGAGCCGTAGATCTCGTCGTGCAACTGATGCTCCGGCGGCAGAAACGCCCAGCGCCACATGCCCGCCCCTTCCACTGCCACCACCCGCCCGATGCCGTACGACTGGTAGGTCAGCACCGGGTCGGTCTCGGTAGCGCCCTCGGAGGCGGTGGCCGCAAGCACGACGGCCATCGGCTTGGGCTTTTCCGGCCGGGCCGCCGTAGCCAGCGTCGGCAATTGCGGCAAAGCCGCACCATCGGCCAGTTCGCCGACGGCCGGCAGCCAGTGCAGGTCGCGGCCCTGTTCGGTGAGCTGGACGTGGAATCGTGTTTCGCGCACCGGCGACCATTTCACCGGCAGCAGTCGTCCAAGCCGCTCGTCCACCTGGGCCACCGGCGTCCCGCGGCAGCAAACCAGCGAGCCGCCCTCGCGCGAAATCCAGTTGCGGAGGTTCAGGATGGCCCCTTCAGTGAGAAATCGTTCCGTGTCCCGACCGAGGACCACAACCTGGTAGACTTTTATCTTCTCCGGGTCGGTCAGCACATCCGGCGCGCTGGTGAGGATCGTCCACTTCTCCGTACGCCCGGCCGCCGGCTCTGCCCCGGCTGCGTTTGCGGCCGGTGAGGCCCCGCCGCTGGTGGCGGCTTCGCCGGGTTGCGATGTCGGATTCGCCCGACTCAGCGTCCGGCGAAGCAACCGCCCGTCAGTCAACCGCACAACACTGTCCAAAGCGACTGCCGGGTCAGAGGCGAGCGTCCGCATCAGAAACTTGCAGTCCCAGTACGGCTTGCCCTCGATCAGCAGCACCCGGATGGGTTCATCCACCACCTGCAGCACGCACGACGCCGTGTTGTTGGTCTGAACAACCTCGGCGGCCAGTGGCTCGACCTTAACCTCGTAACGATACAACCCACGCTGCTCCTGGCTGACATGGAAGCAGACCTCGGTTGAGCCGTCCGATGTCAGGCGTGCCGGCCGGCGATCGATGGTCCGCTCCTTGTGCATGAGAACAACGTCGGCCGAGGCACCGGGCAGCCCCACGTGCCTGACCGCCGCGCGAATCGGCACCTTCTGGCCGATGTACGCCAGTTGCTGGGGCGAATGCAGTTCGATCCGCAGATCGTACACCGTAGCCTGGCCGCCGATGGCCCGGGTATAGATCGGCGCCGACATCGCCTTGGCCAGGTGGGCGGCCGTCCGCACCTTGTCAATCCCCCCTGGGGCATTGTGAATGCCGTCGCTCAGAAGCAGCAGGGCCTGCCCCTGCGGACGATCCTGCTCCAGGCTCCCGCTGATTGCGGTAGCCAGATCGGTCATCTCTCCGTTGGGCGTACGCTGAGTCAGTTCTTCCGCCTCGGCCGGGGCGATCAGCGAATCGAACGTCTCCAGACGCACATCAAAAAAGCGGCGCAGGTCCCTCGTCAGACGCTGGGCAAGTTCCGCCGCGACCTCGCACCGGGGACGATTCTCGTCCGCGTCGCTGGTGGCCATGCTCGCCGAGGTGTCCACCAGAACCGTCAACAGCGGTTTGCCGGCCGGCGGCTCGGTCTCGTTGATCCACGTCGGGTTGAGCAGAATCAGCAGCACGAGCAGCAGGCCCCCCGACATCAGCGCGATCACCGTCGCCCATCGCGCGCGCCTGAGCGATGCCGGCCGACGCGCGGCGTACACCGCCATCAGCGCTGCCGCCAGAATAGCCAGCGTCAGCCACAACGTCGGCGAAATCAGCGGTTCAAACGTCAGTTCAGCGATCACGTTCGGAACAGCCTCAACACAGCCAACTCCATGCACAGGCATCCCACGCACGCCACCACGAACCACAGCCACACGTCGTCCTGTTTCTCCTGCTCCGTGGCGGCGCTGCGGTAGTGAACCGTCCTCCCTCCGGCGAGCCGGTCCTTGAACACCGATTCGCCCAGTGCCGTGAGATCGCTCTCGACGGCCGGAATCCCCGTCGCCAGCGCAAACACCGTCTTGCTGTCACGCTGCACGCTGTAAACGCCCGGATCTCCCGCCGAAGCCCATCGCCACACCACCCAGTTGGCCTCCGCCGCCAGTTCACCGAAGTCGCCCTCACCGCCGGGACCGACGACCGTCAGCCCCGCGCTCGTGCCGGTGTCGGCCGGAAGATACGTAGCCAACGGCTCACCACACGGCGCCACGTCCGCCGCCCGCTGCTGGCCCAGCATGCGGCCGACCAGTTCGCCCATCAGCGGGACAAATGCCGGTGACCGCGGCAGATTCGACTTGCCCAGGTCGGCGTTCAGCACCGCCAGATACCCCGCCCCGCACGCCGTGGCAACCAGGCACGCGGACCGATCGCTGTAGGTCGCCACCAGGTCCTCGGCCAGACCGGTGTCAATGCGCCGCGACCCCAGCCCTCCGCTGAACCGGAGTGGTCCGATCGCCGCCGAGACCTGCTCCCCGAAAACGCTGAACGGTGGGTCTTTCTCACGCACCTCCGCCAGGAACAGGTTCTGCCGGATCTGCCCGGTTACCACGGGAGTGAATTCGACGGGCATCTGCAGATCGGACCCGGCCGCATCCGCCAGCCGCCTCAGATTGCTCGCATCGATCGGCTCGCCCGCGACGTACAGAATCGCTCGCCCTCGACGCATCATCGCCGCAAGAAGCCCGGCCGCCTCCGCCGAAAGAGGGCCCGGATGGTCGATGGCGATCAGTTCGGCAGCAGCCAGGGACTCGCGGTTCAACTGATCGGGCGGGATGCGAACGATCGTCTCGACCGCCTGCCCCGGTCGGGACTCCAACGGCACCAGCCCTCGCTCCAGGTAGTAACTTGATGAGGGAATGTCCTCCGGCCGCTCACGGGTGATAATCGCATAAGTCGGTCGCGGGCGGACGTCCAGCACCAGCGAACGAGAATTGTCCGCGGGCAGTGCGTCGTCGACCCCCTGCAGAGCCGCCCGTCCGATCTGCCATCCGGAGCCGCGCAGGAGTACCGGACTCGACAACGTCGTCGAAATGCCCGGCGGGCACAGGCCTTCCAGTTGATAGGTCGCATCGCCGATCTGCAACTCGACCGCCACCTTGTGGGCCGACCCCGAATAGTTGCCCACCTCGACGTCGATCCGGATCTCACGATCGCGTTCCGGCCGCCCATGCACTCCTACACGCAGCACGGCCAGATTCGGCGGGGCCTCCGCCGGCCCGGCCGCCTCCAGATCGATCACCGTGTCGGCCGGCAGGGGAGCAAAGTCGGCGGTCCCCCAATTGGTCCGCTGAAAATCGCTCACGATCACCAGCTCACGGCGAGTGCCGCTGTTTCCGGTGGTCTTACCCAGCATCTCCGCCGCGGCGGCGATGGCCGCCTGGACGTTCAGACGCTCGGGCAGCGTGCCGGCACGCGAGAGCTCATCTCGCAGAGCGGCGACGTTGGCCGAACACTGCTCAAACACCGGCCGCGCCTTCGCCCCCGCCAGGATCAGGTTAGCCCGCAGACCGGACCGGTGCGCCAGGTACTCGGCCGCGACCGACCGCGCCCGTTCAGAGGTGCTGATGCCCCGCGAGGTGGCAGCCATGCTCTGGCTGACATCCAGAACCACCACCCGCACCGCCTCGGCCGAATCATCCGTGGCGATCAACGGCCGGTCGCCGATCAAGGGCCGCGCAAACGCCCAGACCAGCAGGCACACCGCCGCCGTCCGCAGCAACAGGATCAGGAAGTTCCGCAAACGATGAAACGCTCGCCGCTGCTGAATGACCTCCTGAACAAACCGTATCGTCGACAGCGGCAACCGCACCGGCCGAGGCCGGGTCAGGTAGTGAATCAACACCGGCAAGCCAATGGCCACCGCACCGGCCACAAACATCCAGGGGTGCAGGAAGCTCATGGAGCCGCTCCGGTCATTGGCATATCTGGGGTTGGCTTTCTTGTATTCATCCTTCAGCCTTCCGCCTTCATCCTTCTTCTAGCCCGCCCTTTCCACCAGGAACCCCGCCAGCGTCTGCAAATACGGTATCGCGGTCGACAGCCGGCGATAGTCACACCCGGCCGCCAGCGCCGACGTCCGCACGGCGACCGCATGCGCCGAGAACCGCTCCCGGTACACGGCCCGGATGTCCCCCGGAGAACAGTCGGTGTGCCCCTCGTTCTCCAGGCCCTCGAACCGATACGCCAGCCCGTCCGGCAATGTCTCCTCGTCCGGGTGAACCACGTGCAGGATGACCACTTCCCAGAACTGGTGCCGGAACAACCTCAGCGACGAGAAAACCGCCTCCAGGTCCTGATCCAGGAAATCACTCATCAGCATCAGGACACCCCGCCGGGGCGAGCGCTCGAACAGATCCCGCAGACCGTCTGCCATCCGGGTAATCGGCGCCGTGCGGATGGATTCGATCCGCTCCTGGATCTGGTGTACGTGCCCCCGGGTGCTCCCGGGAGGAATGAGTTCCTCCAGCTTGTCGGTCAACAAGGCCAGGCCGACCTGGTCCTGCTGCCGGCTGATGACATGACTCAGCGCCGTGGCCAGGTACTGGACGTACTCCAGCTTCGACCCCCGCATGTCGCTGCGGCCTCGCGAGCCGAACAGCATCGACCCGCTGGCGTCGATGGCCAGCGTACACAGCAAGTTGGTCTCGTCCTGGTAGAGCCGCAGGTATGCTCGGCCGGACCGGGCCAGCACCTTCCAGTCCAGCCGCCGCAGGTCCTCGCCCTCGACGTACTCGCGGAAGTCGACGAACTCGCCAGCCCCGCCCTGCAGCCGCGACTGGTGCCGTCCGCTGTAGACCCCCTCTATCCGGTGCCGGGTGGTGAAGCGCATGTGCTCCAGCGCCGCCAAGGCACGCAAGTCAAGGAACCGACTCCGCGTTTCCGCCCCGGCCACACTCATAAGAACCCCCACGTAGGAGCGGCTTGCAGCCGCGATCGTCCCGTAGGAGCGGCTTGCAGCCGCGACCTTGACGAGCCGAGGAGTTTATCCCCTCGGTTTCAGCGAGCCGAGGGGTTCATCCCCTCGGTACAATCCCTGCGAACACGCGTTCCCCTAATCTGCCGACCCGTCCAGCAGATGCCGCACAATCTTCTCCGAGGTAACCCCATCCCCGACCGCCCGGTGGTTGGGAATGATCCGGTGACGCAGAATCGGCAGTGCCAGCGCCCGGACATCCTCGATGATCGGCGCGGTCCGGCCCTCGAGCAGCGCCCGGGCCTTCGCCGCCCACATCAGGTTTTGCGGTCCGCGCGGGCCGGCACCCCAGGCGATGTAGTCTCTGGCATAGTGATCCCCCCTCGGGTCGCCCGGACGACTGGCCCCACATAACCGCACCGCGTAGCTCACCACGTTCTTCGGCGCCGGGACGGCCAGCACCAGATCGCGCAGCGCCAGGAACTCCGTCCGGTCGAACGTCGCCTCGGGCAGGGGTGGCGTACCCGCGGTGGTCTTCTCGACGATCTCCTCCTCCTGCTCCGCGCTGGGATAGTCGATGTGGATCTCCATCATGAAGCGGTCAAGTTGAGCTTCCGGCAGGGGATACGTCCCCTCCTGCTCAATGGGGTTTTGCGTCGCCACCACCAGGAACGGCTCGGCCAACTCGTACGTCTCGCCCCCGACCGTAACGTGCTTCTCCGCCATGGCTTCCAGCAGCGCGGACTGCGTCTTCGGGGCGGCCCGGTTGATCTCGTCGGCCAGCAGCAGGTTCGCGAACACCGGCCCCGGCCGGAAGGTCATCCGCGGCTGGCCCGTCTGCTCATCGCGGCTGAGCAGCTCATAACCGGTGATGTCCGACGGCATCAGGTCGGGCGTAAACTGCACCCGCTTGAACTTCCACCGGAACGCCGACGCTAAAGCCTTGACCATCAACGTCTTGGCCAACCCCGGCACCCCGACCAACAGGGCGTGCGAGCCGGTCAGCGCGCAGGTCAGCAGCAGGTCGATGGTCACGTCTTGCCCCACAACCACTTGGTGCAGGCTCTGCCGGATCATCTGGACCCGGTTGGTGAAGGATTCGACTTTCTCCCGAGCCAGATGCGCGTCACTGCTCTGCGTAATCATGTCTGTTTCCTGGTGATAGGGTTCTATCTGAACGCGAGGCCGGAGCCGGCCCCTGCTGCATAGTCTGTTGACCCTCGGTTCAGGCACACTCGCGACTATTGCCCACGTACTGCTGGCTGTCCATCCTGACACCTGAACTGTCCCGGTGTCCTGCCGGTGTGCTTCCAGGGCTTTCGAGGACGCATTCTGAGGGCTTGCCCCTGTTGCCGCCCGTAAAAACGCAGGCAGGCCCAGAGCGATCTGGGCTCATGGCCGCTGCCCGCCCCATCCCAGCCGGGCCTGCACCAGCATACCGCGCCGGAAGCGGATGCTTCCAGTCTTCTGGCGGGTATTGGTCATTTGCCTCCCCTTTGGACCAAGGCCCTGCCAGCCATGCCCGGCGAGTCAGACAATCATTCGCGTGCCGTGTCGACTTCGGCACCGATCTCACGCAAATTCGCTTTTCCGGAAGCTCTCAGGAATGCCAAATCAAGCTGTCTTGCTTTCCATACATGTATACGCGCGACAACACGAAAAGTTCCAGAAAAAGCGTAACAAATCTGTAAATCCCGGCCCGCCGACCGTTCGCGAACACGGCCCAACCCGGCAGATCGCCGGTACGTGTTTAGCGTGCCGGGCTCTGGCTCTTTTTGCCCAGATGCGGTTCGGCGTGTGGTCTGGGGATGCTCACCGAGTCCGGGTGGCCCTCGGCGGCACAGAGAAGCCGGCAAAAAGTGCCTGACCCGCTCTCTCTCACGCCAAACACGTACGATCGCCGGGTTCTGAACGGCCGCAACGCCCGAAGTGCCCACGGCCGAGGTCCCTACCGCTGCCGCCCAGGGCTACCAGCCCTGAACCCCGCCGCGGGCCTGTCCTGGGCTCCCACGATCGATCGCATACTCTGCAAGTCAGATCCGTACGTGAAGACCCTCAGGTAAGGCAGGTTTTGCGTCAGACGTTTGACGATTGCCTGATTCGGCCGCTCGGGGCAAATCAGATGGAGGGAAGCCAGTGATGGGTGCCGCTCGATCTGCAGGAGGCCCTTGCCTGTGAAGTCGCCTTTGATGGTCAGCATGTCGAGCTGCTTCATCCCCGACAGATAAGCCAGCCCCGCATCCGTGGTGCCCTCGCCTCCCACTCCGAGCCGTTCCATCCGCGTCAGACCCGCCAGGTGGGCCAATCCCTTGTCGCTGATTCCGCGTATGTACGGCATCTGGAGCCACTTCAGCTTGGTCAGCTTCGCCAGGCAAGCCAGGTCCCCGTCACGCAGCGGTTCGCCCCGATAAGTCGGTCCGACAGTCAGATTGTTGAGCTCGGTCAGGCCCGAGATGTCCATGAAATCCTCGTCCGGAGTGAGGTCATCCACGTTGAGATACTCCAGCTTCTTCAGCCCGTTGAGCTGCTTGAGACCCGAGGTGGTGAGCTTGCACCTGCGCAGCGACAGGCTCTCGAGCGAGGTGATCTTGCCGATGTGGACCAGCCCCTTGTTGGTGATCGGGCAGCTCATCATCGTGAGCCCCTTCAGCTTTCTGCACGCGGTCAGGTAAGCCAGGCCATCGTCGGTGAGGTTCTGTCCGTGCAGGAGAAGGTGCTCCATGTCCGCCATCTTGCCGACCTGTTCGAGTACCTCGTCGCCGGATGTGGCGTTCGTTCCGCCGCGCAGCGTTCGCAGGTGCGGCTTGGTCGCCAGAAGTTCGACCAGCGCCGGCCGGCTCAGAGTACCGGGCAGGTCCAGCCATTCCAGTTTCGTGAGCCGATGCAGATGCTCGCCCCCGACGTCGCTGATGTGAGCGCCGCCCAGGTCCAGTTGCCGCAGTGAGTCCATCCTCGCGATGTGGGCCAGGCCGGCATCGGTGATCCCTTCGCAGTGGTGCAGACTCAGCCGTTCGAGCTTCGGCAGGCTCGCTAGCTGTGCCAGGCCCTGGTCGTCGGTGATGGGGCTGGCGGGATAGAATATCCGCAGCGAGCGGATCTCCTTAACGTGGACCATGGCGGCAGGGGTGAAGCCTTTGCCCCATAGCATCAGGTATTGCAGCCTGGGGAACTGCTTGAGATGAACAAGACCGTCGTCTTCCATCCTGTTGCACCCAAGTTCGAGCTCCTCCAGCTCACGAAGACCGGCCAGGCTGGCCAGGCCCCTGCTCGTGATGTTGTTCTCCTTGGAGTACAGTCGCTTGAGCCCCGTGAGCTTCGCGACGTGGTTCATGCCCGCGTCACTCACATTCCGCGGCAGGGACAGGCATTCGAGCGACTTCATCTTCTCGACATGGCGAAGCCCGGTGCCGGTGACAAACGTGAGGGACAGGTTGAGTTCCTTGAGCCCCGTGAGGTGCGCCAAGTGCGGCATGATCGCGTCGCCGGCGCTGTCGGTGCGGAAGATGCCGTGTGCTTCGCCCTCTTCGCGAGATGCGCCCAGGCCGTCGATGGTCAGTTCATCGATGTCGTCAGGCCCGAGCTTCGCCAGCGGCGACGGGTTCTTCCAGCCCGCAACCGAGACCCTCAGTTTCACGATCTGCCCGGCCGGGATGCTCACATCGCCCTGGGCCTCGCCCAGCGTCTCCCACCGCTCGTGAGTGCCGTCAATCCAGTGGTGAAAGGTCTCGATCTCCCGCCGCACACTCGCGTCCCGGATATACACCGTCCCGAGGGAGCGGTCCGTCGGGAAGTGCAGGATGCGCGGTCTCGCAGACTGTGTCGCCGGCGGCGTCTGCTGCCCGACAGCCGTTGCTCCCGCAAGCAGAGCGACGCTCACGACCAATGTAAGCCGCACAGGTAGAGTCCGCCCAGGCGGACCATCATGCGCTGTTCGAAGCATTGAAACCTCCCGGGATGATCCTCAACTCCGGCCTGCAGGAACACCGTCTCCGCGTCCCCCCATCCCCGCGTCTCCACGTCCGGCCCGCCCCCGCGCGCAGCAATACCCCTACCTGCTCAGATGCCGTAATCCTCCGGGCGTTGCACCCATGGTTTTCAGCAGGGTCCGCCCTGGCGGACCGCCTCTCCTTCAGGGTCATGACGCGCCGATGCTCCGCGAGCGCAGACCCTACCGTCCTCCGCCTGGGCCGCGGCCGCCGAATCCCCCCGTCATCCTCGTCCCCCGCATGTGATCCAGGTCCGGCCCGAACTGGAACGTGATCAGGTAGGGCAATCGGCTCGCCAGTCTGCCCGCAATGTCGCCGCCGAACTGATTCGGTGTGATCACCCACAGATGATTCAAGGCCGGGTTCTGCCCAAGTCTCATCAGCCCCCGCTCGGTGATGTTGCCGGAGATGGTCAGACTCGTGAGCTGCTTCATCTTCGACAGATGGGCCAACCCTGCATCGGTCACGCCGCCGCCGACGCAGAGTCGCTGTATCCGCGTCAAGCCGGCCAGGTGGGCCAGTCCCGCGTCGCCGATCCCGCGGCAGTAGCTCATCTGGAACCTCTCCAGGCGGTCCAGTTTCGCCAGGCAGGCCAGGTCGCCGTCTCGCAGCGTCTCACCCTGGTGGGGTACCGCCAGCGTCAGGTCGCGGATACTGGCCAGGCCCGAGAGATCCAGAAAGGTCCCATCCGGTCTAATCACATCCACATACAGATACTGCAGGCTCTTGAGATTGTTGAGTTGGGCAAAACCGGAGGTGGTGAGGTTGGCGTTGTAGATCTGCAAATGCTCCAGGGCCACCAGCTTGCCGATTTCACCCAGGCCCTTGCTGGTGATCGGGCTGCTGGACACCGAAAGGTGCCGCATCTTCCGGCATCGGGCAAGATGAGCCATTCCCGCGTCGGTGACCTCGCGACCGCCGGTCATGAAGCACTCCATCTCGGGCATGTTTCCAACCAGGTTCAGGATCTCATCATCCTGTCTGGCGCCGCCTATCAGTTGACGCAAGCGTTGATGCCTCTTCAGGAGTTCGACCATCGCCGCGGCACTGAGCGGCGGTAGTCGCAGTTCTTCCAAGTGTGGCAGTCGGTTCAACTGCGAGGCTCCGGCATCGCTGATGTCCGCGCTGCTGATGGAGAGGGCTCGCAGGGAGGCCATCTTGCCGATCTGTTCCATGCCCGCGTCGGTGATCGGGCTCCCGCCGATCAGGAGACGTTCAAGGTTCGGCAGACTCGCCAGGTGTGCCAGACCTTGGTCCCCGACAATGCTCCACTTGGAAGGGACGACGATGCCATGCAGAGAACGGACGTCCTTGAGGTAGACCATTCCGGCGTCGGTGAACGTGTTGCTCTGCAAATCCAGGTACTTCAGGTTCGGCAGGTTCTTCAGATGAGCCAGGCCTTGGTCGTTCATCTTCATCTGCGAACCGCCGAGTTCCAGCTCCTCCAGTGACGTGAGTCCGGCCAGTTGTGCCAGGCCCGCGTTGGTGATGCCGGTGCCCTTCACGTAAAGGGCCTTCAGGTTGGGCAGCTTGGCCACGTGTCGCAAACCCGCGTCATCGGTTGTCGGCGACAGCGTGAGGCGCTCCAGCGACGTGAGCTTGCCGATGTGGCTGTAGCCGGCCGCCGTGGTGTTCGCCCACAGCAGAAGCACCTTCAGGCCGGTCAGACGTGCGATATGGGGCATGCATGCATCGCCGACAGGCTCGCGCCGCCCCGCTGTCTCACTGTTGTTCTCGGTCGCGCCGTAAACGTAGAGTTCATACAAATCATCAGGTCGGAGGCCTCGCAGTGCGGAAAGGTCGAAATGGCCGGTGACCGAGTCAACGCACAACCTGGTCTGTTTGCCCGGCGGGATCGGGACGTCGCCCCGTGCTTCGCCGACCCGCTCCCAATACTCGCTGGGATCGTCTCCAACCCAATGCTCGATCGGCTCGACTTGCCGTCTCAGGCCGGCGTTCTGCACATACAGCGTTCCGACCGAACGGTTCCTCGGGAAGTGCAGCACCCGAGCGCCGCGGACCGTCGGAGTGGCGCCGGCCGCGGCATAGACGATCTGCAAGCCGCTGAGAACGATCAACAGCGTGCCTCCTGCCACGCCTGCTGGTGCGACACGACGAAGCCCGGGTCGCGATGTGCCCACTTGGCCGGCCAGCCGCGAGAGGCGCCGCATGATCTCCGCCGGGCGAGCCATCGGCACCC
>CAZPIO010000080.1:0-33985 GCA_964586235.1 uncultured Planctomycetales bacterium
TGCCCTGGAGTTGCGGGGAAAAGACGATCAGGGCGAAAAAGCCGAATGCGACCGATGGAATCGCGGCCAGCAGTTCAATGACCGGCTTGACTACCTGTCGCAAGGCGAACGGCAGAATGTCGCTCAGGCAGACGGCAGCCGCGACGCCCAGGGGCACCGCCACCACCACCGCCCCGACAGTCACCATGGCCGTGCCGAAGAATATCCCCAAGGCCCCGAAAGACGGCGGATTCGCCGACGGATACCAGTCCAGCGAGAAAAAGAACTCCTTGAATCCCCTCGCGGCGAAGAACGGCCAGGCATCTTTGATGATGAAATAAAAGATGAAAAAGACGATGAATACCGAACTCGATGTGATCGCCAGCAGCACTCCGCGCCCGGCCAGCGAGGCCAGCCACCGCAGCGTGTCCACACGGCGGCTGATCACCAGGCTCGGTTTCTTGGCCGGCACGACGGAATTCACGACTTGGCCGGTGGATTCCATTTCCCAGGTCACCTCCAGTCCGCCAGTTCCGCCTTGCGGCTGAGCCGCATCAATAATCCGTCAGCGGCACGAAGCCGATGGCCTCGATCATCTCCTGCCCTTTCTTGGTCAGGTGCAAGGTAACGAAGGCGTACAAGTGGCTGCCCATCGCCGGATACCCGTTGGTGAACATGAACAGCGGCCGGGCAATCGGGTAACGGCCGGAGACCACGGTGGCCTTGGTGGGCAGGATCTTCTCCACTTCCAGCGTCTTGACCTTTCGGTCGGCGAAGCCCAGGCCCACGTATCCGATGGCCCCGGACGTCGACTGCACTTTCTGCCGGATGGCTCCGTTGCTGCCCACGTACTCCACCGACGCGGCCATTTTCTGCTTGTTCATCACCAGCGTCTCGAGACTCTCGTAGGTGCCGCTGTTGGTGTCGCGGCTGATGACCACGATTGCGGCGTTCGGACCGCCGACCTCGTTCCAGTTGGTCACCTTGCCGGTGTAGATGTCCCGGATTTGAGCCAGGCTCAAGCCTTTCACGGGGTTGGCCGGATGGACGATGATAGCGATGCCGTCCACCGCAACCGTGTGACAAACCGGCAACACGCCCTTGTCCACCGCCGCCTTGAACTCCTCGTCTTTCATGAACCGCGACATGTCGGCGATGTCGCAGGCCCCGTTGATGAGGGCCTTGGCCCCGTTGCCGCTACCCGACTCGCTGACGGTGATGTTGACGCCGGGGTTCTGCTTCATGTAGTACTCTGCGAAGGCCTTGGCGATCGGTCCGACCGTGGTCGAACCGTCGACGACGATCTTGGTCTGATCTTTGGCCTTGTCTTCGGCCCGGACGACACCGGGGCAAAGAACGGACGCGATCGCGAATGCTGTCATCGCTGGGATGGTCGTCGGTCCTCTCATTTGAACGTCTCCTTGGTTGTCACCTTGCCACATTCGTGCTTTTTCAGTTCTTTCCTCTTTAATTGTGGATAAGCAGTGTCAGGGAAGCGCTCACCGCAGGTTAAGAGATGATTAAGATCGTTAAGATCACCGGCCGGAGCAAAGCTCTCGGCTGAACGGCCCCGGCGCGGGTGCGACCGGCAGGGTGCCACTGGCGGCTCATCCGAGGTTGTCCGGGAATTCGGTGGGTGCCCCATGGCTTCAGCCGTGGGGGACATCAACTCGGCCGCGAGTTCGCTCCCCCATCGCTGAAGCGATGGGCCACCCGGGCGTGCATTCCGCTCGGTGAATTCCCGGACGGTCTCGGCTCATCCGCCAGTGTGTTCCCTGCTCAGGACAAAGCACGGGCAGGCAAGCTGCCCGTGCGACCCGCTTCCCCTTCCGTGCGGCCCCAGTCGAGTCGAGGCCGGCAATTCAGCCGATCGCTTCAAGTCACGGGTTGTCCTGGATCTCCGGCCTGTCGACGCAGGAGTAGACCTTCCTGCCCCACATGTAGTTATCCGGATCAAGGGTCTCTTGCAGCGTAAACTTGGCGGCATGGCCGTCGGCGAACACGTAATTGCTGCCTGTCCGGTGAGCGTTCGGATTGATGTAGGAGATGTGATGGCTGGTGGGTGCGGCAGCCTTGTCGGCCAGAACGGCATCGATCGCGTTCATGGCCTCGGCGTAAGTCAGCTTGAAAACCTGGGTGCCGAGCACGTAGCCCTCACCATCGAAAACACCGTTTGCCTGGCTGCTCTTGACCCCGTTGGTCGGACGGTGGCTCTTGTACGCGGCGCCTCCTCCGACCGAGCTGCCCCAGATGCAGTTGGCGCTGCTGCTGAATTCGCCCAGCAGAATGGTGTTGTCCGCGGTTTCCACCTCATCGACGTCGACCAGCCGCAGGTTGCCCGTTCCGGGCGGGCTGGAGAAGTCGTGGGCAGTGCTGTATTTCTTGCGTGGCATGATAATCTCATTGGCGACGTAGCTCAGTCGCGGTGCCTGCTTGTCGTCCATGGTCCCGGTTGGGTCCTGGGACACCTGGCCGGACGGCGGATTGGGGATGCGTCTGGTAGTAAAGTTGGTCGGTGCCCAGCCGCCAGCGGTGTGCGAGGGGCACACGAACTGGTTCGCGATCTTCGGGAGCCTCCCGCTGGTGACCCCGGCCGCGTAGTCCTCCGAACTCAGAGCCGCCGTCCAGTGATAGTAGCCGCTCGAACCACTGTTGCCGTCAATGTAGCTGTAGGCCGAGGGGTAATAGCCCGAGTTGTCCTGATTGTAGAGCTGCAGGGAAATACCGACATTGTGGAGATTGCTCAGGCAACTGGCCCCTTTGGCCATTTCCCGGGCCCGGCCCAGGGAGGGGAGCAGGATGGACGCCAGCAGGGCAATGATCGAGATGACAACCAGCAACTCGACCAGAGTGAATCCTTTCGCCGCCCGGCCTCTGCCGGCTGCCGACAAATCCGAGTGACACATCTTGGATCTCATCATGTTCTCCTTTCTGAAAGAGCCTTTCTCGCTTCCATTCTTCGGGGATGGTGACGTCATCGTTGCGGGCAGGGTATAGGTCGCGTGTCAGAACAATCGGAACCTTCGATTAGCTTTCAGTTAATTCGCGTGCCCCTCGGGCATCTGCGGGAACCGGCGCTAATCACATGCTTGCAGCCCACGCGCGCGGCCACACCGGTGATCGACCGGACGCCGGCAGGTCTGGGGTTCCGACCGGCCGAGCTATCCGCGGCAGTCAATGAACGGGCTGTCGAACGTTCTCAGGATTCACGCAAACCTGACAATCAGCACACGAGCCCTTAGCGGCACCGCTCTACGCTGCGTGCCGTCGATTCATCTCCGGCAAACCGTGCGGGACATGATCGTCGACACCGCGGTCCTCGCGTGCCCGCCCGGGCCGGCTGGAGGAGAGGCTCGCGCTGGCATCGAGTGGAGGTTGACTGTGATGGGAATTCCGGCATCTACAGTCCTCGCTTGCCCGAAATGCGGCAAGCGGTATCTCGTTGATCCTGAGCTTGTGGGACGGGGGAAGCGCGTCCGTTGTCGGGTCTGCTCGGCCGTCTTTGCCGCCTGTGTCGAGAGTGAGCCTCGCAGCCTGGTGGATGAAGATCGGATCGTTGCCTGGCTTCAGCAATCGCCTGCGGATGAGTAGACCTTCTCCCCTGTTTGCGCACCGTCGCCACGCAAACCTCGCAGGGCATCGGGTCGCAAAGGGGCAAAGGCGGGGCTGCAGGACGGCTATTTGCCTGATTGACGGCCACGCACGCGTAACTGATCGCAATGCGCCCGCCGGTGTCGACTATCCGTCGCGCTCGATCGCCATCTTAGCGCAAGCTTAACCAAACGTGAACACACCTCTAACGGGACTCACATAGCCTGATAACAGTGTTGAAGCGGATTCTGTTAGCCTACGATGCTTCTGAACCGGCGGAGCGGGCTTTTCGGTTCGCCCTCGAACTCGCGAAGCACTTCAACGCGACGCTTGGCATCCTGGCTTTTGCGTCTGTGTGGTGGCCTCCGACTGCGGCCGAGATGGCCGGCTTCCTCGAATCCACGGCGGAACGGCTTGAAAGATCTCTCGTCGCGCTGCGTCAAACCGCGGAGGCCTGTGGGTTATCCCTGAGCACCCGAGTGGTCACTGCTCGGCCCGCGGCACGGATCATCCGCGAGGCAACAGAGCAGGGTGCTGATCTGATCGTCATGCGACCGGGACACAGGAGCCGGGTCGGGCGATTGTTCTTAAGATCCATCTCGCAGCGTGTGTCGGTCCATGCGCCCTGCAACGTAATCATTGTAAGGTGAGGGACAGGGCAGACTTGCGGGATGGAAGTAACGGAGTACTCTCTGTCACGCGGAGGACCGCTCATGGCACAGAAACGACCCACTAGCCTGGCTCTGGTGACGGCCGTTCTCTGCTGTCTGCCGTCGCTCAGTTGCCGGGGGCACAACAGCCGCACGCTCAACGTCGTCGGATCGACCTCGATCCAACCCTTCGCCGAACTCCTCGGAGAGGAATACGCGAAGAAGAACGCCGACCACCTGGTTGACGTGCAAGGCGGCGGCTCGACGGCCGGTCTCCAGGCCGTGGCTACTGGCCTGGCTCACATCGGCATGTGTTCGCGATCGCTCAATGAGGACGAGACCACGCAATTCACTCCGGTAGTCATCGCCCGCGACGGCCTGGCCATCGTAGTCAACCCGACCAACCCGGTCAGAGGGCTGACCCACGAACAGCTCCGGGACCTCTTCAGCGGGCGCATCAGGAACTGGAGGGAGATCGGCGGCAACGACGGACCTGTCCGTCCAATCACCCGCGAGGAAGGATCCGGCACTCGTGAGAGCTTCACGAACCTGGTGATGGACAAGACGCGAATCTCCCGCGCGGCCCTGGTCCAGGAGTCCAACGGGGCGGTCAAGGAACTGGTCCGGGGCGACCGGGCGGCCATCGGCTACATGTCCCTGGGCCTGGTGGGCGACGAACTCAAGGCCCTGCCGGTTGACGGCGAGCGACCCACCGCCGAAAACGTCCTGGCCGGAAAGTACAAGCTGGCTCGACCATTTCTGTTTGTCACCAAGGGCACCCCTATGCCGGAGGCTCGGGAATTCATCGATTACGTGCTCTCGCCCGAGGGCCAGAGAACGCTGGAAAGCGAAGGATTGATCAGAGCCAAATGAAAGCAGAGAAGGCAATCAGCGCAATACTGACCGCGATCGCGTTCTCGGCCATTCTGGGCCTGGCAATCATCACCGTCTTCATTTTCAAGGAGGGCCTGCCGATCATCCTTCGTGTCGGCGGGCGGGAGTTCTTCCTCTCGTCCGACTGGGACCCGAGAGAGGGGCATTTCGGTATCTTCTCGATGATCGTCGGCTCGCTGATGGTCACGCTCGGCGCGATGGCCGTCGGCATCGTCTTCAGCCTCGGCCTGGCGATCGTGCTTACCCAATTCTCGCCGCCAAAGCTGACCGGCGTGCTCAAGCCGATCATCGAGTTGCTGGCCGGGATTCCCTCGGTGGTTTACGGCTTCATGGGCGTCGTCACGCTGGTGCCGCTCATCCGCGACTACCTGGGCGGACCGGGTCTCTCGGTGCTCGCCGCTTCGATCGTTCTGGGCATCATGGTGCTGCCGACGGTGACCAGCATTTCGATTGACGCACTGCGGGCAGTGCCGCGCCCCTATTGGGAAGGCTCCATTGCCCTGGGGGCCACGCGTTGGCAGACCACGTATATGGTCATGCTCAAGGCCGCCCGGTCGGGCATCGTGGCCGCCGTCATCCTGGGCATGGGACGGGCCGTCGGCGAGACCATGGCGGTGATCATGATCGCCGGCAACGCCCTCGAGATACCTCGTAGCATTCTCGATCCGGTGCGCACCCTGACCAGCAACATTGCCCTGGAGATGGGCTACGCGTCCGGCCATCATCGTCAAGCGCTCTTCGCGACCGGAGTGACCCTCTTCGTGATCATCATGGTGCTCAACACCATTGCCCTAAAGGTCTCTCGCCGACGGTCCAAAGGAAGGAGCCCCAAATGAGGTTCTCTCCCATAACCGTTGAGCGTGTGGTGGTCACCTTCATGTGGCTCATGGCAGCCGTCACCGTCGGCGTGCTGCTGTTCATCATCGCTTTCATTCTGGTGCATGGACTGCCCCACGTCACCTGGGGATTCCTCACGGAATCGCCGGAGAGCATGGGCCGCAAGGGCGGCATCTTCCCAATGATCGTGGGCACGCTGCTGGTCAGCGGCCTGGCCGTGGTCGTCGCTGCCCCGATCGGCGTGGCCACCGCGATCTACTTGACCGAGTACACCCGCGAAGGCCGATTGACCGCGGTGATCCGCTTCGGGGCCGACTGCCTGGCAGGCATTCCCTCGATCATCTTCGGCCTGTTCGGGTTCGTCTTCTTTGCGATCACCCTGGGCCTCGGCCTATCGGTCATCTCCGGAGCCCTGACGTTGGCCCTGATGGTGCTGCCGACCATCATACGCACGAGCGAGGAGGCCATTCGGGCCGTACCGTATGCATACCGGGAAGTCAGCTACGGGCTGGGCAGCACCCGCTGGCAGATGGTCCGGCACGTGGTCCTGCGATCGGCCCTGCCGGGGATCGGAACCGGAATCGTGCTGTCCCTCGGACGAAGCATCAGCGAGACGGCGGCCGTCATGCTCACAGCCGGCTCCGCCCTGGGGCTGCCGCACTCCCTCTTCGACTCCTCGCGGACGCTGGCCCTGCACTTTTACATCCTCTCGCGCGAGGGCATTTCCATGTCCAACGCGTACGCCACCGCATCGGTGCTGGTGATCTCGATTCTGGCGATCAACCTGCTGGCCTACTGGTTAATGCAACGGTTCGTCGCCAAGGGAGGTCGCCATGCCTAAGAGCGGTTGCCAGGCCAAGATACGCGTGCGGGATTTCACCGTGAGCTTCGGAGGCACGCAGGTGCTCAAGGGCCTCAACCTGGACGTTCTCCCCAACGAGCGGCTGGCCGTCATCGGGCCGGCCTCCAGCGGCAAGACCACTTTCCTGCGATGCCTCAACCGCCTCAATGATCTGGATCATGGATTCGCGCACGGCGGGCAGATCCTGCTCGACGATCAGGACATCTACGACCCGGAGATGGACGTGGCCCGGCTGCGTCGCCGGGTCGGCATGGTCTATGCGGTACCGGTCCCGCTGCCGTGGTCGATCCACGAGAATCTGGTTTACGGATTGAAGCTGGCGGGCATCAGAGATCGGCAGAAACAGAATGAGCGAATCGAAATTGCACTGAAGGAGGCCGTCCTGTGGGACGAGGTCAAGGACCGTCTGGAGGAGCCGGCACACAATCTCTCCGGCGGCCAACAACAGCGATTGTGCCTGGCGCGCGTGCTGGCCCTCGATCCGGATGTGCTGATTCTCGACGAACCTTGTTCGGGCCTGGACCCCATCTCCACCGGCAAGATCGAGGATGCCCTGCTCGAACTCAAGGCGAAACACTCCATCGTGCTGGTGACCAACAACACCAAGCAGGCCGCCCGGGCCTCGGACCGGACGGCCTTCCTGCTGATGGGTGAGCTGATTGAGATCGGTCCCACCCGTGAGCTTTTCACCCGGCCGATCCACAAGCGGACGAACGATTACCTGATCGGGCAATTCGGGTAGAGACGATGGACTGCAAGATACAAGCGTTGGGGCTCAACCTGCACTACGGGAAGTTCCACGCCCTGAAGGACGTCAACGTCTCGATCCGGCCGCGGGCAATCACCGCGATCATCGGCCCCTCGGGCTGCGGCAAATCAACGTTGCTTCGATGCTTCAACCGGATGAATGAGCTCATCAAGGGCGTGCGAGTCACCGGTCGGATCCTGCTCGACGGCGCGGACATCTACGATCCGGCAACCAGCCTGACCCGGTTGCGTCGGCGCGTCGGTCTGGTGTTCCAGAGGCCCAACCCATTCCCGTTATCGATCTTCGACAACGTCGCTTACGGCCTCCGCGTGCACGGGGCTCCCGACAAGGCCCGGCTGGAGGCCGCCGTGGAGGCCGCACTGCGAGCCACCTGGTTGTGGGACGAGGTCAGGGATCACCTGGACGCCCCCGCGCTCGGGCTCTCGCCCGAACAGCAGCAGCGTCTGTGTATCTCGCGGCTGGTGGCCGTCGAGCCGGAGGTGTTGCTCATGGACGAACCCTGTTCCGCCCTCGATCCCATCGCCACGGGGCACGTCGAGGACCTGATGCGGGACCTGGCCGAAAAGTATACGATTGTCATCGTGACCCACAACATGCAGCAGGCCGCGCGGGTTTCCAGCGAAACGGCATTCATGTTGCTGGGCGACCTGGTTGAGTTCGGACCGACGACTCGGATTTTCGAGAATCCCAGCGACAGGCGGACCGAAGAATACGTGTCGGGCCGCTATGGATAGAAACGACAGAAGACATCCTGGAGAATAAGCGATGTCAACGCACCTGCAGCGCGAAGTGGAGAAGCTCAAGAACAAGATCATTGCCCTGGCCGCGATGGTGGAGAAGGCGGTCCAGGATGCCGTCAAGGCCGTTGGCATCCGCGACGCCGGACTCGCTCAGAAGGTCATCGACGCCGACGCCGAGATTGACCGGATCGAGGTGGACATCGAGGAGGACTGCCTCAAACTCCTGGCCCTCTATCAGCCGGTGGCCACCGACCTGCGGTTCATCATCGCCGCGCTGAAGATCAACAACGACATCGAACGGGTGGGGGACCTGGCGGGAAACATCGCCGAGCGGGCCCGGTGGCTTTGCGATCAGCCGCCGGTCAAGGAACCGCTCGACTTCGCCCAGATGAACAGGAAGGTCCTGGCCATGTTCCGCGGAAGCCTCGATGCCCTGATGAACCAGGACACACAACGCGCCCGCCAGGTGCGCAGTATGGACGACGAGGTCGACGCGCTCAATCGCGAGATGTACGACAAGATCCGAGCGGCCCTCCGCAGAAACCCCGATGAGGTGGATTGCCTGCTGAACTACTCATCGGTCAGCCGTCTTCTCGAGCGCATCGCCGACGGCGCCACCAATATCGCCGAGGACGTCATCTACCTGGTGGAGGGAGACATCGTTCGACACAAGCCGGTCGCTTCGGAGTGACGGGAACGACCGCTTGAGTCGGAGCCCGCTCCGGCGGCTCACCGCTGCTGGGGAATGAGAACGGTGACGCAGGTCCCCTCGCCGAGCCTACTTCGAAGGGCAACACTACCGTTGACCGCGGCGACGGCGTGGCGGACGATGGAGAGCCCCAGGCCGGTGCCGCGATCCACACCGCTCCGGGCTTTCACAACCTGGTAAAACCGCTCGAACACGCGCTCCTGTTCTTCCTCGGCGATACCGCAGCCGGTGTCCTCGACCGCGATGGACACGGTCGATCCCTCGCCGGCCGCTCCGGCCACCCGCCGACAGGTAACCGAGATTCGCCCGCCGGGATCGGTGAACTTGATGGCGTTGTCAATTAGGTTATCCAGGATCGCCCGCAGCAGATGAGGGCTGCAAACAATGGTTGTCAGTTCCGCCGGACGATCGATCATCAATTGCAGGTTCTTGGCGTTGAGCCGGTCACCGAAGCGGGAACGCAGTTCGTCCACGATCGTAGGCAAGCTCAGTTCCTGGGGCTTGAACTGGCCGGGCGAGGATTCGATCCTGGACAGATCGAGCAGGTCCGAGACCATCTGGAGCATGCGGCTGCTGTGTCGATCGATAACGCTCAGGAATCGCCGGCAGGCGTCCTGCTCTCGGCTCCAATCCAGGCCCGCCAGGGTTTCGACCGCCGCCCGAATGGCCGAGAGGGGCGTGCGCAGCTCGTGCGAGGCATTGGCGGCGAAGTCCGTTTTCACCCGAACCGCGCGGCTGAGTTCGGTGATGTCGGTGAGAACCACCATCCTTCCGAGCATCCGATTTTCCTCCGGACGATCCGCAGTACGGCCGGGATCGGGCAGAACGATGTCCGAAGCAGTGGCCAGCAGCACCAGCTCTCCGGTCGCCTCGTCACGCTGGACGCTGATCTGCCGTGTGACCAGCCCGCTATCGAGTACATCGGCCCGATCTCCCTCGGGCTTGCCGGGAGGCTTCTGCAGAAGGATCTGCTGCAGATCATGATGGAGAACGCATTGCTCAACGGGCCTGCCGGCGAGCGACTCCGGCCCTGCGGCGGCACGATCGGCGATCCCGAGCATGCGAGCAGCGGCAGGATTGACCAGGAGGACCCGCCCGTCCGGCCCGGCGACGATCACTCCCTCCCGAAGCTGTGTCAGCAGTGACTCCAGAGTCCGCCGCTGCCGATCGATCATCGAGAGCTGTTCGGCCAGACTGTCACGCATTTCGTTCAGCGAGCGTGCGAGCATGCCCATTTCATCGTGGCTTGCGACATACACCCGTGCGGACAGGTCGCCTCGCGACAGGCTTCGGGCGATCGCGGTGATCCGACGAATCGGATGGCTCCACAGTCGAGCCAGGCCCATGGCGAACAGGATCGCCGCCAGCAAGCCGAGCAGAATGATGGTCCAGACGAGCTTTCGAATCGCCCCTTCCTGTCGACCGATCGTACGAACCGGCGTCGCGGCGCGGACAACACCTTGAGGATCCGCCGGCGGACCGACCCGGACCGCCACGTACTTCATCTCCTTGTCGACGGTCCGTGAGTAGTGGCTGTCTTCTCCCCATCCGTCGGCCAACGCGTGAACAACCTCCGGGCGAGCGGCATGAGACTCCATGCCGCGAGGATCCGCGACCGAATCCGCCAACACCGTCCCGTCTTTCAGAATCAGCGTGACTCTCAGGTCGCTGGTCGGAATACCACCGATGCTCTTGACCAGACGATCCAGTTCTTGGCCATGAGCCAGGTCGAACCGGTCGCGCACGGCCAACTCGACCACGGAGGCCTGCGTTCGGAGGTTGTCGGTGATTTGCGCGAGCAAGAAGCGGTCGATCTGCTGCACGATCAGCCAGGCGCAGGTGCCCAGGACGGCGATGATCAGAAAGGTCGTCCCGAAGAAGAGTTTCCAGAACAGGGTGCTCGGCCGCCGCATCAGGATCTCCTCGCAGACCTCACGGGCTCTCCCGGAAAGTGTACCCGACTCCTCGTATGGTCTGTAACCAGCGGGCGGCCTTGCCGAGTTTCTTGCGGAGGGAGGTCACATGGACATCGATCGTTCGGTCGGTCACGGCCACACCCCCGCCGATGGCCGCGTTGATCAGTTGATCGCGAGAAAGAACCCGGCCCTCGGCGGCAAGCAAAGCCCTCAAGAGGCGAAATTCCGTCGCGGTGGCCTGCAAAGCTTTGCCCTCTACGGTCACTTCGTGGCGTTCGCTGTCGAGGCGGACCGGCCCGCATTCGAGCACCTCGCGGGCGGCAATGGCGATTTCCATCCGGCGGAACATTGCCTGAATCCGGGCCAGCAGCAGCTTCATGGAGAACGGTTTGGTGATGTAATCGTCCGCGCCGAGCGTCAGGCCGACCAGTTGGTCGCCCTCGTCCGCCTTGGCGGTCAACATGATCACGGGGATCTTCGCAGTCCGCGGATCCCGCTTGAGCTGGGCCAGGACCTCGTCGCCGGACATCAACGGGAGCATGCGATCCAGCAACAGCAGGTCCGGCGGGTCGGAGCGGATTTCGGTCATGGCCGCGCGCCCGTTCGAGGTGACGCGGCAGGCGTAACCCTCGCGCCCGAGATTGTGGCGGATCAGCTCCGCCAGATCCGTCTCATCCTCGACGACCAGAACCGACTTTCGTTTCGACATAGGATCAGGTCCTCGCCCTCATGAAGGGGGGCAGGCACGGTCCTTCTCAGCCGGGGTCGTCGCCGTGGCGGAATCTGAGCGCCGCCTGCGAGCGGCCGCTCGGCTCAGTCCGCCGGGCAGACTCCCTTCGCTGATAAGAGCGAGCATATGAACGTCCCGTTAGTCCTCTGTTCACACTCTACTAAGAAATGGTTAGGAGTGTGACTCCATAAACCCAGGCCACCGCAGAACCGCACAGATGGCATTGTGCCGCGGCCGGAGCGGATTCGCAACGTTGCCCGATCCATCACCCCTGGTCCGAGAATAACCGGTGTGAGCACCCTGGAATGGCACCCGCGGCCGGCCGCCTCGCGTAAACCGCCCGGAAAAGTGGCGAGTCCGGCATCGGACGCGCCTCGGCATCGCGGGCATCCGGCCATGCCTGACAAAGACGAGCTGAAAAAGCGAGTATCCGGACCTTAACGCAAGGGGCAATAACTCAGGTCAACCCGGGCAGTGTCCGATTATGTGTGAGGGATTCCTCCTGGGACGGCGAGGCGTACACACATATGTATAGAGCGTTCTTCAATCTGACTGACGATCCGTTTGGTGATTCCACGGACCCGAATTGGCTTTATGTGTCGGCGGGGTACGAGGAGATCCTCTCAACCCTCGTTCGCAATACCAGTCAGCGCCGGGGAATTACCGTCGTCACCGGACCGCGGGGGAGCGGCAAGAGCTTCATCTCCCGGGTCTTCGCCCGAACCCTGGAGCACGACCACGACGTGCCCATCCTGATCGAGGCCCCCGCAAGCCCGAACGATCTGCTTGCGGCCGTCTGCCGCGACCTCGACGTGCAATCACACGAATCGCTGCCCGCCGACAAGCTCCTTCAGCGCCTCGAGCTGCACCTGCTGGCGGCGCTCAGCGAACAGAGGCTGGTCGTGGCGATCATCGACGACGCCGAGACTATCAGCACCGAGGTGGCCGAGTGCATCGCTCAGCTCGCCCGGCTCGAGCACGACGGGAACCGGCTTCTGCCGGTCATTCTTGCGGGCGGGACCGGGCTTGCAGACAGCCTGGAGCAGCCCGACTTCGCCGGACTGGCCCAGAAAGTCGAATCGATCTGCCGGATTCAGGTTCTCGACCGCGGGCAGACCGGCGACTACATCGAGCACCGGCTGCGTATCGCGGGAGTTGCCGACCCGGGTCTGTTCACGGCGGACGCCGTCTACCTGATCCACGAGGAATCGTGCGGCATTCCCGGCATGATCAACCGGCTCGCCGGGCAGGCTCTGCGTGATGCCGCGGCGGAGTCCAGGACAACCATCGACAGTGAAATCATCGCGGGCTGCATCGGAAAGGTGATGGCCATGCGATTTGAAGGGGTCTCCGATTCATCTCCGGAGGAGTATATGGACACGACGACTGGCAGCGGTGAGACACCGTCTGCCGACTTCACCGGCACGAACACCGCCGGTCCGGCACAGGCGCGGACACTTGCGGCCGCGGAGAGTGCGGATATGGATGCCATCCAAGCCGTCGCCGAGCAGAGGGTACAGGCACGGATGCTGCTCGATCGGACGGTCAAGCAGTGCCGCGAACTGTACGAGCAGGTCCAGCAGCAGGCCCGGATCGCCGACGCCAAGCTGAGCAGCGCCGAGAGCGTCGCCGGCTTCCTCAGGGACCTGCACCGCGATCTGGCCGCGAACTACAACCCCGAAACGCTGCAGACCTTCGATGCCAAGGGCCTGCAACTGCACAGGGTCATAGAGGAAGCAGATCGCCGCCATACCGAACTGGGCAACGCCTCGGGGATCGTCGAATCGCTGCGCGACGAGGGGATCGAGCGTACACATCGTACCGCCGAAGCCCACAGCACGCTCCTTCGCAGCTCCGAGGGCGCGGAAGCCAAGCGAGCCGAGGTCGTGCAGGAGACCGACCGGGCCGAACAGGCCCGCTCCGCCCTGGACACAGCCACGGCCACCGCCACCGGGCTGGTGGACAAGGTCGCCGGCCTGTCGCAACGGATCGACGAGCAGACCGCCGCGTTCGACCTGAGGATCCGCGAGATCCGGAGTGTCGTCACCGATCTCGAGGGGCTTTATCAGAAGGCCCTGGCCCTGACGACCGGTCAGATGGAAGCGGCCACCGCCCTGTCTCACCGGATCGAAGAGCAGAGCCAGCGATTTGACAGCCGAGTCAGGGAGTCCGACGACGTTGTCTCTCGCCTGCAGACCGCGCAGGACAAGGCAACAGCCGCAACCGACGAGCAGGTGCAGGCGGGGATGGAACTGGCCCAGAGGATTCGCAGGCAGACGGAAGACTTCGACAATCGCGCCGAGAGCGCCCGGCTCATCTCCCAGTCGCTGGACGAGGCCTGCAGCAAGGCTGTCGCCGCCGCCGACCGGCAGTTGGAGCAGGGCGAGGCCTTGGGCCGGCGCATCGACGAACGGACGCAGGCCTTTGACAAGCGAGTGATCGACGCCGGGCTCGCAGCCGGCCGCCTCGATGAAATGCTGCTCACCGCAAGCACCGTCACCGACCAGGTGCAGGAACACGTACAAAGCCTGGACTCGCGCCTCGAACAGGCCGCGGCCATCACCAGCCGCCTGGACGAGCACTATGGCCAGGTCGGCCGCATCGTCAGCGAGCAGATGCAGGTGGTCAGCGATCTGGCTTCGCGGGTGCAGTCGCAGGAAGAGACCCTGGGCATCTACATCGGGCAGATCCAGACCGGCATGACCGACCTGAACCAGGCTTATGAGCGGGCCTCGGCCGCGACAAACCGGCACGTGGAAGCCGCCGACGCCCTGGCCGTCCAGGCCCGCGAGTGCACGGAAGGCCTCGACGGCCGGATCAAGGACGCCCGCGATGCTTCGACCAGCCTGGAGGAGTCTCTCAGCCGGGCAACGCAGGAGGCCGAAGATCGACTCTGCCGGGCGAAAGCACAGGTGGAGGAGTCGCTCGACCGCTCGACGCGAGAAGTCGCGCGGCAGACGGAGGCCACGGACGCCATGTCCGCCAGGCTGCAAGAGCAGTTGAGCAGCCTGAACGCCCGGATCGAGGATGCCGGACGCGTCGGCGAGCAGCTTGGCGACGTCTACGGCCGGCTGGCAAACAACGCCACGTCGCAGCTCGATGCGCTCAACGCCTTGTCGGCTCGCATCCACGAGAACGCCAAGGCCTTCGACACCCGCGCCGCCGAATACGCTCAAGCCTTTGACACCCGCGCCCAGGCATTTGAAACACGGGCCGACGAACGCGCCCGATCGTTCGAAACCTGCGTTCGCGAACAATCTGAAGCCTTTGATGCCAGCGTGAACGAGGCCCGCTCGGTGATCGACGGCATTAACGAAGCCTCCACGCGAGCCGCCGAAACCTCGCGACAGCAGACCGAGGCCGTCAATGCCATGCTGCAGCGCGTCGCCGAGCAGACGCGGCAGGCCGAATCGTGCATCCAGACCGCCAGGGAGACCACGGAACAGTTGCGCGGCGACTCCGAGAGAGCCTCGGACGCGGCAAGGCACCAGGCCGATGCCGCAGCCGCCCTGCTCGAACGCTTGCAGGAGCAGACGGGAATTCTGGCCGCCCAGCTCGAGGAGGCCCGCGGCACCGGCGAACGCCTGGAATCGGTGGCCGGCCAAACGACGGAAGCGGCGGCCCGGCAGACCGAGGCGGTCAACGCAATGGTCGATCGGGTCCGCGAGCAGATGGAGAACCTCTCCGGCCAGATCAAGGAAGCCGACAGGATCGCCGAGCACCTGGACAAGGTTTATGCCCAGGTCACCGAGACCGCGGCCACCCAGGTCGAGGCAGCCAACGCCCTGGCCGGCCGGATCGCCGAACAGGCGCAGGTCGTCGATGCCAAGATCGCCGATGCCAGAACGGTGGCCGAACGCCTCGACGAGGTCTACGCCAAGGTGCAGGCCGGTACCGTCGAGCAGACCGCGGCGTCGGAAGCGCTGGGCAAGAAGATACGCGAGCAGACCCAGTCGCTCGACCGCTGGATCAAGGCGGCCAAGAACGCCAGCGACAACCTGCACGATGTCTATACCATGACCACCGAGGCGGCCGACAGGCAGCGCGAGGCCGCCCACGTGATGATGGAACGGATCCGGGAGCAGAGCCAGACGCTGGACAACCGGATCAACGATCTCAAGGCGACGGTAGCCACTTCGGGCGAGCAGATCGACCGCATGACGACGCTGACCGCCGAGGCCCGCAAGGCGGGGTTCGACCTGTCTTTCAACCTGGCCCAGGTCCAGCAGCATGCGGAACTCGCCGAGGCGAGTGCCAGCAGCCGGATCCAGGACCTGACCTCAAAGCGGACCGAGGCCGAAAGCCAGGTCTCTCAACTGGAATCCGTGCTGCAGCGCGCCGAGAGAGTTGCGTGCGAGTTGCCCGCCCAGATGGAAGCCTTCTTCCAGATTCAGAAGGAAACCGCGGCCATGATGGAGGACCTTGGGCAGCCGGGAGGACAAGGCGAACCGGCGGCCGCCGGCGGCATCAGGGAGCGCATCGCGGCCGTGGCCGCGCGCTCAATTCAGGCCGTGAGGTCAATCAGTGAGCCACCGACACCCGGTGCGGCCAATGACCGCATGGCGCCGGCCGATGCAACACAGGAAACGGAGCAGGCCTCGGCCAAAGTGTGAGAGCACGTGCGACAACCTTCAGGGCATCCTGGGCGGCGCGGCCGGGTCCGCCGTGGCGTCCAGGTCCTTGATCCGAATCTTCCTGAACCACACGGGGCTGGCGTGATCCTGCAGCCCGATGATGCCCCGGCGAAGGCGGCCCTTGAGCTTGGGGACCTGGTCGGCGTCGAAATCCTGAATCACGCGATCGTTCAGGGTGATCCGCACCTTCGACCCCTGGCACACGATCTCGACGCGGTTCCAGTCGTTGATCTTGAAATCGGGCTTCTCGAGCGGCGGCAGCACGTCGTAGATCGCCCCGGTCGAGTCGTCGTCGGGCTTGTCCCTGTGTACGCCCATGATCTGCATTTCCATACCGAAGCGCGAGGACCGCGCCTCCAGCGGGGACCATACGAACACGCCGCTGTTGCCCCTCTCGACGATCTTGAACTCGAATCGCAGGATGAAAGAGCCGAACCGCCTGCGGCTGCGCAGCCACTGCCCATCGGCCCCGCTGCACTTGATGCATCCGTTCTCCACCGACCACGTCGACCAGTCGTTGCGAAGCGTGGTCCAGCCGTCCAGATCGCGGCCGTTGAACAGCAGGACGAATCCGTCCACCTTCTCTTCCGGTGTCAGCGGTTCAGTCGCCGGCGCGGTCGTAGCCGGCTGGAGCGGGGCTCTCACCGCCAGACGTTTCGTCTCGACATCCTGAAGGTACCTGGCCAGGGCCTTTCCGTCCGAGGTCTCCGAACCCGTGAGGCCGAAGAAATGCGCCGCGTCGACACACATGACCCCGCGAGGCAGACCCGCCGAACCGCCCCCGCCCGCCGGTCGATCGATCAATAGCCCGAGATCGTCCGGTGAATCCGCAAGATAGAAGAATGCATTACTTGCCCCAGGATTCGCGACGTTCTTCGGCAGGATATTCGCGGGAATGCCCACCAGGCATTCCGGCTTTGCCCGCTTGAGCACGCGGCACAATTCGACAACGTGGGCTGCATCACCCATCGGATAGGGGCACTCGGGAGACCATCGGCCGCCGCCGAACAGATCGCCGACAACAAAGACAGTCGTGTGTTTGACGGACAGGAGGCCGGCCGCCGTGCGAACGGCCTGCTGATATGCCCTCTCGGATTCCAGCCAGCACGAACGATCCGACGAGAAGAGACTGATCACACACGCCAGGGCGTGATCGCGAACGTGGCCGGTCAGTTGCGTGAACCGCTTGGCCACCGCCGGGTCGGCGACCCGGCCGTCGCGGGCGAAAAAGTTGCCGCCCGGGCCCGGTGCCTGAAGGGTCACGCCGATGGTGTTCACTCCACGGTCGGCGAGAACCTGAAACGTATCCCGAACGGCCGGCGGATCGGTCGCCACCCGCTGCCAATCCGGAACCTGGGCGCCCCAGATCTCGAACTGGCGGTTCCAGAATCGCAGATCTCCATCGACGAAACGGAGATTGTTCTCACCCCGTACCCCGGCAGCGGCCGAACAAACCAACATCACCGCCATCAACCCATGTCTCATGCAACCGTCTCCCGACTGCTCCGCGTGCGACTGTGCACAACCGTCGCACCTTTGTATCCGCAGCGGCGGCAAGGTTCAAATGGTCATGGCCACCCGGCATCGGCGAGGCCGACGCAACCACCCGGGCGGCCGCGGGCAGATCCGGCGGCTGCGGTGCCGTCGGCCCCGGTGGCAGCATCATCCTGGCGTCGAGCGTGAGAGGGCTGGTTTCCATGCGATCGCCAGTGGGGAATGGGGCATTGCGCCGTCGCTCCGCAGGCCCAAGGCCGGCGGGCTGAACGCCGGCAGGGTTGGTTGCGTCCCGCTGTCGCGACTCACGGGATCAGCAGCGAATCCGTCTGCATCGTCGCATCGGAAAGCGCGTTCTGATAGCGATTCATCGCTCCTCTGCCCGGGCTCAGCAATAGGTGAATCTCGTTGGGGTCCTGGAACGTCCCGCCCGCGGGCGGCGCCTGCGTGGGCGTCCAGATCAGATCTTCGTCGGCCCCGCACATGGGGTTGTGGTGCCACCTCACATGGCTGTCGACAAAGGCCACGTTCTGACCCTCGCGGTTGTGGTTGCGCGAGCTCAGGCTCTTGTGCCGGGTTGCCAGGGCCGTGAGCCACTCCTGAGCAGTCACCATGTGGTCGCCGTTGAGGTCGCCCGGCGCCGGATAGCCGGTCGGAGCGTTCGGATCATAGTCATACGTCGCGTATTGCGGGTGGCCGGAGAGGCTCAACGACATCAGCCGGTTGGAGAACGGGTTGCGGTCCGCGGCCAGAGCTTTCCGCGGGTCCTGGGAGTTGGTCATCTTGATGCCGTACTGCCTGCCCCCCACCACCGCCGTCCGCGGCGTCTGGAGGGAATAGCTCAACTCGGCCATTTCGGTGCCACCGTTCGACCAGGCGGCCTGCGCGCCGTCAAAGTCATACCATTTGCCTTCGCTGCCGTTGGGCGGTGCCGGCTGGACGAAATAGGCCTTGTTGCCGTTGTCCACGATCGGGCTCGGGTTCGTTCCCGAGGCGAAGTGGCCGAGTTTCAGCGCGCTCGGGCACACGAACTGCCGAGGCTGCAAATACGCCTTCTGACCGCGCATCAGGAGCCGGTAATAAGAACGCGTGGTGCTGAAGTTATCCGCACCGGTGCTGGCATCGCCGGCGCTCAGGCGACCGTCGGGCAGACCTCGACGGTTGCCCACGGCCGTGTTGACGGTGAAAAACAGGATCGTTCCGTTCGGGGGTGGCGGCGGCTGCCAGGCCGTCGGGAAGCACTGCCGGTTGGCATCGCTGTACATGATGCAGGCTTCCGCGATGGCCCTCAGGTTGGCCGCACATTTGGCCCGTCTGGCCATTTCCCTGGCCTGGGCCAACGCCGGCAGGAGGAGGCCGATCAGCAAAGCGATGATCGACACCACCACCAGCAGTTCGATCAGGGTGAATCCCTCAACTCTCCGCGTCTTGATCGGTCTATCCAACATGGCACACCTCCTTTTCTGTGAAAGCCGTACAAACCGAGATCCGCGATCGGTCGTCGGTGAGACTCTGTCTTGCGGCCTTCCCAAGCCCCGGGCAGCGCGCAGTGATCACCCGCCGGCAATCGCGGCACGCAACGGCCGAGCGCCGCGCATTCCGCTGCCGTTTGATCACAAAAAAGTTATATACAATTTATTGCCACATCGCCGGCCTCGCCTGCCGGCATCGTCTCACCGATGAACACCATGCAAGCGGCATGCCAGACGTGAAACACGGCCGCAGGCGCATTTCGGGCTCTTGTCGCCGACCGTGGACGATCGGCGCGGTCCAAACCCACCGTTCAGTGGTGCAGATGAACCAGAACTACCCAAGCCAAGGGATGTGGTCCGGGGATCACCCCTGTTCGGGCAGACCTTTGCCCCATCTGTTGTGAAGGCAAGCGGCGATGCCGCGTTTTGAGGGTGCCAGCAGGAAATCGACGATCCGGCGGCCGGCGTCGGTGGTAACGGTCTGGGCGAGCTGCTCGACGGCCCTGCGGAAGGTCATGCCGGAGTGATACAGCGTTCGGAAGGCGTGCTGCACGTCACGACGCTGCTCGGAGGTAAAGCCGGCCCGCCGCAGGCCGACGATGTTGATGCCGGCACACAATCCGAAGTGCGCGATCAGAAAGTACGGCGGCATATCCATGCTGCAGCCCGCTCCTCCGTGGATCATGACCAGGTCGCCGACCCGGCAGAACTGATGAACTTGAACGTTGCCGCTGATGAACGCGCCGTTGCCCACATGAACATGGCCACCCAGCAACGCCCCGTTGGCCATTTTCACATCGTCGCCAACCTGGCAGTTGTGGCCGATGTGCGAGTTGGCCATCAGGAAGCAATTTCGGCCGACCACAGTGGCGGATCCGGGGGCGGTGCCCCGGTGAATGGACACACCCTCGCGCATGATGGTGCCTTCGCCGATCCGGCAGTAACTCTCCTCGCCGTGGTAGGCGAGATCCTGGGGCATATGGCCTATAACCGCGTTGGGGTGGATTTCGCAATTGGCCCCGATCTCAGTCCAGCCGGTCAGATAGACGTGCGGATACACGCGCACGCCGGGGCCGATGCGGACAACACCATCAATGATGGTGTACGCCCCGATCTCCGCCGTCGGGTCGATCTCCGCTCGCCGGTCGATAATCGCGGTTGGATGTATAGGCATTGCTTCCGCTCGTCCCTTGTTCCGGGAGTGTCACCCGCGAGTGGGTCGGCCAGATTGAGCGTCGCGGCCGGCCCGGAGCCCGGCCGCCGCGCACCACCCGGGCAAACGGGCACACACTATACACCGACGGCGCCGGAAGGCCAGCCGCAAGACAGGGGATTTGGCGACCCGGCCGGCACGACGTAACATGGTTGACAGGCGTGTTGCGACCGGTGGATCTCCTTGAGTTGGAGCAGAAACATGAGAAGACTGCTGACCATGATCGCGCTGGCGGCGACATTGGCAGGCTGCCAGAACACGGGATTCAACAATCACCCGCCCGCTCCCGCCGGGGTCCGGGCCATGACCTTCAACATCCGGTACGGGACGGCCAACGACGGTCCCGATCACTGGACAAAACGCCGGGAAATGCTCTTCCAGGTGTTCCGCGACCAACGGCCGGACGTGGTTGGCCTGCAGGAGGCCCTGATCTTCCAGTTGGACGAGATCCGCCAGGCACTGCCCGAGTACGGCACGATTGTCGCCGGCCGCGACGACGGCAAGGCCGGCGGAGAAGCCTGCGCCATCCTCTATCGCTCGGCGAGGTTCGAGGTCAACGAGCAAGGCACCTTCTGGCTCTCCGACACGCCCGAAATGCCCGGCTCCAGGAGCTGGGGCAACAACATTACTCGCATCTGCACCTGGGCACGCCTGCGCGACCGGCAGACGGGTGGCCGTTTCTACATGTACAACACGCACCTGGATCACCAGTCCCAGCCGGCCCGCGAACTTGGCGCCGAACTGATCGCCCGGCGGATGGGCCAGCGGTCGCACCCCGACCAGATCATCCTGACCGGCGACTTCAACGCCGGTGAGGGCAACCCGGTCGTGCGGTACCTCAAGGGAGAGAATCCGGCGGTCGCATCGAAGACGGGACCATGCGCGGCCGTGCCTCCGCTGGTAGACACGTATCGCGTGCTGCATCCTGACGAGACGACGGTCGGCACTTTCAACGGTTTCTCGGGCAAGCGTGACGGTGAGAAGATCGACTACGTTCTCGCTTCGCCGCAGTGGAAGGTGCTGGAGGCGTTCATCGTGTACGACAACACCAACGGGCGGTATCCTTCGGATCACTTCCCGGTGATGGCGGTACTCAGGTAGCCGTCAGCAATCAGCTTTCAGCCTTGGGCGCCGGCCGCCAACTCGGGTAAACGTGAGATCATCCTAAGGCCATGCGGATTCGCTCGGCTGTGTCGCGGCTGCCGTGAGAATTGGCTGAACGTCCTCCTCCAGCAAGAGTCGGCGGCGATGAAGCTCCAGCACCGACTGCCGCAGCGCGTCAAGATATCGCTCCCGCGTCGGGTATCGCTCCAACACCGACGGGCGCGGGTCCCGCTTCTCTGCTCGCTCTGCTGGTGATCCAGGAAACGGCCATCGCGAGCCGACCCAGCGTGTCAGCATCCCCTCCGCGCCGGAAACTGACGCCCGCAGGTTCCACCCGGCGTAGGTCGCCAGGGGCACCGCAACCTCGGGCAGCCGAATGCCGGCCAACTCGTTGCCGTCGGCATCGACCGCGGGAACCAGCGTGCGGAAAGGCGGTCCGACCTTCGGCGGAACAAAATCGGCGAGGCCCAGACTCTCCCACCTCGGCCCGAGGTCCAACCGAAGAGGTGCGTAGGGCGGCTCCGGCAGGCGGACGCCGGGAATGCGGGGAAAGCTTTCGCGCCAGCATGCGAAATCAACCAGCGTTCCGTCACTGATTCTCGGGCAGGCACTCGGCGGAGGCTCCTCGCCCAGTGTCACCCATCGGTCCAGCGCTACCAGCAGGGCCCGCAACAGCGGACGATAGTTCAGCGAATTGGCCTCGTTCTGGTAGGGTCCGGGGCCCGGCGGGGTAAAGAAAAGGTGATGAGCCCCGGCAATGACATACAGCCGCACGTTGGGATCAATGGCCAGGTCGCGCTGTCCCTCAACATCGGTGTGCAGCAGCGAACCGCCCCGACCCCAGTACTCCGTCGACGTCTCAATAAGAAACAGCCTGGGCAGGTGGCCCGCGCGTCGGGCCCGGCCCAGCATGTCACCACGCCGGCCGGTGAGCGCGTCTTCCTGCTCGACGGTCGCAAATGGGAACACATCCGAAGGATACAGGTGGTCCTCATGCTGGCTTCCGTGCCTCGTCGTCTGGGCAAAACGGGCGTTGAAAACCCCGGTTGCCGCCGCACCCACGTGCGAGAACGCCGCATCGAAGACGAGCCGCCCCTGCTCATCCGCGTTGAAATCCTCATGAATGAAGTGCTGAATGAATCGCCCCGACTGCGAGATCCCGAATACGTAGGCCCGCTCGATCGCCCCGGCCAAAGGGTTGGCGGCATCCGCACTGGCGTGACGGAAGAACGAAACCGCATCGCGCACCGCCACCGCGCCCAGGCCGGTCACCCGCGGGTCTTTGGCTTCGTACACAAGCTCGTAGAGCCAGCCCGGCCAAAAGCCTTCCTTGAGGTAGAGCCGAGTCGGATCGGGCACCGCCTGGCCGTTCTCCCATCGGGCAAACGCCCACTGCTCGGGAGGCACCACCGTGGGCGGATCCGCTCTTCGAGGGCGCATGGTGAGCGTCGCCGACTGATGATCGAGGCTCGCGGCGGGATAAGGGTTCGAGTTGCCGGGGCACAACGGCTCGCTGAAACTCTTCTTGTCCACGCAGATCTCGGAGTAGACTTTGCCGGTGACACTGCCTCCGCCCGCCGGATCGCGGGCAACCGGCAGTTCAATCTGCATCCGCCCGTCACCGCCTTCCACGTCGCCGTTCCAGCCGGTCCACAGGATCGCGTAGCCCAGGCGCATGAGAAAACCGTTCCCCGCATCCACCAGGCTGCTCGGGTCGTTGGTGCGTTGCTCATTGAAGGCAGCGAGCGCCAGCTTGTTGCCGCGATTGTTGACGTCGTAGAACAGCCGCCGGTTGCCGCGCAATGGGTCGGCCGGCACGAGCAGAAAGAAGTCGGTTCTGAATTCGACGCGCCCGGCGTCATTTCGCGGTACCAGACCCAGATCGACCACCCGCAGGTTGGCCGGGTGCGACGGATCAACGGCCATATGAAGCCTGCCGGTGATCTTCTCGTATGCTCCCGATTGGCCGAATGCGTGTCCATCCGCGAAAGCCCCGCGGTGGGCGACCTCGACGCGGACCACTTCCGCGCGAGTCATCCCCGCACTCAGGAAGATCAGAAGCATCGCGAGGAGTTGCGACGGCAGGATCGAGATGATCAAGCCTGGCTGATCGAACGAGACGCGACCGGCTCGCCTTCTGTCATTCGGGCTTCGAGCTTCTTTCGTCATTCGGAGTTCGTCATTCGGTATTCACTTGGCGTTCGGGCGCAGCCCGCGCTCAGAGGCAATCACGCGCACTGGAGAATCTTGGTCTCGGGGAAACTGGCCTGGAGGCGATTGAGCACCAGGCTCCCCACGACCACGTCCATCTCGACAGTCCGGGTATCGTACCGCCGATCGAGCACCTCGGCGTGCTTTTCGAGGAAGGCGATGGCACGACCGTCGGTCGTGGGCAGGCAGACCGTCGCCCGTTGCGGCGGGCCGGTCATCATGGCGCGAACTTGTTCCACCAGTTGAGGCAGGCCGGCGCCGGTATGAGCGGAAATCGGCAGGGCACCCGGCAGTTTCTGCTGTAAGACCTTCAGGTTAGCGTCGTCCCACAGAACGTCGATCTTGTTGAGCAGCACGATGGTGCGGTTGCCGGCGCAACCCAGCTCGCGGAGCACGTCGGTGACCGCCCGGCACTGCTCCCAGGCCGACCGGGAGGAAGCGTCGACCACGTGCAGCAGCAGGTCGGCGTTGATGGCCTCCTCCAGCGTGGCCCGGAACGACGCCACCAGGTGGTGTGGCAGGCGGCGGATGAAGCCGACGGTGTCGCTGAGCAGGGCCTCGTGGCCCCCGCCGAGCTTCCA
This sequence comes from uncultured Planctomycetales bacterium, assembly GCA_964586235.1. Lineage (GTDB taxonomy): Bacteria > Planctomycetota > Phycisphaerae > UBA1845 > PWPN01 > JAUCQB01. The sequence continues at coordinate 24,387 of CAZPIO010000080.1, forward strand.
TCTGCGGGTCCTGGTATCGAGGGTGGCAAACAGCCGGTCGGCGGTCAGCACCCCCGCATCGGTCAGCGCGTTCATCAACGAGCTCTTGCCCGCGTTGGTGTAGCCGACGAGTGAGATGTTGAAATGCTCGTCGCGGGCCTGCACCTGCCGGATCTTCCGGCGATCGATTTCAGCGATCTGGCGCTTGAGCTGGGTGACGCGTCGGCCGACGATGCGGCGGTCGATCTCGATCTGGCGCTCGCCGGGGCCGCGCGTGCCGATGCCGCCGACCACCCCCGCGCCGGTCCCACCGGCGGCCCCCGCGATCCGTTCCAGGTGCGTCCACATGCCCCGCAGCCTCGGGGCCGTGTATTCGAGCTGGGCCAGCTCCACCTGCAGACGGGCCTCGTGGGTGCGGGCTCGTGAGGCGAAAATGTCCAGGATCAGCTCGCTGCGGTCGATCACCATGGCCTCGCAGGCCTTTTCCAGTTCGCGGATCTGGGCCGGAGACAAATCGTCGTCGAAGATCACCAGGTCGGCGTCGTGCTGTTCGATGCGACCGATCAGCTCGTCGACCTTGCCCCTGCCGATGTAGTACCTGGGGTCCACACGCTCCCGGCGCTGGAGCATCATGTCCACGACGACCGCGCCGGCCGACTCGGCCAGGGCTTCCAGCTCGCGCAGCGACTCCACTCCGTCATGGTCCGCGCCGCGCAGCTCCAGGCCGACCAGCAGGGCCCGCTCTCTCTGAACCGTCAGGTTAGCTCGTTGATCTGTTTCCAATCGGATCCGTCATACCCCGGCCCGGAGGCCGATGCTCACATCTCCACGACTTCCTGCATGTTCTCCAGGAACCCTTCGAGCTTGCGGGCTCGCACGGGGTGCTGCAGCTTGCGGATGGCTTTGGCCTCCACCTGCCGCACGCGCTCCCGCGTGACCTTGAAAATCTTGCCGACCTCTTCGAGCGTGTAGGTGTAGCCGTCGCCGATGCCGTACCGCAGCTTGAGAATCTCGCGCTCACGGTAGGTGAGCGTCTTGAGCACCTCCTCGATCCGGTCGCGGAGCATCTCGTTGCCCGCCGACTGCACCGGCGATTCGGCCGTGTCGTCCTCGATGAAATCGCCGAAGTACGAGTCCTCGCTCTCGCCCACCGGGCGGTCGAGCGAAATCGGGTGACGGCTGATCTTCAGCACGCGCCGCACCTCGCTGACCGGCATCTTCGCCCGCCGGGCGATCTCCTCGATGCCGGGCTCGTGACCCAGCTCCTGCAACAGCTTCTTGGAGATATTCCGCAGCCGGCTCATCGTCTCGATCATGTGCACCGGGATGCGGATGGTCCGGGCATGATCCGCGATCGCCCGGGTGATCGCCTGCCGGATCCACCACGTCGCGTAAGTGCTGAACTTGTAACCCCGCTTGTATTCGTACTTGTCCACTGCCCGCATCAGGCCGGTGTTGCCCTCCTGGATGATGTCCAGGAAGCTCAGCCCGCGGTTGCGATACTTCTTGGCGATCGAGACGACCAGCCGCAGGTTCCCGCCGGAGAGCTTGCGCTTGGCGTCCTCGTACTCGGCGAACACCCGCTTGAGCGTCGTCAGCCGCCGGCCGAGCGACTCGCTGTCCTCGAGCACCAGCGACTCCAGTCCGGCCAGTTCATCCTCCATCGCCGCCAGGTCCTCCGGCGGCAGGACCGGACGCTTGGCCTCGGCGGCGATGCGCCGTTCGAGATCGACCATCTTCCGGCAGACGCCGTCGAGCTTGCGCATCAGCGGGATGATCCGGCTGGTCCGCAGCGACAGCTCCTCGAGCAGCTTGGCCATCTTGCGGCGGCGCTGGTTCATGCCGCGGATGATGACCTTCCGCGTCGCCGCGGCCATCCGGCCGACCTGCAGCTTGTCGTAGTCGGCCTGGTCGGCCTCCATGAGCTTGCGGACCGTCTCGAGGTTCTCCGGCAGCAGCTTGGTAATCGTGTTCTTCGCCAGGGCCTCGGAGGTGGAGACCTTCATGGTGCGGTCAAACGGCAGCCGGCCGTCGGCCACCTGCTGAAGAATGTCCACCGCCTGGGCGATGCAGTAGTCGCTCTCGAGGACCAGCTTGCGGAACGCCATGCGGGTCAGTTCGATCTTCTTGGCCAGCGCGATTTCCTGGGCGCGCGTGAGCAGCGGAATCTCGCCCATCTGCGTCAGGTACATGCGCACAGGATCGTCGATCCGGCGGGAACCGCTTTCATCCATCTCCAGGGCGGCCAGCAGCCGCTCGTCCACCACGGGCTGGCCGGACTGGGCCTTCTTGCCACCGGCCTTCTTCTTCTCCTTGCTCTCGGCCACGAACCCGAGGCGCTCCGCCTCCTCTTCATCGATCATCTCGATGCCGTTCTCCTCGAGCGTCATCATGATCATCTCGAGTTTGTCCGGATTGACGGCCTCATCGGGGAGGATCTCGTTCATTTCCTCCCAGGTGATGTACTTGCGCTCGCGGCCGCGGCTGAGCAGCGTCTGCAGGGCGATATCAACCGGATCCGTCGTTGCTGGGATATTGGTCTCTGCCATCATCAACTCCGCACGTCACAGGCAACGCCTGGCTCGTCTCTCCATCAGACTCCTCTTCGCGGCGTGCATCCTGCATCGCCGCCGCCCGCCGCCCGATTCTGCCGGGCCGGCGGAGCCTCCTCCCCCGCGTACCGGTCAGGGCTCCAACAGCCTCTTCCTGGCCCTGATGGGCGAAAAATGAGACTGTCGGGCCATATCTGTCAGCGCCCGCAGGCGATCGTCCTCGTCGGCCGGGGCCGGCCCCGTGCCCGCCTGCCGCCGCCCCTGGCGGATCTCATCCGCCAGCGCCGCCGCCTGCCGCGACTGGTCAAAAGCGTTCAAGCAGGCGACTGCACCTTCGATAACCGTCGCATACCGCCCCCGCTGCTCGCCGCGGGTCTGCAGGTCGGTAATCAGGCGCCCGAAACCGGGCGATTCAAATCGCCCGATCAGCTCGTCAAGCCGCAAGGTCTCTCCACTGCCGAGGATTTCGACCATCGCCGAAACCACCGCCGACAAACCGGCATCCCACACCTCCTCCGGCTTCAGCCACGCGGCCACATGCGGGTAGTACGCCGGTTCGTTCAGCAACACCTCGACGACCTGTCGAAGCGACTCTTGCTTGCTGTTGGACCCCGTCGGCTGGACGGTCGTTTCCGACCGCTCCGGTCCGGTCGCTCCCCTGACCACCGGGCGCGGCTTCAACCGCCGGGCCATCTGTCGAAGCTGTTGGTGCAGATCTTCCGCCGGCAGCGAAAGAATCTGACTCAACTGGTTGACCAGCAACCCCGTCTGGATTGGATCAATCGCCCCCTGACCCAGCCATGTCGACAACTGCTGAAGGTATTCCTGCAGCGCTCGCCGACGAGCCGGGCCTGTTCTCCCGGCGTCATATTGCCGGGTTACCTCCTGCCATTTGAATTCTAGCGCCCCGATGGCTCCGTTCAACACCCCGGTAAAACCGCTTTTTCCGGCCGATAATAGATAGTCACAGGGGTCTTTGCCCTCGGGTACACGCGCCAAGGACACTTCCAGCCCGACGGTCACCGTGACCGCCAGGGCCCTGTCGGCCGCCCGCTGCCCCGCTTCGTCGGAATCGAACAGCAGGATCACCCCGTCGGTGTGGCGTCGCAGCAACCGCGCATGCGCCTCGGTCATGGCCGTTCCCAGCGTGGCGACCGTCTCCTTAAACCCGTGCTGGTGGGCCATGATGCAGTCGGTATAGCCCTCCACCACAATGGCCCGACCGGCCTCGACCATGGCCTGTCGAGCCTGATCCAGCCCGAATAGATTGTTTCCCTTGTCAAAAAGCGCCGTCGCCGGCGTGTTCAGGTATTTCGCCGGGTCATCCCCCAGGGTTCGCCCGCCGAATCCGAGAACCCGCTGATTGGCGTCCAGAATCGGGAACATCAAGCGGTTTCGGAACGTGTCGTAGTAGCCGCCCCGCTGGTTCTCCTTGACCAGGCCGGCCGCGAGCAACAGTTTCACGTCAATTTTCGAGAGAACGGCCTGGCGGATGAGCGAGTCGAAACTGTCCACCGCCAAACCGACGTTGAAAACATTGACCATCTCGGGGGAAATGCCCCGTTTGGCCACGTATTCGCGAGCCGCCCGGCCGCCGGCTCCTTCGTAGTTCTTGCGGAAAAACCGTGCCGCCCAGTCGTTGGCTCGAGCCAGATCGGTCTTGCCGGGTCCGCCAGGGCCGGTTTGTCCCGCGGCGCGCTCGGATTCCAGCGAAATCCCCGCCCGATCGGCCAACGTCCGACGGGCCTCGAGAAAATCCACGTTCTCGCGCATCTGAACGAAGTTAAAGACGTCCCCTCCCGCACCACAGCCGAAACACTTGAAGGTCTGCCTTGCAGGATTGACCGTAAAGGACGGCGTTTTCTCTTCATGGAACGGGCACAAGCCCTTAAACGCCGAACCGGCTCGTCGCAGTGTCACGTAGCTGCCCACGAGGTCAACGATGTCGATGGCATCCCGAATTTGACGGGTTATGGTTTCCCTGTCCGCTAGTGACAACGTTCGCCCTCTGGTACGCCCCGCTGAATCCCGGATAGCGCGAGAATAGGCCTAAGTCCAGATTTGGTAAATGGTTAACCCAAAACTTATGATGACCGTCTCGCCCACCTCGCTCCATGGAAGACCGAGAACTATACACCACGTTTTGGGCTCGGGCAAACGGACTTAGGGTTTTATTTGTGCTGTGCTTATAGCTGGCCGCGGGCTAGGCAAAACGCGTGCCAGGAACCGTCGAATCGGGTGTATTCTGAAGCGGCCAGCCCGGTGCTATCCGCCCCGACTCCGGACACGCAAGGCGCGCGATTACCGGACAGTGCTTGAGGCCCCCAGGCATAGTGTCTTTGCCGGGGACCTGCGGTATAAGAATGGCATTCTTAGTCCGCGTCGCTCCCCGGGCGTCGGACCGTAGAGTGTGCCCCGTCAGCTCCATCCGGCTCGGGTGCCATTGGCGGCCTTCGTCCCGAGCGCAACCCGAGGGACTTGCCCGCCACTACACGGGCAGACAAGCTGTCCGTGGCACTCAACCGGGATGGGTTCTTATAATAATGCGTCGTATCCACCCGAAAGCGAGGTGGGCCTCATGTATGGGATAGACCACAAGTCATGGCCCCCCGTAATCTTAGAAATACTTCTGCTGGCCAGCTTTTCCGGCTGCGGGCGTTCGCCCTCCGGCAAGCCGGCCGCGTCTCAACCCGCATCTCAACCGCCGAAGGAGACCGCCATGCCAGCTCAAATGCCCTTGCAGAGTTCGGCCTTCGCCCCGAACGAGATGATCCCACGCAAATACACGGGAGACGGCGAGGATAAGTCGCCGCCCCTGTCATGGTCGGTCGTTCCGCCGGGTACGAAGGAACTGGCCCTGATCGTGGATGACCCCGACGCACCGACGCCGACGCCGTGGGTGCACTGGGTGTTGTATCGGATCCCGGCCGAGGCCAGGAGCCTGCCGGAGGGAATCGCCCCCTCCTTGCGTGTAGCGCGGCCGGCCGGACTCGCGCAGGGCCAGAACTCGTGGGGGAAAATCGGTTACGGCGGACCCGCCCCGCCCAAGGGGCACGGACGGCACCGTTATTTCTTCAAGCTCTACGCCCTCGATTCGCCTGTCGACCTCGAACCGGTGGTCACCAAGGAGGATCTGCTGAAAGCCATCTCGGGCCACGTCCTGGCCGAGGGTGAGTTGATCGGGACTTATCAGAGGTGAACTGTGCCACCACGCGCCTGCCCAACGCCGCCAGTTGCGTCGGTCGCACTCCGGTGCGTTGTCATCATGATTACGGTTCTTTCCGGCTGCGGATCGGAGTCCAGCCCGCTGGATGCGGGGGCCCTGGTCACCGCCTCCTCGCCCGCAAGCGAACCCGCCACCACGACCCAGCCCGCGGCGGCGTTTCGACCGCCCGTTCCGGCCGCGGCTCAAGAGCGGATTGGGGAACGGAATCAGATGGTCGATGAGCAGATCGCTCGCCCCTTCGACGGCCGCGACCCGGTGGAGGACCCGAAGGTCCTGCAGGCCATGAGGGCCGTTCCCCGGCACGTGTTTGTCCCGCGCGAGAACCAGGCTCGGGCGTACGGCGACTTCCCTCTGCCGATCGGGCACAGTCAAACCATTTCCCAGCCTTATATCGTCGCCCTCATGACCGAAGCCCTGAAATTGACGCCGGAAATGAAAGTCCTGGAGATCGGGACCGGATCGGGTTACCAAGCGGCGGTCCTGGCCCACCTGACACCCCACGTGTACACCATCGAGATCGTCAGACCCCTGGCCGAGACCGCCCAGAGAGTCTTGCGCGAACAGGGATATCAGAATGTCCATTGCCGCACCGGCAACGGCTACAAAGGCTGGCCGGAGGCCGCGCCGTTCGATGTCATCATCGTCACCTGCGCCGCGGAGGACATCCCCGGTCCGCTCTGGGAGCAACTCAAGCCCGGCGGGCGGATTGTGATCCCGACCGGTTCGGCCTGGGGACCGCAGGAACTCGTCGTGGTGACCAAGACCCCCGACGGCCGCAGGAGCACCCGGACCATCACCGGCGTTCGATTCGTCCCCATGACCCGAGAGTGAGTCCCGGCACCGTCAATGCTCTGCCCTGAGATCTTCAGATGACGTAAGCCCCCGCACGGCAACGGTTTTCATCAACCACGCAGGCATCCTGGAATCCTCCCTCCGACCCGCGGCGACCCTCTCCGTGCCCTCGGGACAGGCGTTTTACAGCGGGGACGCACATGGCTATACTTGCCCCCTCGTTTTGTGGCCATGCCAGTGTCTTTCGATCCGAAGATCCGCCAGTGACGATCGAGAGAGATCGAGCTGCACGACCGGCGGTTGCGGCCGCCGGAGGCTTGGATCGGGCAGGTCGGAGGCGACACGTTGTCGCGCCCGCCCATGCGGATGGGTGAACGAGAAGGTTCGTCGGAGATGGATTCGCAAAGACGAATCGTTCGAGGTTTCAGTGGACCTGGTTTCGAAGGAGAAGCGAGAACATGACAGCGCTGTATTCGCGTAGAGCCTGGATGACGTTGGCTTTCATGCTGGGGCTCACCCTGCTCACCGCGTCGCCCGTCCTGGCCCAGGAGGGTGAAGCCGAGGTGCTTCGGCCGGCAATCCCGTGGGCCTGGTGGATCGCCCCCATCGGCGCGATCATCGCACTGGGATTCGCCTACAAGTTCTACCGCGAGGTGAAGGCCGCGAACCCAGGCGACCCGGAGATGATCGAGATCGCCGGCTACGTCCGCGAAGGGGCGATGGCCTATCTCCGACGACAGTACAAGATCGTGACCCTGGTCTTCATCATCCTGGCCTTGATCCTGACCTTCATGGCATTCGTGCTCAAAGTCCAGAACGAAATCGTTCCGATCGCCTTCCTCACCGGCGGCTTCTTCAGCGGCCTGTGCGGGTATCTGGGCATGCGAACCGCCACCCTGGCCAGCAATCGAACCGCGGCCGGCGCCCGAGACAGCCTGAACAAGGGACTCGTCGTGGCTTTCCGCGCCGGGGCGGTCATGGGCCTGTGCGTCGTGGGATTCGCCCTCGTGGACATAACCGGCTGGTTCCTGATTCTCTACAAGACATCGAGTTTCAATCTCACCACCATCACGGTCATCATGCTGACGTTCGGAATGGGTGCTTCGACGCAGGCGTTGTTCGCCCGTGTTGGCGGAGGAATCTACACCAAAGCCGCCGACGTTGGCGCCGATCTGGTGGGCAAAGTCGAGGCGGGCATTCCGGAAGACGACCCGCGCAACCCGGCGACCATCGCCGACAACGTGGGCGACAACGTCGGTGACGTGGCCGGCATGGGCGCCGACCTGTACGAATCCTACGCCGGCTCGATCCTTTCGACGGCGGCTCTCGGCGTCGCCGCGGCAGCCAGTCTGTTCGGCACGGAGACCTCGGCCGACGGCGCAAACGCCGCCATCCGCTTCCTCGCGGCTCCCATGGTGCTCGCGGGCATCGGCATCGTTCTCTCCGTCGCGGGCATCTACCTGGTCCGCACCCGCGAGGGGGCCTCGATGAGCCAGTTGATGGGGGCGCTCAACCGCGGCATCAACGGCAGCAGCATCCTGATCGCGATTGTCGCCTTCTTTGTCTGCTGGCTGCTGCTCGGCAGCGGTATGCCGACGGGCGAGGAGGGCTACCAGGTCAGATGGTGGGGCATCTGGCTCAGCATCATCAGCGGACTCTTCGCCGGCGTGATTATCGGCAAGGCCACGGAGTACTACACCAGCTATGACTATAAGCCGACCAAGGAGATCAGCGCCCAGGGCATTACCGGCCCGGCAACGATCATCATCAGCGGCATCGCCGAGGGCATGAAAAGCACCTGGGCCGCACTGACCGTGATCATCTTCGCCATCATGCTGGCATTCCTGTGCGCCGGCGGTTCGCATGATTTCATTCTCGGTCTGTACGGCGTCGGCATCGCATCGGTTGGCATGCTGGCGACCCTCGGCATCACATTGGCCACCGACGCATACGGCCCGATCGCGGACAACGCCGGCGGCAACGCCGAGATGACCGGGCAGAAACCCGAGGTTCGCCAGAGGACAGACGCTCTCGATTCGCTGGGTAACACCACCGCGGCCACCGGCAAGGGCTTTGCCATCGGTTCGGCGGCCCTGACCGCCCTGGCGCTTCTGGCCGCTTACCTTGAGGAGGTGCGCGTCGGCCAGCTCTATGAAGCCCGCGACATGGTGCCGGCCGTTTATTCCGCGGCAGCGCCCGACGAGGCGGTCTACCTGGGTTATGGGAAGTTCGCCACCCGGATCGGTCCTGCGAACAAACCCAAGGACTTCGAATCCTACATGGCCCTCAATTGGGACGACGTGGACGAAGCCGTGGAGAAGTCTTTCGAGGCCGGCAAGACCAAGATCAAACTCGGCCCCGTCGCCGGCAAGGAGGAAGGGTACATCCGCGTCGCAAACGTACAAATCGAAGGCGACGACCACGACATCGAGCTGGTGGCCTCCCGCAAGGCCTCGCTGGAGCAGTTCATGGTCTTCTATAAAGTGACGCTCATGAACCCGAGCGTCCTGTGCGGGCTCTTCGCAGGGGTGCTGTTGGTCTTTCTCTTCTGCTCCCTGACCATGAAGGCCGTCGGGCGGGCGGCCAACCGGATGATGATCGAGTGCCGCCGACAATTCGAAAAGGTCCGCCAGTCGCTGCGCGCCCAGGGCAAGGACGAAGCCTTTGTCCAGAACCCCGACAACTGGCCGAAGAAGGTCATCGTGGACAACCACCAGTATCCCGACTACGCAAACTGCGTCGCGATCTCGACTGCGGGAGCCCAGCGGGAAATGGTCGTGCCCTCTCTTCTGGCGATCAGCATCCCGGTTTTCGTCGGCCTGATCTTCGGCGTGCCGGGCGTTATGGGTCTCCTGGCCGGCGGCCTGACCTGCGGCTTCGCCGTGGCCATCCTGATGGCCAACGCGGGCGGCGCCTGGGACAACGCCAAGAAACTGATCGAAACCTTCGGCAGGCTGAAGGCAAAGGACGTCCTCGAGAGCAAGGAGCTTCAGCAGAAGCTTCCGCCGAGCATCCGCGACGACCTGCTGAACAAAGCCAGGCAGGCGGTG
>CAZPIO010000081.1:0-33942 GCA_964586235.1 uncultured Planctomycetales bacterium
GGCCGATGCTTAATGGAAGCGAGACCGGCTTCCTGTGCGACGGTGTATTCCGGCGGTCCTGCGAGTTCAAGAGCCTCTTTGCCACGTTCGGCGGCATGGGCTATCGGACGGTGATGGTCGGGGCCTATCTGCCCTATTCTGCATGGCTTGGCGGCCAAGTGGACCTCTGCCGGTCCTACAGCCTCTACCCGCTGGTTGACAACCCGCTTGAGCGTGTCGCCAGGGAGTGCTACAGCGCGATGTCGCACTGGACCGACCCGTGGTCGCAGACGGTGACCCTCAGGTACCGGCACCGATTGCGGGACCTGGACATGCTCCGCCTTTACCGGGACGTCGAAGTGGACGTCAGGGCAGTCGTCAGCGGCCCGCCGTCGCGGACCTTGGCCCTGTTTCATTACATGCTGCCGCACGAACCCTTCATCGTGAACCCCGACGGCAGCTATCGAGGCACGGATCCGAATACAAGCAGGTCCGACGTCAACGGCTACCTGGGCAACCTCAAGCGGCTCGACGTGCTGGTCGGTGGGTTCACCGACTGCATGCGCGCGGCCGGCTCGTTCGATTCTTCGCTGGTTGTTCTGACCTCGGACCACTCCTGGCGGTGGGACCCGGCCCGTCAGCGCGGCGAACTCGACGCGCCTCGGACGCACGTGCCGCTGCTGGTCAAGCTGCCGTATCAACGGGAGGCGGTCACGGTGCAGCAGCGGATCGAAACACGAGAACTGGGGGCATTGCTCCAGTGGGCGATCGGCCCCGAAGCCGCGCCCGGCCGGATAGAGGAATTCGTCAGGACGCGGCAGCAGCATGGATGGCAGGCGAAGGAGGCACTGACTCTGGCGGCCCCCGCTCGGCCGCTCGCAGGGCAGTGAAGGCCGGCGGTGGGCAGCCGATCCAACATCTCCGGAACGGGCCTCCCAGCACTGGAAACCGCCTTGGCCCGTCGCCGGCTCGAACCGCTCGCGACGCTGTCTGCGGGTGGGAAAGACGTTCAGTCGGCCAGTCTATTGAACGATATGTTATGGGGCGAGGGCCGGGTGCTTCATGCTGCCGCCCGGCGGTCAATAGCCAAGGTGTGCCAGGAGTAGACAACACTCATGCTAGGTTACATTGATCCAGGTTCCGGGACGATTCTCCTGCAGTTGCTGATCGGCTCGCTGATCGGAGCAGGCCTGTACTTCCGCACAGGCATCGGCCGCCTGCTGCGTGTGTTCCGTCGCAATTGAGGTTGCCGACACGCCGGGTGGCCCATCACTTCAGCGGTGGGGAGCGAATTCCGGATTGGAGTTGGTGTCCCCCACGGCTGAAGCCATGGGGCACCCCGAACTGACGGGCGCTGAGGAGAGCGAATGCTGCACGTTGAGTCACCGGTCAGGCAGCCGGGCTCGTTCAGGGACCCGAGCGGATTCGTCTTCGAACTCGACGGGCGGATCCTCCGCGCGGTCGATGACCGCTGCCTGCAGACGGTGCGCGAACTCCGCGACTCCGGTTTGCTCGAGCGGCTGATCGGTGACGGCCTGATCGTCTCCACGACAATCATTGAAGAAGCGGACGAGCTTACGCGACTCAAGACCATCTGCCCCGAACCTGCCGGCTTCCTTCAACACGAACGCATCCGCCCCATCAGCTATCCCTACGAGTGGTCGCCGTCGATGCTGGTCGACGCGGGCATCTGTACACTCGACCTGCAAATCCGTCTGCTCGAGAACGGATACTCGCTCAAGGATGCGACCGCATACAACATCCAGTTCGACCGCGGCAGGCCGGTGTTCATCGACATCCCGTCGATCGAGCGTCCGCCCCGGCTGGACGTCTGGATCGCCCTCGGCCAGTTCGGCCGGATGTTCACCAACCCGTTGCTGCTCAACCGCTACAAGGGCCAGAGCCTGCGGTCGTATTTCCTTGCGGATCTCGATGGCAGCGACGTCAGCCGCGTGCAGCGGGCATTCGGCAGGCTGGAGTTGCTCAGTCCGCGGTTGCTGCTGGACGTGACGCTGCCGTACTGGTTTGGCCGGCGAGCGTCGCGACTGGATGACACGCGGCCCCGACGCCTGGAAACCAGGCAGAGCAGCCCGGCCGCCCAGATCATGAATCTTCGTCGACTGCGGTCCAAGCTGAGCCGTCTGACCGGGCCGAACCGCAACCAGGGTCACTGGGCTGCGTACACCGAAACGTGCAGCTACAGCGATAAGGCCGAAGAGTGCAAGCTGGGCGAGGTCAGCCGATTCTTCCAGGAACGACGGCCGGCAACAGTGCTGGACGTCGGCAGCAACACAGGCCGGTACTCGATGCTTGCCTCGGAGGCCGGCGCAGAGGTCGTTTCGATCGACAGCGACGCGGATTGCGTCGATCTGCTCTACGGTCGGACGCGCCAGTTGCGGCAGCCGATCCTGCCCATGTGCGTCGACATCGCCAACCCCAGCCCGGCCATCGGCTTCTGCAACCGCGAGCGGGCCAGCTTCCTCGATCGCATACAGGCTGACTGCGTGCTGGCCCTGGCCGTGATCCATCATCTGCACGTGACCGCCAACCTGCCGGTGAGCGGCATCCGCGACATGTTCGCCGACCTCTGCCGGCGCGACCTGGTCCTGGAATTCGTCCCCACCCACGACGTCATGTTTCGCAAGCTCATGCAGTTCCGGGCGGATCTCTACCAGGAATTCACCCTGGAGAACTGCCTGCGCATCTTCGGCGAGCGGTTCGAGCTGATCCGGCGGACGGCGGTGACCGATTCGCCGCGGACGCTGCTGTTTATGAGGAAACGGCTTGACTGAGGCGACCGGGGATGCTCTTCAACAGCTTCATCTTCGTCGTTTTCCTCGCGGTCGTGCTGCCGCTCTACTACGCCCTGGCCCACAAGTGGCAGAACCGCATGCTCCTGGCGGCCAGCTACGTCTTCTATGGGGCCTGGGACTGGCGATTCGCCTTCCTGCTGGCCGGCTCGACAATTGTGGATTACTTCATCGCCCGGGCCCTCGATCGCACATCCGACCAGCGCCGCCGCAAACTGCTCATTATCCTGAGCATCGGCGTCGGACTGGGCGTGCTCGGTTTCTTCAAGTATTTCAACTTCTTTGTCGGTAGCCTCAACGGCCTGCTCGCGTGCCTCGGATTGGGCCGGATGTCGTGGGCCGTGCAGGTTATCCTGCCCGTCGGTATCAGCTTCTACACCTTCCAGTCGATGAGCTACACGATCGACGTGTACCGCCGCAAACTCAAGGCGACCGACAGCCTCGTTGACTTCGCCCTGTACGTCTCCTATTTCCCGCAACTCGTCGCCGGACCGATCGAGCGGGCGACCAACCTGCTGCCGCGAATCACCGCCAAACGCACGGTCACGCCCGAACACCTGGCCACGGGGGCGCAGCTCGTGCTCATGGGCTACCTGAAGAAGATCGCCATCGCCGACGCCGTCGCCCCGTATGTCGAGACGATCTTCAGCAACCCGGCTGCCTGCTCGTCGGTGAAGCTGCTGTTCGGCGTGTACCTGTTTGCCATCCAGATCTACTGCGACTTCTCGGGCTACAGCGACATCGCCCGCGGTGTCAGCCGCTGGTTCGGCATCGAGTTGATGGTTAACTTCCGCCAGCCGTATCTGTCGGCGGACATCGTCGAGTTCTGGCGGCGGTGGCACATTTCGCTGTCCACCTGGCTGCGGGACTATCTCTACATCCCACTGGGCGGCAACCGGCACGGCCGGTTTAGCACCTACCGTAATCTGATGGCCACGATGCTGCTGGGCGGCCTGTGGCACGGGGCGTCGTGGACGTTCGTCGTCTGGGGCGGCCTGCATGGGCTGTACCTGGCGGTCAGCAAGATGCTGGGCATCCGGCCGATGGAGGGGCAGATACGAGGACCGCGCCAACTTGCGTCTTGTGGGCTGCGGGTGCTGCTCACGTTCCACCTGGTGTGCCTGGGGTGGATCTTCTTCCGCGCGGGCAGCCTGCAGCAGGCGTGGCTGTTCCTGGCCGGATTGGCCGAGGCGACAACCGCCGTCGAGACGCGTCTGGTGGCCGTGGTGTTGTTCTACATGAGCCTGACCCTGCTGATCGATCTGCCGTGCTGGGTCAGAAACGAAGAGGTGCCGATGACGGGCCGGGCCCGCTGGTACGTCCGGGGCCTGGCGCATGCGGCGGCTGTGATTCTGATTTCGTTCGTGGGAGCGAGCGGTGCAGCGCCTTTCATCTATTTTCAGTTTTGACACCCTCAGCCGCCGGCCGCGTATCACGGCCTCGCTGGTGCTGACCGTGGCGGTCTGCGCCGGCGTCAGGCTGGTGTTGTACGCCGCCGCCGATCGCCTTGACCGCATCCCCTCGCCTGCCGTTTTCCATCGATACATCGAGCTGGAAGATGAACAGATCCGCCGGTCCGAGGTCCGGCCGAAGATCGTACTGATGGGCAACTCGATGGCCCGCTACGGCCTGCTGGAGGACCGGATCGCCGCCGCGGCGGGCCTCTCGACGGCCGAGGTGGTGAACCTCAGTCTTGAAGGCGGCCAGCCGTGGGATGCGCTGGTGTTCACCCGCCGCAATCCCGAGTTCTTTCGAGATGTCCGGCTGCTGATCTTCAACGTCGGGTTGTCCGAGTTGCAGGAGCGTTCGGTCGCTCGGCGAGGAAACCATTATTACCGTTTCAGCACGCTTGCCGAGAAGCTCGCCGCCGATCGCTGGTCCGATCGGGCGCTGATGACCCTCGACTGGGTCTGGCCCTACCACTCGGATCGCCGCGACCTGGTGACCTGGCTGCTGGGCTTACGCGGCGAGTCGGACTACGGGTATGGCGAAGGACCGCGCCCGGCGTGGGAACCGGCCCGGATAGCCCGATTGCAGGCCCGCTGGCTGGCGGCCGTGCCGGCGGTGGGCGAACAATCCCTGGAGGTCGCGGCCATCGATTCGAAAGCGGTCGCGGCCGAGTGGCCGGAAGGGACGTCGCGTTTCGAGGTCCGGGTACTCGATCAACTTGTGAACCAGTGGCGTCAGGCCGGGGCCAATGTGCTTCTGCTGGGAATGCCCGGGGCGACCGTTGTTCACCAGAGGCGGTACGGAGGTACGGTGGGGCAGACGCGACTGGCCCAGTTCGACGCGGTACTGGGCAGCATGACCGATGAGTGCGTTGCCTACGTCCGGTGGCGTGCCGGTGCCGATGCCGGCCTGGACGACATCTCCGATTTCATGGACGAATGCCACCTCACGCCGCAGGGGGCCCGCAAGTTCACCGACATGGTCATCGGGCGACTAACGGCTCTGGGCTGGCTGGACAACGCCCGGCCGGACATCGCGAGGCTGTCCCTGTCCCACGTGACGGGTGTTGATCGCTGAGGACGTATGTGATAAGGAAAGGCCGTGTGTGCGGGGTGGCATGCCCAAGCCCGCCGCGGCGGGCCTGCTCGCCGTGGCGAGCGCCGGCATATTCCTGGGAGCCTTTCAAGGAGCCTGCAGTCCATGTGGTCGATCGTGCTTTTCCTCTGCATGCTGACCGCGGGTCAGACCATCCCCGACCGGCTGAGCGTGCTGCAAACACAGTTGGATCGTCTGCGGGCCATTCAGATGCCCGCGGAACTGAAGGATCGAGCGGACAGGCAACTGGATGAGTTGGCGGCCGCGATTGCCAAAGGTGCTGCCGGCGGCGAAGAAGTGGACGGCCTCTACGTCCGCATGGACGAAGTCCGCACATGGCTGCTGGCCAACGCCATCGAACGGCCGATGCCCGGTGGCGGCGAGTTCTTCGAGACCAGCACCGGTTGGGGAGTCAAGAGCGGGCAACTGGTGCTGACGATCACGAAGAAGAACCTGTCCATGTCCGCCAAAACCGCGGAAGCCGCCTGGCGATGGCGGCCGGCGGACGACAAGGACGTCGAGCTGCGCGACGGGCGGTCTTTCTCACTGCTGAGCGCGCGGCGGAAGGAGGCCGGAGCGTTTCACACCGGCTTCAGTGCCGGCATGCGAATCACGCTTGCTGATTTCCCTGCCGCACCGAGGGCTCGCATTGATGTGCTCGTCCACCTGATCGGCAGCGAGGCGGTCTTCGAGATCGTCGCCGTCGAGGAGATCACAAATCTGGCGACGCTGGCGTTTCCGAAGGTGCTCGAAACCGGCACCGCCGAAACGGATATCGCGGTGATACCGCGCATGCAGGGCATCCTGATACCCGGCAACTGGCGGCAGGAGATCCGCTACCGCGACCTGGCAAACTCGCGCGCCCTGTACATGCCCTGGTGGGGGCAACTGGCGGGCGAGAGGGGCGTCCAGACGATCCTGGAGACCAGTGACGACGCGGGCGCGGAGTACGCTCATGTGCCCGGCGAGCCGACGCGGATTCAGCCGCTGTGGTACGCGAGCATGGGGCGGTTGCGCTATCCTCGGGTGGTTCGCTGCGTCTTCGACAACAAGGGCGGCTACGTGCGGATGGCCAAGCGATACCGGCGATACGTGCAGGAGACGGGCCAGTTCGTCTCGCTCGCCGAAAAGCGGGTCCGCACGCCGAATCTCGACAAGGTGATCGGCAAGCCGGTGGTTCACATCGGCGCCCTGCACCACAACGTGAAGGGCTCGCGTTTCTATCGCACGACGAAGATGGAGAGCAACCATCAGGTGCAGACCTTCGAGGGCCTGGCGGCCTCGCTGCGAAGCCTTAAAACGGCCGGCATCGCCGAAGCCTACGTCCATCTGGACGGCTGGGGCTTCTACGGCTACGACAACGCCCACCCCGACGTGCTGCCACCGGGACCCGAGCAGGGCGGCTGGAACGGCATGCGTCTGTTCGCCGACACCTGCGACTCACTCGGCTACCTGCTGGCGGTCCACGATCAGTATCGCGACTTCTTCTTCAGCGCCGCGTCGTACGACGACAAGCTGGCATTGCTCAATCACGACGGCACCCGCACCGAGCATGCCGAATGGAGCGGCGGGCGACAAACCTTCCTGAGCCCGCGGTTCGCTCCGGGCTACGTCCGGCGGAACCACGATCTGTTCGCCGAGCACGGCATCAAGGTCAAAGGCGCGTACCTCGACGTCTTCGCGGTCGTCCCCCTGGAGGAAAGCTACCAGCCCAGCCACCCGGTCACTCGCAGCGACTGTGCCCGCTACCGGCGGGAGTGCTTCGACCTGCTGCGGGCCCGGGGCTACGTGGTCAGCTCCGAAGAGCCCGCGGACTACCTGATCCGCTCGCTGGACCTGGTGCATCACGGCCCGTACCCCACGCTGCCCAAGGGCTACGGCCCCGGCCAGGGTGAGGGCATCGCGGTGCCGCTGTTCAACCTCGTCTATCACGATTCGATCCTGCTGCCCTGGTACCTGACCGAGGACGGCGGCTGGGGCATCCCGATGGGCGACGCCGGCCGTCTTCATTGCCTGCTCAACGCGGGGCTTCCGTACGTCTCGCCCGGCGCAAACCCGCAGACCATCGCACAGGTGCAGGAAGTGCTGTCCGTGGTGGGGCGGTTGAACACGCTGGAGATGACCGACCACCGCTTCCTCGACGCCGCCCGCCGCGTGCAGGCCACCACCTTCGCCGACGGCACGCGGATCACCGTCAACTTTGCCAGGAAGACCTATTCGGTCAGAACTCCCGGCACGACCCGGCCAGGGTGAGGTGTCAGATTACCTCCAGGGAATCTCGATCGGGCAGCTTGGGGAACGGGGCGGTGGGGAGGGTCTGGTACCAGTAGCCCACCGACGCGATGTCATCCTGCATGGCCAGGTAGCGGCCGTGGCTCCGCCAGCCGAGGGCCTGCATGGTCACACGGAGGTCGCTGTCGAAGCGGACCGGGTCCATGATGTGCCAGCGGTACAGGCCGAAACGGGTGTTGGCGTCGTAGGCGCCGTCGGGGCGGATGACCTGGGGCATGCCCGCGTAGGGGGTGGTATACTCCTGGTACTGGTCACCCTTGCCCTCGCGGACGTTGCCTGCCCCCTTGTTGACGATGAAGCAGTACGAGCCGCAGAAGTAGTCCTCGGTGCCGGTCCCGCAGATGGTCGGCCAGCGCGTGTCACCGTCCATGAAGAACTTGATCTCCCCTTCGCCCCACCAGCCGTTGTTGTTCACCCCCCAGGCCATGTAGGTGCCGACGTAATGCCCCTTGCCTCTGATCCCGTCGACGATGGTGTAATCGGTCTTGTACGGCAAGGGGTTGCTGCGGCGGAACTGGGCGTGGAAGTAGGCCGCATCCTCGGGCACCTCGGTCAGCGTGTAGTTGATCTGGTAGAAGAGCACCATCTCCTTGTCGTCGATGTTGGTGAAGGTGATGCGGCATCGCTTGCGGAAGGGCATCTCCCAGTAGCAGTTGAACGCGCTGCCGGGATTGACGCACACGGCCAGCGAGTTGACATGCGCATACCGGCCCCAGCCGCAGGCGAAGAAGTCGCCGATCGGGCACTCGACCGACGGGACGGTCTGGTCGTCCCAGTAGATCCGCAGGATCTGCATCCGCCACGGCCCGGTGGGGGTCATCCAGATCTGCTGGATGGCGCCGGGTCCCTCGATATTGGCCAATTCGCGTTCTTCCCCGGCCGCGATCTTGATCGCCGGGGCGATTTTCCAGCCCTGCCCCAGTTCGCGGGCAGCCTCCTTGCCCAGCCCCTCCGTGGCCATGGCGCCTTTGCCCTTTTCGCCGGTCGGGTTCTCGGCACTCAGCGAGCGGCTCTTGGCGTTCGAGAGTCGCGAGAGATTGCCCAGATGCATTCCAAGTCCGTTGAATGAGGCCATCGTGAACTCCAAAACTAATTGTCAAGAATCTATTAGTAGTTGTCAGCGCTCAGCTATGAGCCATTGTCAAGGGCCTCCGCTCTTTGCTGGCTGGTCATCAATCGCCGGGCCGCTTCTCGTCGTATCCGAAACCCGTATCAGCCGGGCGGCGTGGAAGCCTGCCAATTCGGTGGCCGGGCGGTAATTTAATGGCGGTTGTCCGAAAAGACAACGGGAAGACGGCCCGAAGAGGTCCTTTGTTGTTCCTGGTCTGAGTGGTATCATAGGAAGCGAGCCCGCTCAGGGACTGGGAAGCGCGGAGATGGTTCTTCTGATCAGTCGCCAGGACGCCCACGTGCGTGGGTGGAGGTGCAGTCGTTGCGGAGGGAACGCCATGACACAGGTCACACGAGACAGAGCAGCGCTGCGTGCAGGCACTTCGGTGTTGCTCGCGGGCCTGGCGCTGGGGTGGGTCGATCGCGCCGACGCCGAGTGTCGTTCCTATATCTACGGTACCGGGCACTATCTCGCGAGTTGGGCGAACCAGGATTGGACCTACGACGACCAGGCGATGGACAGGATGGTCGAGATGGGGGCCACCGCCGTCTGGATAGACTTTCCCTGGGGGGGCATGGAGCCAACACCGGGCAACATCGACTGGGCGTATGCCGATCACCAGGTGGCCACTGCCGAGGCGCACGGCCTCGAGATGTTTGCCTTCGTCGGCACCACTCCGGACTGGGCCAGGCTCTACACCACCCTGCCCGGACATCAGACGCCCCCCGCCGAGGATTACCTGCCGCAGTTCATAAGCTTTCACACCGCCGTGGCGGCCCGCTACGCGGGGCGGGTCAAGTATTACCAGTTCTGGAATGAGCCGAGCGGCTGCGGTTGGATCAACCCCAACTGCTCCAACGGCAGCGACTGCTCGTTGTTCACGCTCTGGCAGCGGCGGTGCTACAACGCGCTCAAGACCGGCAATCCCGAGTGCGTGGTGTCGGCCGGAGGTTTCGACGGCGACCCGGCCGGGTATGTGCAGTGCATGTACAACTGGCTCGCGGCCAACGGCGGCGGGCGCGCCTTTGACGCCATCTCCATTCACCCGTACGCCCCAGGCGGGTCGGGCGGGCCGGGTACCGGCGGCGAGGGTATCGACTACAGCGACCTGACTGAAGTCCGAAACGTCATGGTCAACAACGGCGACGCCGACAAGAAGATCTGGATCACCGAGTACGGATGGAACACCTCCAACGAGAGCCAGAAGTCCGAGGACCTTCTTGAGGTGCTCACCGAACTCAAGAAGCCGCAATACCACTACCTGTTTTTTGCCAAGTATCTGATCTTGAACGGCTGGGGGGATCTCGATGGCTTCGGGCTGGTCGATTCGGCGCTCAATCCCAGGCCGTCGTTTGATGCGTTCAAGGACTTCAACAAGACCTTTGTGGATTCGGTCGAGTTCACTGCGAACGTGACTTCCGGCGTTGCCCCGCTGGCGGTGCAGTTCACCGACGAATCCTGCGTGGCCGGGGCAGCCACCTGGCACTGGGATTTCGGTGACAGCCAGTCCAGCGACCTCCAGAACCCCTCGCACGTGTACAGCGGCGCGGGAACGTACACGGTTCAGTTGACGGTGACGGGCAGCAACGGTCCTCTCACCACCCAGAAGACGAACCTGATCACGGTGACGCCCGGATCGGTGGATTTCTTGGCCGACGTGACCGCCGGCCCCGGTCCGCTCACGGTTCATTTCACTGACGAGACGACTCTTGCCGAGGTGACGTCGTGGTTGTGGGATCTCGGCGACGGCCAGACGAGCGAACTGCAGAACCCCACGCATACTTATGCGGTTGAGGGGTCTTTCACCGTACGGCTGACGGTCACAACCGCCGGCGGGCCGCAGATGACCGAGAAAGCCGGCTTCATCCGCGTCGGACAGTTCCCGAAAGCAGCCTTTATCAGTGGGTCGATGCCGCCGACCGTTACCGACGCTCAGATCATCGACCGCTTGAAGTCGTTCGGCCTGCTGGTGGATGTCTACAAAGATGACCCGGCCAGCCGTCCGTCTGCCGGCCAGATTTCCGCAGCCCATGACCTGGTGCTCGCCTCCTCGACCGTTCTGTCGGCCAACGTTGCCGGCGAGTTCCGAAACGAGAGCGTTCCGTATATCTATTGGGAATCCTCGTTGAGTTGGCCCGACCGCGAGGCCCTGGCAGAGGACAACAGCATGTCCGGCGGCCAGACGTAGATCAACGTGGTCAACAACAACCATCCGATCACGGTGGGGTTGCCTGCCGGCGTGGTCACGCTGACGACCGGCGGCGCGGATTTCAGTTGGGTGTCCGACCCCATTGCGAGCGGTGCGACCGTGTTGGCCACGCTGGCCGGCGATGCGAGCCGCCGGACAGTCGTCGTGGCCGAGCCCGGGGCGACTCTGCTGGACGGCGGAGTCGCGGCCGGCAAGCGCATATTCCTCTACTTGTACGACACCACATGGCAGAAGACGAACGATACCGGCAAGAGAATCTTCGACAACGCCGTCAGCTACTCTCTCGGCTCGCCCACCGCGGATTTCACGGCCGACAGGGCGCTTGGCGTGGCCCCGCTGGCGGTTCAGTTTTCCGATCAGTCAACAGGCCCGATCACTTCGTGGTCGTGGGACTTCGGTGACGGAGTAACGAGCACCCTGCGCCATCCATCTCATACCTATGGGCAGCCCGGTACCTACGAAGTGTCTCTGACCGTCACCAGCCCTGGCCGCAGTGATGCCGAGGTGCGTGCCGCTTACGTCGTCGTGGTCGAGCAGAGTCGGGCTGATTTCGACAGCGACGGTGACGTCGATCAGGACGACTACGACCACTTTGCGGCCTGCTCGACGGGACCAGGCATTCCCCAGGACGACTCAGAGTGCGTGGATGCCCGCCTGGACGGCGATGACGATGTCGACCAGGCGGATTTCGCCGTGTTTCAAAAATGTTTCAGCGGGCAGGATATCGCGGCGGGCGCAGGATGTGCTGATTGAGGCGGCGCTAACCGCGAGAGCACCTGTTGGTCCCGCGCCGGCCCAGATTCGTAGCGTCTCATCAGCGCCTCAGGTTGTCCGGCACCCACGCCAGTGGAGCGACGCGGATGCCCTGGATGTCCGGAAGCAGGGCGGCAATGTACTATCGGTCCGTGTGAAAAACAACCTCCCCACGGAGATGTGCGCTGCTTGAGGCAACGACGGATCGGCAGACGTTGTGGATGGCATGCACTTCCGGGCTATTCGAACGCGAGTTCAGCGATGTCGATCCAACCGCCTTTCTCGGGTGCGTGGTCGCTGGCATGCGGGGCGCCGCTCACTCGTGCGATGTAGTGCTTGCCCCGGTCCATGACGATCTCCGGGGCATGCACGTCGTGCAACTCGCAGAACCATGCCCGCTCGCCGCTCGGGAATGCATCCGGTCGTTGAGAGAAAAGAACGACGGTGGTTGTCCGCTTATCCATCAGCCGATGCCGGATGAACAGGTAGTAGCCTTCCGGGCGCTGAATCACGCAGGGTGATTCGAGGTAGGAGTGGTGTGTCGGCCTGGCCGTGTCGCAATGCACGACGATCGGGGTGCTCCAGTAACGCAGGTCGTCCGATCGCCGCATGAGGATGCAGCTTTGCGTGTCATGGTCGATCTTGGAGGCCTGGCAGTAGTACATGTGAAACATCTCGCCGATGCGGAGGATGTGCACGTCGCGGGCATCGAGCTCGGCGAACAGCTCCTTGCCGAGGCCGGTCCATTCGTCCGGATCTTCGGAGAGACTCAGAAGGATCGTGCCCGGGGGTCGGCGGTAGTACATGTAGTACTTGTTGTCGTGGCAGACGACATAGGGCGCATGTTTCTGCGGAGGCAGGCCGCTCTCGGGCATGTCCGTCAGCACGGGGTCGAGGATTCTCCAGGGTCCGAGCAGGTCGCGGCCGGCACAATGAAAAAGGCTCTGTTCGCTTTCCCATGTGCCCGTGCCCATGATCCCCATGGCGTGCCAGGCTCCCTTGCCGTTCTTGAAAAGACAGAAGTCGTTCAGGTGGTGGTCGGGATACGTGACCACACGGCGCCAATCGGAGGCGATTCTGGGAGTTCGCCGTCTCCCCCGGGCAGCGGCAGCAGCAGGCATCTTCCTGCCGGTGATGCAGCCCCCCATTGCTCCGGCGGCCAGTCCGAGGAAGGTGCCTTCGAGCAGTCCCCGGCGAGATAGTTGTCGCGACTTGCCTGGCATGTCGCATCTTCTCCTCATGTGGCGTCAACGGCCGCAAGCACTGGATTCCAGGCAAGACACGGTCAGCGGTCGCTTAAGGTTTTTCTGTCCGGCGCATCGGCGATCCACGCCAGTCGTGCGACACGAATGCCTTGGACGTCCGGCAGCAGAGCGGCGATGTAGTAGCAGCCGTCGTGAACGACGATCTCCGGGGCGGCCACCTCCAGCAGGCAGACGAACTTGTCATCCGCCTTCTCGTCGATGCCGAAATCCATCGGGTCTTTCGAGCGGTAGACGCTCGTGGTCGGCGGGCCACTATACCGCTGCGTGCGGAACAGGTAGAACCACTCGTCAATCTTCACCACGTGGGGGCACTCGCACGAATAGGGCGAGGTGCCGGTCAGTCCGCCACGGGCGACGACCTTCGACTCGCTCCAGTTGCGAAGATCCTTCGAAGTCCGGCAAAACACCGCCCCGACGCGGTTGGGATACGCCGTGTAGTAGCAGTGCCAGAGATCGCCGATCCGGATCAGCATCGGATCGCGTGTGTTCACGTCCGGCCCTTCCGTGAACATGGCCGGCTTGCCGTTAGGGTAGAGCCACCGCTCGAAGCTCTTGCCGTCCCGGCTCCGCGTGATCATGAGGTAATCCCAGTCGCCGTAGATCATGTGGTACAGGCCATCGATGCGGACTACGTAAGGAGCCTGCAGGCCGCCGATTCGGGTCTCGTAGTTCAGGTCTGCCTGTCCGGCAATGCCCATCGGTTTCCAGGCGGGGTCGGTCAGACGCTGCCCCTCCCAGCGATAGAACAACCGCGTGTTGCCGCCGCACTTGGTGTTGCGGATGCACGACCAGAGCTGCCACGATCCATCGGCCGCCTGCCAGATCGCGAAATCCACCGGTTCCTGGGGATGCTTGGGGTTCTCGGCGGGCGGACCATTGAGCGGTCCGAGATCGGGGTTCCTCGCGATCGTGATCCACGGCCCGGCAACGCGCGGCATGAGCGGCCCCGGCCTGCCCGCGGAGCAGCCGGCGCACACAGGGAGGACAGCCAGCAAGCCGGCGAGTCGCATGCTGGCTGCTCCCCGTGGACTCAATATCATTGTGTTCAGCACTCCGCTATCACGCCGAAAGCGGCGGCAGCGTCACCGGCAGCACCCGCTGGATCGGCGGCCTCTGGGCCTCCAGGTCCTGCAGGACCTTCGCGGGGATGGCGGCGTCGAGTTTGAGCACCATCATGGCGGTGTTCTTCTGCCGCGAGAGCATCATGTCGGCGATATTGATCTTGTTGTTGCCGAACACCATGCCGACCAGACCGATGACGCCCGGCTGATCGTCATTGAAGATCATGACCATCGGCCCCTCGGGAACCAGGTTCATCTGGTAGCCGTTGATGGCGATGATTCTGGGCCGGCCGTCGAGAAAGACCTCGCCCGATACCTCGTGCGAGCCTTCCTTGGTCTTGACCGTGACGCTCACGCTGTCGGTCAGGGCGCTGGAGGTTAAGTCGGCGGTCTGCTCCAGCTTGATGCCCCGCTCCTTCACGAAACTGTCCACGTTGATCATGTTCAGCCGCGTGGTGAAGTGCGGGCTGAGCAGGTCGATCAGGATCTGCTTCTGGATCGTGCCCAGCAGGCCCTCAAGCGACTCGCCGTGGGTGGTGACACTGACAGTGTCGATCACGCCTGAGCCGACGTGCGACAGGATCGCGCCCATGCGCTGGGCGAGGTCGAGGTACGCCTTATCGCGGGCGGTGAGCTGCGAGGGAAGCCCGGCCACGTTGCAGGCCCAGCGGATCTCGCCCTTGAGCAGGTAGTTGAGCAGGATTTCGACCGCATCCAGCGTCACCTGCAACTGAGCCTCCTCGGTCGATGCCCCCAGGTGCGGGGCGAGCACGGTGTTGGGCGCGGTCAGCAGCGGGTTGTCCGGCGCCGGCGGCTCGGTGACGTAGACGTCGATGGCGGCACCGGCCACCTGCCCGCTCTTGAGGGCCTCGGCCAGGTCGGCATCGTTGATCACACCGCCGCGCGAGCTGTTGATGATCCGCACGCCCTTCTTCATCTTGGCGATGTTGTCCTTGTTGATCATCTGCTTGGTTTCATCGCTCATCTTGGTGTGCAGGGTCAGGTAGTCGGCCTGGGCGAAGACCTCTTCGCGCGTCCGACACAAGCTCACCTGTCCGTCGAGAGCGGTCTCGCCGGAGAAGAACGGATCGTACGCGACCACCTTCATGTCGAAGGCCAGCGCGCGGCGGGCGACCGCGCTGCCCACCCGGCCGAGCCCGATGATCCCGAGGGTCTTCCCCGCCAACTGGGTGCCGGTGAACGCCTTCCGCTCCCATTTCCCCTCTCGAACGTGGGCGTCGGCCTTGGGCGCATGGCGAGAAAGAGCCAGCATCAGCGTCATGGTCTGCTCGGCGGTGCTGATCGTGTTGGCGTCGGGCGTGTTCATCACCAGGATGCCCGCCTTGGTCGCGGCCGCCAGATCGACGTTGTCCACGCCCACGCCCGCGCGGGCAATGACCCGCAGCTTGCCTGCGTTGGCCAGAACCTTGGCCGTGATCTTCACGCCCGAGCGGATGATCATGCCGTCATATTCGCCCACCGTGGCCGCAAGCTGGTCCTCTTTCAGGCCCGTCTTGACGTCGGCCTGGATGCCGCTTGCTTCACGGATTCTCTGCATTCCCTGTTCAGCAAGAGGATCTGCAACGAGAATCTTGATCATGGTTTGTCACCTCTTTCACGTAATCCTTCTGAGATACCACTCAAATCGGGGTGACATTGTAGCCAATTCGCCGCCCGCGTCATCCCCCGCTAACCCTTGCTATCCGCCCCGGATACTCTAACATCAGGCCCGCAGTCAGACCCGCGAGGAGCATCGCGTGAACCTTAACGCCCAACCTGTCAAAGTCGCCGGTGGCTTCAAGTTCTGTGAGGGGCCGGCTTTCGACCCGCTAGGCCGCCTCTGGGTGGTCAACCTCCACGGGGGCTTCATCTCCCGTGTGACCATGAGCGGCAAAAAGACCCGCGTTGTCGATACCCCGGCCCCCAATGGGGGGCAGTTTGATGCGGACGGGAATTACGTCTGCTGCGAGTGCAAACGAAGAGCGATTATCCGAGTTTCGCCCAGGGGCGATTTTTCAACAATAGCTGAAACATGTGACGAGAATCCGTTTAACGGCCCCAACGACGTGGCGGTCGACGCCGACGGCAGCCTCTATTTCACAGACCCCGATGGTAGTTCGCTGGAGAACCGGATCGGGGCGGTCTACTACGTCCGGCCGGACCGGACCGTGGTCCGGGTGGATTCCGGGCTGGCTTACCCCAATGGGATCAACATCACCGTCGACCGGTCGGCGGTCCTGGTAGCCGAGACGCTGACCTGGCGGATCCACCGGTACCAGCGACGTCCGGACGGCACGCTGGGCTCTCGGGAGGTTTTCTGCGAACTGTCCGGAGGCGTCGGGCCGGACGGGATGTGCTTCGACCAGGACGGCAACCTGTACGTGGCCTGGTACGGCTCGGCCTGCATTCACGTCATCGATCCATCGGGCAAACCCGTTGGCCGGCTTACGACTCCCGGCGACAACCCGACCAACTGCTGTTTCGGCCCGCCGGGCTCGAAGTACGAATCGTCGCTGTTTGTCACCGAGACCGTCACCAACGCCGTCTGGCGCTACGACATCGGCATCCCCGGCATGCCGCTGCACCATCTGGCCGTCGCCAGCGAGTAGCACGGTTTGAGTGGCTGGCACTTCATCGTTAGTATACCGGGGCTTCCAGGTCCCCGGCAGCCCGCGGGTCACACGTCCAGAGCCTGCGGCCAAACAGGAAGCAGATCGGTGAGACCATGGCCAGACAGTACGAATTCGGCTTCATTGGCGCGGGAAACATGACTGAAGGCATTCTTGCCGCCGCGGTCAAGGACCGTCTTTTCCAGGGGAGCGAGATCATGATTTTCGACCCCGTCGAGGAAAGACGCAAACGGTGCCTCGAACATTTCGGCACCGCGGTTGCCCGCGATAATGCCGAACTCGTGTCCGCTTCCCAGCGAATAGTCCTGGCGGTCAAGCCTCAGACGTTTGCGGAGGCTATTGCCCCCGTCGCCAGTCTCGTCGGCCGCGACCAGGTGATCGTGAGCATCATGGCGGGGGTGAGCACGAAACGGATTGAGGCCGCCTTTCCGCACATCTCGCCGCGGGTCGTCCGGGTGATGCCGAATCTGCCCATCCGGGTCGGGGCGGGCATGGCGGGAATCTGCGCGGGGCAGTACGCCACCAACAGCGACTTGGCCGACGTCCAGACGCTGTTTGATGCCGGCGGGAGCACCGTGGTTGTCCAGGATGAAGTGCTGATCGACGCGGTCACGGCCGTCTCCGGTTCCGGACCTGCGTATTTCTACTACTTCGTGGAAGCCATGGTTGCCGGCGGCGTGGCCTGCGGCCTGAGCGAGCAAGAGGCCCTCAAACTGGCCGAAAACACCTGCCTGGGGGCCGCCAGGATGATGCTGGAAACGGGCGAGCCGCCGGCCGAATTGCGGCGAAAGGTGACCAGCAAAGGCGGCACGACCCAGGCAGCCCTCGAGCACATGCAGGTGGCCGGGGTCGACAAGGCCATCCGCGAGGCGGTCCAGGCGGCGTTCAACCGGGCGAGGGAGTTGGCCAAGGCGTAACGGGAGACCGGAACCTGATGCTCGGCATGCAGTTGGCGATCGACCGGATCGATCTGGCCATCATTGTCGTCTACTTCGTCGTGATCATCGGATTGGGCTGCCTCGCCGGCCTGCATCGCCGGCGCACGGCGGCGGGCAAGGACTACTTCCTGGCCGGGGGCACCTTGACCTGGCCGATCATCGGCCTTGCCCTGTTCTCAACCAATATCTCGACCATCCATCTGGTCAGCCAGGCCCAGGTCGGATACATGAGCGGCCTGGCGTATGGCAGCTTCGAGTGGATGGCCCCGTTCACGCTGATCTGCCTGGCCCTGTTCTTTGCCCCGTTTTACCTGCGGTCCGGCGTGGCCACCTTGCCCGATTTCCTCGAAAAGCGCTACAGCCGCGCCAGCCGCAACTGGCTGGCGCTCCTCTCGATCATCTCCGCGATCTTCATTCACATCGGCTTCTCGCTTTACACCGGTGCGCTGGTTCTTAACAAGATGTTTGGCATCGAGACCATGACCAGCATCATCGGGATTTCGATCCTGACCGGCTTGTACACCATCATCGGCGGGCTGCTCGCCGTGGTGCTCACCGAATCGCTGCAAACCATCATCCTTCTGGGCGGGGCCATCGCCATCACCTGCATCGGCTACTGGAGCATCGGCGGCTGGTCCGGCATGGAGACCAGCGTCGACCCCGTTTACCTCAACGTAATGCGGACCTACAAACAGTTGCCCGAGCTGCCCTGGTATGCGGTGGTGCTGGGCTATCCGGTGATCGGACTGTGGTACTGGTGCGCGGACCAGACGATCGTCCAGCGCGTCCTGGGCGCCAAGAACGAGAACCACGCCCGCGTCGGGCCGCTGTTTGCCGGGTTCATCAAGATCCTGCCGGTCTTCATCTTCGTGATGCCGGGCACGATTGGTCTGGCCCTGATTCACCAGAAGAAAATGCCCCCGCTGCCCGTGGCTGCCTCACAGGAGGAGGCCGACAAGGCAGGGCGGACACTGACCGAAGCCGAGGCGAAGATCTATCGCCAACTGGAAACCGCCGCGGGGGAAAAGGAGAAAGCTCTCACCGAGAAGGAGCTGGCCGCAACGACGGGGCTTTCGCCTGAGACGGTGAGCACCGCGGTGAAAGGCCTCGCTGAACTCAAGCTGGTCCGGGACAAGTCGGAAGACATTTACGCTCATATGATTCAGCATTTGCTGCCGACGGGTCTGAAGGGCATCGTGGCGGCCGCGCTGCTGGCGGCCCTGATGAGCACGGTATCGGGAGCTCTCAACTCCATCGCGACGTTGTTCTGCTACGACATCTACAAGCAGTGGCGGCCGACCGTGCCGGATCACAAGCTGGTGACGCTCGGCCGCTGGGTCACGTTTTTGGCTATGCTGCTGTCCATTGCGTGGACGCCGGCCATCGCCCGGTTCGAGAACATCTACAAGGGCATCAACTCGCTGATCTGCTACATCGCGCCGCCCATCACCGCGGTCTTCCTGTGGGGTGTGTTCTGGCGAAGGGCCTCGGCGAAAGGCGCGTTTGCCACGCTGGTCATCGGCTCGGCGCTCGGCTTTACGGTGTTTCTGCTGGAGTGGTTCAGTAAGTACACCGGCTGGTCGGTCAACTTCATGATGGCGGGGTTTTACCTGTTCGTCATCTGCTCGGCGGTGCTGGCGGTCGTGTCCTTGTTGTATCCCCAGCCGGCCGATCATCCCGGTACGGCTCTGGTGTGGAAGCACCCGCTCGAGGCCCTGCGGGGCGAGGCCTGGCGGGGAATCGGGAACTACAAGTTCCTCGCAGCGCTCCTGTTTATCACCATGGTTGCTTTGTATATTATCTTCCGCTGAAGCGGCCGGGTTCGGTCCTGCCGCCGTTTGATGGGAGTGCAAATGAGATCCGCGATTGCGATATTGGCACTGACGGCGGGCCTGCTGGTCCTGGGGTGCGGCAAGTCCGATTCGCCTGAAGCCGGGCGAAAGGGTTCCGGGCGGCGGTTCGCCGTGATTCCCAAGGGGCTGACCCACGAGCACTGGAAGGCCGTCGAGGCCGGCGCGAAGAAGGCCGCCGCCGAGGCTGGCGACGTTGAGATCATCTACAAGTCAGCGCCCAAGGAAGACGACACCCAGCGTCAGATCGACCTGGTCGAGAGCTTCGTCAGCTCTCGCGTGGACGGGATCATTCTCGCCCCCCTGAGCGATCAGGCGCTGGTGCGCCCCGTCCGACTGGCGGTCCAGGCGGAGATTCCGGTCATCATTTTCGACTCGCCGCTGGCCGGAGAAGTGGGCAAGGATTTCGTCTGCTACATCGGCACCGACAACTATAAGGCCGGCCTTCTCGGTGGGCGGCGACTCGGCGAGGTCATGCAGGGCAAGGGGACTGTCCTCCTGCTGCGTTACGCCGAAAGCTCGGCCAGCACCCGCGAGCGAGAGCAGGGCTTCCTCGACGCCTTGAAGAAGGACTCGCCCGATATCTCCGTGATCGACCCGCCGCAGTATGCCGGGGCGGACGTCAACAGTGCCAAGAAGGCCGCCGAGAACATGATCACCGCTCACCTCGGCAAGTTCGACGGGGTGTTCTGCCCGAACGAGACCAGTGCGGCCGGGATGCTGATCGCCCTGGAGGATCGTCAACTGGCGGGCAAGGTCCGCTTTGTTGGTTTCGACGCCAACCCGCGCGTGATCGCCGGCGTGAGAGACAGGAAAGTCGACGGTGTCGTCCTCCAGGATCCCTTCAAGATGGGCTATCAGAGCGTCAGGCAGATGCTGGACCATCTGGCGGGCAAGCCGGTGCCGCCGAGTACGGATACCGGGGCGGCCGTGGCCACGCCGGAAAACGTGGACACCCCGGAGATCTACCGCCTGCTCCACCCGCTCGAAGCCGCGGCCTCGCGGGGGTCGTGAAGGGTGACAGAGTCCATGATCGAATCCCGCTCAAGAACAGCCTCCGGCATCGGCGCGGTCCTCGATTTCTGGGTCCGGCACAAGTGGGTGACGCCGGTCGTCGGGCTGATCGGCGTGTTCATCTTCTTCGCCTGCAAATCAGAGCACTTCGCGACTTCCTACAACATGCGGGTTGTTGCCGGCCAGACGGTCCAGGTGGGGGTCTGCGCCATCGGCATGACCTTTATCATGATCGGCGGCGGCATCGATCTGAGCGTCGGGTCGG
Organism: uncultured Planctomycetales bacterium; assembly: GCA_964586235.1. Taxonomy (GTDB): domain Bacteria; phylum Planctomycetota; class Phycisphaerae; order UBA1845; family PWPN01; genus JAUCQB01. The sequence goes on from CAZPIO010000081.1 coordinate 20,722, forward strand.
TGATGGCACTCGCGGCGGTGGCCACGGCACTGACGTTGAAGGCCGGCTACTCGCCCCCGTCCGCCGTGGCGGCGGCGATGATCACGGGCGCCCTGTGCGGTCTGGTCAACGCGCTGCTCATTACGGGGCTCAGGATTGTCCCGTTCATCGCAACACTGGGCACTTTGAGTGCGATCCGCGGCCTGACGCGCAAACTGGCCAACAACCAGGTCGTCCGCCCGGCTGCCGAGCCGGAAAGCCTGGTCGGCTTCGTTCAGCCGCTCGGCTCGCCCACGTGGCTGGCGCCCGCCGTCTGGGTGACACTGGCCCTCGGGATTGCAGCGGCGGTTGTGCTCAACTGGACCGCCTTTGGCAGGCGGACCTTTGCTCTGGGTTCAAATGAGCTGGGCGCCCGCCTGAGCGGCGTGCGCGTGAATCGTCAGAAGGTCTATCTCTACACGCTTGGAGGGCTCTTCGCCGGATTGGCGGGCCTGTTTACGTTCGCGAACATGCGCGAGGGCGATCCGACCGCCTCGGCGGGCATCGAGTTGCAGGTGATCGCGGCTGTCGTCGTTGGCGGCGGCTCGCTGATGGGGGGCCAGGGCAGCATCCTGGGCACGCTGGTGGGCGCGTTCATGCTCACCAGCCTCGTGAACGGCTGCACCCTTGCTGACTGGGAGAACTACGTCCAGGAAATCGCCATCGGGGCGATCATCGTCCTGGCGGTGGCGCTCGATTACTTCCGCAGGCGACGCCTCACCGAACGGTGAAGCAGCCAGCATCGATCAGTTGACTCTCGTCGGCTTGAGAGGTTGCGTTCTTGTCACAGATCGCAGTCTGGGTCATCCCGGCACTTCAATGAATTCCAGGTCGTCTGTCACGAGATCGAGCAGGGCGACGGTGATCGCCCGCACGCGTTGGAAAGCACCAGGGTTAATCATCCGCATGTTGCCTTCGAACGAATCGTTCTTCCGATGCGTGTGGCCGAAAAGCAGGTAGTCGTGGGTGGCCCGTTTGTAGGCCTTGGCGAATTCGCCTTCGTTGCCGTGAAAAACGGCGATCCTCTTTCCGTCCAGGTTCAGTTCCAGGGGGCCGTTGGGCCACGGCAGTCCCAGGGCCTCGATCTGGTGCCGCCAGGCCGGCTCGGGAAAGTCGGTATTGCCCCACACGAACCAGCATCGCCGGCCGGCGAACTCCTCGAGCACCTCCAAGCCGCCGATGTCTCCGCAGATTACGAACGCCTCAGCCCCACAGGCGTCGAGCAGGGCAAGGGCGCGCCGGACCGCGGTTGCCTCGCCATGCGTGTCAGAAAGAATCCCAAGTTTCATCCCGAGCCCAACCTCCGTTGGGGTTCACTAACGGCTCGCCTGTTCAATATCGGTCACTCGGTGACCGCGAGGCGACGCCGTCAGGTATTTTCTCAGCCTCAGCCGCCGGTTGGACGGAATCCCGGCTTCTCCGATCGAAAGCACGCGCCAGAGCGGCGAGCGTCCCCGATACCTATCGCGATTTTCCTATTGTAAGACCGTTGCGCGAGGCTTTGGATGGCCCCGGCATCCGGGTGGGAGCGTTTCTGGCCGGTTGATCACCCCATTTGCGACATATTCGGCGCGTTTAAGCGTCATTACTGACGGGTGTTTGCGTCAATGGCCGCCTGAGCGTAGCATAAGCAGGGACAATCGGCGGGTTGCCGCTGCTCAACAGGTCTTGAGCTGTTACTGGCGTCCGCCCCGGGGACCGACGGGACAGAACCAGATGTTTGCTGTTATCACGGATATCCACTCCAACATTGAGGCCCTGGACGTCGTTCTGGCCGACATCGACCGGCGGAACATTAAGACGATCATATGTCTCGGCGACATCGTGGGATACGGTGCCAATCCCAAGGAGTGCATCGACCTGATCATGGAGCGGGCCCAGTACTGCATCTGCGGCAATCACGACGCGGCGGTGTTCTATGAGCCCTTCAATTTCAACATCGGTGCCGAGCGGGCCTGTTACTGGACACGCCAGGTGCTTGAGGATGAGCCCGACAAGGCGCTGCGCGATCGCCGGTGGGAGTTCCTGGGGAAGCTTCCGCCGCGTCTGGTTTATGAGGGTATGCTCTTCGTCCACGGGTCGCCGAGGCGCCCGGTGAACGAGTACCTCTTTGGTGATGACGTTTACTCGAACCCCACGAAGCTGATGGCCAATTTCGAGCGGTTCAACGAGGTGGCTTGCTTCGTCGGGCATACCCACGTGCCCGGGGTCTTCGTGGACGACCCTTACTTCGAGTCGCCGAGCGAACTCGCCGAGCCCGGGGTCTATGAGATCGCCGAGGACGACAAAGTCATCATCAATGTTGGCAGTCTGGGCCAGCCGCGAGATCGCGACCCCCGTGCGGCTTACGGAATCGTGGACGAAGGGCGCGTGGAGTTCATCCGTCTCGAATACGATGTCGAGAAGACGGTCCGTAAGATCCTGGACGCCCCCGAACTCGACGATTTTCTGGGGCATCGGCTGCTGGAAGGGCGATGATCGGTTCCGATGGGGCGGCCCACAGCGGCTGCCGCCGGCCGGGCTGTCGGGCTGCTGACAGCGCCGCTTGTCCGACCGGCGCCGGCACGTCCCACCGTGCCGCTCCCATGTTTCAACTGGAAAGGTGACGATGGATACGCGACGAATGATCTCCGCTATGCTCCTGGCCATAGCGGTGTTCTACGCCTGGTTGCTGGTCTCCAGGGTGATCTGGCCCGAGCCGCCGGCTCAACCGGCCTCGACAAGGCCGGCCGGCGTGGCGACTCAGCCTGCCGCGGGCACGGCCACGGCCACCGCTCCCGCCGGTCCCGGAGCGGCCCCGGGCACTCGTCCATCCGGCCTGGCCGTTGTCTCGGGCGGCGACAGTACGGCGCCGGTCATCCTCGGAGATGTCGCCAAAGACAGCCCCTTCCCGATGGAAATAAAAGTCGACCCCGCGGGGGCCGAGGTGTCGACGGTCCGGCTGCGCGGCCACTACGAGACGGTCGAGAAGAAGGAACCTTACAGGATCATCATGCCGGTCGATCTGGTGGATGAGTCCGGCCGTAAACGGGTCGTACGATCCTTTGCCACCCGAATCCAGATCGTGGACCCCTCGATCGAGGTCCCGCTGGACGAGGCAGTCTGGAAGGTCGAATCGAGCGACGCCCAGCAGGTGGTGCTCAGTGCCGACGTGAAAACGGCCGAGGGCCGGCAGCTGCTCCGCGTATCCAAGACTTACACGCTTCGCCCGCAGAAAGCGGAGCTGCGCACCTCCGACGCGGATCTGTCGCTGAAGGTGGAAAACGTCTCCGGACAGCCGCTGGAGGTCATCATCACCCAGCAGGGGCCCATCGGCCTCAAAAAGGAAGAGCTGCGCGGGGAAGACCGCAAGGTGATCGGCGCGCTCTGGCAGGCTGGTACGGTGGTCTCGAAGCTCCACCAGCGGAGCCAGGTGATCAAGCAGAAACAGATCACGCTGGGCTCCGACTCAAAGGAAGACACGCGCATCGCCTGGGTGTCCGAGGGCAACAAGTACTTCGGCTGCATCATGGCTCCTGCCGGGCGGAACGGCGGTGACGTGCCGGCGGTCTTCAGCCGCGCGGAGACGGTGGTCTTCGCTCCGCAGGTCAAGGAGGAGGAGGAGACGTCGCGGCAGGATCTGACTTTCCGCTACATCACCGAGCCCATCGAGCTGCCGGCCGGCGGCTCGAACAGCCTCGCGTTCGACCTCTATATCGGGCCGAAGTCCAAGCAGATCTTCGAGTCGGTGGAAACCTACGCCCGGCGTTCGTATTACCAGGTGCTCAGCGGCGAATACGCCTGGTGCACGCCCGGATGGCTCGTGGGCGTGATGATGTTCCTGCTCAACACCGTCCACGCCGTCTGGCCGCACAACTACGGCATCGCGATCATCGTGCTCGTCCTGCTGGTCAAGAGCCTGCTGCATCCGCTGTCGGTCAAGAGCCAGGTCAACATGCAGAAGATGCAGAAGAATCAGGCCCGGCTCAAGCCGAAGATGGACGCGATCAAGGAGAAATACGCCAACGATCGCGCCAAGATGAACCAGGCGATCGGGGAGTTGATGAAGGAGGAGGGTATCAACCCGGCGGGTCAACTGCTCAACTGCCTGCCGATGATGATCCAGATGCCCATCTGGGTGGCTCTGTGGACCGCGCTTTCCTACACCGTCGAGATGCGCCATGCCCCGTTCGACGGGTGGTGGATCAGGGACCTCACCCGGCCCGATGAGCTGCTGAGACTGTTCGACAAGCCGATTTCAATACCCATACTCAGCACTTTCCTGGCCATGGGCTCGATACAGTATCTGAATGTCCTGCCGATTCTGCTCGGCGTCTTCCAGGTGCTGCAGACCAAGTTCATGCCCCGCGGCAACGTTGGCCAGCAGGCCGCCCCGGCCGGCGCGCCTGACCAGCTCGAACAGCAGCGCAAGATGATGATGATCATGAGCGTCGTGTTCGTGCTGATCTTCTACAATGCTCCCAGCGGCCTGACGCTGTACATCATGATCAACAACCTTCTGAGTATTTTCGAGCAATTGAAGGTGCGGCGGCACCTCCGCGAACTGGAAGCCCGGGGCCAGGATGCCGAATCCGAGCCCGGCCTTCTCAAGCGGCTGGTCGAATGGATCATCCGGCACATCCGCACGTCCTGGCTGGGCTACAAGTGGCAGGAGCTTCAGAAGGAAATCCACGAAGCCAAACGCATCCAGAGCCAGCGCCCCAAGGGCAAAGGCAGGCGATAACGCGGCACGTAATGGGAGCCACCGGGCTTGTCCCGGTGGTATATTTGCGAACGGATGACGGCGGGTGCCCCAGGTTCTTCCCGAACCTGAGCTCGCGATTACTTGCGCTCGGGTGCCACTGGTGGCTCGCCCGCCAGTGCATGAGCAGCACGGGCAAACAGGTCAGAGAACGTAGGGCACGCTCTGAATCGCCGAAGGCGGCGCCGAACTGCCGATCGGGCTGAACGCCTACTTCCCCACCCCCATCTCAACCAGTTCCATCCTCGCCTCCAGCGTCCCGTCCCCCGTCAATTCGGTGCGAATGATGCCGAAGGTCGGGGCGTCGTTGCCGACCCAGGTGCGCCGGACGTACCGGATGCCTTCGTCGGTCCACCGGTCCTCGTACAGGAGGGCTTCCCAATCCCGCCCGGCCGCGTGGATGGTGGTGCGGCTCGTCTGTCTACGGCCGTCGGCGGGTGTTTCCCACGCCAGCGGTTCTGCGGTTCGCAGGTCCTCGCGAACGGCCGGCATGCCCAGCGCACGGCCGTCGAGTGTCACCGTCACCTCCGTCTTGACCCTGCTCAGACTCACCTCCCGGACCTCGTATCGCAACTTCTGTGAATCGAGACCGTGGTAGACAGCCCATTCCCCGACCCTGGCATTCTCCAACGGCCGGAAGGGGGGCAGACTGTCTGCCTGAGCGGCCGGCCGGGAGCCTGTCCCGGCAGGTTCGGATGGCTCGCGTACCTCTGGCGGCTTACCCGAGGTTGTCCGGGAATTCGGTGGGTGCCCCATGGCTTCAGCCGTGGGGGACATCAACTCGGCCGCGAGTTCGCTCCCCCATCGCTCAAGCGATGGGCCACCCGGGCGTGCATTCCGCTCGGTGAATTCCCGGACGGTCTCGGCTTACCCGCCAGTGTCCGGTTGGACGAGCCGCCTGTAGCATCCGACACGGACGGGTCCTGAGTGAAGGCGCGTGTCGTGGCGGCCGCGGCAGAGCCCGACTCGGGCACACCTGTCATTGGTGATTCGGCCTCGGCAAAAGAAGCAACCGGCGCACCGGAACTCTCCGCCGGCTTCGTAGCCGCCGGTGGACGCTTGCCTGAATCGTCGCCTTCGCAGCCGGGCATGCAAAGCACGATGACCGCCAGCACTCCGAACAATGTGATGCCCAATCGCATGCCGACGTTGTAACCCGTCGCTGCCTGCGGGACAACCATCGTTCGCCCCGGCCCTCGGGCCGAAGGCCTCGGCAAGTGGTGCCGACGCCCTCGTCGGCACGTCAACGCGTCTCATCCATGCCCCATGAGGACACCCGCTCCCCCCGTCTTCCGACTCCTACCTCCTGACTTCCAGGGTGGGGCGCGATGATGACCCTCGCGCGGCCGACTGTGTGCGTTATCTCGAACAGATCCCCGTTGGCCCGATCCGGTTGTCCGAAAACGCTGAGCGCGGCTTCCGCGCGCGGTCCGGCGGCCGTTTGTGGATGCCAATGGCGCGAGAATTACCCTGAGATATCCTCGGGTCTGGCCATTCGCAGGGCGGCATTGATCAAGCCGAGGTGCGAGTACGCTTGCGGATAGTTCCCCAGCGCCTGGCGCTGGATCGGATCGTACTCTTCGCTGAGCAGATACGGCGGTTGCATCATGGCGACATACTGATCGAAGAGCATCTGTGCTTTCTTCCATTGGCCCGTGAGAGCATATGCCTCGATGAGCCACGAGGTGCACAGATGGAAGCCGCCCTCGATCCCCGGCAGGCCGTCGTCGTAACGATAGCGGTAGACGGTTGCCCCCTCGCGGAGCTCCCGCTCCACGGCCCCGACAGTCGCGGTGAAACGCTCGTCGCTGGCAGACAACAGGCCGCTCAGCCCCACGGACAGCGCCGCCGCGTCGACCTCCGAGCCCTCGTAAGTGGCGCAGAAGATCTTGCGTTGCGGGTTCCATCCGCGGGTGAGGACATCGTCCGCGATGGTCTGTCGCAGTTCAAGCCAGTCGGAACGGTGGCGACCCAGGTAATCAGCCACCCGCAAGGCCCGATCCACCGTCTGCCAGCACATGACTTTCGAGTGCACGTGGTGCTGGCGGGCCCGACGCACTTCCCAGATTCCGTGGTCGGCTTCCTGCCAACGCGCCGCGACGGCATTGACCATCGCCTCCACGAGTCGCCAGTGCTCGAAGGACAGGGCCGCGCCGCGCTGGGCCAGCAGGGCGAGCAGGTCGGCGATCGGGCCCAGAACATCCAATTGGATCTGGTGGGCCGCGGCGTTGCCGACCCGCACGGGTCGGCTTCCTCGGTAGCCCGCCAGCTCGGCCACGTCGGCCTCGGTGCCTGCGTGCCCGCCGGTCACCGTGTAGACGGGGCGGATGAAAGCCGGCGGCTCGCACTGCTCGATGATGCCCAGCAGCCAGTCGAGGAGCTTGACCGCCGGCCCACTCATTCCCAGGCGAGTGAGCGTGGCGGCGGCCATTGCGGCGTCGCGGGGCCAGCAGAACCGATAGTCCCAATTCCGTACACCGCCTGCGTGTTCTGGAAGGCTGGTTGTGGCCGCGGCGGCGATGGCACCCGTCGGACCGTAGGATAACGCCTTCAGGACCAGCGCGCTGCGCCGAACGAGGTCCGGGCAGACATCGGGAAGACTGAGATTCGCCGCCCAACCACTCCAGAAGCGCTCTGTCTGCTCTCTGCGCACGGCTTCCGGCGTCCTGTCGGGCGCCAGGTTGCCGGTTCCGTATCGCAACTCGAGAACAACGGGAGCGCCCCTCAGATCGATATCGGCAACGGCGGTCTGGTGGCGGCCCTCCTCGACGATTTCCCATCGGATTCCCGGCGCGACCAGGACACACGAATCGAGAGTCCCTTCGATCTGCAGGGCCGTTTCCGTGGCCCGCAGGCGGGTCTCCACTCGCCCGAAATCCAGTCGGGGAGCGAAGGTGATCCGTACCCGGCCGAAACCCTCGATCACCCGTATCAGGTCCGTACGACCCGCCCGCTGGAACGCTCGGCCGCCCGTGCAATCGAGATAGTCGATGAGCCGCAGGCCCGGCCAGTCGGTCCGAAGAATGAACGAGTTTCCGACGTACTGCTGGCGTATCGGATTGGCCCCCGAGGCCGGCCGGATCTCGAAGAATCCTGCGACATGACCGCCCACCAGCTCGGCAAAAAACGCCGAGGAATCAATCCGTGGCAGACACAACCAGACGATTCGGCCTCCCGGACCGACCAGTGCCACCGTACGCTGATCCGAAAGCAGGGCATGCTGGTCGATGGCAATGGCCTCCGCGCCGGCCAGCCAGGCGGCGCGTCGTTCCGCCACGCGGGCCAGCACACGCGCCGCCTCCAGCGTGTCGCCGATCCGGAACTTCGCCCTGGTCTCACCGGGGCCGACTTTGATCGCGACATCGGGTCCGGCGAGGGTGGCGAAGGCGTCCTCATCGGTGACGTCGTCGCCCAGAAAGAGCACCGACCGCGCGCCCAACCGCTGCCGAATACGCTGCAGGGCGGCACCTTTGTCGGTTTCGACGACGCTGAGTTCCACGACTTTCTTGCCGTGGCGAACGTGGACACCCTTCCACCGTGCGGGACCGGTCAACACTTGCTCCAGGGGCCCGGCTGCGGTCTCCTCGTCGACGTTGCGGTAATGGAAGGCCAGGGCAGCCGGCTTTTCCTCGACAGTTGCGCCGGGAGCTTCGGCGGCGATCCGCCGGAGCTCGGTTCTCAGCCGATCGAGTAGTTCGCCGGATCCAGGAGGCATGGGGACCGCGAAGCCGGCCTCGAATTCGCTCCCATGGCTGCCCACCAGGTGGGCGTCCTCATTATCGCTGACCCGGCCGGCAAGGTCTTTCAGTGCCCGGCCGGAAATGATGGCCACGTGCGTCTGAGGCATGGCCGCCAACGCCTTCAAAGCCACGAGCGACTCGCGGTTGGCCTCGGCCTGCGACGGGTCAGACACAATCGGGGCAATGGTGCCGTCGTAGTCGCTTGCCACCAGCAGTAGTGGAGCCCGGGCAATCTCGTCCAGGCTGGTTTCGAGATCGTCCATCCGGTTGTCGGTCATAAGCCGCTGATCTCCACGACAGGTTTGGGGGCCTCGGCCGGCGAGGTGATCTTCGCAGGGGCGGCAGCCGCCTCGCCAGGTGGCGCAACACCGCAGGCCTTGAGATAACGGTTGAGCCACCAGTAGATGTCTTCCTTTTCAATGCATCTCCTGAGACGCCGCATGGCCGGGCGCCGTTGCGTCTTGGTCATCCCCACCGCTTTGTGAATGGCCTCCGCGACCCTGTCGAGGTCATAGGGGTTCACCATGACCGCGTCGCGTTTCAGTTGCTCGGCGGCGCCGGCGAACTCGCTGAGGATCAGCACGCCGTTCCCATCCACCTGGCAGGCGCAGTATTCCTTGGCCACCAGGTTCATGCCGTCCTTCAGCGGCGTGACCAGGGCGACGTCGGCCAGCCGGTAATACGCCATTAACTCCTCCCGACTGATGCTGCGGAACACGTGATGGATGGGGACCCAGCCGGGCTGCGTGAACTCGCCGTTGATTTGCGTGACCAGCCGCTCGATTTCCGCTTTCAGGTCCTGGTATTCCGGAACATCCTGCCGGCTGGGAACGACCACCTGCAGGAGCGTGACCGCCCGGTGAAGATCGGGAAAACGCTGCAGCGCGAGCCGAAACGCCTTCAACCGATAAGGCACCCCCTTCGTGTAATCCAGGCGATCGACGCCGAACAGAATCTGCAGGCCCTGCATTTCCTCGCGCAACTGCCGGGCGCGCTGGCTGACCGAGGGCGAAGCGGCGCCGCGGGCCCACTCGGCATAATCGATGCCGATCGGAAACGCGCCCAGGGTGCAGGTTCGACCGCCGCAGGTGACTCGCAGCATCCCGCCCCGGTGCTGGCGGCGGGCGCGGGGGACCAGTTTGCGGGCGCAGTCGGAGAAGTTCTCCAGGTCGCGAGGCGTCTGGAAACCAACGAGGTCATAGCTGAGCAGGCCGTTCAGGACGTCCTCGCGCCAGGGCAGCTTGCAGAAGATATCCGGCGGCGGAAAGGGAATGTGCAGGAAGAAGCCGATCTTGTTGGCGACGCGGCGTTCGCGCAGAACGCGGCCCAGGCCCATGAGGTGATAATCCTGAACCCAGATGAAATCGTCGGGCTTGATCGTCTCTACGGTCACATCGCCGAACTTCTGTTTCACCGCGAGGTAAACGGTCCAGTAGTCGGGCACGAAATTGCATCGCGACTGCAGATCGTGGAACAGCGGCCAGATGATCTCGTTGCTGTATCCCTGGTAGAATCCCTGGCATTCCTCGGGGGTCAGCGAAACGCCCTTGAGCTCGTAGCCCTCCGATCGGCCGTACTCCGCCAGGAGCCCTCCGATATCCGCCCCCGCGGATTCGCCGACGCCGGACCAGCCGATCCAGACACCACCCCACCGACGGAGGATCGGCGCCAGCGCCGTGACGAGGCCGCCGGCCCCCGGCCGGACCGTCCACCCATCGCCCTCCGGTTCAATGACGATCGGCAGCCGATTTGACACTGTCACCATCCGCATGGCGAAGCTCCTTTCTGACGCGGTCTTGGCCTCGTGGCTCGGATGACCTGCCTGCTTTCACGGTAGGACTCGGTGACTCTGCCACCTCGATTATAGGCCTGCGAGTCGTGCGCGTGAAGCGCCGATGAACCGTCAGCGGGGCGGTGGGTCTGTGACACTTCAAGCGACTCTTTCAGAACCCGGAGCTTGGTTCGCCGTGGCGACCCTGGTCGCGGCTCTGAAAGAACCACAGCGTCTCCCCGCCCAAAGTGTCATGGACCCTTGTTGCCTCTCTTGCACAGCCGGCTCGCTGCGAATCAGGGTGTTCGCAACAACGCTCTCAGGGTCACGCAGAGAAGATGGAACGCGACCGCCGTTCATCCTGCGAATCGATGGAAATGCCGCGAGGAATGCTCTATAAGAAACGCGAGCTGCTTCGTGGGCACGGCGATCCGGCGGTTCATTCGCTTGAGGGGGTCGCAACAAAGGGGCGGCACTGCCGGTGCGCCGCTCCCGAAAGCGGCAGTATCGAGGTGGCGGCATCGGGCCGGGGGCGTTGCCGGAGACCTCGGCGTGGTTCGTGCGAACGGGCGGATCGTGAGGAGTCATTATGCTGGCGAGAATCATAGTATGGGTGGTGCTGGTGTGCTCGGCTCCAGCCGTTGCGGATGTCGTATTCCCGCGAGACAAGACTGAGGGGTAGGGTCCGCCTTGGCGGACCATTGCAGAGGAGCGGACCATTGCATCTGCACGATGAGTCACGGCAGGAGAGCTCAGACAGCATTCAGGAGACACCGGCGGCCCCGCGAGAATGCTCGATCCCGGCCGTTACCCATGCGCACGAACTGATCGATAATATCCCATACATCCTCATGATTATGCTGGGTGCGGCGGCCCTCTGGATTGCGCTCGCCGGCAGCACGTGGCGATGGCCCGCAGCCGGCCTGTATGTCGTCTATGGTGTGGTCGGGGCATTGTGGATCATCTGGTTCGTCTGCCCCTACTGTTCGTTCTATGGCACCCGGCGCTGTCCCTGCGGCTACGGGCAGATCGCCGCCCGGCTCAGGAGTCGGCGCGAGACCAGCCAGTTCACCCGGAAATTCCGGAAGCACATTCCGGTAATCGTTCCCCTATGGTTCATCCCCCTGATCCTCGGAGTCATCTGCCTGGCACGCGGCTTCTCGTGGCCTCTCCTCGTCCTGCTGATCGCTTTCGCGGTCAATTCCTTCGTCATCCTGCCGCTCGTGTCGCGAAAGTACGGCTGCTCCAAGTGCCCGCAGAAGGACACCTGCCCGTGGATGGGCAACTGCAAGGCATGAACCGGCAACCCGAACAAGGGCGAATGCCTGGAGTCGATGGTCAGCGTGCCCGCAAGACGGGGGCGCAGCCCTGCGTTTCTTACTCGCTCTGGGCGCAGTCCGGGCTGCCCTGGACGCCGGAGCCGGTCATGCATCCGGCGAAGAGGGTGAAATCGGCCTGGTCGACGTCGGTGTCGGGGTCGAGCCTGGCCTTCCGGCACAGCGGATCGTTCTGCTCGTACCCCGAGCCCGTCAGGCAAGCCTGGAAGTGCCCGAAATCGACCTGGTCGACGTCCTTGTCACCGTCGAAGTCGCCGGGGATCACCACCCCCTCAACCGTGAGACTCACGAGCACTGTCTCGGTCTTGTTGGTTGAGTTGGGGTCCGAGATGGTGATCGTCGCCGAATAAGTGTCCGGCAGCAGAGTGCTCACAGAATACTGGATGGTGATGGTGTCGGTCTCGGTGGTGCACACGCCCGTCTGTGGCGTCTCGCCGAGCCAGCCGGCGTTGTCGCTGATTGAGTAAGCCAAGGTCCCGCCGCCGGAGTTCCAGACCGTGAACGTATCGTCTGGAAGGTTCTGCCCCTCGGTAATGGTGTGACTGATGGAGGTCGGCGCTCGCGCAATGGTCGGCAGCGACGGCTGGGCCTGCGTCCACTGCCAGACGTAAAGGTAGTTCACGTGTAGATTGCAGGGCATCCCCATCCCCCAAACCTGATCGCTCGGGCCGTCCACCCAGGCACCGTATCCCCCGTGCGGCCCTTCGGGCCAGAACGGGCACCATCCACCGGACATGCCGAAGTTCGCCCAGTAGCCATCGACCGAACCTTTGGTGAGCTGCGATGCCGTCCCATCTGGCGGATTCGGAATCGTGGGGCACGGCACGGCCGACCCGGTGTTGCCCCAGCCCGCCCAGGTTTTCTGGCCCTCGATCGGCTGGCCGGAAGAGTTCAGGCACTTGTAGTAAATGTGGTGATTCCCGCCCGACTCGTACTCATTCTGATACGTCCCGCTCACCAGCTTCCAGTACCAGGTGCCAGGCGTGACGTTGGCCTCGAACCAGCAGACGCCAAGCGTGTCCAGCCGGGGGTCCCAGGTGTCCGGTGCCGCCACGGCCGAGAGACACCATGCACTGAGACTCCACCCACATGCGACAATCGCCATGGTCTTTCCGCGCATCGGTCAAACCTCGCAAGACGGTACCAGAGCCTTCCGCCCGACTGAAAAAGGGCTGTTTCCGCGATGCCGCCATCATATCGGATCCTGTAAAGCCGATCAAGCGGATCTTGACGCAGGGAACTGGGGATTGGCCGGGGCGAGCCGCACGGCACGTATCAGAGCGGCTGTTCGCCCTTGATCGTGCGCGTGACGCGGAAGACCCGCATGCCCTTGTGCTGATAGATGCGACCGGCAAACTTGCTGCGGTCCTTGACCTGCAGGGTCAGTTCCGCGTTGGCCGGCTTGGCCGTTCGGACGATGTCGCCCGGCTGAAGATGCAGCAGGTCATCCATGGTGATGGTGGTCTCGGCCAGAAAGACGCGGGCGTCGAGTTCGGCTCGCTTGAGGCTCGAGGTCAGACGCTGCTGCTGTTCCTGGCTCGGGGCCTTGCGCTGGTAGGCCAGCCAGCTCTGCGTGGCCAGCTTGCCCATGACCGGCTCGATCACGTTGAACGG
>CAZPIO010000082.1:0-33701 GCA_964586235.1 uncultured Planctomycetales bacterium
ACGCACGAAACTCCAGCCATTGCACCTCGATGAGATGGGCGCGCGCGGACACCGCTCGCTGTCTGCGTTCTGAGGCCGCGCGCTGAGATCATGCTACGCGGCCACTGGCGGCAGACCCTGGCCCCAGCGCGTCCGTCAGGCTCGCCGGTCGTTGTGTGGGAAGGCCTGGAGGGGGTTCTCGCAATCCGGGGGCTTGATGCCGACGCTCTCCGACAGGCTGGTGTACTTGCGCGAGCCGAGGGCCAGTTGCGGGGCTCCTTCGGGCCAGACCGACAGGCGCAGGCCGAAGTCCTCTTCCAGGTTGTCGAGCTCGAAGGTCACCGCCGTGTACCACCTCGGCCACTTGCGGATAAGGCTGATCTCGAAGATATCGGTCTGGCTTCGCTCGATGTCGTAGTAGGTTCGGACCGCCATCCGGTACTTGCTGTTGAATTCGTAGTTGGCCCCCGCTCCGATCAGGCTGGAATCGGTGTCGTGGATGAGCCGATACCCCAGAAAATAGGCGAACCGCGGAGAACGTTCGACCGCGTAAGAGATGTCGTACAGGTCCAGGTCGCCGTCGTTCAGGTCGATGTTCGCGTTCGACAGGATCGCCGTCGTATCGCTGATCCGGTACATGAAGTCCGAACTGACGTGGTTGCGGGCGACGCTGTCCTCGGGACGCACCGCGTAGTACCGGCCGATTGGCAGGCTGTGGCTCGGGCTGTCGCTGAACAGGTTAAGCTCGACGTCAAATCGAATCCAGTCGACCTTGCGCCACTGGCCGGCTCCGCCCGCCTCGGACGGCCCGCCCCGCTTGGTCTGCCATCGCTGCCGAAGGGCGATCGAAGTGCCGCTGAAGTCATCGATGGTCTCGATGCCCTGGTCGAACGGCGTGAGATCGCGGCTGGCCAGGTCGGACGCGCTGCCCCAGGCGGTGATTTCGGGGCGGACGATGTGCCGCACGCCGTTGATGTCCAGGATCTGCGATACGGCATTCTCAAACAGCCTCCAGAACTGCGTCCCCGCCCGAACGCCGGCCATGCCGAACATGCGATCGACGTCCCCGTCACGGGGGCTGTCGCTCCAATAACCCGCACGGCCGACCGCGAAAGGCACCACGTTCAGGTTGATCGACGGGAATTTCAGCGGCAGGTCGAGCTCGTTGCGCGTCTCGCCGCGGAAGACCTCGCCGGTCGAACTGGTGTTGTCGAAGAGGCGGTTGTAGTTGAACACACGCCGGTCGTCGGTGCGATAACGCACCATGCCGATGTGCGACTCATTGTAGTAGTTGAGGACCTGAGCCAGCGGCTGGCCGATCCAATGGAAGCCCAGGTCGGGCAGATGCTCGGTCTGCGTCAGGAAATCGAGGATCCGCCATTGGGCCAGGGCCGTGAACGCCCAGTTGTCCTGCTGCTTCTTGAGGTAGAGCAGCGTTTCCTGCTCCTTGCCTTCCTCGAACTCGGGACGGAAGTACTCTTCCAGGAAGTTCGCGTCACTGATGTGCGACGCTTCCAGGGTCAGCTCCCATCCGTCGGGCAGCATCTGGCGGTGGCGGATCAGTGCCCGATCGCGGTTGGGGTTGGGGAAGTCGCCGTCGCGGTAGGGGCCGAGATTGTCCGTGCCGGTGTCGTAAATGTAGTAGGTGCGGATGAGGCCGTAGGCATTGTCCGTCTGGTAGTCGAAGTCCAGTCCTACGCCAGGTCCTCTCTCGCCGTAGTAATCAAGCCGGAGGATGCCGTCGACCCCCGGAGGCTGTTCCACGCCCAGAAGGTTGAACAGATACCATCGCGTCTCGATGGTGGCCCCGAAATCGTCGCTGTAGCCCATGCGGACGTTGTTGAGGGGCGTATCCCCGCGGCGGAAATCGCCGGCGACGTACGGCCAGTAGGCGATGGGGACACCTTCGAGGTTGAGCGTGGTGTCGCGCATCTGGAATTTGCCGGATTCGATGCCGGTGATCTGGCCGCTCTGGTCGCGGAGGGCGGCGTCCGTCAGCCGGACCTCGCTGGCACCGATGTGCAGGTGCGGCGTGTGGAACTCGCTCGAGGTGATGATGGCGTTTCTCGCGACGTAGTCGGTGGTGGACAGTTGCCGGACCTGCTGCGCCCGGACGTAAACGGGCATATTCCGATCGGGGATGACGGCCGACATGACGGCGTCCAGAATGAGTGCCCGGTCGTTCTCGAAGTCGTAGTAGAGCTCCGACGCCCGGATGCGCCTGTCTCCGCGGGACAGAATCACGTTGCCCTGCAGGTAGACGCCGGAGACGCGCGCTCCCACCCCGTCACCCAGGCCGAGAGAGGCCGAGAGCTCCTCCGAGCTTCGTCCGGCACGGCCGGCCGGAACCAGTTCCAGAGGCGGGGCCGAGATGTCGCCGGGCTTGCCGGCCTGCGGCTGAGCCAGAAACAGCACCGCCGCGTCCGTTCGCAGTTCCATGACCTCCCTGCTGTCGGGCATCGCCTGCGAGACGCGAACATCGCCGGTGACGGTAATCGTGCCCGCACGCGAGTCCATTTCGAGTTTGGCGGCGTCCAGGTGGACTGTCGGCCGTGGCTTCGGTCTTGGGGCGGGTGCAGGCGTCTCCATCGGCCGAACTTCGAGACCGGTAGGCTGGGTGGCCGTCGGCCCCGATGCCAGCATGGCCTGACGGATCCTCGTCGCTTCCTGGTAGAGCTTCGTGTCTTCCGGAGACTGCCGGGTGTGGACGTCGTTGTGTATCTCCGGGGGTCGGGTCGCGTTGAGGGTGACGAAGAGCGTGGGCCCCGAGGTGATGGTATCGACGGAGTCACGGACCATGGCGAATCGCGACAGGTAGACGTCGTAGTGGTAGTAATTCAGCTTCTCCCACTGGTTCGCGCGCATCCACAGCACGGCCTGCTGGCTCTCGAGCCGGCGGGCCCCGATCTGCATGCTGAAGTCACCTTCAAACTGAAGGACCTGCGTGCCGTCGGGTTGCGACTGCACATACACATGATTGGCGAGGATCTCGGGCTGGGTGCGGTTGATGCCCGCGGGCAGAAGTGCCTCGGCGGCATGAGGATCGTCAACCGGCACAAGCGGGCGCGGTTGACCGGACAATGGTGACGCCGTCACCAGCGAGATCACCAGCACAATCCCAGCCAGCAAGGTGATTCTTGCCAATGTGTCGGGCCTTTCAACGGAAGAGCCGCATCCGCGCCTCGGCGTCGGCCCCTTTGGCCATCTCTCCGGCTGCAACGTCCACTTGGAGGGGCAATTATAGAGATCGGCCCTGTCCAGTCAACGCAAGACCGGACGCACCAGCTCCTTGAACTCCGGGCCTTCGCCGCGGGGTGTCGCGGCCTGGTGGGCAAAGGGGCTTGCGCGTGCGCCGCCGCTACTGCGGCACGCGGAGGAAGAAGTTGCGCGAGCCGGCGAAGGTTCTGGCCCGCAGTCGGACGCCGGCATCGAGGGCTTCCGGACTGAGCACCTGCTTCAGGGCCGCAACCGTTTTGACCGGCTTGCCCTGGACGCTGATGATCAGGTCGCCAGGTCGCATGCCTTTGGCGCGGGCCTCTCCGATCGGGTCGACTTCAGTCACGACCAGGAGGTCCTTGACTTCTTCATATTCGTCGTCCCAGCCGTATCGCTTAGCCAACTCTTCAGTCATCGGCTCGACGGTGATGCCGATGGAGGGAATTTCGGCAGGGCCGTTCTCGGTTTCGGGGCGTTCCTCTTCCTCTTCTTCGCCGTCTGGCCCGCGGCGCCCGCCCCAACTGAAGAAGTCCCGGGGCTGCTTCTCGATAGTGACCGGTATGGTGATCTCCTTGCGGTCGCGCCAGACCTTGAGGTTGACCTTGGTTCCCGGAGCGGTCTTGGTGACCATCGCGGTCAGATCAGCCGCTTCCTTGGTTGGTTTGCCGTCGTAGGACAGAACCACGTCGTCCATCTTGAGCCCCGCCTTGGCCGCCGGCGTCTCGTCATAGACATCTTCCACCAGGACTCCCTCGTCGTGATCGAGCCCGAAGGTCTTGCCGAAGCCCGTGCCGTAGACATCGAGGCTCGCGATGCGCACACCAAGATAGCCGCGAACGATCTCCTTGCCCTCCTTGAGTGCCGGCAGGATCTCCTTGATCGTCTTGCTGGGGATCGCGAAACCGACGCCCATGTAACCGCGGGTCAGGCTGTTGGTGGCGATGGCGGTGTTGATGCCGATCAACTGGCCGCGCATGTTGACCAGCGGGCCGCCGCTGTTGCCCGGGTTGATCGCCGCATCCGTCTGAATGAGATCTTCGTACGGAATCTCGAGCAGGTGAGAGCGGCCTTTCGCCGAGATAATGCCCTGGGTGACGGTCTGATCGAGGCCGAAAGGCGAACCGATAGCCAGGACCCAGTCTCCCACTTCCATGTCGTCACTGTCGCCGATGGTCAGCGCGTGCAGTTTGTCGGCCTGTATGCGAAGCAGGGCAAGGTCCGTCTTCTCATCGCGCCCGACAACGCTGGCCTTGACCTTGCGCCCGTCGGACAGGCGGACATCAATCCGGCCCTGGCCGTCCTCGACATCGGCCACCACGTGGTTGTTGGTGATGACGTACCCGGCCTCGGCGTCGATGATGACTCCGCTGCCGGTCCCTTCGCGGGGTATCGGCGGAAGGATGCGCGGATCCTGGAACTCCTCAAAGAACTCTCTGAACTCCTTGGGAATCATTTTCGGGTCGATCTGCCGCCGTCCGCGCGAGGGCCGCTCCGGGGGCTTGGCCATGGTGGTGATGTGGACGACGGTGGGCTTGACCTGGCGGGCGACCAGCCGGAACGCCTCGGAAATGGCTTCGACCTTAGCGAGATGCTCGCTGTCGGCCTCACGAACGCCTTTTTCCACGGCGTACGCCACGCGCCCGATAATCTGATCGTGGAAGTACGTTCCGACCAGGACGATCAGCGTCAGAATCAGCAGAAGATGGCACCACCTGTTGTTGGCTCCGCTCATGTGTGCGTACCTCCTTGCGCCGGGACCGCTCCTCCCGGTGTCGTATTCGCGCGGTCTCACCGCATTCCCTGGCAGCGGGTATGACCGCGGGACTCTAGAAGACTGTATGCTTACCCCTCACCGGTGACCCTCAAGACCGACGAACGTCCTGTTTGTTATCGGCCGGTTCCGGTGATTGATCTAATGTAACACACGGCAGGGTAAGGTTCTACGGGTCCCGGCCGGGGGCTGGGGCCTTGGAACGGGCGGGTCGCAGAAAACCCAGGGCCAGGACCAGCACGCTCAACGCCGTCAACCCTATCCCGTAGACCAGGCCGGGCGGACGATATGTCCAGGTGACCGTGTGGCGACCCGGCGGAACGACCACGCCCTGGACCACGGCGTTGACCTTCAGGTTCGCGGCCGGCGTTCCGTCGATGGCAACGCTCCATCCGGAGTCGTAAGTCTCGTTGAATACTAGGAATGCAGCGCCTGCACCGTCCGTTTTGGCCAGCACCGTGCCACCCGACGGACGCTCCCACGACAGGGTCTTACCGGCAGGGGGGGACATCGCCGGTGGCGGTTGAGCCGAGCCCTCCACAACCACATGGGTGGGGCCCTGGAGAGCCTCCCGTCCAAGCAGCATCTCGACCCCGCTGTTCAGATCGCCCACAGTCGTTGTCCGACTCGCCCAGTAGAGCAGGGGATTCGATCGCTGCAGCTCGTATAGCACGGTGCCATCGGCCAGCCGCGACCCGAGGCTCCAGTCGACTGCCGCAGCGCCGGCCGGCCCGGAGGACGCGATGGCTTCATCGGTCGGGGGCGAGGCGATCCTGCCGAAGCTCGCATGAGCCACCGACAGCGGCCAGCCTCGTTCAGCTTTCACCCGGACGCGAACCGGGCCGGCGGCCTGATCGCAGCGGAATTGGAATCGCACGCGCCGGGGCCCGAGGATCAGGTCCTCGGGGGTGAGCGTGCGAGCGTTCTCGATCTGTTGCATGCTCTCGGTTTCGAGCCTCACGAACCAGCGTGCCGAGGCGCCGGCAACGGGTTGGGCGTCGAATGACAGTTCATAGATCCCCGGAGTCGGAATACTGATCGGCCAGAGCAGGTCCTCGCCCGCGCGGACAGGCGGTGAGGCCTCCGTGCCGGCAATGGGCACCAGTCGCGGTGATGGATCGCTCGGCCAGAAGGCCGTCTCGATGAGTTCTCGTTCCTGCTCAGAGCGGGCGGCCACGAAACGGACACCCAGTGATTGCAGCAGACGGGTGTTGCGAAGGATGGCCGGCATTTCCTCGCTGGAGCCCCAGGGCATGAACCGCAGCAGCAGTCGGTTGGCCACCGGCCAGAGCGGCCCGTAGCCGTGCAAGGTCGGAATACCCTGGCGTATGTTGCTCTGGGGCCACAGCACCTCAAGAGGACGTGCGTAATCCGCGGAACAACGTGGGACCAGCAGGCGCTGGCCGTCCACAGGCCTGGCTTGAGCAATGGCACCAGCCAGCGGCGGGCTCTTCAGCAGATCATCACGGCGGTAGGTGTCGAAATCCACGTCTACAAAAGCGGCCACCGACGCCACGTCGATGAGCATGAGCACGAAGAGCAGGCGGAACTGCTGGGCGCGCATGCGATTGACCCATCGCGTGAGCAGATAGCCGGTGGCGGCCGCCAGTGCGATCGGCCACCAGATGGCCGGATTGCGTGGATGAATAGCCTCTCGCAACCCCTCAAAAAACACGTCGGCGTTCCATCGGCCTGCGAAGGCCGCTTCCAGATGGCCGGCTTGCCAGCGGGCCAGCAGCATCAGCACCAGGCAGATCACGATCGCAACCGGCAGCAGACGCCGGGCGGCGAACCGGACGCCTTCAGCAGCCCGCTCGGCCGCCTGGCTGTTGGTGAGGATGGCTGAAACGACGGCCGAGGCGAGTACCGGCATGGCCATCGACCAGCCGAGGATCCATCTGGCCGGCACCCGAAGACTGCGGTACAGCGGGATGTGGAACAGCAGTCTGGCCAGCGGCGTGTACTCGCCGAGTGCCAGCACGAGAACGATGAAGCCCGCCACCCACCAGAACAGGATTTCGCGGTTCCACGGCCGCATGGTCTTCCAGCGCAGCTCGTGGCCGCTGGCGCGCGGAGATGAGAGCCGGTGTACGGGCTGGGCAAATCCACGCAGCAGCCAGAGCGAGGCCACCGCCAGCGTGAGAATCAGAATCGTCCCGTAAGCGGATTGCTCGCAGAAGTGCGACAACCCCCACCACGGCTGATCCCAGACGTTGGGCGTGCGGGTGCCGAAAATCATCGGAAACAGCAGCAACAGCGCGGACGTCGGTGCCCAGGAGTTCTCGACGAACAGGGCATACGAAGGCGCGGATCGGCCCGTGGCCGCCAGGTGAAGGAAAGTCGGCACGAGCTGGACTGCGGCGATCAGAACGCCGAGTACAAGCCCCGCGGGGTACTGCCAGATCAGCGACGGCCGCTTTGGCCGCAGCACGATCAGCACGTATCCGGTCAGCAGCGCGACGCTGATGATGGTGACCTGGATGTGCTGGACGAGCATCTGGACGCCCAACACTGCGACAGCTAGGGCCCAGAACTCGTACCGCCCGCTGTTCGAGAAGCGTTGCCAGCCATAGAAGATCCACGGCAGCCAGGCGGCGGCCTCAAGAATGGTCAGGTGCGCCCGATGAGCCACCAGGTAGCCGCTGAACTCAAAGGCGATCGCGCCAAGCAGGGCGGCGTGCCAGTGCCTGCCGAGGGCCCGCAGGAACCGGTACATGCCCGCGCCCGCCAGTGCGAGGTGCAGGATGATCGTCAAAGGGTAGGCCACCAGCGGTGGCAGGATGCCGAACAGCCAGGTGGGGGGGTACCACAGCCCGCTCTGAGGATCGGCCGCGATGCTCGCTCCCATGCGGGTGAGCGGGTTCCACAGCGGCCACTCGCCGGCGGCAATTCGTTCGCCGATGTACTGCCTCACCGGCAGGTAGTAGATCAAGTCGTCTTCGAGCGCCGATGCCCCGCCCAGTCGCCACGCGCCGGCCAGGATGATCGCTGGAAGCAGGATGATCAGGGCGCTGACCAGTGACCGTTGCATGAAAGTAGTCGATGATGTGGGTCGGGTACTGGCAGGAACGTCTGCGGTCATGGAGGCTGATCATGCGACGGGCGAATGGAGGCGTCAAGCGTGGGAGCGTATACGCGAAGCTGCCTGTAGCCCGGGTAGCATGGCCGAGTCCGCCGCGGTCGCAGACCTCGCCTCAGGCGGGCGGGCGTCGCCATGTCCGCTGCCTTGTGGTGCAGGCTCGAAGCCCGCAGCACAAGAGAAGAAAGGGTGGCCCAGGTTCTTCCTGAACCTGGGCTCGCGATTCCGCCAGCCCCTCAAGTGGTGCCGACGCCCTCGTCGGCACGGTGGGCGTGGGCGGCCCATCCTCGCGGTAGCGAGGGTGGCGACGCGATGATGTTTTTTCCGGACCTGTCCCTTCCTCGACGACTGTGAAAACGTTCAGCTTCTTCGCCGGCGGGTCAATGCTTCCTCCAGACGGACGTGCGCGACAGCGGTTTCGCCGGCGAGGGTGGCGGCGACGGCGGCATCGTTAACCGCGCAGCGCAGGTCGGCGGCGCTGAGGCCTTCGCTGGCGGCGGCCAGACGTGCTACGTCCACATCGCCCGCGCGGCGGATGCTGGAGATCCAGGCATTCAGGACGGCGCTGCGCCCGGCCTCATCCGGCAGGGGAATCTGGATGCGTCTGCCGAGGCGACCGGGGCGCACCAGGGCCGGGTCCAGCAGGTCTGCGCGATTGCTGGCGGCCATGACCACCAGGGCCACGCGGTCGGTGGACAGGGAATCGAGTTCGGCCAGCAACGCCAGCAGCGTCTGCTGGCGCTCGTCCTCGTTGGCACGCTGAGACTCGTCGCGGCGACGCTGGCCGAATCCATCGACATCATCAAGAAACAGAACGCAGGGGGTGTTGGAGCGGGCCTGGCGGAACAGGTCGCGGACGCGGCTGGCGCCCACGCCGACGAATGTTTCCACGAAATCGGCCCCGGAGACCCAGAGCAGCGGTACGCCCGCCTGCCCGGCGACGGCGCGGGCCAGCAGGGTCTTGCCGCTTCCCGTCGGGCCGGTCAGCAGCACCGGCTCGGGCGGGGCCGCGCCCAGCCGCGCAAAGCCCGATGGGTCTCGCAGGTACGCCACGACGTCGGCCAGTTGCTGCTTGACGCCATCCAAGCCCGCGACCGAGGCGAAGTTGGCCGGGTTCTCGGCCGCCTTGAGCAGCCGGAAGTGACTCTTGCCCAGCTTGTCCAGCGCGGTCCCACCGAAGCCGCCGTGGCGGAGTTTGCGGAAGACGAAGAACCAGATGAAGCCGAAGACCAACAGCCACGGGATCAGCGAGATCAGAATGTTCAGCAGCGCGCCGGTGTTCGCGAAGTGATAGGTGAACCGGCCGGGATCGTCGGCCAGAGCGTCATCCAGCCGGCTGACGAATTGGCCGTCGCCTTTCCACTCGTAGCGGACGTAGAAGCGATTGGCTCCGGGCGCGGACCCGTCGAGTTGGCCGCGGATTTCGCTCTCGGAAATCGCCAAGTCGCCGACGACCTTCCCTCGGCGGATATTGTGCCAGAACTCGTCGGCCGACATCTCCCGCCCGGCGGGGCGCTGGGTGAAGAACATGAAGAGCATCACCGCCAGGACAATGAACAAAACCCAGACGAAGATGCGCGCTGGAAAGCGAGGGCGATGATCGGGCACGACAGAACCTCCTTCCGCATGCCGTGATGCAGCAACGCCATGCTACCGGCCCCTCAATGGACGGTCAAGACGACGTGAGCATCGCAACGGTGACTCAGCTAGTTTCCATCTTCTTGTTCTATCCACCTTACGATGGTATCGAGCTTCTGTCCCATCCCCCGTCTCCGTGTCTCCGCGTCGGAGTTTACCCGCCGTGGCGGGTGTCTCCGTGTCTTCGGCCTGCGGTCTCACCGACTCTGCTCAGCGTTTCAGGCGAATCTGTCCTTCACGATCCGAGGGGGCGCCGCGTGGATCAGATTCGGGGTCAGCGAACGGTTTCTGCCGATACGCACGCGTCTTGTTGCCCTCGGCTAGCTGGCGGGCCTGCAGCCGCAGAGCGCGCAGGGGGTCGTCACCCAGCGGTGGCAGGGTGTCGTCGAGGTGCGAGAACATGTGGTAGCCGATGACCAGCGAGTCGTCTGTCACGTCCCGCCAGATCTCGATGACGCGTCCCTCCTGCGGCGGATCGATCGTGCTGCACGTCTCGATCTCCACGTAGCCGCCACGCTCGGCCACCCGGTTCACGTGGGTGTGTCCGGCGATGTGCAGCACCATGCTAGGGTAGCGGTTCAGCAGATCGCGGAAGCTCTCCGGGCCAAGTGCCGCCCCGTACAGAATCGCGAGAGAGCGACTGGGATGATGAGTGGCGACAATGACCTGTTCGCCTCGCTCCAGGGAGGCATCCAACGCGCTGCGAAGGAAGTCCATCTGTGCCTGCGAGATGCAGCCCTCGGAATAAGGCAGAGTGGGGATGATCCGAACCTGATCAGAGGTATCCAGCGCGATCAGCCGCAAACCGGGAACAACCGCGATGCTGTACCAGCCTGGCCCGCGCTCGGCATCCGGGAAGCCGTGGCCGGCCGGTCCGGTGATCGTGTCGAACATGGCTCGCAAGAACTCCGGACTGGTAAAGTACCTTCGTTCGAGTACGGGCACGACGAAGCGGGGCGGTTCAAACAGCCGCGGCGGCCCCGGGTCGGCGGGCGTGACGTTTCCGTGGGCCAGAATGCCGGTCGGATTGAGGAAGGACGGCAGCAGGATGCCCAGGTGGTGGCGCAAGGGCAGCGGCGACATCCGTTGGCCGGAAAGCGAGGTAAGGATCGGAAACACACCGGTCGCGAACCGGTGATGGTTGCCGGTCAGGCCGTACCAGGGAATCGAGGGCAGATCGCCGTGGGCACCGGTGCGATAAAGCCCTTGAGGCTGAAAGGTTGCGTACGGGTCCAGCAACGGCGGGGGGCGGCTCTCGATCGGCCGGTCGTCAGGGCCGGATAGAGGAGTGAGTTCGCGGCCATCCATCACCGCCACGAACCATTCAAGCTCGTTCGACTGAGCGTTGTCAACGAAATCGCCGGTGTGGATCAGGAAATCGACCGGTGTGCCGGACGCGTGAATTCGGTTGGCGGCGCGGACGATGCCGTCGAGGATCTGCGTCGAGTAGCTTTCCCACGGCCGCCACGCGGTCGGCACGAGATCGTGGGCCCCGGCGAACCTGGCCGGTGACGTCGTGTCGACGATGTGGCTGTCGGTGATCTGCACGAACCGGGCGACGAGCACCAGGTCGGCGGAGTCGCCGTCCACGGTACGCTCGTCGGCGGGCAGCAGCAGGGGGTTGTCCACGCCGCACGAACTGCCCGCGACCGGCACGCAAAGCATCACAACTGCCAGGAATCGCGCGAGCCTCACGGGGCCATTCTAGGCGGCATCGCACAGCCTGGAAAGCGGCTGGTGTCCTTGCAGTGACGGGTGGAGTGGACTTCAATCCGCGCAGGCCGGATCGGCCGGGGCATCGGGCCCGGTCAGGCAGCGCTGCAACACCCCGAAGTCGGCTTGATCGATATCGCTGTCGGTGTCGAAATCGGCTGCCACACGGCCGAGACCGTCGGACGGCAGCAAGCAGGTGTCTGCATACGGCATGCCCGGGCCACCGGCGCAGCTTTCAAAGATCGTCACGTCATCCTGATCCACGTGGCCGCTGAGGTCGAAATCGCCCGGATGGTCTGCTATGACCGTAATGCTCTTGTCCGCCTCCCGGGTGACCCCGCCTTCATCCTTGTAGATCGCATGGATGATCGCCGGCGTGTCCGCCGAGATCGTGGTTGACGCCACGTAGGTGCCCGGACCCGAGAACCCGCCCGGCCCACTGGAAAGCTGCCAGATCGTTCCTGGCGTCACGTCACGAGTTGTCGCGTCGTCGTAGGTGGCCGTGCAGGTGTAGGCGGCGGTACCCCCTTCGGGCACCGTCGCGGGCCCGGTGATGGCAACGCTGGCCACGGAACGAATCGGGACGTACGACACACGGCTGTCGGCGTAGAGGACGAGAATACCGTTGCCGCCGTTGTTTGCCGGCGTGTTGTCTCGAAGCAGAATCTCGTTCGGCCCGAGCAGGTCCAGGTCCTGCCCCGCGGCCACGAATTCGAAGCTGATCTGGGCACTGTTGGGCTGGTTGAGATCATCGTTGTCGATGGTCAGCGGGTAGGGATCCGAATCGCCCGGATGCCAGAAGAGCGTCGGTCTGAACAGCTTATGCGGGTCGAGCGTTGACAAGCGAGGAGGCAGTCTGCCGGAGTTGTCCGAAGCATAGGCATAAAGGGCAACGCCGAGCTGTCGCAGGCGGCTCGCCGCGAGGTTCGTGCATTCAAACGCGTACTGGCAGGATGGAGGCGCAGGCGCATAGTACTCCGCCACTCCGTCGGCGGTCAGGATGTTCATGCCGGTGCCGCCGTTGTTCAATAGCGCATTGTCCGCCACCAGGATGACGCCGGGGTCACAGCCCATCGTGTGGCCGGCGCCCAGGTAGTGGTAGCTGGTCTGGGCACTGTTGGCCTGATTGATCAGGTCATTGTCGATCGTCGTCGGGGCCGGAACCGACCACGGATAGTGATCACCTGGATTCCAGAAGACAGTCGGATCCGTGATCCGCACCGGGTAGAGCTTCGACAGCTTGTCCGGGAAGTGGTCCAGGTTGTCATTGGCATAGGTGTGAAGGGCCTGGCCGATCAGGCGCAAGTTCGACCTTGCGACTTCGCTGGGCGGCAGGAAGCGGTCGGACCTCTCGAAGAACTCGACGACGCCGTCAACCGTGAGGACGTACACCCCCAGACTGCTGTTGTTCGCCAGAGAGTTGTCCTGGACGACGACGCAGGTCGGGCTGTGATCGGCGTTTCCTCCGAAGTAGAAAAAGCTGATCTGCGTGCTGTTCGGCTGGTTGGGCTCGTCGTTATCGATGGTTATCGGACAGGGATCGCTGTCTCCCGGGTTCCAGAAGACCGCCGGGTCGGAGATCAGGGTCGGATAGAGCATGGACAGCCGGGGGGGATAGATGCCCATGTTGTCTGTGGCGTACGTGCTCAGGGCCAGGCCGATTTTCCGCAGATTGCCCTGAATGACAGGAGAGAGGCCCGGTGCCGATGTGGAGTAGGCATTGCTGCCCGACATGGCCGCCCGCGTCAGCGTCGGCCCCGCCAGAAGAGCACTACCGCCGGCAACTGCCAAGGCGATACGGAGTTTCGTTCCCCTGAGCCTCATGTGGATATCCCCTTCCCAATCACCTGCGTGTTTTCGCTTTCGCAGTGGTGAGCACATGCCTGTCAGCCTGCCCGGCGCTGCTCTGCGAAAGATACAGTCTAACAGGAACACGGGCTATGCGACAAGGGCCTTTTGACAACAAAAGATTAAACGAGTCAGATGGTTGTGCAACGTTGTCCTCGGAACGCTTTTTTTCGCGAAGGAGTCAGCAGATGGTATCCGGTCGGTCGCAGGTGAGGCTCAGTCTGTCGCGGTTGCGGATCGTGATCGGGGCGATGATCTTCGGGGTTGTCTCGTTCGCGGCGGTGGTTTTGTTCGTCGGTCGAATGATGACCCATGATCCCTCGCTCGGCTGGATCTTCTGCGGAGTTCTCGGAGTCCTCGGGGTGACGGAACTGACCGTGTACCCGCTGGTTCGAGCGGCTTTTGTCAAAGCAGCGAAGTCGCGGTATGAGCAGTCCGGCGGCGGCGAGGCTGCGACCGAGCAGGTGGTGCAATCGCTTGCTTCCCTCTTGTCAGTCCGCGCTGCGATGGCCGAAGGGTTCGGCCTTACCGGGCTCGTCTTTGTGCTGGTGACTGGTGTTACCCTTCTGTGGCTGGCGCCGATCATCTCGCTCGTGTTCCTGATCACCAGCATGCCGACCGAGGAGAAGGTCTCCAGCTTCGTCATGGATGTGACCGGAGCGAATCCGTACTCAGGTTGAGCCGGTCCTGCCAGTCCGATCTTCGGTTATCTGAAGACTCAGACCATCGGAAGCGTATTCAAGGCTGGTAGTGCCCAGGGGAGAGCGTTTAGGTGAGAAGCTGCTCAATGGTCGTTTAGAGCGGTATCCACCATCGCAAGGACGTTTTCAATTGGAGTCCCCGGCTGGATATTGTGGCAGGAGCAGACGATGTAGCCCTCGCGGCCGGCGCCGAGCGTTTGCAGACAGCGGCGGGTCTCGGCGCGGACGTCATCCGGCGTCCCGCGGGGCAGCACCTGCTGGTTGTCGATGCCCATCTTGCGGTAGAGGTCCAGGTCGTCGGTGGCCCGGTAATGTGTCATGAGCATCGCCAGGACTTCGTCCGTGTGCCAGATGTCGACCGGCAGTCGATCGACGGGCCGGCGGTCGAGAACGGCCAGCACTCTCTGCCGTGAATTCATGGAAAGCTCCCGCGTTAAGCCCGGCATCGGCCTGGGTCGCGCCCCTGTATGGGCTTCCAGGGCCATTGTCAACCGTGTGCAGCGGGGCGCGAGGGTGGTGCAAGGCCGTCAGTTCAAGGACCTGGGCTGCCGCCGCCGATGCATGCCACGTGGAGCAGTGTTATAATGACGCGCGATGACGGGGCGTTCGGCCGGGCGTGGCGGGTGGTCCTGCCGGCGGAACGTCTTCTGGAGCTCACCGATGCGGTATGGAAAACCTGGGTGGCGGTGGTCGGTTCGGGGTGGACTGGTGCTGGCGCTGATGGCGATGAGCGGCTCACTGGGTTGTGACGCGGGGGTCATCGGACTGGGGGGACTGTTTGACTTCTCGAGCCTCGGCGGCGATTTTCCCGGCGTACGGGCAGACCTCAAGGTGAAGTTTGTAAACCAGACGCCGTATGTGCCCGTCTGCACGTTCGGCACGTATGATCCGCTCAACGACAACACCGACCCGAACCTCGCTTTCCCCATCAAGTTCAGGCAGTTTGTGTTCGACGACACGGACGGTGGCATACGCCTGGACGCCTTCAGCGAGAGCGACGTGATCGCCTGGACCTTGGTTGATGACGGCTTTCCCGGCGGGTGTGGCCGGGCTATCAGCGTCGGGGGCGAACAGTTCATTCTGCGCCTCGAAGAGGATACGGAACTGGCCGACACCGCCCAGCCGGAGGCCCTGCGACCGTTGTGCAACACGGCGACCACCCAGCCCGCCTACGGAATCGCATTCTATCAAGAGACGAGCACGGGACCGGCGGAAAACGCCTGCGAATCGAAAGATGAGATCGTCGCGTACGCCGACCCGGTGCTGATCCGGCAGGGCCGGCCCGTGGTCAACCTCGGTGGTACAACCTACTACCCCTGCGATGGCACCACCACCGTCGTCGTCACCTTCGTCGAAGACGACACACGGCCGGGCGGTATTCGCGTTGACGTAAGTTTGGAAGCCGAGGAAGAGGACACGGAAGAGTAGCCCCGGCCGGCCCTTAATAGGAATTCAGCGGCATCCCGATAATCCGGGCCTCGAAGACCAGCTTGCCGTCCACGAATCCCTGAGCATCGCACACGGTCCGCCGCGGGCGGATTTCAACGATTTTCTCAACGATATACATGGTGGCCGGCGGAAACACCGCCGAGCGGAACCGCACGTCCTCGAGGCCGCCGAAGGCCAGAAACTTGGCCGTTGGTTGAACCTCCTGAGAGAGGTAGGAAGCCATCTGGGCTGCCGTCTCCAGCATCAGGATGCCCGGCATGATCGGCTGGCCCGGGATGTGACCTCGGACCCAGAACTCGTCGGTGCGGACCTGGCGCAGCCCGACGGCCAGCCCTGTCTCCACGTCAATCTTGAGAATCGCATCAAGCTGCATGAACTCGTAGCGGTGAGGCAGCCGGGCATAGATGGCATCGCGGTCGGCCAGTACATGCGTCGGATCAACTGTGCTGAGATCGAGAAAGGGAGTCGCAGCCATGATTCTCCTCAACAAACCTGATCGACGAAAATGAGGTCAGCCGGGCTGCTCCGCCTGTCGCGTCTTCGGGTCACAACCACAGCGGCACTTGGCCTTCGCCGGTGGCTGCCAACCGCGACAAACCGCCCCGATAGCCACGAATTTGAGCGTTTGTGCAGGTTGGCCTGAGGGTCGAATACGCCCCCGGAGCGAACCTGGTCGCTGCCGAGGTCGTCGCGGCGAGTCGCCCGCACGATGTTACTCGCCGGCGGAGCGGGTCTCGAGAACCTTCTTGCGAAGCTCCTGGGCAGCCGATTTCACATCCTGCATGATTTTGCGGACGCGCGTCCCCGCCGCTTTGTTGCCGCCTTGGGCCTTCGCAACGTCGTCAGCGGCGGACTCGACCAGACGTTTCAGCTTCTCGTAGTCTTCCAGCACGGTTAGTCTCCGGTAATATCCTGTTCGGCCGTCCCTCCGCACCCCGACAACTGCCGCGGGCTGGAGGGGGACGGCGATCCGGACCTCCAGCCCGGGTGTGGGGAGTCTATCAGACCAACCCGCCCACGCAAGGTCCCGAGCCGCTCCGGATGCAAAAAAAGTGGGTTTTCGGCCCCTGGGGCGGCCTCCGACCGCCTTTGCCGCCCGCCCTTGGCAGTGCTGGGCTCACTAGAAGACAGAAAACCGTCACTTGTGTGTCGCTGCAATTGTCCTCGTCAGGGCGACATCCTTGGCCATCTGCTGGCAGAGGTCCTCCACTGT
Organism: uncultured Planctomycetales bacterium; assembly: GCA_964586235.1. Taxonomy (GTDB): domain Bacteria; phylum Planctomycetota; class Phycisphaerae; order UBA1845; family PWPN01; genus JAUCQB01. The sequence continues at coordinate 16,608 of CAZPIO010000082.1, forward strand.
AGCGTAGCGGACTTGGTTGCGGAGCCAGTCGATGAACTCAAGGCGGATCGATTTGCCGCAAAGATCCCCGGCGAAATCGAGCAGATAGGCCTCGGTGACGACCTTGTGGCCGTCGAAGGTCGGTGCCCGCCCGATACTGATCGCTGCCGCGAAGAACCGCCCGTCGACCTCGGCCCGCCCCGCGTAGACGGCCTCAGCGGGGATCAACTGGCCGCCGGGGTCGATGTTGGCCGTCGGAAAGCCGATCTTGGCCCCGCGCCCGGCTCCGGGGACGACGCGGCCGAGCAGGGCATACGGGCGGCCAAGGCAAACCGTCGCCTGGTCGACGGTACCCGAGCCGAGAAGTTGACGGACCAGTGAGCTGGAGATCACCGCGTCGGGATGGCCGCCGAGGGCGATTCGAACCGGTTCGACGACTTCCACTTCGAAACCATATTCCCCGGCCGCCTGTTTGAGAGTCTCAACATTGCCCTCGCGATGACGCCCGAAACCGAAGGAGGCTCCTTCAACGATGGCCCGCGGCCTGAATCGGGCGACAATGATGTCGGCGACAAAGTTCTCTGCCGTGATCGCAAGAAGCTCGTGGCTGCTCGGCAGCAGAACGACGACGTCGGCCCCGGCGTTTTCCAGCCAGCGAAGCTTCTCCTTCAGCGGCGTCAGCATCGCCGGGAGGCGTTCGGGGGTGAGAACCGCCAGGGGATGCGGATCAAAGGTGATGACGACGAGTTGGGTCCCCGCGTCTTCGGCCCGTCGTTGTCCCGCGGCCAGGATGGCCTGGTGGCCGCGGTGAACGCCGTCGAAGTTGCCGATGGTCAGGACCACTCCGCTCATCGGTTCGAAATCGAGGCCGCGAACGACTCGCATCTCAAATCAAGCTCCGTGTGCCGGCCGTGCCGAGCAGCGACGGAATATCATACGTTGTGCCGGGAGGCGCCACCAGTGAATTCTCCAGTGACAAAATGAATGCGCGACTACCCGGTCGGGTACGGACTCATTGCCAGAAGGGCTGAGGAGGCATTCAAACGGGACGGAGCTTTTTGTTACACGCCTTTTCCGTTTGCATGACCACCCTCATTTCGCAACCTCTGGTTCCTGGAGTCGCGTCGGCAGAGGTTCACGGTAGACGGCGATGAAGGCGTCAAAGTCGATCTGACTCGCGCTATCGAGCACCTCTCGTGCCTCCCTCAGCAGGTTCAGTTTGTATTCATTTCCCCAGATGAGATGATGGAATGACTTCGCCCGGCCTGGGACCAACGGGAATTGCCGGTGCGTCCCGTCCGGAAGAACGACCACGAGGGAATCCTTGATCCTGGGAAGCGCAATGGCCTTGAACGCATCTTTGGTGCCTACTCGCACGGTGTATTCTGTCATGCCGCCAAACAGCGGCTGATCGACACCGGGAGACGCACCGGTCAGAATCACGACCAGCAGATTGTCGCGGTCGTCGGCACGAACGTACTGGCAGAACTTGTCGGGCCACAAATGATCGGGACGCCAGTACGGCACGATGCAAAACTTATGCAACCCCCATTGATTGTGAAACACAGGGCGAGGTTGAAAGCCGCTGAGGGTAAAGAATTCGGCCAACATGAGAATAAGCAACGAGAACGAGCTAACAAGATGGATGCCTATGGATGCGCGCCGCCCGCCTTTTTCCTGTTTTGAGATGATGACAACCGCAGCGATGAGATACCCGCCCCAACTCACAAGCCCGGGCCAGATAGTGGGAGGGAATCCGCCAATGCGAGTCAAGGAGGCACACAGGGCAAAGCTGACCAGGAACGCACCCGCCAGCTGAAGAAAAAGTGAGAGAGCGGACGGCGTCCGTGATGGCGTCACGCGATCCTCCACCTGAGTCTCGGAACGGGGGCGCAGCCAGGGTTCCGATACCGGCTTATGGTAGTACGCACCATCCGGTCTCTTTCCTGGGGCCGGTCCTCCGGGCTCTCCTGTCTCTCCGCCGATCCGAAACAGGGTCCGTCGCGGAGAGACCGGGCATTTGCTTACTTGCCCAGGATTCCGCTTTTCTGCCACTGCTTGACCAGCACGCGGAGATCCTCGGCGGCCGCCCCGATCCGCTGCACCGTGAGCATGAGCTCCTCGTAGAGCTTGGGATCCTGCAGGAGCATGGGCACGGCGCCCTTGCCGGTGTTGAGGTTCTGGCCGACCGCGGTCAACTGGTCCAGCAGCCGGGAGAGCTGATCGAGATTTCCGGAGAGCTTCTGGGCCACCGTCAAAACCTGTTCGCGCGTCGCGGTCACGGTCGTGTCGACGTTGGTCAGCACGTTGCTGGCCTGCGTCGCCGCCACCTGCAACTGGCTGGAGAAGCCCTTGAGTCCGCCCACCGCCAGCTTGAAGTCCTCGCTGGCTTGCCGGATGTTGGTCAGGGCCACCTTTACGTTAGCCTGGCTCTCCGGATCCCCCATCACCGTCTCAAAGTGCTTGAGCACGTTGTGCAGCCGTTCGACGGTGGTGTAAAGATTCGCGGTGAGTTCCGGCGGCTTGTTCGGGTCGTCGATCTGGCTGATGGGGCGAAGCTCCAGCAGGTTCGTGACCGCGTTGGCGGCCGGTGTCAGGGCCTGCGCCAGCGTGCCGATCTGGGCCGTGGTCTTCTCCACCGTCGCCAGAAATTGCGGGCTGATGATGTTCTCGAGAGGATTGACCAGTTCGCCGTGTAGGGGCTGGGCGGTTCCGTCCTTGGGAAGCGAGGCCATCCGCTGCGGCGGGAGCACCACCGGGATGTGGCCGGTCGGCGGGAGAATGTTGATGATCGACTGGCCCATCAGCGGCGTCTCGACGAAGGCCGTCCAGCCGATGGGGATGTCGTACTTGCCGCGGATCTCGATCTTGACGATGACGCCCTCGGTGGGGTTGTTGCTGTTCTTGAGCTCGACGCCCAGCACACGGCCGACGGGCACGCCCGCGAGCCGCACTTCCGTCCCCTCCCGCACGCCGCTGATGGTGTCGAAGCGGGCGGTGATGATGTAACCCTTGCTTAAGAACAAAAATCGCGATTCGCCGAACTTGACCAGCAGGATGCCGATGCAGACGAGTCCGCCGAGCACGAAAAGGCCTACGAGTGCGTTGCGTCGCTTGTCGGTCATTTGGGAGCCTCCGAGGAAGCCGGTTGTTCGATTACCAGGTCCGCGTCGCCGGTGACAAAGCCGCGCACGCGCGGGTCGGTGGAATTGCGGAAGTCAGCGGCCGTGCCGTCGGCGATGAACTTGCCCTCCGACAGCATCAGGATCCGGTCGGCCACGCGGAACGCGCTGGTCATGTCGTGCGTGACCACCACGCTGGTGATGCCGAGCTCGAGCTTGAGCTTGATGATCATGTCGTTGATGGTGTCGGCGCGAATCGGATCCAGGCCGGTGGTCGGCTCGTCGTAGAGAATGATCTCCGGGTCGAGGGCGATGGCCCGGGCCAGGGCGACGCGCTTCTTCTGCCCGCCGGACAGTTCCGCCGGGCGCTTGGGCTGGATGCCGGCCAGACCGACGAGGCCCAGCTTGCGCGACACAATGCGGCCGATTTCCTCGGGCGAGTACCGGGTCAGCTCCATCAGGGGAAAGGCCACGTTCTGGCCGGCCGTCATCGAGTCGAACAGCGCGCTCATCTGGAACAGGAAGCCGAACCTCCGTCGGACCTCCACGAGCTGGCTCTCCTTGAGGTTGTCGATTCGCTGGCCGGCCACGCAAACCTCGCCGGCGTCGGGGCGGATCAGGCCGACCATGTGCTTGAGCAGGACGCTCTTGCCCGTGCCGGATTCGCCAATGACGACCGTGGTCTTGCCGCGTTCGAGCTTCAGGTCGATGCCGTCCAGCACCACCAGGCGCCCGAACCGCTTGCGGACGCCTCGAAACTCGACAATCGGGTCAGTCACACGCTGCATCGCCGGTCAGCTCCCGAAACACCGCTCTCAGAACACCGATTTGAATCCCCAGATCGACTCGTACATGCCCTTGAGGCCGAAGGCCAGGAAGAAGTCGAGAATCAGGATCACGACGAAGCCGGTGACGAACGACTCCGTGCAGGCCTTGCCCACGCCCTCGGCGCCGGGCTTGCAGTTGAACCCCTTGTAGCAGGACACCAGGCCGATGCAGGCCCCGAAGAAGACGCTCTTGCTCAGCCCGGAGAGGACATCCCAGGCCTCCACCGCCGCAGCCGTGTAATTCCAGTATACGTCGTTGGCGATGTCGAAAATCGGGACGCAGATGAACCATCCGCCCGCCACGCCCATGAGGTCGGTGTAAAGCGTCAGAATGGGGGTGAGCACGACGCACGCGACAAAACGCGGCGCCACCAGGATGTGAATCGGATCGGTGCCCATCGATCGCAGGGCGTCCAGTTGCTCGGTCACGTTCATGGTCCCCAGTTCCGCCGCCAGGGCGCCCCCGACGCGCCCGGCCAGCATCACCCCCGCCAGCACCGGTCCCAGTTCACGCACCACCGACAGGCTGACGATGACGCCCATGCGGTCGGCCAGCCCGACGGACATGAACTGCTCGATGGCCTGAATGGCCAGGACCATACCGACGAACGCCCCTGTCACCAGGATCACCGGCACGCTCAACGTCCCGATGGCGTAACACTGCGGCAGAAAACGTCGAATGTCTTTGCGCCTCAACAGGGTGAACAGTGAGTAGCGGGCGGCGTGGGCGGAGAACAGCCAGAACTCGCCGAACGAGGCCAGGCCACCGGTAACCAGACGGCCGATAGCCGCCAGCAACCCGTCATTGCGCCGGGCCATTGTTGATGTAGAACTGTCTGTCGCGGACATCGTCAGGGCCTCTCTGGAAGCGGTCGAAACCCGACCCGCAGGATATGTCTATCGGTGAGCCGCGATGATGTCAAATCGTTGCCCCTGCCCCAGTTACGGTGCCGGCGGTCGTTTGACCCCCGTGCTTGACACCCGGGGTCCGTGCAGAACAATAAGGGGTTGCCGCCGGCCGTATGAACGGGCCGGCCCGACCGGGAAGCAATCGAAATGCCGACAGCGGAGCCCTGCGGGAAACAAAAACGGCGACCGGGTTCGACTGAGCGGGTGCTCAGCGCGCTGATTCTTGCGCTGATAGCGATGGTTGTGCTGACGTTCCTGGTCTCGGGCGGGCTTTTTGCCGGGGTGGTCGATCGGACGTGGCGTCTGCGGGATCTGAAGCAGCTGATCGCACCGGATGAGGATCGTCTCTTCGCCCTCGCACCCGGTTCGCTGAGTCCGCCGGCACCGCCGGTGGAGATTCAAGTGGGCGAGCGACTGCTGCCGGATCTGCCCCCGCCAATCGGGCCCAGTTACGCCGGCGCGTCCGTGTATGCCATCCAGGGCGGGAGTAAGCCCGAGGCAACCGTCCAATGGCTTGATGGATGGGGCCGGCTCCAAACCAGAACTGTGGCAGGCGAACCAGGCAGTCTGATTGCGGCGGCCTCAGAGTGTAGCGGAATCCGGATCTATCGAGCATCGTACATGCAGACCAAGGCCAGCTCCGTAGAGGCTTCAATCGTTGATGCGGGTGACCCGGCGAATGCTTCCAGGTTGTGCGCACTGCGGAAGCAGACCGGTGCAACGAAGCTCTCCCTTGGCCGTGACGGATGGATGGCTGAGCCACCGTCAGTCTGCGGCTTCTGGGCCGGACGGTACTACACGGAAGTGACTTGGGAGGTCATTGTGGGAACCTCTCAGCCAAGCGTTGGCGCCCCCGACTTGCTCAAGACAGTTGCGGGCTATCTGGCCGCTCATCAGCTCGTCTACGGCGGACCGTTCAATCAGGAATCGACGACCATGCCTGCCCCCGCCGCGATCGCGCAGCAGCCTGCACCGGGCACGACTCTGGCGACGGCCGGTGTGGCGCAATTCGCTGCGGTCACGGGCGGACAGATCCTGTCGCCCACAAAGATCGATCGTTTCACCGACAATCTCTACGAGAAGATCGACGGCAAGGAAGGCATGTTCCGGGCCTTCAACTTTGTCGAGCTGCGGTTCGGCCAGTACACCAACACCAGGACCCAGCAAGCCCACGACGTCTACATCTACGACATGGGCGAGCCGGTGAACGCCTTCGGCATCTACATGGGCGAGCGAAGCCCCAAGGCCGAGGCCTGGCCTCTGGGACGCGACGGCTACGTGTCGGGAACCAGCGCCTACTTCTGCAAGGACAAGTACTATGTGAATGTCCTCGGACCGCCCGAAGCCAACGCGGACTCGCTGGAGGTTTCCAGGGCAATCGCCATCGCGATCGCGGGCACCATTCCCGACGGAGACGAGCCCTTCTGGGTCGAAGAGTACCTCCCGGCCGAGGGCCGCGTGCCCAACACGCTCAAGTATGAGGCCACGAGCGGCCTGGGCTACGAATTCCTCGAACGGATCTTCACCGTCCGCTACAAGGCAGGTGAAAAGGAATACCAGGTATTCCTCGTTCGGACCGACGATCCTGCCGGGGCCAGGGCCCTGTTTGACAAGTTCGTTGAAGCCACGGCCAAGTACGACAAGGTGCTCTCAAAGACCTCCGACGCCGCCGGGCAGCAGATGGTGGGTGATTCGATGGGCGTCTTCTGCGTCGCCTTTACGAAAGGCCGCTTCTTCGGCGGTGTGAACGAGTGTGAAGATCAGGCCTTGGCGGCCAGGCAGGCGGAAATCCTGAAGGCAAGACTTCCCGGCGGGCAGGGTGCCTCGGGTGCTGCGTCGGGCAGCACAAACCCCGCGGCCGGCCCCGCACCCGGCGAGCCAGAGGAGCAGGGCTGAGGCAGAACGATGGGTAGTGGAGCAAGAGAACAGGCCATGGCAGCTCGCAAGGCCCCCGAGCAAGGCTGGACGCGCCGCGACCTGCTGGTCCGGGGTGGTCAGACCGTCGTCGCTGCGGGCCTGGCTACCGGTGCGGCTCTGTACCTCCACGATCCCAAGGGCGATGCGGGCTTGCAGGCCCCCGAGCCGATCAAGCTCAAGGATTACTTTGCGAAGATACGGCCGGACTATCCCGCCTCGGCCGCCAGACTCTCAGTGGCCTACGGACGGCCGGAGAGTCTCACCGATCCTGAAGAGATTCGCATCCTGGTCGAGTCGGCCGTTGCCGGACTTGATCGCGATCTGGGTATCTCACGTTTCATCAGCCGGGGCGACGTGGTGCTGATCAAACCCAACGTCGGCTTTGACCGCGGACCGCAGCTCGGGGCTACCACCAACCCGATGGTCGTGCGGGCGGTCATTCAGCTTTGCACGCAGGCCAAGGCCGGCAGGATCATCGTGGCCGACAACCCCATCGAAAGCCCCAACGCCTGCTTCGCCAAGAGCGGAATCACTGCGGCGGCCGAGGCCGAAGGGGCCTCGCTGATGATCTACTCATCCGCTCACGAGAGGACCGTCGAGATCAGATCCGGCCAGCCCGACCCCGGCCGTAACGAGGCCCTGGGGACCTGGCCGATCTTCTGGAAGCCGCTGAGGCAGGCCGACAAGGTGATCGGCCTGCCGGTCATCAAGGACCACAACCTCAGCTCTGCTTCGATGACTATGAAGAACTGGTACGGCCTGCTGAGCGGGCGCCGCAACCAGTTCCACCAGGCGATCCACGACATCATCAGCGACCTCGGCTTCATGATGAAACCGACGCTCATCATCGCTGACGGGACAAGAGTGATGATGCGAAACGGTCCGACCGGCGGGCGCCTTGATGATGTGTCCGTGGGCGGCATCACCGGCCGGCCGACGATCGTCGCGTCGGTGGACCAGGTGGCCTGCGATTCGTGGTGCTACCAGAACCTGCTCGGCCGCGATCCCGAGGACCCCAGGTCGCCCCTGACTTACGTGGACCTGGCGTACCAGAAGTTCGGCCAGGACCCCGGCCGTATCGTCGTGAAACACTGGAAGGACTACCAGCGCCAGGGCCTGATTGCGGAGACGAAGCTGTGAGAAGCATGGTAGCCACCATCAACGAGACCCCACCCCTTGCTTCGCAAGGGATGGGGCACACTGCAGCCGAGCCGTGGTGGGATGGATGTTCCCCACGGCCAGAGCCAAGAGCCAAAGGCTAGAAGCTAAGAGCTAAAAGCTAATAGCTAAAAGCTAAGAGCCAGTACAATGCGTATCACTACAGTCCGAAAGATTGCTCAGGTCGTCTTCATGGCGCTCTTCCTGACGTTCGTATTCGTCACGACCTTTACCCATCTCGACGAGGCCCCCGCGCTCAAGTTCTGGGTGAGCAAGTACCTCGAAATCGACCCGCTCATCGCCATCGCCACGAGCCTGGCGACGCACACCCTCTACCAGGGCCTGATCTGGTCGCTGATCATCCTGATCCCGACATTGCTGCTGGGGCGGTTCTTCTGCAACTGGATCTGCCCGTTCGGCATCCTGCACCACTTCGTCGGATGGGCCTTCAACCGCCGCGGCACGAAAGACCGCATCGCGTCGAACCAGTACCGGCCGATGTACCAGGCCAAGTACTACATTCTCGCGGCCATGCTGGCGGCCGCGGCCTTCGGCAGCCTGCAGATCGGCCTGCTCGATCCGATCTGCCTATTCCATCGCTCACTCACCGTCTCGGTCCTGCCGGCCCTGAACATGCCCCCAGTGTTCGTCGAAGTGTTCGGCAATCCGAAGCTCCACCAGCTCGGCTGGCTCATCGGGGCGATCGTGCTGGCGTTGGTCGGGATGAACCTGCTGATTCCTCGGTTTTTCTGCCGGGCTTTGTGTCCGCTGGGGGCCACGCTGGGCCTGCTCAGCCGGTTCGCTATCTGGCGGATCGACCGCGATCCGGACAAATGCACAAACTGCGGCTTGTGCGTCAGGAACTGCGAAGGGGCATGCGATCCGCACGGCCGGCTTCGCAAGAGCGAGTGTTTCGTCTGCTTCAACTGCATCGATTCCTGTCCCGAAGGCGCCTTGCGCTTCACAATGCTGCCGCCGACCACCGGTGAGGTCGCCTGGCCCGAGGCCTCACGCCGGCGCGCGATCCTGGCGGTTTTCGCGGGCGTGGTTTTCTATCCCTTCACCAAACTCGCCGGCAAAACCACTCGGGATTTCGCCTCCAAGGCCGTTCGGCCGCCGGGCTCGGTCGAGGAGCAGGAATTCCTCGAACGATGCGTCAAATGTGGCCAATGCATCCGTGTGTGCCCGACCAATGTGCTTCAGCCGGCAATGCTGGAGACCGGACTCGAGGGAGTGTGGACGCCGGTCATGAGCTTTCGGATGGGTTTCTGTCAACTTCAGTGCACCGCCTGCGGGCAGGTATGTCCCACGGGGGCGATTCAGCGGTTGACTGTCGAGCAGAAGCTGGGGCTGGGCGCATCCTCGAAGGCCGGCCCGATCCGGCTCGGGACCGCCCACTACGACCTTGGCCGTTGCTTGCCGTGGTCCAAGAATACTCCCTGCGTAGTCTGCGAAGAGGTGTGCCCGACGTCTCCGAAAGCCATTTACACGGAACAGCAACTGCTCCTCATCCGCGGCGGCAAGAAAATGGTCGTTTCCGCGACACCCGTGACCGTAACTCTGTCTGAGTACCCCATGGAAGGTCAGAGCGTGGGCGATCGCTGCCTCCTGACGCCAAACGCGTACCGGGGCGACCCGACGGCCGCATACTACCTGCGAATCCTCCACCGCGATGGCACCAGCGAGACGCACCGCATCATTGCCAACGACGTGGACACCCTGATGATCGGCGAACTCGACCCGGCCGACGGGCGGCTCGCCGGCGGATCGCAGTTTGCCAAGCCTCCGGAGCGAGGCGACGTCGCGGCGATTCTTGTTGAACTCAAGTTGCCCAAGATCGACACCAGCCTGTGTATCGGCTGCGGCCTCTGCGAATACCATTGCCCTGTGGTGGGCGATCGTCGGGCGGTGTATGTGACGGCCGAGGGGGAGACCCGCTCCGACAGTCAGCCTGACGAAACCAGAAACCGCTCCTTCCGGCTGGTTAAGTAACGCACGCGGACACCATATGGCCAGGGACGGTGACAGACACACGGATCGTGGCGAATGCTCGCGGGAAGGCATCACGCGGCGCGGCATCTTGCTGTCCTGCGCCGCAGTTGTCGCGGGCAGGTCGGCCCAGGCGGCGGACCGGCCGTCCACCCAATCCACCAGGCCAGCCGATGAACGCCCGCCTCTTCCTGAACGCACGCTGGGCAAGACGGGCGTTAAGGTCACACGTCTGGCCATGGGCGCCGGATATCCCAGCTATCACGCCCGCCTGCTCGAACATGCCTATCGCAACGGCGTGCGCCTCTTCGCGAACGCTTACGGATACGCAGAAGGGGGGCAGGAGCGGATCCTGGGCCAGTGGCTGCGAGACTCCAAGCACCGTTCCGACGTCTTCGTCATCACCAACGACGGCCTGACCTCGCCTGAGTTGTTCTACCAGAAGGTCGTGCGGGCAGGCCAGGATCTTCAGATGGACACCATCGACATGGTCTTTATCCACGGCCTGGAGGATCCTTCCGTTGCCCTGGACGCGGACGCGAGTTGGCGACGCCTGAAGGATCGGCTGATCCGGGAGAAGAAGCTCCGGTTCATGGGCTTCAGCACGCACGCCGAGCTGCCGGCCAGGATCGCCTGCCTGAACGCGGCGGCGAGGAGCGGCTGGGTCGATGCCGTCATGGTGGCGTGCGATCCTCTTCTGCTGAGGACCAATGCCGACTTGAACCGGGCGATCGATGCCTGCTCAAAGGCCGGTGTCGGGCTGATTGCGATGAAGACAACCCGGGGGCTCGGGCGGAAGGCCGCCGAACGGAGAGGCCTCAAGGAAGGGGAGGCTCGGACGGAAACCATGTCCGGATTCGAGCCGCTGGGCCTGAGCGCCTTCGGGGCGATCCACTGCGGGATGTGGAGCGATGATCGCTTTGCCGCCGTCTGCTCGGCGATGTTGACGCGGTCGATGATCGACGAAAACACCCGAAACGCGAGAGGGTTCGTGAAACCGTTCACCGAGGAGCAGTGGCGGCTGCTCGAGGCCGGAATGCGAAAGCTGGCTCGCGGAACGTGCCCCGGATGTGACGGCTCGTGCAGACGGGCCGCCGGCTCAAAGACGGATTTCTGCTCCATCGCTCGATACCTGGCATACTACCTGGAAGATGGGAACCGCGAGTTGGCCCGGCAGCTCTACGCTCAGTTGGCGCCGGCGAAGAGAGAGTGGCACATGGCGGATCTCGAAAGTGCCTCGCGCGCCTGTTCAGCGAGACTGGATTTCACAGCGATATTGCAGGAGGCCAGACGGCTCCTCGGGTGAAGGGCCCATGAACGGCTGGAGCGTCGAGGCAGGCCATTTTGTTTCGATTCCCCGCCAGGAAAAGCGTTGATTGGCTTGCGATCCTGCCGATTGGATAGGGGATGCCCCCAGCGGGGCGCCAGCGATTTAACACGGCGGAGGCTGATTATATCGGTCTTTGTCACCTGTAGGGACCGTATGATACTTGGGGAGACGGTTTTCCGCGTACGGATCCCGGGATAGGCCGCTATTGGCAGCAGCCCCGGTGTGCCCTTGTTGATAACAGGCGGCACGGCCCGGTCCGTGCTGAGAGAAGGGAGCACATGCGTACTCTAGCTCATGTAACTCACGAGGCGGTGGTCAAAGTTGGCGGGATTGGGGCGGTTCTTCAGGGACTCCTGACTTGTGATGCATATCGCAGCCGCGAGCAGCGGACCATCCTGATCGGAGCCACCTTTGCGACGGAAGCGGGCGCCGACGGCCGCCTGGGCCCCTCGGGAGAGGTTCTCTACAGCAGCATCGACGGCGTCACGCAGCACCCGGTCGGCCGGGCACTCGACCAGGTCCGCCGCGATTTCCACGTCGAGATCATCTACGGCTATCGCCGGCTGTACGAGCCGCACAACGGGGCCCGTGTGGCCGTCGAGGTCGTCCTGATCGACGTATCCCGCATCAACGTGCAGCGGGCCAACAGCTTCAAGGGCCGGCTGTGGGAAGCGTACGGGATAGACTCATCCCGCTATGAAAGCTGCTGGGATTACGACCTGTATGTGAAGCTAGCCGAGCCTGCCATCGCCGTGCTTAAGGCCCTGGGGGCCGCCGACAGCGATGATGAGTGTGTCATCCTGGCTCACGAATTCATGGGCCTGCCGACGGCCTTGGCCGCCAATCTCGATCCCAGCGGTGCTTTCCGCACTGTCTTCTATGCCCACGAAGTTGCCGCCATGCGAAAGCTCGTCGAGGAGCACCCGGGACACGACGTCGCCTTCTACAACGTGCTCGCCGAGGCCATGAGCCACGGCCGCTACCTTGACCAGGCCTTCGGCTCGCAGGATTTCTACTATCGTCATGCCCTGGTCAAAACCAGCCGTTTCTGCGACTGCATCCTGTCGGTCGGCGATTACGTGACCAAGGAACTGCGCTTCATCAGTCCCGAGTTCAGTCAGGCAACGATCAACACCGTCTACAACGGCATCCCGGCTCAACGCATCAGTGTTGCCGAGAAGCAGGCCTCCAAGGAGCGAATGCGCGACTATGCCGAGACCCTTCTCGGCGACCGGCCGGACCACATTTTCACTCACGTGGCCCGGATGACGGTCAGCAAGGGTTTCTGGCGCGACCTGGCCGTCCTCGAGCGCCTGGAGCGGGAGTTCCGCCGCACCGGCGAGACCGCCGTGGTGTTCGTGTTGTCCACGGAGGTTCCGGCCCGCCGTCCCGAGGATGTCCGCGAGATGGAACGCTGGTGGCACTGGCCGCTCGCCCACCGCGAGTGCGGCTCCGATCTTGCCTATGGCGAGGCCGTGTACTACCAGGGCGTGCAGGTCTTTAACGTCCGAAGCAGGCAGATCAAGGCCATTTACGTCAACCAGTTCGGCTGGGAGCAGGCTCTCTGCGGCACTCGCATGCCCGAGGACATGAGCTTCATGGACATTCGCCAAGCCTCGGACGTCGAGTTCGGCATGAGCGTCTACGAGCCTTTCGGCATCGCCCAGTTCGAGCCGCTGACCTTCGGGGCCATCTGTGTGCCGTCGCGCGTGTGCGGGTGCGTCGGCTTCCTGGAGAAGGTCACCGGCGCAGCGAGCGTGCCCAACGTGTTCGTCGCCGATTACTGCGATCTGGGTATCGGCCGTTGGGATGAGAAGAACCTGCTCGCTCTTGACCGCGAGCAGCGCACCCGGCACGAGGAAAAACTGGCCGACCAGATCGCCCGCTATGTCATCGAGACGCTGCCTCGCAGCGACGCGCAGACCGAAGAGATGCTTCGCACCGGCTACGAGCTGGCCAGTCAGATGAGCTGGGACGTCGTCGCGGGCCAGTACGTCCTCCCGGCCATCGACGCCATCTGCGCCGCTCAGCGGCAGACTCAGGTGGCGTAAGAAGCTGTCAGCTATCAGCTTTCAGCTCCCGGATCGAGCCGCACCGCGAGCCTGCCGTTTGTCTCATCGATGAGAACCGATCGGTGGGCCGCTGCTCTGCGCGCAGTGCGCGGGATTTGGCGGCGGCATGCCACCTGCCACCCTTTTGGGGATACCCCCGGGGGTTGTCGCGTCCGCTGGCGCGCGTATGCCGGTATCGAGGCTGCCTGTACAATGCGGCAAGTCTGTCCGTTGGCAGCATTGCACAGGAGAGCCCGATGAATCCCCGGCAGCGTCACAGTTGTGTGCACCGCGATGGGGCCCGCCTTCACGCTGTTGTGGTTGCCTGCGGGCTGGCGATATTGGCTGGTTGCCAGGCTCCCGCGGCCCGCCGGCCGGGGCCGGATTACCCGGTGTTTCCACCGCTTCGCCACGGGGTGAAAGCGGTGTTCGGGCCCAACGGCAACGATCTCAACGGCGACCTGGCGGGCCAGGGCCAACGGTTTGCCGACGCATTCCACGACCTGCAGCTCGATCTCACGCGGATCGAGTTCAAGTGGGCAGCCGCCGAGCCGCAACGTGGCACCTATGACTGGTCGGAACTCGACCGGCTCATCGGCTTCCTGCACCAGCAGAGCATCGAGCCGATGCTGATGCTCTACTGCGCCCCGACATGGGCGATGCGGGGGACGCCGGCCGACGAGCAGTTGTTCATCGATCGCGGCGAGCAGAACCTCCACACGGTCGTCTGGCCGCGACGCGACTGCCTGCCGGACTTTGAGCGCTTCTGCGAAACCGCGGCCAGGCGATACCGAGGCATGGCCCGGCTGTTCGAGTTCTGGAACGAGCCGGACGGCATGGCTGGCCCAACCGTTTACCATGACCGCACCGGCAAGGCAGTCGACGTTCGTTACGGCGGTGACGCCAAGGAATACACCTTCTGGCTCAAACGCATGCACGCGGCCGTCAAACGAGGCAATCCCGACGCGGTGGTCGCGGCCGGCTCGCTGTGTGTCCACGACACGCGGTTCATGGAGGCCATATATGCCGCCGGATGCCGCGACTGCTGCGACGCCATCAGCCTGCACCCATATGGCAAGGACGGGATCAACGTCGAGTGGGTCAGGCAATGCCGGCAGGTGATGAACGCATACGACGACTGGAGCAAACCGGTCTGGCTCAGCGAGTTCGGATGGGCCCTCGGCGGGGAGTACGACAAGAAGAACGAGTGCTGGCCGCCGTCCGCCACCCGGCAGGCCGAGATCATCACCGCCACGGCGCCGGTGATCCAGTCGCTGCCGTACATCACCCATGCGTTCTGGTTCACACTCAACGACTGGAACACCAGCCAGACGGGCATCGATCCGGTCGGCACGCATCGGTTCGGAATCATGGATCTGTCCGGGCGACGGAGGCCCGCTTTCGAGGCCTTGCACAACGTCGTCCTCAAGACCTGCCGCGAATCCCGGCGAGCGGAGATGCCCTTGCCGGCAGTGGTCCCCCCGGCGCATCCCGTGGATGTCGGTGCGGACGGCCGCGTCACGCTGACCCTGACCTGTTGCGATCCGAATCCGCTTTTCTGTGATTCGCAGCGAACCAGTCGCCCCGCGGCTCGCCCCCTGGTAGTGGATACACCGGGGCTCAAGCTAGGGCGGACGCGCAACCTCGATGTGCATTTCAGTGCGGGCGGACATGGGCGGGCTGAGAGCCTTGTAGTATGGACCGCTCTCGCGACAAAAGTACGGATGGATTTCACAATCGACCCTTCGTGTCACGAAGCTCCGGCCCCGAACGCCTACGAAGCAGTGGCTTCGTTCGGATACGGCCCTCAGACGCATTTCCCGGTCACGCTTCCGGCGGTCGCGGGATACATGGCGTCAGCCCCGAAGGTGGACGCAGAGTTCAGCGACTGGCCGGCGCGGTGGTCTATCGGGGATGGGGCGTTGAGAGCCGAATACGCCTGGACGAGCACGCACCTCTATCTTGCATGCATCGTGCGCGACCCGCAGCACAAGCAGTCTTTCAGGGATCGCGATATCTGGAAGGGCGATTGCATCCAGGTGGCCTTCGACCCCCCGCGCGACGCGATCCGCGGCAGCCAGTACGACGTCAACGACAGCGAGTACGCCCTTGCGCTCACCCAGGATGGGCCGCTGTTCTGGCGGTTCATCTGCCCTCCGGACAGTTACGTTGGTCAGGTCATCGAGGCGCAAGCGGCCGTCAAACGAGTCGGCGATAAGACGTATTACGAAGCGGCGTTGCCCTGGAGTGAACTGGGCGTCACCAACCCCGCCGCCGGGCAACTGATCGGCACGGCCATCGCGGCCTGTGACTGGAATAGGGAACAGCGCAGCGTACACCGGTTCGGCGACGGAATCATCGGCCACAAGGAGCCATACCGTTTTGCCTCGATCAGATTGAGCGGTACGAGCGGCGCCGAATAGCGGGGGTCAGGAGATGCATCTCATGTGCAACCGCGGACTGTTGCGCCATGCGACGGTGCTGGCAGCACTTGCCTGCGCAAGTTACGTCTTGTCGACGCGGGATCTCCGGGCGGAATCGTCGCCCGCCGGCTGGGCCGAGCGTTTTGCATTCCAGCCCCCGGAGGTGAGCACGAATGGGCTCTGTCGGCCCAGCAGTGAGCCTCTTCCGTCTTTCGCGGTTACCCCGGCCGCAGCAGGGCGGCAGCTTGTGCGTGTATCGCTGCCGTTCTCACCCGGCGTGTTCCCCGCTGAGGCGAGTCTGCTGGTTCGAAGCGGCGGGCAGGATGTCGTCGCCGATGTCCGGCCGCTGACCTGGCATCCGGGCCTGCCGCGATCGGTCCGGCGGGCGATGATCACCTTTGTCTACAACTTTGCGGATGGCAGGAGCCGGCGTTTCGAGGTTGGGCTGAGTCCGGTGTTGCCCAAGCCTTCAGGAGCGGCATCGCAGCCGGCGCGTGCGGTTGACCGTTTTCAGGGCCGACTGGGAGATCTGGATATTAGCCTGAAGGCGGGTTTGGTCGAGGTGACCCGTCGGGGCCGACAGTTGATGCGGGCCGAACTCATCACTCCGGCTCGCACCGATGCGTCACCTGTTGTCGTCGAGGTCATCGAGCAGGGCGCGAGCTACCTCTGGGCAAGACTGCTGGTGCCGGATGCCAACTGGCCAAGGATTCTCGAACTGCGGGCCGATGCGCTCGGCACGGTGGCGATCCGGGGCCATCTGCAACGCATGCAACAGACTTCGGACGGCCGTCCAAGGGCCCCTGACATCGGCTGGCGCATCTCCGGGCCGCGCCTTGATTCACTGGTGCTGGACGCGGGCCGCAAGCCGGTTGAGGATGTGGTCGTTGTCCACGACTTCAGCGGAGGCCAACCCGCCTCTCTCGAAATGTCGGACTACGGCCTCGACTTCCCCGACGCCCACCTGCACAAACGCGGAGAATTGTCGGTGCAGAACTCGACGGACAGATCGGTGGCCGCTTATCTGCGATGCCACGGGGCGGATCTGGTCCCGCATCAGTTGACCGCGTGGCGAACGGCGACGTTTGTCCTGCGGCCGAAATCTGCCGCCCCCCTGAATGTACTGCTGGAACCGGCACACAGCGTGGAGATCCCCGCCGAATCATTCGCGGCGCTGTATGGCAGCGGCGTTGCGACCGATTTGACCCCTTGGCCGCTCCTGACCTCGGTCAGCCGGTACCACCGCGACGCGATCGCCTCGTGCCTGCTGCCCGGCGATGACTACGGGAACGTCGCATCCATGCCCACGGGAGCGGTCTTCGGCATGAACCGGCTCAATCATTGCCCCGCCATCTTCGAGGAGTATTACCGCTCCGGCGATGCGCGATT
>CAZPIO010000083.1:0-33356 GCA_964586235.1 uncultured Planctomycetales bacterium
GTATCAACGTCCTGATGCTGTGGACCTACATCGGCATCACCGACCAGATCGGCGACAACCGGATCGGCTATGACGCCCCCGAAATCTGGCCATGGGGCAAAAACGGGAGCCTGTTCGATCTCACCCAGCTCAACACGACCTATTTCGACCGGCTGCAGACGCTGGTTCAACTGGCCAACGACCAGGACATCGTCGTTTTGATTACCATCCACGACGGCTGGACCAAGTCACGTTTTGCCGGTCATCCGTTCAATTCGGCTCTCGGCGGCCCCCTGACCGCTAATTCCCAATACGTGGAGTTGTATGACTACAACGCCGAAATGCCCACGAACTACAACTCCGGGTGGACGCGCCAGCAGAAGCATCAGTACTTCCTCGAGCGGTTCTGCGATCGGATCATCCAAGCCACCGCCGACCAGCCCAATGTCATCTACGAGATGTTCAACGAGGGCGAGTGGTACAATCAAACCAACCTGCGGGCTTTCCAGACCCATTTCCTCAGCTTCTTCAAGGCCCGAACCCCTCGCGTCACCATGGTCAACGACGATCATGTCGGGGGCGCGGATTTCCGAGCCGAGCTCAACTGCGATGTCATCTCCTGGCACAAACCCAACTGGACTTCCACCACCAGTGCCGCCGACGGATTCAACTACTATGCCCCCGCGTTCGCGGGCAGCCCGGCCAAGCCGTTTTTCTTCAGCGAGCCGGTGCCTGAGTACCAGGGAGACTCCAGCCTGCACGATGCCATCATGAGGCTGATGTGGGGAACGGCTCTGGCCGGCTCCGGCTTCGTGGTCCAGAACGACACATCCTTCGGCTTCGATCCTAATACGACCATAGCCGCCGAGGCGGCGGACCGTGACATCGTGCTCGACCGCGAGGGTCACTGCGCCCGCTTCTTCAACGCATCCGGCGTTGAGTTCTGGACGATGGCTCCCAACGGGGCACTGTCCTCGACCGGCGTGTGCCTGGCGGATCCAGGTCGCGAGTACATCGCGTACGCTCAGAGCGGCTCGACCTTCACCCTCAACATGAGCGCGGGCACCGGGGCTTTCAACTGCCGATTCTACAACCCCCGCACCGGCCAGTTCGGTGCGACCTTCGAGCGGCCGGGCGGAGGGACGCAGTCCTTCACCAAGCCCGATTCCGGCGACTGGGTCCTTCATGTCGTGGAAGTCCCCCACGCGCCGATGGCGGTGATCAACGCAGACCCCACGAGCGGGAGGTCGCCGCTGCCGGTGAGTTTCGACGGTTCGGCTTCCTACGATACCGACGGAGGGACGATCGTCGGCTATGCCTGGGATTTCGAGAACGACGGCACAACCGATGCCACCGGGCCAACCGCCGAACACGTGTACATGGGCAAGCAGACCGCAGTGGTCAAGTTGACGGTAACGGACAACGACGGCCACACCGGCACGGCGACGGCGACGATTTCCGTCGTGACCTTTCCGGGCGACTTCGACGGCGATGGGGACGTGGACCAGAAAGACTTCGGCCACCTCCAGGCGTGCTACTCAGGTTCAGGAACGGAACAGACTGATCCCAACTGCCTGGACGCGATTCTGGACGGTGACGAAGATGTAGATGGGACGGATTTCACGATGTGTCAGGCCTGCCTGAGCGGCCCGGATGTTCCGGCAAATCCGGACTGTGCTCTACAATGACCATGAGCCGGGCGCCAAGCAGCCCGGCAACAGGAAAGGAGAATAAGATGAGAGCCGCAATTGTGATGATCAGCATGACGGTTTTGCTCGCCGCCGGTGTTGGCATGGGACAGGTGCCCCAATTCCATACAACGCTGGACGATGCGGTATCGATTACAGATACGGGCGGGGCCCTTCAGAGCACCCCGCCCAGCTTCGTTCCGGGCGCGATCGGCAATGCCTTCCAGAGTCAAGGCACCTCGTGGGCGCTCTGGAACAACAGTGCCGTTCAGACGCTCTTTGGGACCTGGAACAATGGTCAGGGCATCACGGTGGACCTGTACTTTCAGGGGCCCGCTTGGAGCACCCATACCGGGAATTCGGGACTCTGGTCACTGGGCAAGCGAGGCCCCGACTGGTACTTCCTACTGTCCATCAATAACGGCAAGATGAGACTCCTTTTTGGCGGCTCAAGCGGCGCGCAGTACAAGTACACCTTCGACGGGAATACCGGGGCGGAAGCCGCTCCCAACGTTCCTCTGGCTGACAGCGCGATCTACCGGCTGACCGTGCGACAGGCAAACGGCGTTTTCGACGTCTACATTGACGACATTGGCGGCGGCGTCTACAGCAATGCGACACCGATTTTCTCAGCGACCAACCTGCCTGTGGGTTACACGTGGGATTTTCCAACGTCGGGCGGCACCACGGCGCGCGGCATGTCAGTCGGCAGCCGCTATCCTTTCGATAACCCGTTCACCGTGGGCGCCCTGAAGACCGGCGAGTGGGTTGACAATGTCCGGGTCTACAACGGCTTCTACTCGCCCGCCGAACTCGACCTGGGTGGTCTGCCGGTGGCAGTGATCCAGGCGGATAAGACCAGCGGCCGACCGCCGCTCACGGTCAGTTTTGACGGTTCCGCCTCCTACGACACCGACGCGGGAACCATCGTGAAATATGAATGGGATTTCGACAACAACGGAACGATCGATGACAGTTCGGGGGCACTTGTGAGCCATGTGTACAGCTCGGCGGGCGACTACGTCTGTAAGCTGACTGTGACAGACAATGAGAACAAGACCGCCAGCGCCACACTGCCCATCCATGTCACGCCGCCTGCACTCGCGACCGTGACGGACATACTTCCCACCGGCGGGCCGCTCACCGGGTCCCAGATTCTGACCTCCATTACTGCGGACGGCTTTACCGTAACCGACTTCGTGGGACCCACGGTCGCGGAAGGCACCGGCGGAACAGGTGAGGAGAACGACGGGCTGTGCGACCTCGGTGCAGAGAGCGCCATGCTGGGTATCGAGCTCGGACGCATGATATCGGGCTCAGCCGCTGGAGGGCGATTCTACTTCCCGGTTGCCATCAACGGCGACGGGACAGCGCGGCCGGACATCTTCGTGCTCGAACACGCCGGTACGCCGGACACCTTCAACATCGATCTGCTGACCAACAATCCAGGCGAGGCCACGGCCATTGCGGCCACGATACCGGTGCAGAATTCTGACTACGGTCCCACCGGCACACTGATGACCTCTTTCTCGGGAGGCATCGGCGGCGTCGGAATCGACCTCGATGCCATCACGCCGGCCGTCTCCAATATCACCGGTGTACAATTGCTCGGTGGCACCGGCCTCGACCCGTGCCTGGTGGCTGCCGTCCCGCCTCCGGGCTTCACAATCGCTCCCATTGCGGTCATGCGGGCGCAGCCAACGTCCGGCGGGGCGCCGTTGCCCGTTGCGTTCGACGCGACGTGCGGGTCGTATGACCCCGATGGTGCTGCGACCTTCGCTTGGGACTACACCAGCGACGGCGCCGTGGACGCCACGGGCCCGTCCGCCAGCCACATCTACAACGTGGCGGGGACGTTCCTCGCCAAGCTCATCGTGACGGACAGCGACACCCTCACCGATGATGACACGGCTTCCATCGCAGTCAGCGGTGTCAATCCCCTGCGCAAGATCATCGAGCTGACTTCTGACGCCGACATCCTGACGTCGGTCCGGACGGAGTTCCCCGGGGGCGCGCCGACCTTCCTGGCGACTGATCTGGTCGGACCGCCGGACACCAATGACGGCGGCACCCCGCCTAACTACCTCTTCATTGAGTTCGAAGGTTTCAGCGACAGCGAGGCCGACCTGGTGGGCCTGGATCTCAGCACCACGATAATCAGTCCGGGATCCGGTGCATTCCTGCGTGCATTCTTCCCCGCGGACGTAGTGATCAACCCTGATGGCACCGATGCGCCCGAAGTGTTTGTCATTGAGACGACGACCACTCCCGACAACTTCCAGTTCCAGCTTCTGACCAGTGGACCCGGCGGACCGGTCCAGGTGGCCGCCACGGTCCAGGTTTATTCAGCCGACTACCAGGACGCCGGCGGCAACCGCGGCGGCGTCGGACTTGACCTCGACGTGCTGGGAGTCAGCGGCATCCGCGGCGTACAGATCCCCGGTAACGATGGTCTTGGTGGCGCCTCGGGTATCGACCCGGCGGTGATCGCGGCTGTCGCGACGCGATGCAACACGCCGTTCGCCGACGCTGACGGCGATGGGGATGTGGATCAGGCCGACTTCGCGGTCATTCAGGCGTGCCTGACCGGCAACGACCCGTCGCCGGGAACGTTTGACCGGGTCAACTGCTTCTGCTTCGACCGTTCTGATCCGAAGGACGACGACGTGGACGAGCTTGACTACGATGAGTTCGAGGCATGTGCGACCGGTCCGGGGGTCGCCTGGAGTCAGGCGTTGACGCCCGATTGCAGCCCCTGAGTCGTGTGCGACGGGTGGCGCGGCTCAAGACCGTTCGGCCGCACGGCCGCGCGTTGACCGCAATCTGAGCGGATTCCGGCGTGCCTGTCCCCAGGCATGCGAGCGTGGCCGCGCTGCCCGCGCGTCATTCGGCGGGGCTTGAGCCGACAGGCGGTTGAGAACCGGGCCCTGCTTGAGGGTGCGACCGGTCAGCCAACGCTTCCTGTATCCCGCGCATGTAGTCCCGCGTCACCGGGTATCTGAGCAGGGCCATCATCGCGATTAACGCGGCTGCCGCTCCCCCCACAAAGGTCACGATGGCCAGATTCCACACGGCTTGCGGCGTCTGCGTCTCTCGCCCGATGACCAAGCCAACCCAATTCAGGCAGCATCCGGCGAGCACCAGGCCGACGGACATGGACAGCTTCGTGATGCAGCTCGACATCGCGCTGTAACTTCCGTCCTTGAGCACGCCGGTCCGGTATCTGCAGACCTCCGACGCGTCGGCAATCATGGAGCCGGCGACCGGCGTGAGCACGCCGTTGCCCGCCCAATACAGCGCGTGAAGCGTCAGAAAAAAAAGCGTGGCGACGGGAATCGCCCGCCCCCCCAGAACGGGGAGCCCGGCCGGAAGGTCATAGACGGTACCGGGCGGTATCCACGTGGGAACGAGCAGCATCAACAGCATGAGACTGGCCAGGGCCGCGACAATCGCGGCTATGCAGACGGCGGTCTTCTTGTCGACCTTCCTGACCAGCAGCGGCGAGAACACACCCCCCAGGCCGCCCGCCACCATCGTGGCGCCGTGAACGATCGTCCGTTCCGCCGAAGAGAACTCCATGAAGTGAACATAAACGTACATCTGCAGCGAGGCGACCAGGGACATCCCGACAAACACGATGCCCATGAAAAGAAAGACGCTTCGAGGGCACCGGTCGGTGAGTACGTCCCGGATGTTTCTCCACACCTCGCGCGGGCGGTTGCCCACGATCTCGGGAAGCCGGCGGGTGTCGACCACGTACTTCCTCGTGGCGAATACAACCAGGAACACGAATGCCAGCGCGGCGATGGAGAAGGCACAACCCATGCGGACGTAGTTGGAGGCGATGCTGGTGCTTTCGATGTCGTGGCGGTCCTTGAAAAAGATCGCCCAGGCCATCGCCGGCCCCGCAAGGTTGATCAGCATGTTGAAGACGACGCGCATGCCCTGCAGCGTCGTCCGCTGCGTGTAATCGGTGCAGATCTCGAATCCCAGCGCCCCGTGCGGCACGGAAAACACGGTGATGCCCGTTCGCAGGAGAAGATGCAGGACAATCAGGTACCAGACGAGCACGGGCGGAGCGCGAAAGGATTGCGGCACGGCCCACAGGAAGAAGAAGCAGACCACCGTGAACAGGCCGCCGAAGAGCATGTAGGGGTGGCGTCGGCCGAATCGCGATCGTGTGTTGTCGGTGATGTGCCCCATCACCGGCTCAGTGACCGCATTCCAGAATACCGCGATGGATATCACCAGGCCCGCCAGCGCGTGATCCAGTCGCAGGGCCTCCGTGTAGTAGAGCATGGCGAAGCCCATGCTGTTGACCACCAGCGAGTTGACGCCGTCGCCGGTGGTGTACGCGAGGATGTCGCGAAGCGGGGCAAACCGGGCGGTTGTGGATGGGGTGTTCATGGGCGCTGTCTCACACGTCTTCGAGGCCGGCTCTGCGTGTCTTCCCGAGGCCGGCACAAGTCGGATACCATGCCCCACGCCGGCATTCTCAGGATGACCTCGGCCGGCCGTTCTGCCCAGTCGCGGTTGGTCATTGTACATCCGCCCCCTGTCGCGCCCAGGTTTGCTCGTCCGACGGCCTCATCGCCGATGGTGCGGTTCAGGAATCCGCCACCATTGCTCCGGAAGACACGGACGCCGTCTCTCAAGGCGCCCGGTGACAACGGATCTCTCTGAGGACCACATGGGGGTACGCCGTCGGCCGGATGGTAAACTACTTTACATGGCCCGTCAGCCTGGCCGCCCGCAGTTCTGGTTTCGGTGAGTGGCCGTGCAGACACGCGCTTGCCTCACCCTGGAATCGGCTGCTGAGTGCCGTTGCGTCCTTCTTGACCCAATGGCCGGGTGCAAGGCGCGATGCGGTTGGCTTGCGGCAACCGGCGCTTCCCGGTGCAAGCGGTCGACAGGGAGTGCCGGCCGCAATAGGATGGCACCATCGTCGGATGATGAGCCGGTCCGAGGCCGTGACCGTCACCGGGCAGGAGCCCGCGATGAGACTGATCCCGATTCTTGCCTGGATCGCTGTGTTTCTCAACCCGACGCGGATCGATCCACTCCTGGGCCTTTCGAGACCACGTTCACCAGGCAGGTGGTACGACAAAAGAACAGCTAATACTGGTACGGGCCTGAACCAATGACAAAAACCTCGCACATTCGCCCCGCCACGTTACCGCCGTTGGTCGGCACCTTGCTCTGCGGCGTTTCCGCCCTGCTGCCCGGGTCCCTTCTCCTCGCGGCGGGTGACAGACCGAAGTTCAACGACTATGTCGATCGCAAGGTCTTTCCTGACGGCTACGGAATCCTCACCAGTGAGCACCTCATGTACCCTGCCAGCGTGACGGACTGGCCGGTGCGAATCGACGCGAGCCGGCAACTGTTCATTGATGACCATCTGGTCGCCTCCATTCAGCAGCTCACCCGCGAATTCCACCAGCCGGTCAAACACCCGGCGAACCCCTTGATCCGGGCGGACCGGCCCTGGGAACATCCGCACATCTGGTTGGGCATCGTCTTGCGGGACCGAAGTAACGGGCCGTTCCGGATGTGGTACAACGCCGCCAAGGGCCGGGTGCTCTACGCCGAGAGCCCGGACGGGTTGACCTGGACCAGGCCTGATCTGGGACTGATCGAGTATTCGGGCTCCAGGCAGAATAACATCGTGATCGAGGGCGGTTTCACGATCGGCCTGATCGCCGGCGCACACGCCCCGCCCCCGCAAGATGGATTCCGCGCGATCGTCTGGCACCATCCCCCGTCCGCCCCCGAAACCGGCTACTACCTGTATCGCTCTTCCGACGGACTCCGCTGGACTCGGGAACTTGAGTACCCGGTGATCACCAGCACCTGCAACGCGAGCCTGTACAACACGGTGAGCGCGGGCGACACGAGCATTGTGCGGTACGACCCGTTGTTGAGGCGTTACGTGTGCGATGCCAAGACCAACATCTACATGCCGCTGGAGGCCATGAAGCAGTTGGGGATCGTTCCGGACGATCAGAATCGGATTCGATCGCGAGCGATGATGGAAAGCGACGACCTGATTCACTGGACGCGGCCCCGGATGACTCTCTTCCCGGACGATCGAGATCAGCCCGACGCCCAGATTTACGGCCACATCGGCTTCGTCTACGAAAGCATGTGGATCGGCATGGCCAGAATCCTGCACATGCAGCGAACGGGGTGGAAGCAGACCGACATTGAGTTAACCTACAGTCGCGACGGTCGGCATTGGCTCCGGCCCGCGGTCAGGCGGGAGTTCATCCCCCTGGGTGACGCCGAGGGATGGGAGCCCGACTACTCCGATCCTGCGCACAACGGGCCGCTGTTGGTAAACGACGAGTTGTGGTTCTACTACCGGGGTTCGCGGGCCGCGGAGCGCGATCGGGCGAAAAACTACACCATGTGCCTGGGGCTTGCGAGACTGAGAAGGGACGGGTTCGTGTCGCTCAACGCAGGCGACAAACCGGGACAGGTGACCACCAGGCCGCTGACCGCCGAGGGCCGTTCACTGTTCATCAACGCCGATGTGCGGGCCGGCGGGTGGGTCAAGGCGGCCGTGCTTTCGGCCAGGTCAGAACCGGTGGCGGGATTCACGCTCGACGACTCGAAACCCGTCACCGCCGATACGACGCGGGGACGATTGGCCTGGCAAGATGCGGATCGCCTGAAGTTCCCGAAGGATGACCATGTTCGACTCGTCTTTCAGATGAAGAGCGCGAAGCTCTATTCCTTCTGGCTGGAGTAGGCACAAGCCGACGTTCGCGGACGCGAGGCGGTCGGCAAGTCGGCCGGCGGAAGAGCGAAAAGCGGATCACGGGGCGCCGCCCGGGGGCCTGACCGGTGACAAACAACATGAGCACCACGACCATTGCCACAAAACCCATGGAGATGCAACGAGCCATGAAGCCCAGGACACTACTTCTCACGACCATCGTCGTATTGTCGGTTTGGAACGTGAAGGCCATCGCCGCAGGCCCGGCTTTGCCGCCGGTCAAAGGCCCTTTGCGGGTCCACCCGACCAATCCGCGCTACTTCACCGACGGTACCAGACTTGCCGACGGCTCGCTGAAGGCCGTCTATCTGACCGGCTCGCACACCTGGAACAACCTTCAGGACATGAGCGAAACCGATCCACCCGCACGTTTTGATTTCAGTGCCTACCTGGACTTCCTGGTTCGGCACAACCATAATTTCATCCGCTTATGGCGGTGGGAACTGGTCAGTTGGGACACGAAGGCCAACCGCGAGAAGGTTCCACGTCATCTCGTCTGTGCACCCCACCCGTGGGCCCGCACGGGACCCGGCGCGGCACTGGACGGCAAGCCGAAGTTTAACCTTGAACGGTTCGATGAGGCCTATTTCGATCGCCTTCGCGAGCGCGTGACGGCCGCCGGCGCCCGCGGCATCTACGTCTCGATCATGCTCTTCGAGGGCTGGGGTGTGCAATCCATTCCCCGCGGATGGCAGGGCCACCCGTTCCATCCGGCCAACAACGTCAACGGAATCGACGGCGACGCCAACAACGACGGCAAGGGCGTGGAGATTCACACGCTCGCCAACCCCGCGATCACCCGGCTTCAGGAGGCGTATGTTCGCAAGGTGATCGACACGGTCAACAACCTCCACAACATCCTCTATGAGATCTCCAACGAGAATCACTCTCCCTCCACGGAGTGGCAGTACTATTTCATCCGTTACATCCGCCAGTGCGAGAAGAGCAAGCCGCAACAACATCCTGTCGGCATGACCTTCCAGTACCAGGGAGGTCGCAACGCCGCGCTGCTCGCGAGCCCCGCCGACTGGATTTCACCGAACCCCGAGGCCGAGGGCGGGTTTGACTATCGGAATAACCCTCCGCCGGCCGACGGTCGCAAGGTGATCCTGTCCGACACCGATCACCTCTGGGGCATCGGCGGCAACGCGGCCTGGGTATGGAAGGCATTCACGCGCGGACAAAACCCGCTGTTCATGGACCCGTACGACGCCTCCGTATTAGGCCCCTCCACCGACGCGCGATGGGAGGAAATACGGCAGGCGATGGGACAGACGCGCCGGCTGGCCGAGCGACTGAATCTGGCCGCAATGACCCCGCACAACGGTCTGGCCTCGACCGGCTATTGCCTGGCCGACCCGGCCGCGGCGTACGTTGTCTATCTCCCCACGGGCGGCGAGGTGACCGTGGACCTCACGGCGGCATCGGGGACGCTGGCCGCCGAGTGGCTCAATCCGCGCACCGGGGCGGCCAGCAACGCCGGCACGGTGCCGGCCGGAGCGAAGCGCGACTTTCGGGCACCGGGCGAGGGTGACCGGGTGCTGCTGCTGGAAGGACGATCGGCGCGTGCCGTCGCGCTGGTGCGGGACCGAAAACCTGCGAGCGTCATTGTGACCGCGGAGAAGCCGACCCCCGCGGCGCGTCTGGCGGCCCTGGAGCTGCAACATCACGTCGAGCAGATCACCGGGGCCACGCTGCCGATCCGGCATCCCGGCGATGCGACAGAGGGGCCGCGCATTCTGGTGGGCGAAAGCGAGGCGACTCGAGTACTTGGCCTGCGGGGAACGGACTTTCAGCCGCAGGAGTACCTCATCCGAATTCAAAATGACGCGATCATTCTCATGGGCCGCGATTGGGAGGACACCGAGGCGAACCGCAACGAGGTGGGCTGCGACACTCATCTCCGCTCCCTCGGCTGGTGGCGCAAGAAGATCGACTACGATGCGGCCACAGGCCGCAAGGGTGCCTTGAAGGAGCCTGTCGAGCTGCCCGGTGTCCTGGATGACCAGGGAACGTGCTACGCGACCTATGACTTCCTCGAGCGCTTCTGCAAAGTGCGCTGGTACGGCCCGACTCCGCTTGGCGTGGTGCTTCCTTCGATGCAAACGCTGACCGTACCGACCGCCGAGATACGCCGCTCGCCCTCGCTCAGCCATCGGCACGGCCATGGCGGCGACTGGCCGATCATCAATGACCAGTGGAACCGGCCCACCGAGGCGCAGGCGCAGCTTTACTACCGGCGGCTGCGGTTCGGCGGCGAGAAATGGGCGGCCAACCATTCGTTCTCGAGCTTCCAGGACCGGTTCCTGAAGAAAACCGGCGACGACTCCAGGCTGTGGGAGCACAGTCGGCCGGATCTCTTCGCCGTCGGCTGGGAAAACGAGGGGCATTGGCGGCAGCTTTGCCTGACCAACCCCGACCTGATCCGGCAGGTGGTCCAGGATGCCCGCGACTACTTCGATGGAAAGGGTATCAAGGGCATGCAGCCGGCTTGCGGCGACTACTTCGCCATCGTGCCGGGGGACACCGACCATTGGTGCAAGTGCGACCGATGCCAGGCCGCACTCGCCCCCGGGAAGGCACGGGACATCCGGCACCAGTTCGGCACCGGAACCGCCAGTGACTATTACTTCGCCTTTGTAAACGCCGTGGCCAAAGAGCTGCGAAAGACCCATCCGGACAAGTACATCGCAGCGCTGGCCTATCATGTCTATTCCTACCCGCCGACGTTCGAGCTCGAGCCCAACGTCGCCGTCGCTCCGTGCGTGCAGATCTGCTACGGCTACCAGAAGGGGACGTTCGACAACGACGCGAAGTTCTACAGCCAATGGGTCGCGGACAAGGGAAGGCGGATCCACCTCTGGAATTACTTCCACCATCCCATGGAACGCGCCATCATGGGGGAATGGAAGTGTTTTCCCTGCTTCATGCCCGATGTCATATCGGAGTGGGTCAAGCGCTATCACCGCGACGGCGTTCGGGGATTTTTCCTCTGCGGGATCCCCCAGCAGCTCGATTACTACCTGTACATGCAGACGGCTTTCAACGTTGACATCGACTACAAGGAGCTGGTCGACGAGTTCTTCTCGCGATACTTCGGAACCGCCGGGGAGCCGATGAAGCGATTCTATTACCGCATTTCCGAGATCAACCGGCAGGAGGGCGTGCTGGGCACGACGCCGGAGGCTTCCTGGGAGCGCCTCGGCACGGAGGAGCGGATGAATGAGCTGGGCGCCCTGATCAACCGTGCCGTTGAGCTGGCCGGCACGGATCTGGAGAAACGGCGGGTGGAGACCTGGAAAAAGGGCGTCTGGGATTACATGGCCGAGGGCCGCAGCGCGCATGTCAAAAAGAAGAGGGCCCACGAGCGAAAGGAGCACGCAATCCGCATCTTCAACACCGGCGTGGACGACAACCACAAGCTGCTGGCCGACGGGACTGCCGATCCTCACTGGCGGCTGACCCAGAGCGCCGACGACCGCTGGAAGGGCCCGGAAACCTACGCGGCCGAGTCGGATACCCCTCCGACTCCGGCGGGCAAGGCGCCTTCCGCGGCGTCCAAGTGGAGTGTGCCGAGCCGGGATCTTCGCGGGGTCGCTCCAGGCACGTACATCTACGAGCAGGCATTCCGCCTTGAGGGCGTGGATCCCCAGACTGCCGGCATTGTCGGCCGAATCTCAGCGGACGACGTGGTCGAGAAGATTGAAATCAACGGCAAGAATATCGGCCAGGCGGGCGCCGACTTCGGGTCCTGGCGAGATTTCATCGTCTTCGATCACTTTGTTGCCGGCATCAATACGCTGCGGATTGTCGTCCGCAACCACGGCTCCGGCCCGAACCCCCACGGCCTGCGAGTTGAGTTGAGCGGCTCCGCCGACGGGAAGCGCCGGGTCCCCAACGAGTGACAGAACAGGGTGAAGTGCAATGCTGAAAATCATAACCGCTGCTGTTCTCGCGCTGATCATGGCTGATGCCGGGAAGGCCGAATCGTTTCACGAGGTGGTCGATGTTTTTGTCGCCGGCCAGGACAGCGTTCACACCTATCGAATTCCCGGCGTGGTAGTGACTGACAGAGGAACCGTCCTGGCTTTCTGCGAGGCCCGGAGACAGTCCATCGACGACGGGTCTCCGACCGATGTCGTCCTGAAACGCAGCCTTGACGACGGCCGGACCTGGCAGCCGATGCAGACTCTGGTCAAGGGCGGCATCCATTACCTCAGGCTCCCGGAGCCCGACGTCAAAGTCGAAGCGATTATGGATCCCTGCCCTCTCGTGGACCGGACCAACGGGACCATATGGTTGAGCTGCACGCAATACCTGAACCGCAAGATGGGCACGAACATGCTCCTGCAGAGCACCGACGACGGCGCAACGTGGTCGAAGCCGATCGACATCGGCAAGAGTTTCGGCGGCGGCTTCGGCGCCGGTCCCGGCATGGGCGTCCAGCTTCAATACAACAAGGAGCACAAGGGCAGGCTGGTGTTTCCCGGACGCGGCAACTACGACGAGAAGAAGACCGGCTCTTTCGTGATCTGCAGCGATGACCACGGCAAGACCTGGCGCAAAGGACATTGCGTTCCTGGAACGGGCGGGGGCGAGTGCCAGGCTGTCGAACTCGCGGACGGTTCACTGGCCATCAACATCCGCAACGGCCACAAAGGGTGCCGTGCCGTGGCTATCAGCAAAGACGGCGGCATGACGTGGGCGGAAGCTTATGATGAGCCTCAATTGCCCGAACCCGGCTGCCAGGCAAGCATCCTGCGTTTCACCGACCCGTTCAACAACGATCGAAGCCGGATTCTGTTCAGCAACCCCAATATGACCCCAAACGAGCGGGTCAGAATGACCGTTCGCATGAGCTACGACGACGGCAAGAGCTGGCCGGTGTCCAAGCTGCTTCATCCCGGCCCTTCGGCCTATTCGAATCTGGCGGTCGCTCGCGACGGCACAATCCTGTGTTTCTACGAGGGCGGCGAAAAGCACCGGCGAGAATGGATAAGGTTGGAGAGGTTCAACCTGGAATGGCTTACTAATGGTGAAGATGCCCTTCCGGCGGCAAGAAGTGAACACGGACGATGACGCGAACCCACAGGGCCACCGCGACGAGTTGTGCGGCTCCGCCGGCGGTACCAACGCCACCGTACCCAACCTCGTATGGCATCCCGCGACGGGCGACATCGTCCGGCTCTACTCGCCATACCTCGACGCGGCCCAGGAGTATTCGCGAAGCCACCGACCAGTTCGTCTGCTTCACAACCCGCGCTGACTCCCAATGCACTGGGGTCGTGATAAACCGATTCGCATGAAGAAAGGAGAGTTGACCATGTTTCAATGCACGATCGCATCTCTGTTTCTCATGTCCACACCGTTCGTTGGTGCAGCTATTGACGAGAATGCGAGTCCCTGGGTCGCCGGCCCCTATCTCATGCTTGACGACACGCTGATCGTGAAGCACGAAGGAGTCAGCCGACAGGTGAACCAGCCGTCACGCCTGCCCGACCCCATCGTCACCGGTTACGAGGACGGCTGTTTTCAGCCATGGGTCACGGTGACCCCCGACCGGCAAACACGGAGATTCCGCATGTGGTACAACATGCCCGCAAGCCCCGGCAACGCAGACGCGAGCCGACTTGCACACATAGAGTCGAACGATGGCATCCACTGGATTCGCCCACACCGTTTGTGCGAGACTCCGCCCATCCAGTTTGGCGCGAGCGTCCTCGACGAAGGTCCCGGCTTTGCCGATGCAAACAAACGGTACAAGTACGCCTGGTGGAAGGAGGGCGGCCTGCGGGTGGCAGTCTCTCCAGACGGATTGGGCTGGACACCGCTCGCCCCCGGTGTCGTGGTGGCGAGCAACCACGACATTACCGGGATCGACTGGGATCCCATCCGCAAGCGCTACATCGCGTTTCTGTCGAGATACGACACCGAGACCGAAGGACCGTACAAAGGGCTGCGCATCCCGCATCAAAGTGTCAGCGACGATCTTGTGCAGTGGAAGCAACCCTGGCCGATTGTCACGCCTGATCCCAGCGCTGCCATCGAGAAGGGCGAGACGCAGTTCTACGGCATGAGCGCGATGCTCGTGCGGGGCTCGCTCCTGCTCAGCCTGGTAAAGGTGCTTCGCGACGACCTCAACTGCGAGCCGGACAAGACCGCGGCCGAGTTGCACGATACCCGACGTTACGCAGGCCTCGGCTACACTGTGCTGGCCTGGAGCCACGACGGCGAGCACTGGAAGCGCGATACCGAGCCCTTCCTCAACCGCAACGCTCAGCCGGGCACATGGGACCGCGCGATGGTCTGGGCCGACGACCAGATGATCGTCGGTGACTACACCTATATCTACTACGGCGGCTACCGCTGGGGCCACAAGGCCGAACGCTTCACGGAGCGGCAGATCGGGTTTGCCCACATGCTCCGGGATCGCTACGTTGGTTTTACCGCCCATGAGAACAAGGGAGTCCTCCTCACGCGTAAGGCTGTATGCCGGGCCTCGCACCTGACAATCAATGCCCGCGTGAATCCCGCGTCCGGAGAACTGCGCGTCCGCGTGTTGGATGACTCCAGCCGACCCTACGCGGGTATGGACTGGGACGATTGCACCTTGATTCGTGGAGATCGCGTCGACCATCGAATTGCATGGAAGCAGGAGCTCGCAGCACTCCTCGACAAGCCCGTGCAGTTCGAGATCCGTTTGCGCAACGCCATAATCTACAGCTTCGATCTCCAGTAGCGATGCGCACAAGGGCCCTCAAGAGAACAACGTGCGGGGCAAGAACGAGATTCGCCTGGCCAGCGTCCTCGCTGGCGACGCCGTGTCTGTGTCCGGCAATGTGGTTACCCGCCCGGTTGCGGTAAGGTTTGGCTGGGACCAGCGGGCCGAGGCCAGGCCCTGAGTTCAAAGAGGAGAATCACGCTGCCGGATCAACTGTCACGGCATGGTCATGGGGTTGGATGCCGCGACACCGGGTCAGGACCGCCATCCGGCCGTGTATCGGCGGCCGAGTCGGAGACGCCGGGCAATGAGCGGATGAACCTCACCGTGGTGTCCCCATCAAGATGAATAGGAATCCCCTTGTCCCGCCCGCCGGCCTCGGCGGTTGTTTGTTCGAGCACGTCGCCGCTGGGAGCCAGATAAGCAACTTGCCAGCGGCCTGCGGGCAGATACACGAGCAAGGGTCCCCAGGATCGCCCCTTGGCGTTCACAGTGACCGTGTCGGCGTCGGCGGTCACGTCGAGCACAAGCCCGTGGAGGTGAATCCTTGTCACGGTCAGCCGCGGCCATTCGGCCGGCAGCCGGGCGAAGACGCCGAATCCATCTGCCCGCGGTTCGAAACCAAGGAAGCCCAACAGCATGATCTGCGGCACCAGGATGCTCTCGTAGAATTCGCAATCCAGACCCAGCCCACCGCACGGCCCGCAACCCTGCAGCGTCCCGCGCGTGCCGTCCTTGTAGTACTCGCGATAGCCGCCGGAGGCCTGGACCTCGTCGAACCATTTGACCACTTCTCGCAAACGGATCCAGGCGTTGTCGGGGCCGCGCGTCTTCAACCGTGCCTGCAGATCATGATAGGAGAAGCCGAAGACCGCCCCGCCGTCCTGGACCTGCCCGCCCCAGGGGAGCGATTCCGGCGCGTACCAGTACCAGCCGTACCAGTCGATGTTTCGCTTCGTCGTCGACCGCGGGCCGAACCGCCAATAGTAGATGTCCGCCCCTTGCGAGGTGTCGCCGGCAACCGTCCGCTCGCCCGTCAGCCACCGTACGATCGACTCGGCCTGTGCGTCGGTGGCGAAGTCGTAGTGAACGGCCTCGCAGTTCACGAAGGTGAAGCCGTAGTCGTGAGCCCTGCCGTCGCGATCGATCCCGGCGACAAAACGGCCGGTGTCCGTATTCCAGAAGAGCCGCCCCGCGTGTTCCTTGACCTCAGCGGCGTGCCGACGGAGATCGTCGGCATCCAGAACCGGCGGCCCGGCCGGCAGGTTCCACTGCGGATGATCGGCCACCTCCTGTTCGAGTCGGGCCATGCTGCCGAGCGCGTCGTAATATTGGATCGTCGCGTAGGCATCTTTGTAACCCATGGGCAGAATATCCCAGTAGTTGTTGCCGCTGCCCCGGCCCGAATGGATGATCTTCTTGCCGTCCGGTTGCAGTTCGATCCCGCTTCGCCCATCGTGTCCGACGAAGGGGGCGATGATGCACTTCTCCCGCCTGCCCCCGAGCTCTTCCATCATGTATCGCACCGCAAGCCGCATGCGCTGGAGATTGGCTCGGAGGAAGTTGAGATCGCGCGTCCAGTGGAAATACTGGCAGCACCCGCGGACGAAGCTTGAGTTGTTGACGTTGTGACGCGTGTCGTACTGGGTGAACAGGGCCTGGATCCCCACATGGGCTCCGGGTCGTGGATTGTCGAAGCAAATCCGCAGCCGCGCGATCCGGCCCCGCCATGCGGGCGTCTTGAACACCGGGATCATCGTGAATACCACGCCCCGATCGTGGCCGGGAGAATCAAAGTAGAATCGTCGCTCGGCGTCGAAACCGGGTTGCTCCTCGGTCGCCCATTCCAGAAAGGGTTGCGCATCTGCAAGACCTTCGGCTCGCCAGCGGAGTTGGATGAACGGCGACTGCTCAGGAAGAATCTCCAGCGGAGGTGTCGTCGCGGTGGCACCGGCGGCGGTCAGCTCGATGTTCCAGGCGTGGTCGCTGATACCCAGATCCCTGGCCCCCTCGAGCGACCAGCCCTCCTGTGTCTTGGCCGGCGATCCATCCCAGTTGTGCGGCACCCCCCGCAGCGAAAAGTGCCATCCCCAGGTTCCCGGGCCTCCCTGCTGCCAGAACGGGAACGGCCAGCCTTGCTGATGGGCGATCGACGCGTGCTGGTGCGAGGACACGTAGCCCTCCGGATCGATGACCCGGCTGCCAAGCCCCTCGGCCCAGTGCCGACGGAGCTCGCTCATCCTCCCGGTTGATCCCACCGCCGGCCAGAGCGTCGACCCCGTCATCCATTCATCCCACGCCGTGGGCATCGGTTTGCCGCGCGACCGGTAATGCTGGTAGTGCAGCCAGTACAGGCTCCGCAGCGTGGTCATGGCCTGTTCGTGGCCGGGAACGATGAACTGCGGGAAGTCGTTCGGCATCGCCTCCGCCGCGCCCGCAATAGCAGCGGTGCTCGTCGCCAGGACATATCCGGCCATCACCAGCCATCTGACAGGATGCTTCATCTGCTGTCTCCTGGACGGAGGATCACGAACACATCCCGGAATTTACATTGGCCTCGGAGACACGGCAAGCGACGGCGACATCCCAAGGCGGGTCCACGACAGTTTAGTCGGCTCCTTCAGAAAGGCAGACCGGCAAGATGCCGGTCCCACACGTACCAATCGTTTGTAGGAGGGCTCTCTGAGCCCGATCCGGAGCAGAATCGCGGTCGGAGACCGCTCCTACAAGACCCCGCCTAAACTGTCACGGACCCGGGGTGAGCTGACGTTTCGTCGGCTTCATTGCCCGCAACGCGGCCCCACCGGGTTGCCGGCTCCGCTCAGGCAGGAGAAGAACACGGCGAAATCGTTCTCATCGACGTCCGTGTCGGCATTCAGATCAGCTTCTTCGCATCCGGCCTCGGCGGGGACACCCGAACCGGAGAAGCACCTCTGAAAATTACCGAAATCCTCCTGGTCGACGTCCTCATCCCTGTTGAAGTCCCCGTAGCGGGTCGTGAAACTCCATACGGTCCCGGTCGTGGTGCCTGTGCTGTTCACCTCGTCGATCCGCCAGTAATAGGTCCGGTGCACGGTCAGAACCTCGGGCGTATAGGTTGCAGCGGTCTGGTTCCCCCGGAACTCGGCCGTGCCGGGCGGGTTGGCCGTCCCAAAATAGACATCCTGGGAGCTCGCCCGCGCTCCCGGCGTCCATTCCAGAATCGGCTGGACGGAAACCCCGACGGCTCCGTTTGCCGGACTGGGCTCAACCGCCGGGTCCGGCGGGTTCGGCGGAACGGCGGTGAAGCTCCCTTCCACTGTGTTCCAGGAATCGTTGTCGTTGATGCCCGAGAAGACCAGCACAAAGCTCAGGCCGTCCGGGCTCAGCCACTTGTTGGAAAAGTTCCAGAAGAACGTGCTGGCCTGAATCGAACCCGCTCCGAACACGCCCGTGCCTTCGGCATAGGTCACGGTGGTCCAGGGCCCCCAAGGTTCGGGGGCGTCAAACAGGCCCAGACGGCCCTGGAATGTGGCCGTGTGCTCGGTGCACAGCAGGTAGCGCTGCAACCCGGCGTTGTAGCTGACGCTCAGATTCCAGCCCACGCCGGCGGGATCCTCGAACACCGGCCGGCTGGAAGCCAGACTGCTGGACCAGGCAGGGCTGGCAGCCGTGCCGGAGAAGAACTCATAGGCGCTTTTGGTCTCGATCTGGCTCTTGTCCACGCGCAACAGGTGGATCCGCCCCGGTATGTGAACGTTCAGGCTCGTGGGATTGCCCTGGAGCTCGATGAAATAATGGTAGACGTAGTTGTCCCGCGCCCCGGCGTAGTCCTTCCCGAAGTTCAGGATCGTCGGCATCACGATGTCATCCGCCTTGACGAACGCGACGCTCGTGGCCGACCAACTCGCTGCATGGTCCGTGGACTTGTACAAACGGGCTTCGTCGTACGAGGTCGTATTGGATCCCGGCCCACGCCAGGCGTAAAGCACGCCGCCGATGGAGATGATCCCGTAGCTCTTGCCGTCAAAGGTGGCCGGGTTCTCGGGGTTCTTGCCGCCCCAGACGTTGTAGCCGGTATAGCCGCTTTTGGGGCCTTCAATGCGGGCAAAACCCAGGCTCACGCGGCCGTCGGTGTTCGTGCCGCCGAAACCGCCGCCGTCGCCCCAGGAGCTGTACTGATGGTCGTTGTCCGCCCAGGTGATCGGCCAGTTGTCGCTGCCCGAAGCCAGGCGAATGTGCGTCGACCAGTTGAAATTGACGCCCGTGATGACGGTGCTGTTCGGATACGGCGAGGCCGCCAGCGCCGGCACTGAGGCTGCCCAGACAAACAATGAAACCGGACACGATGAACACAGCAAACCTGCTGGACTCACAACGCAGCCCTCCGCACCGGCTCCGTCCAGCGGAGCGGGTGGAAAGATGTACAAATAACTATAGATGTGGCAAACGCGGGCAAGTTCCGATCACCTCCTCGGCAGGGTTTCCCTTCGTGTGCCCCGCCGTCGACTGTCCCGGCGCGAGCTATTGATCGTGCCGAACTGTCCGAACCTCACGGCAACCGCTTCAGGTTCTCCCAACGCACGGCCCAACTGCCGTCTTGCGGGAACCCGGGTGCATTCTCGTGCGGCGCGCCGTCCCAGCCGGCCGCCATCATGGCCACGGCCGCCAGCAGGCTGCCGTTACCCGTCAGATACACGGGCAGTCCATTGTGCAGGTAATTGTGCCCGTTGGGCAGATAATGGTTCCGAGGGGTCTTCATCATCAGCGCGTCGACGGCGATCGCGGGCTCACCGATCCGGGCGGCAGTCATCGCGACCATGGGAAAGTCCCAGCCCCAGCACGTGCCCCAGTTCCATTGATCCATCACGGCACGAAGAGTGCGGCGCATGGTCTCCTGATCAACAGTCGCCCCCGGCAGCATCCCGCACGCGGCCAGAAGCGAGGGATGATCGCGCCACCACTTGCTCTCAAACCAGGTTTCCTGAATCGATTCGGCGGTCAGGTACAATCCGTCCCTGACCGGCAGCTTGGACAGGTGCCGGATGACATGATCCCACCTCTCGTCAGGCTTGAGCCCGAGCCTCTCTCGCCATTTCTGAGCGGTCGTGAGACCCCATTCCCAATATGCGAGTTCGTAGGTGGGGTTACAGACCGTCCTTGCGTCGTAGTTTTCCTGGGCCGGCATCACCGGCGGGCCAAGCACGTAGCGATCCCGATCCCTGTCCCACACCGCGTAGGAGGCCATGAACTCCGCGCTCTCGAACACGATGTCTCGGTACAACTCCAGCGTTTCGCGGTCGGGATGCGCCCGGTAGCACAGTTCGGCATAGTAGATCGGATGCGGCTGCTGCCAGATGAGAAGCGGCGCGATGACCGACGGGCCTTCACGACCATCCGGGCCGACCATCTTCGGCCACCGGGCGCCGCTGTAACCCTGCAACTTGGCGGTACCCCGCGCCGCCGGCAGGATCGACCGATACCACGGTAGGCTTTTCTCCAGCAGCGACAGGCGGTTCCAGAGCGCGAAATGTACCCCGTGCCACCAGTGACACTCCAGATGAGGTTTGCCGTACCAGCTATTGAACGTCAGGCCGGTCTCCGGCGGCGGCATCGGCCCGGCACACTGGATAGCCATCAGGTACTGCGAGAGAACAACTCGACGTTCGAGTTCGTGAGCGCGGGGATCTGTGCTTGCGGAAAGATCAATCGCCCCCCCATCGCTCCAGAAATGTTTCCAGTGCGTGTCGCTCGCAACCTGACATCGGCCCACATCAGGCACATCTGCCGGCACGGGCGTGGGTGAGAACGCGACCACGAACTCGAAACTGCTGCCGGTCTCCGCCGGGACCAGCCTGTGGTGATGTGGCTTCGTGGTTTGGAACTGCGTGCCCTTGGGATAAACCACGCCCACATAGTATTTGTCGGAATCGAGCGTGCGCTGCAGGTCAATCCGGCTCTCCGTCTTGCCGATAACCGTCGTTTCGTGAAGCTCCGGGTGGTCCCAGTCTCCCGGCTCCTTGCCGAATTGGCCCGAGCCGTATGGGAAGCTGACCGCAACTCTCAGACGGCGCGAGGAAACCAGCGGCGAACCGATCCTCACGGCGATTGCGTCCAGGTCGGGATGGCAACAGGTCTTAACCTCTACCGGAGAGCCTTCAAGAACGAAGCGGCTGGTCAGCAGGCCGCTCCAGAGATCGAGACTCTGGTCAATGTCCTTGAGATCCTCCAGGACGGCCGGTGAGTTGTCCGACTTGATCAGTTCAAGGCCGATCCGGCCCAGTCCGAGCCGATGCGGGTTGGACCTCAGCCACTCACCGGCCTTGTTTTTCATGTTGGTCGCGTACTTCACCATGCGACCATAGGTGTCGAAATCGACCAGCGTGTCCTCGAGCCGGTAATCGTCCGGGTTCGGGAAGCTGTGCCACCCCCAATAGGACTGTATACACAGGGGAATACCCTTGTCATGGAATCCCGCGAAGGTCTGCAAACCGGTGATGTCGACATTGAAGGCAAACGCGCCGTTCCCCAATGAGAACGGGGTCAACGCATCGGCCTTCCGAACAACCGGATTGTGACGGCGTACCAGCGCGATCCGATCGATCGGTTCGGCAGAAGCGGGAGCCGCAGTGAGAACCGCCGGCAACAGAACCGCCCAATATCGCGAGTCATTGACCATCGTGCTGCTCCGGTTGCGGTTCCTCGTTCATCGCGAAGGCGCGGGTGCCGGTCAGCCAGAGGACCCAGTCATCCGTGGTCGGGGCCGTGAATGCGGCGGTCCGGCCGCCCTTGACTATGGCATTCGGAGCGGCATCACGCAACGTCCCATTCCGCGGGTCAAACCATTGTGCCTTAAACTCGCCGGAAACGGCCTTCAGGTCCAGTTCCACGGTGCCGCCGGCCATCAGGTAGACGAGGTATGTATTGCCCTTGTCACCCAGGCAGAAGTTGTTCTCTGGGTTACTGACCATCGAGTCCTGAGGCGCCATCCTCTGCAGGTGATGAGACAGCCGCTTGTTGATGAAGTCATAGGCGGGCTGAACGATCGCCGAATCCGCGGGCCCCTCATAGTCAGCGGGGTCGCGCCCGTCGGTGTATTCCAGATAGCGCATGAGCATCGAGCCGCCTCCCGTCAGAAACGCCCAGGTCTGCTGCCTGGAGGCGTTGATCTGGTGGATCAGGCCTTTCCCGGGATATCGCATGCGGTACTCCCGAACCTGGCGGTGTATTGACAGGGGAGTCGTGCGCGCCGCCGCGGTTCCGGAGACGTATCTGCCGGCCACCTGGGTGCCGCCCTTGGGTGCGTACAGAGATCCATCCGGCTGGTACCACCAGTAACGAAGGTCCAGCACGGACACTCGCGGGTCGCCGGCGAGTTCATCAAGAACGTCCTTGGTGCCCCCCAGCCCGACCAGGATCCGCTTGCCTTTCTCTCGCTGCCATTCGTCAATCACTTCGAGCCAGAACCGCGCGAACGATGCCGGCCCCGTGTACTCCTGGCTCAGAAGATGAACGACGTTCGTGTGGCTGCCCAATTCGTCGAGGCACTTGCGAATGTACGCGCGATGCAGTTCGCGCCGCAGGGGATGGGTTACGTCATAGAAAACGTTGGCCGCCGGGTTCCTGTCGGGCAGGTCGGTCTTCTGGAGGCAGTTGGCCGGCCGCCACGGAAAGTCCACGTAGTGGGCATCGGTCTCCAGAAGGGCGTGCTGCATGTAGAAGTTATGAAACAGAATCGTCCCCTTGCGGTCGCAGTGAGAGGCGAACGCGCGGAGGCGATCAAAGTACCAGTGGTTGTACCGCGTCAGATCGTATTTGGCCAAACCGTCCCAGGCCGTGCCGCTCTCGCCGCGAGCCCAGGGTTGTTCCAGGAACGGCGGGACGACGTTCGCGTCTTTCCGGTGGGCGGTGTCGTGCTGATCGCGGCGACGGTCGTACCACAGACCGAAGTTGTGTTCGAATCCCGGGTAGCCGTGACGCAGCATGTTGTCCGTGAGCTTGTCCAGATCCTCGGTTCGGTTCGGGCCGATGGTGCCCGGAGCTCGACGCGTGATGTTGGCCCGCTGGCCGGGGCGCCACCAGCCGTTGTGCTGGGCGTAGCCCCACACGACGCGATCGCCGTGAACGAACCATCCGTTCTCCAGGGTGAGTCCGCGGGATCGTCTCTCAGGTTCAGCACGGCGAGTCTCCGGCATTGTCACGGCCTCGAGGTACAAAACGGCCTCGTCGCTGAACGATGCCGGCCGGGAAAACCTCTGTTCACCGTCGGCGAGGCTGCGATCCTCCTCATCCGCCCAGCCGCCGTTCCTGGGATTGAACCACCTCACCCGGTAGCGGCCCGCCGAGAGGTTCAGCCCCAGCCTCCCGCCGGAATCGCCATAGGCAACGTACACCTGCCCTGGAGCGGCCAGAACGTAATCCGTATCTCCCCGGGCCAGGTCGTCGCGAGGCGAGGTCCGGTTGAACCGGGTCGACTCCATGAATCGTACGAGGTGCCCGCAGGCTTGCAGGTCGGCAACGGGCGTGGACTCGATGTCCATCCCCAGAATCATCGAATACCCGCCGCCCATCGCAATGGCCCAGATCTTTCGACGAAGTGAATCGCCTGTGCCGGAAAAAGGCTTCTTGCCGAAGCTCGAATCGGCGAATTCCGACATGTTGATGTTCACTCGACCGTTGACGTTCTTCCAGGCCGCGACGGTTCCAGCGTGGAGTTGGGCCGGCGCATCCACGTTCCACTGCACGGCGAATTGATCGAAAGCCGGACTGCCGTTGAAGTCAAAAGCAGTTCCGTTGTTCTGGTGAATCGAGACCGGATGCTGCTGGTCGTCCCGCTGCCTGATTCGCTCGGCGATCTTCACCGCGTGAGCCTTGGTGAGCTTCTCGCCGTATTCCTCGGCCACACACCAGATCAGGTGCCGGTGGTGCTTGAACCGCTCCACCATCGCATCGATGAATGCCGCTTCCTCGGGTTTCAACTTGCCGCCGGCAGGGAAATCCTTGCCGAAAGGAGCCGCACTGTCGTCGTAGAAGAAGAAGAAAATCACGATGCCATTGTTATCCATCGCCGTGAACCAGGCCTCCCACTGGTTCAGGATGTCGTCGTCCAGACCTTTGCTCAGGTTGCTCTCGACGTAGGGATTGTGGGTGGCATCCCCGTCGCCGCCGTGGCTGCGAATAGCCATCAGGTAGATGCAGTTGGCTCCGGTGCCGGCCAGCTTGTTGATCAACGCCATCTGATCGCCGTTGCGGGTGCCGTCCGGGTTGCGCGTGCCGCGGTACAGGAACCCCTCCGGATCGCCCGGACCGCACATGTAAAACGGCCGTCCGTCCTGATGTTTCAGCCATGCAGGGTGCTCGGGATCAGCGACGATACCTTCCGAAATCAACGACTCCATCAGCAGACGGAACGCTTCATCGCGGGGATTTCCCTGCTTGTTGCCCAAGGTGGTGTCATTCCAGGATACCACCAGATCCAGGCTGGGGATCACCACCACGGCCCGCTGGCCGTTGGCGTGACCGAACGCGCCGTATGTATCCATCGGAGCACTTGGCCAGAAGCGCCGCCCCTTGCCGTCCAGGCCGTTGACCCACCAGAGATAGCTGTAGCTCCCGCTGTGATCGGTCTGGTCATCCGGCACCTTCTGCGATCCATGGGAACGCTGGCCGGGGCACATCTGGGCCGGCCGAGCCTTGGTCCGAGGGATCGAGTTGGGAAGAGGACTTGTCACGGCCAGGGTGGCATTGGCCTCGCTGATGAGCTGCTTGCCGCCCCAATTCCCTTTGTGGAGGTACAACAGCCCGAAGCGGGCGAAATCTCGCACCGAAATGCCGAACCGCCCCGGCCGATTCCGCGTCCCGAAGAACGTGAAGGTCGGATCATCCTCGCACTGCATCAGATCTGTCAGCCTGGGATGCAGAACCTGGGCG
The DNA here is from genome assembly GCA_964586235.1 of uncultured Planctomycetales bacterium. GTDB lineage: Bacteria > Planctomycetota > Phycisphaerae > UBA1845 > PWPN01 > JAUCQB01. Next base: position 25,076 of record CAZPIO010000083.1, read on the forward strand.
TCAACCGTATCGTAAGTGACCCCATAAACCTTGAGAAAAAGCGTGTCCCACAAGAGGGCCATCTGCCAGTCGTTGTAGTCAAAGGCGGTTCCCGGCTTCTCCTGTACGCCGTAACAGGAGGTCTGCGTGGCCATATGCCGGAAGGTCATGAGCCGATCCTTGAAGTCGAGGTCCGGGTTGATCTCGTTCAGGCGCGGCTCCCACCTCACTACCGGCTCGTCGAGACTGGCCAGCTTGCCGTCCTCTACGGCCTTGAAGAGGAAATGGGCAATAACGGGCTTGCAGGCCGAGGCGACGTCCTGCCGCCGAGTCTGATCTCCCCACGTATAGACCATGTAGCCGTGACGTACGACACAGCCCCGCCCCCCGATATAGTCGCGGAAGGCATCCAGTCTCTTGACATCCATGCCGACCTCGCCCGGCGTCTTGAACCGCCAGGTGGTACCCGGAAAGACCTGCGCCGGGCAGTCCAGGGCAATTGCCAGGGATGCGGTCAGGACGATCCCAACAGTGCGGCAGGAAAAGGCTCGCCATGTGCTCTCGACGCGGTCCTCGCCGATTCTGCGACTGAAACTGTGGATGCTGGTGTTGCTGGATGCTGTCATATCGTCTCCTTCTCGCGTCCGGAGAATGGGGGTTACGGCAGGAACACACTAACCGGGCAGATCATCACATCCAGGATCAGAAAGGACTCCAGGCCCGGAGATACACGCCCAGAACATCGGGAAATCATTCTGATCGACCAGGCCGTTGCCGTCCATGTCCGCGAACAGGCACTCGGGCGGGAGAGCCCCAGGCTCCCGGCCCGTGTAGCACGCCTGGAAAGTCCCGAAGTCCTCCTGGTCGACATCGCCGTCGCCGTCGGCATCACCGGGCGGCGACACGGTCCTGAGAGTCCATACTTGGCCTTCGGTCGTACCCGCTGCGTTGACCTCGTCAATACGCCAGTAGTATGTCGTGCTCAATGCCAAAGGCCTCGGGTCAAAGGTGGTGGCAGACTGGTTGCCGCGGAACACACCGGGGCTGCTAGTCCCGAAATAAACAGTATGGGAACTCGCCCCGGCACCGGCCGTCCAACTCAGTGTGGTGTCGAGAGGCACGCGTGTTGTCCCGTCAGCGGGACTTGGGTCGCTCGCACGGGCCGGCGGACCGGCGCCGGCCGGCAAGATCAGCACGAAATAGTTGCTCGAGGCTCCGGTCGCGCCGGACGCCATGTTCGCACCCAGAACAGCCTCGCCGATCGGGAAAGACATTCTGTACAGCTTCGCGTACCCCTGGGCCGCATCGGAAACTCCAATCATGCCGGCCATCTCCGTGCAGCCGCCCATCCAGCCTGGCAAGGCGCTCGCCCGTCGATCGTACGCGACGTAGACGTCCGCGTCCTGATCGATGTCGAAGTCGATCCAGGCTTCGCTGGTTGCCCCGGCATCGTCGTTTCGAGTCTGGATGCCCTGGCAACCCTGGAGATACGCCGGCATCGAGGTGATCGTGTATGAGCGGTCCGCAAAGTACGCTGAGCCGAGCGTGAATGTGGCGAGGTTGTACCGGCGGAGATCGGTGATCGTGACGCTCTGACCAGGCGGATGAGCGGCGACGTAGTCTCGATAGGCACCATAGGCCGGTTTCTCGGTCAGATCGGCGCGGAGGATGCCCCACGAGGGAACTCCGGATGTGGGATCATCCTTCAGCTCGTAGAAGAAGATCTTGTTGATCCAGGGCCTCAGGCGAACCTGATCAAGCAACTGGACATAAAGGTTGGCCTGTTCAGCTTCCGTAACGGTGTCGACGTGCGTCCCGCCGGCGGTCGGCCAGCCAACCTCGGTGAACCACACGGCCTTGCCCCAGGCGCCCGTGTTCTGGAGGACAGTCTCGTAGTTGGGATCCTCCCACGGCCAGCGATAGCCGTCGAACTTGTTCATGATGTCGCTGACCTGCTCGTCGTATTTGTGAACCGTCACCACATCGATGTAGTCCTTGGCCGCGTTGAGGACGTCCTCCAGGAAGTCGCTGTCGCCCGCCAGGTCCGGCGCGCATCGCAAGGCGGTCGGATCCGCCTCGCGGATCGCCTGGGCGCCGGGAATGACGATGGTGTTGATGTACTGGCTGGTTGTCCCGGAGAAAAACTGATCGAGGTCCGGCTCGTTCCACAAGCCCCAGTGCCGGATGCTCCCTTTGTAGCGGTTGACGGTAGCCCGGACGAAATCCTTCCAGTCGTTCGGGTTGGTCGGCGGGACCGTGTGATCCTGTCCTCCGTTGGCCCAGGATGGGGTGTAGGCCAGGGTGGCATAAAGGCGGATGCCCCGCGCGTTGGCCGAATTCACCGCGGCATCGATCGCTCCCCAACTGTAGACGCCTTTCGACGTCTCCATCGCGAACCAGTTGAGGTCAACTCGCCCCCAGCCAATGTTGCCGGCCTGGCACTTCGCGATCATCGCATCCGTGGGAACATGGGTGTTGATGCCGTACATGGACTGCGGGGCCAGAGTCTGTCCCCGTGCCTGAGTCCCTCCGCATGTGCAGGCCGCTGCGATCGCGATGATCGCGGCTGTCTGCTTGTTGACGGCCTTTGTCCGCATGACGGCCCCCTTGGTTAGCCTGAAGACTCATCCCGGTGACCGGACTGCCGCCTTGCCGCATTCCTCCTCCCGCAATCGCCCTCAAATCAATCCGCGCAGGCAGGATCGGCGGGAACCCCGGCCCCGCTTATGCATTGGACAAACAGAGTGAGGTCAGACTGATTCACGAGCTCGTCCTCGTCAATATCCGCGGACAGGCACTCCGGACTGATCGGCTCGCCCGAGACTGTGAAGCAGGCTTGGAAAAGGCCGAAATCCTCCTGATCGACATCTCCGTCACCGTCCATGTCGCCGGAGAGCCCTCCGGTCGTAAAGCTCCATACCGATCCCGTGCTCGTGCCGACCTCGTTCACCTCGTCTATTCGCCAGAAGTAGGTCGTAAGCGGCTCGAGCAGTCCCGGGTCAAAAGAGGTCTCCGGCTGCTTGACGCGGAAATCGCCCGGACTGCTGGTCCCGAAGTACACGTTATGCGAAGTCGCGCCGCCGCCTGCTGTCCACGAAAGCTCGACGTCGCGCGGTACTCGCACTGCCCCCGACGGCGGAAACGGATTGCCGGCCGGAGCGGGAACCGTGCGAACAATATACAACGCGGCATCCCCTGCAAACGCGCTCGGCTTGGCAAAAAGCTGCGAACCTGCCGATGACACAGCCCGCGTTCCCTGGTCAACCCAGGACCCGGTCCCGGCATCATACCATTTGACCGTGTAGTTGCCCGCCAGCATCGAGAGGCCGAAACCATCGCCCCCATTCCCGTAAGCGATGTACACCTCTCCCGGGCGGGCAAGTACGTAATCCGTGTCGCCGCCGGCCAGTTCGTCGTGAGGCGCGGCCTCGTTGAACCGCGTCGCTTCCATGAACCCGACCAGCCGGCCGCAGATCTCCAGGTCGCCCAGCGGCGTGGAGGCGATGTCCATGCCCAGGATCATCGAGTATCCTCCGCCCATCGCGATGGACCAGACCTTCTCCCGCAAAACCGCGCCGCTGCCGGCATCGGCGAACTCCGCCATGTTCACGTTCACCAGCCCGCCGACGTTATTCCAGGCCGCGATGGTGCCGGCATGCAGTTCCGCCGCCGTTCCCACGTTCCACTGCACGGCGAACTGGTCGAATGACGGATTCCCATTGAAATGAAAGGATGTCCCGTTGTTCTGGTGAATGGCGACCGGATGTCCGCGGTCATCCTGGAGCTGGATCTGCTCGGCAATCTTGATCGCGTGGGCGGCCGAAAGGCCTTCGGCGTATTCCTCGGCCACGCACCAGATCAGGTGCTTGTACTGCTTGAACCGGCTTACCATCGAATTGATGAACGTCGCTTCCTGGGTCGTCAGTTGCCCGCCGGCCGGCAGATCCTTGCCAAAAGGCGAAGCGTCATCGTCGTAGAAAACAAAGAAGATGACGATGCCGTTGTTGTCCATGGCCGCAAACCAGGTCTGCCACTGGTTCAGAATGTCGTTGTCGAGTCCTTTGGACAAATCGCTGTCGATGTAGGGATTCTGGGTGGCATCCCCGTCGCCGCCGTGGCTGCGGATGGCCATGAGGTAGATGCAGTTGGCTCCGGTTCCGACCAGCTTGTTGATCAGGGTCATCTGGTCGCCGTTGCGGGTGCCGTCCGCGTTCCGAGTGCCCCGGTAGAGGAATCCCTCGGGATCTCCCGGTCCGCACATGTACAACGGCCCTCCGCCCTGGTACTTGAACCAGGCCGGGTGGGCGGCGTCAACGACGATCTGCCCGGCGGGCGCCTGGGCGAACGCCAACGATGACAGCAGCATCAGCAGCGCGAGCGAAACAAAATCACTGATACGCGTCATCACAGCTTGCCTCCGCAGAAACGCCCGTGCCCGACAAACATTCCAGGAAGACCACAAAGTCGAGTTGATCGACAAGTCCGTTATGAGTGAAATCGGCGCCCAGGCAGGAAGGCAGGGGCGCCTCCAGCCCGCTGTAACATGCCTGAAACAGTCCGAAATCCTCCTGATCCACGTCGCTGTCGAGATCCAGATCGGGGAGCACGGTCCTCACGTCGACCGTGACCGTAATCGTCTGAGGGCTGTTGGCGGCCGGGGGCGAGCTGCCGTCGTCGCGGACCTGGATCGTGCCGGTATGGAGACCGATGGGCAAGGCATCGACGTGGTAGGAAATAGTGATGATATTCTCTTGGCCAGTGGATGAGCCGGTCTCCGGGGCCAGCTCAAGCCAGGCGACATCGTCTTCAATGCGGTAATTGAGGGTTCCGATCCCGCCGTTGGCGATACCGAATGCACTGTCATCAAGCGTGTCGCCGTAGTCTACCGTGCGGCTGATGACATTCGTGCTGAGGGTGATCAGCGGAGCGCCGGGAGCCGCCGCCCAGTCCATGCGGTTCTGCCATTCGCGGAGGTAACTCTCCCGCCAGCAGTTCACGGTCTTGGCACCCAGGTAGACCCCTTCGGCGTATAGCGGATCGGTCAGGTCGCGCCAGTACTGCGGGCCGTGAGTGTCCACCCGAAAGCGGCCACCCCAGTGATCGGTCGTCGGTGTGTCCGGATGCCCGCGGAGAAGATACATCAGGGAGGGTGTGTCTCCCGCCTTAATATCCTGTTTCTTGGACCAGAAGAAATCGCCCAGCGCCCCATGTCCCTTGACATGTTGCTGGACGAATGTCAGGTTTCCAAGGTCTCGGCTCTGATCGCCTCCCACGTACATGCCCCGAAAAGTCGTGTCGGCTTCGATCCACCAGAAGTCGTTGTGGTTCTGGTAGAGATAATCGCGAGCATTGGGATCCTGCTGAGTGTTCCAACTGCCGATCGAGTAGACCCGGATCAGACTCTTGATCCCCGGATCGTCGTGGATGGCCTGGGCCAGATCGGTGATTGATCCCCAGACGAGGATGTACAGCGGCCGGTCGTCATCCCGGCGAGCCTGCTGGATGATCCAGTTCGAGCCTTCCGTCGGGCTGCTGAACCCGGCTGTGGGGGCGACGTTGATTGCGCCTTGCTTCGTCACGCTTCGAAGGGCTTCCGGGGCCGGAAAGGCCGGCGAATGCGAACGAAGAAAATCATAGTCCTGCTCGTAAGCGGCGATGGCTTCGAGCACGTGCTGGACCCGGCCCGCGCCCGGTGGCGAGGCGATGAGGCCCTCGGTGTCGAGCAGGTCGCTGTGCACAAGGAAGTACACGAAAGACTGGAAGTCATCGGGATCGCTGCCGCCGATGTCCGTCGAGATGATGATACGGGGGCGATCACCCGCCAGCGCACCGCCGGGCGGGTTCGCAAGTGCCGGGATGTCCATCAAGGGCGACAGCACGACTGCTATCCCTGCCAGGCAGCTCCTACGCATCATCGGAGATCCCGCAATTCCTGTGTTCCATCTGTGCGCATCTCGTCGCTCTACTCAAAAGCGTCGTCACACGTCTTGTTTGCCAGCACGTCGGGTCCCGAAAAGCACGCCTGGAAAACAACAAAGTCCAGTTGGCTGACCAGTTCGTCATGATTGAAATCGGCACCGACGCAGGAGGGTGAAGGCGAAGTCTCCCCGCTGAGGCATGCCTGGAACAGGCCGAAATCCTCCTGATCGACGTCGCCGTCGAGGGTCAGATCCGGAAGGACGGTCCTGACATCCACCGTGACCGTAACGATCTGAGAGCTGTTGGAGGCCGGCGGCACGCTGCCGTTGTCGGCGACCGTGATCGTGGCCACATGAGGCCCGATCGCCAGATCGCCCACTGTAAACGAAACCGTGATCGTATCGGCCTCGCCGGTGGATGTGCCGTCGGCTGGAGCGACGCTCAGCCACGGCTCCTCGCCGATCACCTCGGCGGTCACGGAATAACTCAGCGTCCCTGCTCCCCCGTTGGACACGGTAAACGTGTCGTCAGACAGAGTCCCGCCGAAATCCACTGATCCGCTGATCTGACTCTTGTTCAGCACGATCAACGGAGCCGTCGGCATGACGGATTCGGCCAGCAGCTTGAGGACCTGGTTGGAACTGGAGGCGGGATTGCCCGGCTCAAAACCGAGTGTCGCTCCGCTGAAATATGCCATCACGATGCCGAAACCGGGCATCACCGTCACGACTTCCCTGCCCCAGTGCCCGTTGGCTTGCAGGGTGTCGGCGGGAGCGTCGGGCCAGGTGATCGATGTCGGGTGCAGGGCCCCGGTGGCGTTGAACCACCAGTTGAACCCGTAGATGCCGGGGCCGTAGGGCGTCTGGTCTGATCCGCCGCCGTAACTGCCGATGCTCAGATAGTCACCCGAGGGGTCAGCCGCAGCCGTCTTGGGCAGGCTCGACGATACCTGGGGCTTCATATAGTCGTTGAAACACTGCTGAGGCAGCAACTGCGTGCCGTTCCAGTACCCCTTGTTGGCCCAGAACCACCCGATGCGGGCGAAATCACGAACCGAGGTATTCAGGCGGTTGTTGGAGGCGATCAGTGAACCATCCTGGAACTGCAGCGCGCCCAGCCGGCTGGCGTCCAGTGCCACCGTGTTGGCACTCTGGCCGTACACCCGGTCGAACAACGTCTTAACATACAGTTGTATGTTGTAGTCGTTGTAGGCCCAGGCGGCACCAGGGGCTTCCGCCCGCGTGTAATTGCCGACCATGTTGGCCATGTGCCGGAACGTCATCGGCTGGTCCTTGGCGATCAGCGACCAGCCCCAATCCCTTACCAGTCCGTCGACGCTGCTGATGCGATCTTCTTCGATTGCAAAGAACAGCAGCGTGCTGATTACCGGCTTCGAGGCCGATGCCCAGTCGCCCTTGGTGCTCTGCGAACCCCACGTCTTGACCATGTATCCGTGGCGGACGATGCACCCGTTGCCGCCGATGGTGCTGGCAATCTGGTCCAGCTTGGCGGAGTCCATCCCGACTTCCGCCGGCGTCTTGAACGCCCACACCGTCCCCGGAAACACCTGGCCTCGGGCCGTTTCCAGGCCGGCCGCCCAGCAGAGCAGGACACCCGCCGCCAGTCTGGTGGCCGCCGCAGAAAACCGGAATAGACGCATCGGCCAAGCTCCTCCCGGACAGAAGTCCACACCTGCTGCACCGTCGGCAATCAACCGCCGGGACGAAACCCGGCGCCGACACGGGTAACAGCCGGCCCCGGCCGCTCAGTTGATCGGTTCGTGCCCTGGGGCGGTGCGATTATCGGTAAAGCCCGCGGAAAACCGGCAAACCTGTCAGGTTCAGGCAGCTTCTCTCCGCGAGGCATCCTCCGCGAACAATTCTCATGGCCCAAAGGACGGCAGAACCCCCCGTAAGGTCGTCTGCCGTCCCCTGAGACGGTATCCGACAGACTCGTGGACCGCCTCCGGCCGCTACAATTCGCAACCGGCCGGCAGATTGTCCAGGTCCAGCGGAACACCCGGACCAGTCGCGCACTTCTCAAACTTGATGACATCCAGACTGTCAACGTCCGTATCACCGTCCCGGTTGAAACGGCGGCACGTCGCAGGGTCAGACAGTGCATTGCCGTCTCCCGAGAAACACGACTGGAGCACCGCAAAGTCCGCCTGATCCACGTCGCCGTCATTGTCGGCGTCGGGCCACGGCACGGTGACGGCGCAACTGCCTCCCCCATCCCAGAAGGGACAGCCGCTTGTATTGTAGGAGAGCATCCGCACCCAGTCGAACTCGAAGTCCCACACATCCTCCGAGTTGAGATCACCCAGGCCGATGTACGGGTCGCCACTCACGTTGTTCAGCCCGGTTCGGAAACTGAATACGTC
>CAZPIO010000084.1:0-33253 GCA_964586235.1 uncultured Planctomycetales bacterium
GTGACGATGGGGTGCGAGGTCCGCTCCTCATCAATGACGGTCTCGATCCCCCGGTTCCTGCTGACCAGCTTCTTGATCAGTTGCACGCGGCGCACGCGTTCGTTACGAACGGCCTCCAGTTCCTCGATCGATTTTCCGGTCAGCCGGGCGATGGCGCACCAGGAGTCGTTGACCTCGCGCTCCAGGCGATCCATTTCGTCGTCGATGTTTTCGCTGGTTCGCGGGAGGCCGCGGGCCTTGACCCGGTTTCGAGCCACGGCCCTCAGATGATCCGTGTCGCTGGACAGAATGCCGTAGTGAACACAGATGCTCCAGGACTCCGCGTCGTAAGCCAGCCGCGTTCCCTCGCAGTCGACCATTTCACCTCGCAGGCATGGGTACAGGCGCTTTGCCTTGATGAGCATCGCTTGGGCGGTTTGCTGATACTCCTTGCCGTGGAGGAGCTGCAGATGCACAAGCCGGGCGATGATGGCAATCGCCGGAAGCACCATCAGGATCACGATGAATCGCAGACGACGCTCGAACATCAAAGCTCCCCGAAACGCGGCGAGTTACCCGCGTCGCTTCGTGCCGGCGACCCGGCAGCAAGGAGCGGCGCGGCTGAATGGTTCCCGTTTGCCCCTGGGCTGCCCACGGCTAGGCAGGGGTCTCCGGCCGGTAGGTCATCCGGCGTCGCATCGGGCCGAGTCCCGTCCACCGCTGGAGCCTGATGAGGATCCAATGGAGCAGGGGTGCCCAGATGGCGGTGAAGCCCGCGAACAGGAACGCCAGCCACAACTCCTCCTTGTCGATCGGAATCCTTTGCTTCCACCAGTAGTAACCCGCCGCCATCATATGGACTGCAAATGCGTATGCCAGGGTGACGAACGCATGCGTGACCGGATGATCTCGAAACAGGGCCTGTCGCACGCGGAGTACGGCCCAGCCCGCCAGCCCATACGAGAAGGCACAGAGGCCGATGGGGTGTGGCGAGGCCGTCTGGAGATCGACCAGTAAGCCGAGGATCCAGGCCGCGATGGCCGCGTCCGGCGAGGGCCCCCACAAGACGTAATGAACCGCCAGGATGATCACCCACTGAGGCCAGATCCCGTGGTAAGCCATGACGCTCTGCACGAACGTGGTCTGGCAAACGATGACCACGAGCGCCAGGACGGCAAACGGGACCCATCTCATGGAGTTCATGGTGACCCTCGCGCATTGACGTTGCCGGCCCCGTGCCGCCAACCGCCGACCCGCCGTCAGGGATGCCAGTAATATCGACAAGTCCGAGCCGCCACTCACGGGACGGCCGTGCGGCGTGGGGCCCGGTCAGTGATCATCAGGATCGCCGTCGCTGCGGCCAGTTGGACTCGCGGGTCCTCCGGGTTCTCCATCGCCCGCCTCAGCTTGTCCAGAGCCCGTTCATCGCCGATCTCCCCCAACGCCATGGCTGCCATGGATCGCACCCGCATGATCTGGGTCTCCGGACGGTCTTCCGGCACCGACGGATTGGGCTTATTCCAGGTCAACGACCGGATTGCCAGATCGAATCCATTGGCGTAGCCCTTGGCTCCGAGCCCCCTGGCCGCTGCAAGCTGGGCCTCCAGGTACGGTGAGCTGGCGAGCCTGGCCCGTAAGGTGGGCACGGTCCGGTCGTCGGCGACCTGACCTAAGGTCAGAAGGGCAAAGGGCTGCTTGTAGCCGACCCCGCCGAACGCCTCAAAAGTAAATCGGTTGACGGCCTCCTTGTCGCCCAGTAGCGCCAACCCCTCCAGTGCCTGGAGCCGCACGCCGTCATCCGAATCGGTGCTGGCGGTTGCCGCAAGCAGGGGAATTACCGACTTGTCTCCCAGTTGTCCCAGAGCCAGGACGGCGTTGCGTCGGACCTCAGCCTTCTCGTGTTTTCGCAGCAGGTCCCGCCAGGCGAGGCGGTTGTCAGTACTCGTCTGGCCCATTTTTTCCAGCGCGAAATAGGCCCCAATCCGCACGCTGGGGTCGGGGTCGCTGGTCAGTTTCTGAAGGCTGGGCAGCGCGCCGGTGTCCTTGAGCTTGCCGAGGGCCATGGCCGCCGCGAACCGCACGCCGGGGTGCTGGTCTTTGAGCCCTTCGCGTATGCGGAAACGCCCGGAATTCCCGAGCACCTGGGCGGCAGCCTCCATGGCCTGGGCGCGGACGGCCGGGTCGAATGGGTAGACCATGCCTCTTTCGACACAGGTTTCCGCCTCCTTCCGGATGTCGGCGATGAGAGCCGGCGAAGGCCTGGACGCGCAGCCTGTCAGCGATCCGATGAGGGCGGCGCTCATGCTTGCCCTGGCAATGACACTTCCCCACGCAAATGTGGTGTTTCTGTTGCTCATGGCCACTCTCTCAGTCATGCCGACGATCCGGTCCCGCGCAGCCGCCGGAAGAACAGCGAGTCCATCGTACCAGCCAGTGCCAGGACCACGCATACCAGAGCGAAGACATCGCCATATCGGCTGTAAATCGTCACGCGCGGGTCGATCTCAACCTCCGCAACGCTGCATCCGGTTCCCCCGACTCGCGGCTCCGTACTCGAGTCGCCGACAAGGTGATACCACGAGCCGTTCGGGTGGATGAAGCCGCTCACACCGGTGTTAGCGGCTCGGGCGACGCTCACGCGATTCTCGACGGCGCGGAACGCACAGTTGGCCAGGTGCTGGGCCTGCTGATTCCCGTGGCCGAACCAGCCGTCGTTGCTGATGTTGACCATGAAATCGACGCGCTTGCGTCCTTGCTCATCGGTGATGAACTTTCGGAAAATCTGCGGCATAACGTCTTCGTAGCAGATAGTCACACCGAAGCGCACTTCCTTGTCGCCGATGGAGCGGGCCCGGATGGGAAACGTCGTGTGGGTCCTGCCTGCGGTGAGCGAGTATTCGTAGCCGCCCCGCCCCCACGGGTTAAACCAGCTATCGTTGAGGAACCGGTACAGCCAGCGCAGGCGCGGGGTATCGCGGAAGGGCACGTATTCACCGAACACGACCAGATGGATTTTGTCGTACCGCAGCGGTTCGGACTGGCCGTCGGGCGGGTAGACGAAGGCCGAGTTGTGGCGGTGCTGAGCCGGGTAGAGGCCGCCTGGCGGAGGCTCGTGCGAAAGGGTACCGATGACGATGTAGCTCTTGTGCCCGGCGGCTAAGCCCTGGAGCTGCTCATGCTGCAGTTTGCTCATCTTCCGGAAGTTGTATTCCCATTTTTCCCTGCGGTCCATGCGATCGTAGTCGGAGGCTGCGGGCAGCTCTCGCAATTCGCGGTTGAGATACAGCGACCAGGGCGTCTCGGGCAGCACCATCAGGTCCGGCGACCCGCCCGTGCACTCCTCGATCAGCTTGAGATACGTCAGCCGCTTGTCGGCTTCGTAATCGCCGCCGACCAGGTTGTCCCGGAGCAGTTTATCGATGTCGTCGTCGTCGGGCCGTTTGTTGTGCTGCGGGCCCGTGTTAAGATCATCCTCTGCGGAGAGCAGGTAGTCGCCCTGGAGCACGGCTACGCGCGGGCCGGGCTGGGCTCCGTGGTAGTTGAGGCGATACCGGCCGTAGAGCACCGTACCGCCGACCACGACCAGCAGGGCGATCGCCGTGAGCGCCGGCGCGATGGGGGATTCGGGGGGCTTCTTGCCGCGTCGAATCTGGATCGCCCGCAACAGTCGCTCGGCCAGCCAGCCGTTGACCATCATGACCACGAACGAGACGCCAAACGCGCCGGCAATGTCGGCGATCTGGATCAGCACGAGGCGGCGAACCTGGGTGTGGCCGGCGAGGAACCACGGAAAACCGAGCGGGCCCTGTGAACGGATCAGTTCCCACGCGACCCAGGCGATCGGAAGGGTGATGGCCGGACTCAGCTTGCGATTGCGGTAGAGGTGCCGTACGGGCCAGGCCGCGAGAGGGAAGTACACAGCCAGGTACAGCGACGCGGCGAAATAGCCGGCTCCGGTGGGGGTGTACAACCAGCGGAAGTGCCAGAGGAAGAACGCCGTCCCGAGGAGGTAACTCACGAAATAGAGCCATCTGGCGCGAGCAGCCAGGCACACGGCGACGGTCCACGGGATGAAGGCAACGCCGGCCAACAGACCCCAGGAGTTGGGTTCGAAGACGGGCAGGGTCAGCAGCCAGGTCAACGCCGCGAGGACACCGACTGCCCAGCGGCCCTGGATATCCTGCGGCCGGTCCGGCGGGGGGGCCGGCTTTGCCTGAGGTCTGGACTTGTCTCTGGATCGTCGCTTCACCGTACGCTGTCCATCCGTGGGGACCCGTCTTGCTCCTGCATGCTCGGACTGTCGATCGTCCTCATCGCTCTCCATACCCCGCAGGGTGAGCCTGGTGCCATCTCCAGGCCGATTCGATGACCCGGTCGATGTCCGTCCAGCGGGCTCGCCAACCCAATTTCGAGTGGATCTTGGACGCCTCGGCGACGAGTCTGGGAGGATCCCCCGGGCGGCGGGGGCTTTCCTTGCTGGCGACAGGTTTGCCCGTCACTCGTCTGGCCGCGTCGATAATCTCGCGGACGCTGTGGCCCATGCCGGTCCCCACGTTGTAAGCCTGCGTCTCGCCGGGCTGGACCGCTTCAATTGCCAGGCGATGAACCTCCGCCAGGTCCTCCACGTGGATGTAATCCCGTATGCACGTGCCATCGGGCGTCGGGTAGTCGGTGCCGAAGATGCTGACATGCGGTCTTTGCCCGAGGGCGACCTGGAGCACGATGGGGATCAAGTGAGTCTCGGGATTGTGGTCCTCGCCGATGGTGGCGTCGGCCGCGGCCCCGCACGCGTTGAAGTACCGCAGCGCGCAGGAGCCCAGCCCCCAGGCCGTTGCCGAGTCGGCTAGCATCCACTCGACCGCAAGCTTGGACCGCCCGTACGGGTTGATCGGTGATTGCGGCGCATTTTCGGGGATAGGCACCTGCGCGGGTGTTCCATAGCTTGCGCAGGTCGAGCTGAAGACCAGCTTGCGGATGCCCGCCTCGCAGAGCAGTTCGAGGAGCCCCAGCGTGTTGGCGGTGTTGTTCCGGTAATACGCCAGCGGCTGCTCGATGGACTCGCTGACGTTGGCGAAGGCGGCGAAGTGCATGACCGCGTCGAACGGCCGCGAACTCAAGGCCGTTTTGAGGGTTGCCCTGTCGGCGAGGCTGCCGACGAGGAGCGTGGCTTTCGGGTGGACGGCGCCGCGGTGGCCTCGAGACAGGTCATCGTAAACCACCACCTCGTGACCTTGTTCGCACAGATTCTTCACACAGTGACTGCCGACGTACCCTGCTCCACCGGTTACAAATAGAAGCATGCTGTGCAACCCCGTTGGTCGGATCTCAGTCCGTGGTGACGTCCAGAAGGGCGGATATTCCGACCACCGCGCGGCGGAAGATGAATACCCTGGCCCGGTTTACGCGCACTCCGTCCCGAGCCGACTCGGCAACGTACTGCTCGCGGTGCGCGTGGCCGTCTGTGCAGTTGTGGACGTCTGCCTGCTCGAGCCAGAACCCTTCAGCGTCGTAAGATGCCAGGCGGCCGATGAAGACCATTGGTCCCTCGGTGTCCAGCACTACTTCTTTTCCAACCAGGTTTTCCAGTGAATCCGGCAAGGCACCGCACCGTCCATCCTGTACACGCCCGGTCAAGCCTTGACCAACGCCCGTTAGTCGGTCAAGGGTCAGCTGCCGCTTGAGGCACGCGTATAGTACGTTTGGCCGCGAGAATCGGTCAAGTGAGAAGGACTCGACAAGTGGTTTGCCGCCCGGCCGACACGGCCGTGGCTGCCATCATGGGCTGGTGTACCTTTGGCGAAACGGGCCTTCTTGGGGTACAATCCGTCCGAGTTGCCGGGACGTGCCCGCGTTTCCGGGCATGCCGCCGGAGCCCAGGCTTCCGGTGGTTGTGTCCGCGGCCGGCGCATTGTTCCGAGCGGGAATTGCGGGAGGGCCGGAATCATGCAACGCGGACAAGCAGGTAACCGTGCTGGCGGGTGGGTGCGTGGGATCGGCCTGATCGCGATCTTGCAGTTGTCCGCTGCGGTTGGCCCGACGGCGATGGCTCAGTATCCGGAGCCGGCCGAACCCAAGCCCCCTCCGGCCATAGCCGAGGAGTATCAGCAACGATTCAACGCCCTGGATTCCAGGGACATCCGCGGACACTTCGCCCTGGCGCAATGGTGCGAAGAGCAGCAGCGCTACGACTTGGTGGTCAAGCAGACGGAGTACATCCTGAAGCTCGCTCCGAAGTTCATGGAGGCCCGATTGCTGCATACGACGGCTCTCCGCAAGCTTGGCCGCGACGCTCGCCCTGTGGTCCAGTCCCCGGCCGAGGCCGGCCTTATCAGCAAAAACGACGTGCAGAAACTGCGATTTGCCGAGTTGCTGGACTTCCAGCCGGTGCCGGACCCGGCGGGTCCGCAGGAATCGGTCTCGGTTCGATTCGGCAAGGGGCTTCTCAACGACTTCCTGGATGCGGTGAAGGACGTTCCGGAGTTCGCCGGCAGGCAGAACCGCCAGCGGTTCCTATCGCTGAAACCGACTCAACAACTCCAGGTGATCCGGGAGTACAGCGGGACCACCTATGAGTCACGCATCGAGATCCTCACCGACCCGCTGGTTTTTCGCCGCTTCAGGGCTGTCGTGGCGATCATTGAGCGGGGCTGCGGGGGTGCGGGATGTCACAACGGGGACAATCCAGCCCCCCCGTTTGGACTTCGGAGCTCTTACCTTTTCCCCGAGCAGAGCCTTTACACCAAATTCCTGGTCCTCGACCGGGTTGTTCTGGGCCGGTATGCGCTTATCGATCGCAGTCGTCCGGCGGACAGCCTCATTCTTCAGTACGGGCTGCCCGCCCAGCACGCCCGCGTGACCCACCCGACGCCGATCAAGCCGCTGTTTCCGGCGGGCCCGACGGATGCCAACTACCGCTTGATTCTCGATTGGGTCGACCTGCTCCGGTTCCCCAGACCCACCACGGGTGTCAAGTTCGAAGGCTACCCCGAACCGCCTCCGCTCAGCGTCGAACTGGCGGCTCAGATCGCCGGCAAGACCGCGACCAGACCGGCACCGGCCAGACCGTAGCATTCATCTTGCCGGTCGTGCCATTGCTCGTTGGGTGAAAGGACGGCGGACGAACCCCTTCTGTGACCGTGAGTCCGAGCGCAAAACCGGGACAACGGCTGCGGCGGTTTGTCGGGCAGTATTCACCAGACTGTCCCCAGGCCGACGAATCTGGTATACTCATCAGCAACAGCCGGTAGCTTAGCCAGGCGGGACAAGCTCGCTGGTGGGCGTCCGGATCGAGGATCTCATGGTTAATCGGCAGCAGCCTGAACCGAAGGTTTGGAATTGGCGCGTCCGCGGCAGGTCGTTTGACAGCCAGATCGTCACGCTTGGCAAATACGACACCGAAGACGAGGCGAAGGCGGACCGCGACAAGATCGCCAAGGAAGGGTTCTATCGCAACGTCAGGATAGAACAGATCAAGCCCAAGGCCCAACCATAAGCCGGCGGCGCCCCCTCGTTTTGAGGTGGGCGAGCGACTTGGCTCTTCGGCCGCGTTCGGCCGCCCGCTCCCCTGTAAGCTGTCTTCCCACCGGATGCCCGCTCGGGGTCGAGATCAGGCATCCAATTCCGAAGTACAGCGTTCCATCGGGTGCAATGCCCAGGAGTTCGGGCCTGCTACGGTCTCGTTGTCGGCAGCTCAAGGCCGGCGGCGCGGGCGCGTTGCTGGGCTGCCTCGGCGGTGGCGGACGGGGCCTTGAACAGGGCTTCAACAAGCTTGGGATAGCCTCGCACGGCTGCGACCGCTTGCCGCCAATCGTCCGGTCGATTGGTGGCCAGAGCCTCGGACTCACCCAACGCAATTGCCAGATACGCCGCGCGGGCGCGAGCTTGTGGGTTGCCAGTCAGGTCCCTACCGACCTTGGGCAGGAGTTGGCCGCGCAACTGGTTGATCCGGTCCGGCGGTTCCGGGAGAGGCTCTACGTTCGTGGGTTTCTCCGTCGCGATCCGCCAGACCGCCCGACCGTCGACGGTCTTTCTCTCGCCGCCTTGGGAGACGATCACCTTCTGGGCGACCTCCATGAGACGCCGGCCATAGCCGGTGATCGTCTCGTCTTGGGGCATGCCGGGACGGGTGAGATTGCGGTAAGGGTCGCCGATCGTCCAGCCCTGGGCCTCCATCCACTTTCGGCCCTTGGTGACCCCGATGATGGTGCCGGCCGTAGCGGCATTGCAGTCGGCGTCCCAACCGAAGTTGAAGCCCAACCGGACGGTCTCGACGAAGTCTCCCCGACCGTAGAGCAGCGAGCCGATGATCGCGGCCGTGTTCAGTTCGCAGCCATTGAAATCGCGCATCCCGCCATGGCGGGCGTACTTGCTGTGAATGGCATGCCAGGTCTTGCGCCAATCGGTCGGGTTTTCCTTGCACCACTGCCGGACGTCGCTGACCACGGAGAGGAGAATGCTCTTCCGATCGAGCGAGGTCTGACCCGCGGTGAGGATCTGCTCCACGTCTGTCTCTATGAAGGCTGTGGCAATCATGGTATCGAAGAGCTGGGTGGCCTGAGCAGGCTCGGCGTCGATGGCCACGTGGGTGTAGTGCAGGCCGATCCGGGAGGCGGTCTGCGGCATGGCCGGGGCGATCAAGCCGAAGGCCTCGCAGACGAACTGGCCGGAGATGTTGAACGAGGCCCAGGGGTTGAGGGCGATCGTACCAGTCAGCGGCGGCTCGATGCCGACGTCCATCAGTTGGCGGGCATGGTAGTTGGCACACCAGATATGCGTATTGATGTGGGCCTCCCAAAGCTCGGCAATGCGGCGGGGCGGGATGAGCAGTTGGGCGTTTTTCTGCATCTCGACGATGTAGACCCACTCGATGTCCGTATCGTCGTCCGTGCGGCCTCCCTCGGGCAGAGACGGGTTGTAGGACGCGACGTCGCCGGGAGCGTCGTTGTATTTAAGCTCATGGGGCAGGCCGTTGAGGTTGCCGAGGATCTGCCCGAGCAGCCCGCCCTGGATCTTGTCAGCCAGCACGTCCTCGGGGATTTCGACGTAAGCCGATTCCGCCATCGCCGGGCGGAGAAAGAGCATTACGACTGCCAGCGAAACCACAAACATTCTCAACGACCACATGGAATTCCTCCCGTGCCAGCGAGGACGCGGCCGAGTGGATCAACAACCCGACAGCGCTGGGATGTCCGATCCTTCGTCAACAGACTAGTCTATCCGGCAGCAGGACGCACGCTCTTGGTCGCGCAGGCCGATTTGCATCCCCTTCGCTGGCCGCATAACATCCCCGAAAGGAGCACGTTTGGAGCGAAGGTTGATTGGACTACGATGAGTGATCCTCAGCAGGTAGAAGATCGCAAGGCGAAGCGGGTGAAGCTGCGGGAACTGGGCGTTGACCCGTACGGCTGGCGGTACCAGAACGTCCAGCCCGTGGCCGAGGTGCTGAGACTGGGCGAGTCACTGAGCCTGGGGCCCGGCGCGCATGCCGAGAGCAGCCTGGCCAGGGTGGCCGGGCGGGTGGTGCTGCACCGGCCGTGCGGCAAACTCATTTTCATGACGCTGCGTGACGGGTCGGGCGATATCCAGGTGGCGGTGAGCAAGTCGGCGGTCGACGAGCAGGCCTTCACCATCGCCAACAAGCTGCTCAATCTGGGTGACATCATCGGTCTGGAAGGGCCCCTGGGGCGGACCAAGACCGGCGAGATGACCGTCTGGGCCCGGTCGCTGACGGTTCTTTGCAAGGCGGTCCAGCCCCCGCCGGCCAAGTGGCACGGTCTCAAGGACGTCGATCTGCGATATCGGCGGCGGTACGTGGACCTCTTCGCCAACCCGGCCGTCCGGGAGACGTTCAAGCAGCGGAGCCTGATCATCGACGCGATCCGCCGCTGCCTGGTGGACCGCGGGTACTTCGAGGTCGAAACGCCAGTGCTTCAGCCGATCTACGGCGGGGCGGCGGCGCGTCCGTTCGTGACCCATCACAACACTCTGGACATGCAGCTTTACCTGCGGATCAGCCCGGAGTTGTACCTGAAGCGGCTGCTTGTGGGGGGGATGGAGCGGGTGTTTGAATTCGCCCGTGTGTTCCGTAACGAGGGCGTGGACACGTCCCACAACCCGGAATTCACCCTGCTGGAACTCTACCAGGCCTATGGCGACTACAACGATATGATGGACATCACCGAGGCCATGGTCGCGGCCGCGATCGAACGGATCGGCGGCGGGTATAAGCGGATGTACGGCGACCTGGAGCTTGATTTCACGGTGCCCTGGCCGAGGCGGAGCTATGCCGACCTGGTCGAGGAGCACGCGGGGGTGAAGATCAGCGATATCGACGCCGTGCGGCGCAAAGCGGCCGAACTGGGCATCGAGCATAAGGGCGTCGACGATGCCATCGTGGTCAACGAGGTCTTCGAGGCGACTGTTGAGCCGAAGCTGGTTCAGCCGACATTTGTACTGGATTACCCGGCCCCGATCTGCCCGTTGACCCGCCGCAAGCCAGGCGAGCCGAACGTCGCCCTGCGGTTCGAGGCGTTCGTGGCCGGCACCGAGGTGGGCAACGCCTATACAGAGTTGAACGACCCGGACGTCCAGGAGGAGAACTTCCGCCGCAGCCTGGCCGGCGAGCGTCGCGACGAGACCATGGCGGTGCTCGATGAGGACTTCATCCTCGCTCTGCAGTACGGCATGCCGCCGGCAGGGGGGCTCGGCCTGGGGATCGACCGGCTGGTGATGCTGCTGACGAACTCGACCAGCATCCGCGACGTCATACTCTTCCCGCTGCAGCGGCCAAGGGCGGCTGGTGCCGAGGAAGAGGAGGATGAGGTGGGTGGGGCGTGATGGTGGGTCGACCCCCCTCGGTCCCCCCTTGGTAAGGGGGGAAGGAAGAAGCCTGGCAGCCGGCACCGGGATCATGAGCAACAGCCGACAGCGGTCGGCCGTGCCGCGACCGCTGCCGCGATCGGGAAACCATTGAGTCGATGTACAAGCTTTTTCTTTGTCTGAGATACCTTCGCAAGCGGCGCATCGCTTTTTTCGCCGTCGCGGCCGTTTGCCTGTGTGTGGCCATGGTGCTGATCGTCTTCAGCGTCATGGACGGCTTCCTGCGGATGGTCCGCGACCGGTCGCGGGGCATGCTCGGCGACCTGGTGATGGAGAACCAGTCGTCATTGCAGGGGTTCTACTTCTACCAGGAGTTCATCGACGAGCTGAAGAAGGATCCCCAGATCGGTCCATGCATCTACCAGGCCACGCCGGTGATTTACACCTACGGCGTGGTGCGGTACCCCGACATGCAGATTACCAAGCCGGCGCAGATTACCGGGATCCGGTTGAACGAGATTTGCGAGGTCAACGACTTCAGGCAGGGGTTGTTCTACGAGAAGTACTATCCTGGTACCACGACACTGACCAGGCAGCAGATACCCGCCTACGGCCGGTCCGACAAGGGAGACGCCGTTCTGCCCCCCGACATCGAGGCGGCCTGGCAGAAGTGGTGGTCGTCCGCGACGCCCCAGGAGCGGGCCAAAGCTCCGATTGACGAGGAGATGCCGTACAACCGCGTTGGTTACTACCGCCCACCGCCCATCGAAGAGTTGATGACTTCTGAGAACCGGGGCCCGCGGTGGTATGGTTCGGCGCTGCCGGGGATTATCCTTGGCACCGACATGTGTGCCCGCCGGAACGAGAAGGGTGAGTACATCCGCTATCACTACCGCGGCGAGGAGGTGCAGGTCGTCGTGGTACCGATGCTCGAGACCGGCCAGCCCTTGACTGCTACGGGCGGTATCACTCTCATCTGCCGGTTCTCCGATGACTGCCGGACGGGAGTCTATGATATCGACTCGATGGCTGCCTATGTCGGTTTTGATGAACTCCAGAGCAAACTCGGGATGGATCACCGCGAAAAGGAACGCGAGGATACAGGGGAGAAGGTCACCCACTATGCTCGCGCCAGCCAGGTGCAGATCAAACTCAAACTCGACGCGGACGTCCTTGCCACGCGGAACGCGATCCGCGGCAAGTGGGACGAGTTCTACACCCCGCGGCTGGAACTAGTTCAGAATAAGAACCTGCTCACCGGCGTCGAGGTTCTGACGTGGGAGGAGAAGCAGGCGAAGTTCATCGCCGCGGTGGAGAAGGAGAAGTACCTGGTTACCGTCCTCTTCGGGATCATCAGCCTGGTGGCGGTGCTGCTGGTCGGCTGCATCTTTTACATGATCGTGCAACAGAAGACTCGCGACATCGGGATCGTGAAAAGCGTGGGGGCCACCTCGCTCGGCGTGGCGGGCATTTTCATCTCTTACGGGGCGGCCGTCGGCGTGGTCGGCGGGGCTATCGGGACGGTCATCGGCGTGGTGTTCGTGCACTATATCAACGAGGTGCAGGACCTCCTGGCGAGGGTCAGCTCCAGCGCGGTGATCTGGAACCCGGAGGTCTACATCTTCGACCGCATTCCCAACGAGGTGAACACCGGGCACGCGGTTGTGATCTACGCGGTGGCGATTCTCGCGTCGATGGTCGGATCACTCATCGCCGCGGGCAAGGCGGCCCGGGTCTGGCCGGTGGAGGCACTGCGCTATGAGTGACGTCATCCTCCACGCGGTCAACGTCCGGAAGTCGTATTGCCTGGGGCGGGTCACCCTCAAAGTGCTCAAGGGCATCTCCCTGGGCGTGCGGCGGGGCGAGTTCGTGGCGGTCATGGGCAGTTCCGGCAGCGGCAAGAGCACGCTGCTGCACATCCTCGGAGCGCTGGACATCCCGGACGAGGGCAAGGTGATCTTTGAGCAGCGGGACGTTTTCGCGTGCTCGAATGCCCAGCGAGACCGCCTGCGGAACGCGACGTTCGGGTTCGTCTTTCAGTTCTACCACCTGCTGCCCGAGCTGAACGTCCTTGAAAACACCCTCCTGCCCGGCATGGTCGGATCCTCGATCCTGGGCTGGTGGTCGCAGCGCCACGATCGAAGCCGGCATGCGGTCGACCTCCTAGCCCGAATGGGCCTGGGCGAGCGCCTGCGGCACCGTCCGAACGAGCTCTCCGGGGGCGAGCGGCAACGGGTGGCCATCGCCCGGGCCCTGGTCAACCGGCCCCAAGTCTTGCTTGCCGATGAACCTACGGGTAACCTTGACGCCGCCACTGGAGGGGAGATTCTGGGCGTCCTCAAGGCGCTCAACGACGAAGGGCAGACCATCGTCATGGTTACCCACGATCCAGCGGTGGCCGCTGCGGCCCATCGGATCGTTCACCTGGCGGATGGCAGAGTCACGGACCGGAAATCGTAGCGAGCCCCGGCGGGGGCGACGGTTGCTCAGAGGGTGTCAGCGTATGAACTTTGACAAGCCCAATCCTTTCGACCCCAGGCCCGATCTGAAGATCTGGTTCAACGGCCGGATTATCCCGGTGTCCGAGGCCAAACTCAGCGTTTTCGACCACTGTATCCTCTATGGCGACGGCGTCTTCGAGGGCCTGAGAGTGTACGAGGGCAAGGTCTTTCGCCTCGACGCCCACCTGCGGCGGCTGGAACACTCTGCGCGGGCGATTCGGCTGGAACTGCCGATGACCCGGCAGGAGATGGCCGTTGCGGTCAACGAGGCCGTGGCCGCCAACAGTGTCCGGGACGGGTACGTCCGCCTGGTGGTGACCCGCGGCGTCGGTTATCTCGGGCTCAGCCACACTCGAACGGCCAACCCGACGGTGTTCATCATCGCCGACCAGATCGAGCTGTATCCCAAGGAGTTATACGAGAAGGGTATGGCGGTGATCAGCACGTCGGTGGTACGGAACCACCCCAACGCCGTGGCCCCGCGGATCAAGAGCTGCAACTACCTGAACAACATTCTGGCGAAGATCGAGGGCCTGGACGCCGGCGTGTACGAGGCCATCATGTACAACCACCTGGGATACGTGGCCGAGTGCACGGGCGACAACATTTTCCTGGTCCGCGACGGGCTGATCCAGACGCCGCCGATTACCGCGGGCATCCTGGAAGGGATCACGCGGGACGTGGTCATCGAACTGGCCCGTGAACTGAAGATCCCATTGCGCGAGATGAACCTGACGCGGCACGACCTGTACGTTGCCGACGAGTGTTTCCTGACCGGCTCGGCTGCGGAGGTCATTCCGGTGACGAAGATCGACGGCCGTCCGATCGGCGACGGAATGCCCGGTCCGACCACACACAAGCTGATGAGCAGTTTCCGCGAGCTTGTCCGTCGAGGCGGCTGAGATCGCCGGTTGCGCGGAACCCGCGATCGAGATGGAATGCTGGATCGTGCGGCCGGCCTGAGTGCCGGCCGCTGTTTCGAACGGGGGACAGATCATGAAGCTCCTCAAGAGACTGATCGAGACTCCAGGAGTGCCGGGCCGCGAGGAGCGAGTCCGCGACCTGATCAAGAGCGAGATCAAGGGCCTGTTCGACGAGGTCCGGGTCGACCCGATGGGCAACTTGATCTGCCGCAAGCGTCCCGGGCGCAGGGGCGGTAGGGCGGCCCTCAAGGTGCTGATCGCCTGTCACATCGACGAGATCGGCTTTTACGTCCGGCACATCGACGACAACGGCTTCCTGCGCGTTCAGAACGTCGGTGGCTTCGACACCCGCAACCTGTTTGCCCGGCGGGTGCTTGTGCAGGGCAAGAAGGATCTGGTCGGCGTGCTCAACCCTGCCGGCCGTCCGATCCACATCGCCACCGACGAAGAGAAAAAGAAGACCTACACGGTCGGTGAGTTCTTCGTCGACCTTTTTCTGCCCAAGGACCGGGTTGAGAAGCTGGTCCGCATCGGAGATCCGGTCACGCTGATCCAGAGCTTCGAGGAGGTGGGCGACGTGGTGACCGGCAAATGCCTGGACAACCGGGCGGCCACCTGGGTCGCGATCAATGCCATCCGCAAGGTGGGCAACAAGAGCCCGTACGAGATCTACTACGCCGCCACAGTGCAGGAGGAGGTCGGTTGCCGCGGGGCCGGCCCGACGGCGTTCGGGATCGAGCCGGACGTCGGCATTGCTTTGGACACGACACTGTGCTGCGACACGCCGGGCATCGAGAAGAACGAGAGCATCACGGCCTTCGGCAAGGGTGTGGCCCTCAAGATCATGGACGGGCGGTCGATCAGCCACCGCGGGCTGCTGGACGAGTTCGTGGCCGTGGCCACCAGCAAGAAGATCCCGTACCAGCTCGAGGTTCTGCCGCTCGGCGGGACGGATGCCGGGAGCATCCAGCAGGCGGGGACCGGCCGCAAGACCATCACCATCTCGATCCCCACTCGCTACATCCACACCGTCACCGAAGCCGAGCACAAGCAGGACTTGCAGGCGGCGACGGATCTGCTGGCGGCATGGTTGGGGGCGTAAAAGAAGCTTTTCGCTCTTAGCTGTTAGCTTTTGGCTCCGGGCCTTCAGGGAGAGCAGGCGTTGTGTCCGCTGCTCCGGGGAATATGCCGGTGCTCCCCACGGTGAGCAGGCCCCGGCTTTCACGGGCTTGGGCACGCCACCCCCTGAATTCATCATTAGAGCTCGGCACCCTTTGCCTGCGTGCACGCTGTTCCACGCCGTTTCGCCTGCGAACGTTAACGATTGTCCCGTTTCCGGGCGCGTTGGGGCTGCCGGACGCATAGCCGCCGCACGGCGCTTCCACGCAAGCGGTGCTGAATCGAGCGACCGGCTGGCTGACCGGAACCCGTCAGACGAGGTCCTGGCCGAATTGGAGAAAACAGTTGACATCTGGTCGCAAATAGTACAGATTATCAAACGAGCATCTCATGGGCTTTGAGACGAAACATAATCGAATCGGTCAGTTGGAGCGGGCATGCCGCGAGCGGGGTCTTCCCGTTACCGTGCAGCGGCGCACGGTGTTGGAGACCATTCTCGATCGAGAAGATCACCCCACGGCGGACCAGGTCTACGATCAGGTTCGCCAGCGGCTTCCGGCCATCTCGCGGGCCAGCGTGTATCGCATCCTGGATATGCTCGTGGAACTGGGTCTGATCGAGAAGATCTGTCACCCGGGCTCGGCGGCGAGATTCGATCCGCGGACTGGCAGGCATCACCACCTGGTGTGCATGCGTTGCGAGGCGATCATCGACCTCGAGGACAGGCGTTTCGACGGGTTGGCCCTGCCGAACGCCCGCAGGTACGGCTTCGAGATTCGAGACTACCACATTCATTTTCGTGGTATCTGTGCGGACTGTCGCCGAAAGTCGACGCACAGCCAGGCACGGGCCGCGCGACTGGAACGTGCAGCACCGAGAGAGCGGGGCACACGATCGGAAGGTTCCGTCAGAAGAAAGAGACCCGGACAATGAAACCATGGTTCAAGCGAATCAGCAAAGGAGGCGGTTATGACTGACCAGATGATGGTAAGACATCCCGGAGCCTGCCGGTACCGGGAAGGCCACACCGGACAGGCTCCAGCAAGAAGGCGGATCGGGCGTTTTCGACCGCGCCTGCCGGATCGGGCCCTTATCTGCGGGGTCCTGATAACCGTGCTCGCCACCTGCGGTTCCCGCGTGGTCGGCCAGACCACCGCGCCCATTCCCAGGGCTGAACACGGGGCCGCCGACATGGACTACCAGCTTGCCGAGTACAACCGGCTGGTGCCCAAGATCGACGCCGACCAGGTGCCGCCGGGTTTCGACCCCGTAGTATGGGAAGCGTTCATCCCGCCCGACAACAAGATGACAGCCGACCGCGTGGTCCTCGGGCGCAAGCTCTTTTTTGACAAGCGTCTGTCGAAGGACGGAACGGTGTCCTGCGCGACCTGTCACGACGTGACTCGGGCGTTCACGGATCAGCGGCCGACGTCGGAAGGGATCGGCGGCCAACTCGGCCGAAGGAACTCCCCCACGACGATGAACGCGGTGCTGCTGCAGACGCTCTTTCTGGACGGCCGTTCCCCTACCCTGGACCACCAGGCCCGCCTGCCCATCATCAACCCGATCGAGATGGGTTTCCCCGACGGCGAGTCGGCGGTCAAGGCAATCGCCGGTGATGCTGAGTACAAGCAGTTGTTCCAGAAGGCCTATGGCCGTGACGTGAACTACGAAGACATCGGCCGGGCCATTGCGGTTTTCGAGCGGACGATGGTGTTCATCGACTCTCCTTTGCGGCGGTTCCTGGCGGGTGATGAGAAGGCCATCTCCGCGGATGCGAAACAAGGGTGGCGTCTGTTCAACGAGAAGGCTCGATGTGTGAGTTGTCACCACATGAGCCTCGCCAATCCGCTCGGGACTGACAACCGGTTCCACAATATCGGCGTGTCGGCCCGCCACCAGGACTTTGAGGAGCTCGCCAGCAAGGGGCAGAAGGCGCTGCAGGAGGACCCGTCCGAGCGCAAGCTCGAGGAGCTGGCCCTGAACACCGACATGAGCGAGCTCGGACGCTTCATGTTTACCAAGAACCGCGCGGACATCGGGGCTTTTCGCACAAGCATGCTGCTCAACGTCGGGATCACGCAGCCGTACATGCACGACGGTACCCTCGAGACGCTGTGGGACGTGATGGACCATTACAACAAGGGCGGCGAGGCCAACCTCTTCCTCGACGGCGGCATGGAGCCGCTGGCGCTCGGCGAGAAGGAGATTGACCAGGTCGTCGCCTTCCTGTTCACGCTGACCGACGACCGGTTCGCGAGCCTGAACCAGCGCCAGATGGAACTCCAGCGAGCCAAGGCACAGAAGAGTCGTCCTTTCCGCGACGAGCAGATGGCTAATCGCAAGACGTTGGCCTTCGAGGACCGGATCAAGAAGTGAGAGGAGCAATTTCATGAAACCAAGACACAAGAGTGTTGAAACGAAATACATGGAAGAACGCCGGGAGTTCTTCGACGGTTTGAGGAAGCTGGACCGCCGTTCGTTTCTCAAGGTGTCGGCGGCCGCCTTCGGAGCGATCGCGGCACAGGAACTGGTGCCGCCGGGTTCATTTCAGCCGGTCAGCGTCGCCTACGGAGCCGACTCATCGGACCGGGCCAAGTCGTTCCGATTCGCGTACATATCCGATTCACACCTCTACGAGAAGGACGTCAACGACCGGTTCGTCCGCTCGCTGATGCGGGCCGTGGACGACGTGAACAGCCTGGACCCTCAGCCCGACTTCGTCTTCTACGGGGGCGATCTGGCGCAGCTCGGGCAGCCCAAGGAGCTCGATCTCGGCGCGCAAGTACTCCGCAACCTGAAGGCGCCGCTGAAGATCATGGTAGGCGAGCACGACTGGTTCCTCGACATGGGCGAGAGGTGGCAGGCGCTGTTCGGCAAACCCACCGAGTCATGGGACCACAAGGGCATCCACTTCGTCAAGCTGCTGAGCGTGATCGAGGAGGACTTCTGGACCGAGCGGAAGATGTCGCCCATGGATCGCATGAAGACGGTGGCGGGGCTCGACAACGGCGTGCAGAGGCCGTTCACCGTGGGGCAGGAGCAGAGGGAATGGCTGAAGCAGGACCTGGCGAAACTCCCCGACGACGCGCCCATCATAGTCTTGTCTCATTCGCCGCTCTACAAGCTCTACAAGAAGTGGAATTTCTGGACCGACGACGCCGACGAGGTACAGGCCATTCTCAAGCGGTTCAAGAACGTGGTGGTCATTCACGGTCATACCCACCAGATGCTCACCAACCGGATCGGGAACATCCATTTCCACGGGCTGCTGGCCACTGCATGGCCCTGGCCGTATGCCCCCGAAGGAATGCCGGAGCTGACCATTCAGATGACCCGACCCGATCCGTTCAATCCCCATGACGGATGCGGCGACGGCGAGGTCCGCGTCCATCCGGACGGGCTGGTGGACAAGATCCACAACTTCTGGAACCGGAACCCAGTGACCGTGGGCCGTGCCTACACGGCCAGTTGGGGCAAGGACGCGATACCGCCAGGGCCGAATCGACCGAGTTATTGAGACGAGAGGAGACCTGTAACATGCGAAGAAGAACGCGAAACGTCCTGTTGGGGGCCGGAGGCGCGGCTCTCGGCCTGGTTCTGCTGTTGGCGTGCAACCACGGCATCGGATCAGGGGGAACCGGTGGTCCTCAGCGGGTCCGCGATCAAGAGGCCAAGCATGCGGAAGGGCAGGCCATCGCCGACGCTCACATGGCCCAGTGGAAGAAAAGAAACCCGGACCGGGTGAGTGACTGGGTGGCGGAGGAGAAGGAGCGGCATACCATCCAGCCGCCGGCCGACAACTCCGCGCTTCTGAAGGGCGAGCAGGGTAAGAGCCATGTCTACGGCCAGTACACGGAACGCGACATTCTGTTGTGGGCACGCGAGACCGAGAAACTGGCTGTGGAGGGATCTCGTATCTTCCACGACGCCGGCGCCCTGGGGAGCACGGTTGCAGTCTCATGCGACATGTGTCATCCGGACGCCGCCAACACGCACCCGGAGACTTATCCGAAGTTCCAGGCGCAGTTGGGGCGGGTGGCTCTGCTGCGGGACATGATCAACTGGTGTGTTGAACACCCCGTACGCGGCAAGCGCTTCGAGCCCGACGATCATCGGATGCGGGCTTTAGAGGCCTACATCTACGCGCAAAGGAAAGGGACGCCGCTGGACTATGGCAGGCATTGATGGCCGGTTGTGCGGCAGCGGGTCAAAGGAAGCTTTTAGCTGTTAGCTTTTAGCTCTTGGTCTTCAGGTCCGGGCTCCGGACGGGAAGATGCTCCGTTGCCACGTTCTCGCTGCGGCGAGGGCTCACAAGTCCCGTCCTAAGTCTGCGATTTGAGCCCCGGCATCGGGGCAGCGTCTGCTCTGCACCCGTCGAAACACCGCGGGCCGGCCGTCCGATATGCCGTTTTCCTTCCATACTTCCGGCAGCCGTCTGCGGGCTTCCTTGACTTTGGCCGCCCGGCGGGCATGAAATGACAGAGAGGCGGAGGGGGAGCTGGGCCTTTTCCGGGCGGATGCCTGTTACCGGACGTCGCGTCATGTCGAGACTGTCGCATTCGGGTTGTGCGGGCTTGCGGAGCGTTGCCAGACACTGCGTGACGGTGGTCTGGTGCGCTCTTGCGGCGACGGCCTTTCCGGGCCTGATGTGTCAGGGCGACCCGAACAGCGGTCAACCGGTGGTCGACGCGCAGCTCGCAGCGCGTGTTGAGGCCGCCTCCGACGCCCTGGTCGTGTCTGACGGGCACGAGTACGGGCCGATCATTGACCTCCTCGAAGAGTACTATGGCGACGAGGAGATGACCGCCTCGATCTGCGGCATGTTTGCGGAGCCCACGAGCTGCCTGCGAATCGCGGCCGTGAACATCCGGACCGAGGGCAGCGATTCCCAGTGGCAGCAGCACTTGTGCGAGTGGGAGAGACTCGCATGGCAGTCGGTCACCGACGACGCCGGCGACGAAGGGCATTTCCAGGATTGCATGGCGGGCATTCCGTTCCTGGCCCGCTGATGCGCAAGAACGTCCGTAAAAAACGTAGTCCTGGCTGAGTCACGCGACAGGTCTCGGTCGCTGCGGCGACCTCGACGCTGCTCTACCGCCCGGTCCCGTGGCTTGTCTCACACCCCTCCGAAGGCGCTGTAGCCGCCGTCGACCGGCACAGTGATACCGGTGACGAATTGCGAGGCGGGCGAGACAAGCCAGACCACGGTGCCGTAGAGGTCCTGCGGGTCGCCGAAGCGGTTCATCGGCGTGTGGTGGATGATCGACTGGCCTCGGGGCGTCAACTTGCCGGTGTCCTTGTCGGTGAGCAGGAAGCGGTTCTGGTTGGTGAGGAAGAAGCCTGGGGCAACCGCGTTGACGCGGATTTTCGGCGAATACTCCTGAGCCATGTGGACGGCAAGCCACTCGGTGAAGTTCTTGACGCCGCTCTTGGCGGCCGAGTAGGCGGGTATGCGGGTCAGCGGCTTGAAGGCGTTCATGCTGGCGAAGTTCAGGATGACTCCCTCGCCGCGCTCGGCCATGGCCTTGGCAAAGACCATTGACGGCAGAATGGTGCCGATGATGTTCAGGTCCAGCACCTTCTGGAACGCGTCGATGGGCAGGTCGAAGAACTTCTTGTCCGGTCCGGTGGTAGCCGAGGGGTGATTGCCGCCCGCGCCGTTGACCAGGATGTCGACTGCCCCGAGCATCTCAACGATCTGGTGATGAGCGGCTTCGATGCTTTCCCGCTGCAGTACGTTGGCGGCGACGGCCGTTGCGATACCACCGCCGGCGACGATCCTGCGGACGACCTCCTCGGCGGCCTCGAGTTTCAGGTCAATCACGGCCAGCTTGGCGCCTCGCGAGGCCAGATGCTCGGCAATCCCGCCGCACAGCACCCCGCCGCCGCCGGTAATGGCCACGACTCTGCCTTTGATGTCGAACAGGTTGTCCATGGGTCACCTCTCTTCTCATGGACATCATAACCCGGACTGTGAGTCTTGCCCAAGCTCGTGGTGTATTTCCGCCTTCGGGGGATGACGGGGGCAGTGCCTGGCGGCTGCCGGAAGCCGTCAGAGTCAGAGATCAAGGAGGAGCAGCGAACGATGAAGCTGCCGGGAGGGGCTGGGCCGTCTCCCGCCGATTGCCGGAAGCTGACGGTCGGCCGCTTGAGCAGAAGAAAGCGGCCGGTTTTTGAGGGCCGGCCGCGGGTGATCCTGTTGCCGAAAGGGTCTCAGACCTCGGATTCGGGGTTAGCGTCGTCCGCAGGGTCGAACCACTTCGGGTTCATGACGATCCGTTTCTTCTTTTCCATCGCCAGGTTCGAACAGAGGGCCACGACGGCGTCGGCGAGGGCCACGCGGCCGTCGCAGCGGGGCTTCATCTCCGGGCGGCTGGGATTGGGCTTGCCGATTTCCCGGATCAGCCAGGCGAGGTGCTCCTGCTCCTCCCGGTAACCGCGGCTGGTCAGCGTGTCGGGCATGCCGGCCGCACTGCCCCACGCCAGGGTGGAAGCGGAGGTGACGACCGGTTTGCCGATTCGCCCCTCGGCCCAGGCGATGCGGGTGTCGACGCGCAGATCCTTGGGTGCTCCGCCTTTGATCTCGTAAAACAGGTAGGCTTCTTTCTCGCTGTCCATAATCAGGGTAGCCCGTGAACCGTTGACCTGCTCGCCGTAGCCATCGAAGGCGTTGGTCGAAATCGATGAGTAGGTGACCACCGCGTCGTCCGTTGTGTAGGGCAGCGGAAGCAACGCCAATTCTTCCTCCGCCGGCGCGGTGGTGGTGGCCGGGGTGGCCTTGGCGTGTGGTTCGTCCTTACCGAAGAGATACTGCACGAAAATGTGGTCGGGGATGGTGCGGCCGTCCTTGAAGTAGGAGGTCACGCCGGTGCCCACCATCTCGATGGGCAGTTTGTGGCGCAGGAAGATGCTGGCAGCGTCCAACTGGTGGCTGCCCAGTTCGACCATCAGGCCGCCACCCGTGCGATTGTCGATCCGCCACCGGACAAGTTGTTCGAGGCTCTCATATCCGTACTTGGCGATGTCGACCTGTTTATCCTCAGGGGGAATCTCCTTGCTCCAACTGTCGCCAGCGGTCTGATTGCGGTGCCAATAGGCGTGGATGTGCCGGATGTCGCCGACCACGCCCTGCTTGATGAGCGACAAGGCGTTGGCGTACATGTAGCTGTAGTGACGCTGGTGGCCGACAGCCAGGAACCTGTTCGTGGCGTCGGCGGCGCGGATCATTTGCTTGCACTCGGTGACCGTCTTGGCCATGAGTTTCTCGCAGAGGACGTGTTTGCCCTTCTGCATAGCGGCGATGGAGGCCGGGGCATGCAGGTGCAGCGGCAGGACGACAATCACGAGCTCGATTTCGGGATCATCGAGCAGTTTGTGATAGTCCGGGTAGAGCTTGATCTTGGCGGCTCTCTCCGGGCCATACAGTTTCTTAAATTCCTCGCGTGCCCGAGCCTGGCTCGATGGGCGGATGTCGGAGAAGGCGACGAAATCGATGTACTCCGGGTTGCTCTGCGAGATGTGAGCGTAGCAGCCCTGGTCGCCCGTGCCGATCAGGCCGGTCTTGACCGGGGTGCCCTTGAGCTTGTTGTATCCCCAGTACATCGCCGCCGCCGAGGGGATCACCGCGGCCGCGCTGAGCAACTGGCGCCGGGTGATCTTGAAGACCTCGCGGCTGGCATCGGTGAAATTGTCGAAGCCGATCTGACGTTGTTTGGCGTTGAGTACCATTACTTTGGATCCTTTTCTACTGTCTCGAATCAACTCCAGCTCTGGAGATTCCTGTTTGTCCGCGGTCCACCGGGACGCTTTCTCCCGGTGGCCGACCCTCCAATCAGATCGCCGGTTTTGCCTTCCGGGCGATCAGGCCGTCGAGTCCGCCCCACCGCCCCACGCGAGTGGTGGCCAGCATCAGCACGGTTACCAGCTCAATCAGGTTCTTGTTGATGATCAGGTAGTGACCTTCCAGGGCGGGGCTCTCGGGAATACCGGGCAGAGCCGGCATCGCACAATAGTACATGGCCAGAAGGCCGGCCGCACCCAGGCAGGCCAGTCGGGTGAATAAGCCCAGGATCAGGCACACGCCCACGGCCGTCAGGGCGATCATGTTGGCCCAGTCGATCCACCAGGTCGGGCTGACGTCGGTCTTCATGTAGCCCTTGGCCAACTGCGTTTCGCTCAGCAGGCCTTTTTTGTCCGGTCCCAGGTCCTTGTAGACGAGCACGGGCAGATCGTTGATATGCTTGTATGCCGCGCCGATCAGCTTGTTCTTCTTCTCCGCTTTGCTCCTGTACATATCTTGCAGGCGCTGGATCTCGAAGGTTGTTTTCGCCTTCGCCTCCTGGGCTGTGATCTCTTCCAGCAGGACCCCGTAGTCCCACACCTGGGAGATGAAATCCTTGTTCTCGGCCTTGGGGTCGTTACCATCCAGGAGCTGTGTGATCTTGAGCTGCTGGCCGGCGCAGATGTTCCTGGCAAGGTTCTCCTGGTTGGTGTCCAGACCGAAGTACTTGACCACGTCGGCGCGCATCGCGTCCAACTCGGCCTTGAGCCGGGCAGACAACGCGGTCTTGAGAGCCGCCGCCTTGTCGCCGGTCAGTTCGGTTCCGTTGGTGATGCCCGGGCTGTCCAAAGCCAGGGCCTCGCGGCCATCAACGTCCTTGATCATCGCGCGAAAAAGAGGCCGCATCGGTCCTGCGGAGGCCACGAGGTAGCTGGTCGCCCGCCAGTCGGGCTGGCAGAGCTTGTAAACGCCCTCGATGAAGAAATGCCAGCCGATGAAGATCCGCAGGATGACCAGGAAGAATATGGTCCATCCGGTGAACATTCGCACGGTGGCGATGGGGGACTGCGTCGCCAGTTGCGGGGTCGGAGGCTGGGGTTGCGAGGAGGTCGGTTGTAGCGTCGGTTTTAGCTGAGCCATGGTTTCATTGCACCTGTAAAGCTGCCGGCGGCGAGGTAGTTCGCCCCACAGCAATCACACACCCGGCGGGTCGTTGCCGGGCGTCAAATCAACGTCTTCCGGCGGCAGGTTAAAGGTCACGACACGCGGCGACAAATCGGGGCCGTCGGCCTCGCTGTGCCCGAGCACGAGGAGGGCGGCAATCTCGCGGTGATTTTGACAGAATTCGGCCGCCTTGTCGAGTCCCATGACAAACAGGGCCGTCGACAGGGCGTCGGCGGTGGCCGCGTCGGGGGCCAGGACGGTCGCGGAGCCCAGGGCGTCAGCCGGCCAGCCGGTCCGCGGGTCAATCACGTGCCCGTAGCGGCGGCCGTCGGCCTCAAAAAACTGGTTGGCTGTGCTGGACGTCGCGAGGGCTCGGTCCCGGAGGCATACCGTGGCGATGGGCCGCCCCGGTTTGAAAGGGTTATCGACGGCGATCAGCCAGCCTCGGTCATCCCCGGCCGGCGAGCCAATCGCCCTCAGACTGCTCGTGCCCCCCTGAAGCAGGACACATCGGCTGTCGAAATCCGCATGCATCCGCTGTAAGGCCCGGTCGATGCCGTATCCCTTGCCGATACTCCCCAGATTGATCTCCAGACCACGGATCTTGTAGCGAACGGCCACAGCCTGATCGTCAAAGACGACGTGGCGCATGCCGCTACAGGCCAGGGCCGCCAGTCGTTCGGTTTCGGTGGGCAGCCGCTTGGGTCCCCGGAAAAAACCCCATGTCCTGACCAATGCTCCGGAGGCTGCATCAAAGGCTCCGCCGGTTTGCTCCGACAGTTCCGCCGCCCGTTTCAACACCTCGTACAGTTGGTAGTTGACCCGGACAGGACCTTCGGCGGCTCCCTGGTTGAGCCGCGCCATGGCGCTGTCGCCGCGATAGATGCTAAGCAAGTCATCCATCTCGCCAATCACGTCCAGGGCCGCCTCCCCGGCAGCCATGGGCTCGGGCTGGGATGGCGGGATCATAACGGTGAAGTCGCAGCCCATGGCGCGGCGGGAAATGGTCCAATGGTTGAAGCTCTTGCCGGGTGTCCGTGCCCGCTTGGGGGGATTGGGTATCAGTGACGCGATCAGCCCCCCCGTGGACGCGCCAAAACCGCGCGCGGAGAGGAAGCCTCGCCGTGACCATGCCGAACCTGCGCCCATATGCCCCATACCGTGATTTCTACCCGCCAGGGGCCCCGAAGTTGCGTATCGGACGTCCCGGGTGCCCCTCTCCAGCCAGTATCGCAGACTTCCGGCGATGAGGCAAATCGACCGCGGGTTGCGTGCCCGGCAAGGACTTGTCCGGAGACAAGCCCGGCTGTCAGATCCCGGCGCGTCGCGCGGTAGTGACAGGGATCGCAAGACGCGGTTTTTGTGGAGCGGTTATCGCAGACTGACGGGAACACCCCGGCCGACATCGAGTGTCCTGGATGCGTTGCCGCCGTTGATGGCGATCTCAAGCATTTGCGTGCTCCCGATCACGGCGACCGGCTGGGCAGGTGGAACGTCAGCGTAGGAGGCTCGGACGGGGCCGATGGCGTGCTCGCCGATGGAGACTTGGAGTTGATGCCGATTGGAGTGCGCGGCTGAAAGGTCGGCGACCGAAATGTTGGTGATGAGGTTACCGAAGTGGTCGATGAAGGTGACCTGGCCGTCGATCGTGCCGTTCGGGTGAAGCTGCGGCTTAGGCAGGCTGAGGACCTCCATCCGGTCAACCACCGGGCCGAGCAGGTCGAACGAGACTCCCTTTGACAAATGGGCGGCAACGGGCGCCAGGATGTCCCGCCCGTGGAAGGTGCGGGAGACCTGGGCGGAGAAATACTGGCGATTCTCGACCGAGCGGATGCCCTGGAGACTCGCGTCCCGATGGATGAGGGTCAGAAGACCATTGTCTGGGGCGAGTACATACCGGTCGCTGTAGGCGGCGGCGAGGATCCGCCGGTTGGTGCCCACCCTGGGGTCGACGACCGCCACGAACACGGTCTTTGGCGGGAACCACGGGAGCGATTGCCGGAGCACAAACGCCCCCTGATAAACATCCTGTGGGTTGATCTCGTGGGTGATGTCCACGATGATGGCCTTGGGATTGATTTGCAGAATGACGCCCTTCATGCAGGCCACATAATGGTCGCGAGTGCCAAAATCCGTCAGAAGGGCGATGACGCGCTCCATGGGCTTGATTATGAAGCGCGCATGTGTGAAGTCAACGAGTTTCTTGCTTCCGCGACGACCGTCCGCCGGACCGAGCAAGTAAGAATCTACAGGAAACAGAAATGCGTTGATTTCGTAAGCTGATTCAGGCTTCGGGCGGTTCGGGACGGCCAGGGAGGTATCCAGATGGCAAGCAGCCAGTACCGTATTGGATGGATCGGCACCGGCGTGATGGGCGTGTCAATGTGCGGCCACGTCATGGCTCGTGCCGCCGGCGTTACCGTGTCCAACCGCACCCGGTCCAAGGCGCAGCCGTTGCTCGATCGGGGCGCGCGGTGGGCGGACTCGCCTCGCGTGGTGGCCCAAGCGTCGGATGTGGTCTTCACAATGGTGGGCTTCCCTCGTGATGTGCGTGAGGTCTACATGGGCAAGGAGGGTGTGCTGGAGGGGGCCCGGGCAGGCACAATCCTCGTGGACATGACCACGACCGAGCCTTCACTGGCTCGCGAGATTGACGCGGCGGCAAGAGCGAAAGGCGCGCACGCGGTCGATGCCCCGGTGTCCGGTGGGGATGTGGGGGCAAGGGAAGCGCGGCTGTCGATCATGGTCGGGGGCGAGGCGGGGATCGTCGAGCGCATCCGGCCGCTGCTGGAGACGATGGGCAAGACCATTGTTCACCAGGGCCCGGCCGGTGCCGGCCAGCACGCCAAGATGTGCAACCAGATCCAGATCGCCGGCACCATGGTCGGCATGTGCGAAAGCCTGGTCTACGCCCGCAAGGCCGGGCTCGACGTCGAGACCATGCTCAGGAGCATAACCGGCGGGGCGGCCGGGTGCTGGTCGCTCGAAAACCTCGCCCCGCGCATCTGCAGGCGGAACTTCGATCCGGGCTTCTTCGTCGATCACTTCGTCAAGGACATGGGTATCGCCCTGGAAGAAGCAAAGCGGATGAACCTGCCGCTGCCCGGCCTGGCGCTGGCCCATCAGCTTTACGTCGCGGTCCAGGCCCTCGGTCACGGACGCAAGGGCACCCACGCCCTGATGTTGGCGATAGAGCATATCGCGGGTATGCCGTCGGAGCCCGCATGAGAGAGAAGACGTTTGTGTCAAGAGCGATCATGCAGTTCTTCGCGGGTCGGCAGATTGCCGCCGGAGTTAAAGCCCATGCTGGCGATGCCTCTACGCAGACGCTCGATCGCCTCGGCACGTGATGCTGATGTCTTGCCGTTAATGGGCTGGACGGTCAACCAAACCCGCTGATGCTCCTCCAGGGGCAGTGGCTCAAGGGGCTTGAGTACCCCGTTCACGTATATGGCTTGAGTGACGTTCTTCACGACGGCACCGTAGTTGCGTTGTTAGCCCGTCTATCGGGCCACAATCCATCATACTGCGGGTCCCCGTAATCGGCAACCTGTCCGTCAGCTCACCGTCTGGTTGAAACTCCATCAGCGGGGGCCGTGGCCGGGTGAGTCTCGCTCGCACGACCGTGTTCAGCGATTGGGCGGCGCCGCGTTACCCTCTTGCATCTCCTGGAGCTGGACGCCTTGGGTATTCATCGTTGTTGTGCTGGACACGCCGCTTGCTCCTCGGGCGTGGATGTTACGATCAGTTTCTCTCCGCATTCTGGGCAGATGCCGCTCACGTTGCCCGTGAGGTCATACCCACAGTTCACGCAAAGCCCTTTCCTGCGACGGAGAGCACGGCGACGATAGGGGGCACGGATGAAGGCGATGATTGGGTAGATGGCGGCCAAAGGGATGACCAGCCACATCGTGACGTCGATCCGTGTGAACCGGACGTTTTGCATCGCGACGGGCGGCGAGGGGTTGAAAGAGCGGAAGTCAGCATACATCCCCCGGCCCCCCGTGATCTTCACGCCGCCAATCCGCACCGTCGCCGCAGGACCAGAGATAGACCGCAACGAGATCAGGCGATAATCTCGGAAACCAGTGTCGGTTGGGCTGGGCACGGGTGCAGTGCGGCTGAGGCGGGCAATCCGCAAGACCCCGTGAGAGCAGTAGATCTCCGTGCAGGGCAGGCTGACGACACTTCCCTTCGACACCCGGAACGTCGACCAGCGAGAGACAAGCCACAGGATGGCGACGGTGATGCTCAATACCACCAGACCCGCGATCAGGACGGTCCGTTTCATATCCTTTCCTTACCCCGCATTCCGAGCATTGTCGTCCAGGGATACCCGTAGACCATACCCGAACTTGCGGCAGCGGGTGTTACCATCGTGGTATCTCACAGACGATCGAGGCCTGTTGCGTTGGCCGGCGTCACGCATTGGCAACCCACCTCATCGCCGCTTGCCCGAAACCGAGTCCGCGGCGGGGGCGGTGGCCGGCTGGGTCTCGCCCGCGCGGTGCCATTCGGAGTGCTCCAGCTTCCAGTCTTTCAGGTCCCCGATCGGCAGTGTGATCTGCGAGATCTCACCTGCGTTGATTTCAACATGCATAGCCCGGCGGTAACGGCAATGCCGTTCGACGTCGGGCCGGGCGGGATCACGCTCGGTGACCGACAGTTCCGCGGACAATGAGTACTTGCCTGTTGGCAGTGTGATGTCGATTGCTGCGTCGGGGTCGCATTCCAAAACCTGTTGCCACTCGACAACGTCTCTCAAGCCTCGCCCCTCTAATCGCCGCGGGCGCAGTTTGAGTGCCCCGTTGGCCGATCGCCCGGCAATGCTCAGACCTTCCACGTCGCTGAGAGAAACGCGGGCGGTGCCGACCTGCGACACATCGATCTCTATGAACCCGCTCCCGTCAGCTAGAGCGAAAACCTTGACGGGCGGTGTCGCCGGAAACCAAACGGTTTTCTTCTTCCCGTCACCCGGAGCTGCACACGGCACGCCGATGCGCGACACGGTGTTCACGTCGAAGCTCCGCGCCTCCGACGGACGAACGGGACGCCCTGGCGTGGCGGGCGACTCTGGCAGTGATCGAATTACCCAGGTGGTGAAACGTCCCTGGGCATCGGCACGCAGATACTGCTGGTGGATCGGGCCCGTGCTGCCTCCTGCAGATGAGGAATAAGTGGGGACGGATCTATTGGTGGAGGATACCCGGCACATGAGTTGGAAATCTGTGTCGGATACGGGCTTGTCTCTGGTGCCGTCGTACAGAATGCCGGTGATTGCCTCTGCCGGTTCAAGATTCATCGGGATCTCGATCGTCGCATCACTTTCTGGAATGGCGATGTCGGCGATCTTGTACCACGCGTTATCGACCTCTTCAGGCTTCAAGAATCCGGCGTTGCCTGTTGGGTCAGGTTTGTCCTCGAAGACGCCCCGCAAGCCGAGCCAGACGTCGGCCTTTCCTGGAACGAGCCCTGAGACTCGGTTTGTCTTGAACAGATCAATCGTCTGAACTCGACTCTGGTAGCCCGATCCCCCGGCGCCGATGAAGCGAATCCTGGCTTCGCTCATCTTCGAGCGGTTCCAAGAGATGGCATCAGGCCACTCTATGCTCACCTCTCGGTCTACCCGAGAAGCCACGGTGATTCTGAGTTCCTGCCTGTCGGTTGCGTTGGCATCAAGGTGCACGCGGTGTCTGTAGCCGGCGCGGCCGTCGTCATCAGCGGCCTCAGGACCGGGTTCACTGCACGTTACCGAGTAGCCAGGCTGTATTCTCTCAAGCGGTTCGGTTGTGACCCAGCCATCCGCATCGGTGGTGTAGGTCTGACTGTTGAAGGGCCGCGTATTTGGCGTCACGCGAACGGTCCAGCTCGCGGCCGGCTCATCGTTGGGGGCAATGCCGCAACGAAGGCGCAGACTGATGTGAGACTTTCTGGCGGGCTCGACAGGTGCAGGAGTTGGTGCGGGCGGAGGTGCCTGTTCTTTGGGCAGTGCCGATCTCTGCAACTCCACCAGCTCGGTCAACTGCTGGTTCATCTCGTCGAACTTCTCGGCCGTCTGGGCGAATTGCACGGCCGTCTGGCGAGACGACTGGTAGGAGAAGTAGGCGGTGGCGGCCATGCCGGCGACGATGACGACCAGGGCGGCTATGGTGATCTTCTGGAACATGATCAGGTCTCCCAAGTGAATGGCGCGGAGTTCGCGGGCAATTTGTTCGGCGTTTCCGAAGGCCCGGACGGCGGCGGCATGAGCGGCGGCCGGGTCAGCGACGGGTTCATCCTCTTCGTGGCAGGCGAGGTGATCGGCGATCTCGTCGGCGATGTCTTCACGCAGGGATTGCGGGCCGCGGACCATGGCGGCGATCCTGCTGGGCAGTCCGTTTTCGCTGGCGTGTGGCGACATCAGTTCATCCAATCAGATCAACGGCCGGTGCAGGTTGCGGCGTCGGTACCATCGTCGCGAGCACCCGCTCGACGGCGGCGGCAAATTCGGACCAGTCGCGCCGCTTGTCGGCCAGCGTTCTCACGCCGGCGTCCGTGATCTCGTAATACTTGCGGCGTCGCCCGCCGTTGGACTGCTCCCAGAATGACTTGAGCAGGCCCTCCTGCTCGAGTTTGTGCAAGGCCGGGTACAGACTGCCTTCGCGAAGGTTGAAGTACCCGTCTGTCCGGGCATTGACCGTCTTGCAGATCTCGTAGCCGTACATGGGGCGGCGGGAGATGACTTCCAGCAGCATGGTGTTGAGTGTCCCGCGGAACAGGTCAGGATCAGTCGGCATGGGAGTACCTCCTTCGTGGCGATGCATCCGGGCTGCCTTGGGTCTCCGCAGTGCCCTCGGGGTCTGGTCGGGTTCGTTTCGCCATCCGGGCGGCGGGGGCATTGCTGTTGGCCTATACCAAGGTAGCCTAGGTAAAGTTTACATCGGCTGCCTAGGTATGTCAAATCGTTTCTTTCGTTTTCTGGAGCATTTCGTCGCCGGGGCTGGGGGGCGAACTGTCTCGGTTGCTCGACACGCGCAAGAAAGCGGCCGACCCGGGAGGCCGGCCGCTGAAAATGGCAGTCTCAAGGTGAGATGCTAGCTGTGTCTGATCGCCTCAGCGTCGATCCGGCGTTGATCGAGTTGCGCATATCGGGTCCGGACGAGCGGAATCAGCGGTGCTATCACAGTGACCAGGATGACCCCGCAGAGTACCATCGGATACCAGATGCCGTACGGCTGCCCGGACGCCAGGGCGATCAGGCCGATAACCAGTTGGACCGCACCTGCCACGACCAGCACAGCCATGGACCCAAGAACGAATCGTCGGCCTTTGCCTCGCGGGGCCAGGATACCGCCTATCGCCCCGAGAACACCGCAGAGTATTCCCCCAACGCCCCCACCGATCACTCCGTACATCGTCCCGAATGTGTTGGCATCAAACCACGGTTCGCTCATTGTTGTGCTCCTTAGTTGCCTGGATCGCACGTCTGTGCAGATCGAGTATTGACCTTGCTCCTGACACGGTTACTTCGCCCCGTTCGACGAGATCGGCGAGCGTCTCGGCCATGGCATCCGTCGCGGTGCCTGCCAAGACTTGCCGGAGACGGACGATCAGGCGGTCCAACCGGCCCCTGATCGTCGGATAACTGACGCCATAGGCCGCCGCCAGATCTTTCAACGAACCCGAGACCAAGACCAACTGAGTGACAAAGTCGAGGTCGCTACCATCCAATCTCGTCAGCGGGTGAGCCCTGGTTTCATTGGATTCCATAAGTCCATCCCATCCACGATTGGCCAGGCCGGCTGGCCATCTGGTACGGAGTCTACAATGGATTTTAATAAAACGCAAATCGGTTTTCATAAAATTGAAGCTGTCGGTCGGATCCGTTGGCCCGAGAACCGTCGTTTTCGTAGCTCCGGGGATCTGGTTCCAGCCCTGTCACTATGGCATATCCGCCATGATCGCTGCCACGCTGGCACGCGAACCAAGCGGGAAACAGAACATCGAAAATCGGTTTAACTTTATCTTAATAAATGACTTAGAGATCATGAAGGGGCCTGGGTCCATTCTGTGGCATCAGGCTTGCCATATCGGTCCCAGGAAGGGAGAGTCCCTGTCAATGTGCGTACGAGCGCCTCGGCCGGCAGACGCCGGGGCTGGTGAAGACTAAGGAGAACTGAGGACATGGCTGCGAAACAATTGGCGTTTGATGACGAGGCCCGAGCGAGCCTGCTGGCCGGTGTTGAGAAGCTATCCCGGGCGGTCAAGAGCACGCTGGGGCCCCGCGGCCGGAATGCCGTGCTCGACAAGGGCTGGGGTTCGCCGACCGTCACCAAGGACGGCGTGACCGTGGCCGAGGAAATCGACCTCTCCAACAAGTATGAGAACATGGGTGCCCTCCTGGTCAAGGAGGCGGCGAGCAAGACCAGCGATGCCGCTGGCGATGGCACGACCACCGCAACGGTGCTGACCGAGGCTATCTACCGGGAAGGTCTGCGGAACATCGTGGCCGGGGCGGATGCGATGGCCTTGTGCCGAGGCATCGCCAAGGCCGTCGACGCAGTGACCGCGGCCTTGAACAAACTGGCTAAGCCGGTGAAGGTCACGGCCCGTGAAGACCTGGTCAATGTCGGGTCGATTTCAGCCAACAACGACCGGGGCATCGGTGAACTGCTGGCCGAGTGCTTCGAGAAGGTCGGCAAGGACGGCGTGATCACCGTCGAAGAAGGCAAGAGCGCCGAGACCAACTATGACCTGGTCGAGGGCATGCAGTTCGACCGCGGCTACCTGAGCCCGCACTTCATCACCGATCAGGATTCTCTGGAGGCAGTCCTGGATAAGCCCTATATCCTGATTCATGAAGAGAAGATTTCGAGTGTCACCAAGCTGGTGCCGGTGCTCGAGAAGGTTGCCAAGGCCAAACGGCCGCTGCTGATCATCGCCGAGGACATCGAGGGCGAGGCCCTCGCCACCCTGGTGGTCAACAA
>CAZPIO010000085.1:0-32546 GCA_964586235.1 uncultured Planctomycetales bacterium
CGTAACAAGGTAGCCGTAGGGGAACCTGCGGCTGGATCACCTCCTTTCTAGTGGATAACTAGACGTGGTTCGCGGCGGATCGGTCGGCTTCGGCCGCCGATCCAATAAGCCGTGCCATGAGTCAGCACGTTCTCGGCCCATTGTGGGTGAGCGGCGGGAGCAATCCCCCGCCCGGCGTCACACTGTTAACTTGATATCCGAAACGCCTGGCGTGTGTTGCGACACGCCGGGCGTTTTCTTTGCGCAAAGGGGCCGTGGTGAAATCCGATGAACGGCTCGGACCAGGCGCTGCCCTCATGGCCGTCGAAACCGTCGGGGAGCGCAATGTCCGCTGGACGCTTCCTCGCGTTCAGCCCTGTTTCGCGGAATCCCTGAGGAGCGTAGCAAACCGCAGTCGAGAAGGCCTCACTGTCACGGGAAGCCCGAAATATGTGCAGACATATTCCCGGTCTGACCGCAGTCGTTTTCTGCTATAGTATAGGGGTATCTCTTATCCGCTCGCAGTATAGGCTTTTCCCTTTTTTTATCTTGATCGGCTGAAACTTCTATGGTAGGCTGCCAACCAGCCAAAAGCTCATTCAGATGGCGGCGGCGTGTCATGCGTCGTCCCGAGGCATCGCGAATCGGGCCCGAGGCCATCTCTGTGTCGTTGGAAAGGTGGGAGTTCTTGTCAGTTGGAAGGAGGCTTCTGTGTCACTACATCGCATCGGCGGATCCATCGTGGCCGGCCTGGCGGTCTGCCTGGGTCTCGTTCTCTGGGCCAACGCGGGGGATCTCAACCCGCCCGCCGGCCCGGTTACCCCGACCATGAAAACCCTCGACCAGCTCTCGGCCGAGCACGCTCAACTCGCCTCGGCGATTGCCGGCATTTCTGGCGGTGGCGGAGGCGTCAAGCAGGTTGTCCACGGCTGTATCGAATTCGCCAGCGGCACATTCGAGGCCAGCGCCACCTTCTCACCGGAGATCAATCCATCCAAGAGCGTTGCCGTCCTGAGTGATTCCGTTGTGAAGACGCTGCTCAACTCGACAATGAATCAGCTCACGACCAGAAACGGAGCTTGCGTGGTGGGCTTGACCTCAACGACAATCACCATCCGGGTTGATGATGCGCCGCCTTCGAGTGTTCGCCAGGTGAGCTACCAGATCATCGAGTACAACTGACGTGTCCGGGGGATGGCCGGCGAGAATACTCGTCGGCCGGGCAGGAGGTGAGATATGATTCATCGCCTTGCAGCAGCGATGCTCTGCCTGGGCGCGATCTATGCGTCGGCGGCCGGGCAGTCCAACATCGACCCGAACCACGCCTTTGCGTGGACGGAGAATATCGGTTGGCTGAACTGGGGCGGCAATGCCCGAGTGCATGCCACGTTTCTTTCAGGCTTAGTCTGGGCGGAAAACGTCGGCTGGATCAACTTGGGCGACGGACGGCCGGCCAATGGGACCGCGTACTCCAACACCAATGGCCAGGATGTCGGCGTCAATATCGACCCGCTGACAGGCAATCTGTCGGGGTCCGCCTGGGGCGAGAACATCGGCTGGATCAACTTCAACACCCAGGCCGCCCTGAGCCCGCACGGCCAGCAGGCCCGCTTCGAGTATGCCTCGGCGGGCAACTACTGGGCCGGGCGTCTCCGCGGCTATGCCTGGGGTGAGAACGTCGGCTGGATCAACCTCGACGACACGGTCGCCTACGTCTCGGTCGTTTCGCCCGGATGCCGGGACCCGTTTGCCGATGCCGATGGCGACGGCGATGTAGACCAACTGGACTCTGCGATCGTGCAGGTCTGCGTGACCGGCGAGCTGACCCCCGCCGCGGCTGGCTGCATCTGTTTTGATCGGCCCGAATCCGGCTTTCCGCACGGCGACAACGACGTCGATCGCAACGATCTGGACGCATTCGAGGCCTGCGCCTCGGGGCCCGGGATTGCGGCCGTTCCCGGATGCGACGGGTAACGGCCGGGACACCCGTGCTTCACGCATCCGCCGGGGCGGGTTCTGCCTTGCCCGGGGCCGGCCGGAGCGGCGGGGCGGGAGACCGGATATCTGTTCGCTCGATCTTCAACTGGTCCAGGCCCATGCGCCGGTTGCCGCTGACGATGATGATCAGCGAACCGTCCGCCGACTGAGCCTCGCCGAGATCGACCGGTGGGACGTTTCGTTCGTGGGTCTCACGCTTGGCAAACGTGAGGCTCTTTCCGCCCTTGAGGCTGATTGTGATTTGTCCCTCAATCAGCGCGTTCACCGGCTTGACGCGAACGCGATAGCGCCCGTCGGCCGGGACGGCCACGGGTATCTCCACGGACTTGTCCGGCGAGTCAATCTCCAGGTAGCCGCCGCTCTCGTATCCCGCCCACAGGTTGGCCGTCACGCAGCGAACTCTCACCCCGCGGGCCCGTAACGCCGGCTCCAGCTCAGTCGCCGACATCTCGATCATCGTGGCCGGCTGGGTGGCGGGTACGGCGTGCGACCGCGGCTGATTCTTGTCGGCGGGCGGCAGCGGGGCACGCTGCCTGATCGGCTCGGCCTGGTACCAGTACGCGACGCTGGAATAATCGTTGACCACCTTGGGGCTGAACAGGTGTTCGATGGTCACCCGGATGTGAGTGCTGAAGCGGACCGGATCGGGGATATGCCACCGGTAGACGGTGGTCAGGCTGCCGCGGTCAGGAAGCTCCTCAAGCAGCGGGCAACCGTAGTAGGGGTTGCAGAACGCCTTCTGGAACCCCCATGCATTGCAGAAATAGTCCTCCGAACCGGTCCCCGTGATCGTCGGCCGCTCGGCGTGATCGATAAAAATCATCTCGTCGCCCTCGCCCCACCAGCCGCCGGGCTGGGCATCGATGGACAGCACGCAGCCCACGTACTGCCCCCGGCCCTCGGTATCGAGGATGACGTAATTGTCCTTGCCGGTGAGGTTACGTTCGTGGGCTTGAGTCCGCAGGGCC
Organism: uncultured Planctomycetales bacterium; assembly: GCA_964586235.1. GTDB lineage: Bacteria > Planctomycetota > Phycisphaerae > UBA1845 > PWPN01 > JAUCQB01. Next base: position 2,946 of record CAZPIO010000085.1, read on the forward strand.
GCGTCCCGGCGGAATTCAGCATGGAAGAGCCCTTGCTCGGGCGGCTGCGGACCGAGTTCGTAATCGATATTGAAGTAGACGCGGCGGATGCTCCTCTGCCCGTTGTTGAACAGCTCGATTCTCGCGTGTTTCCGGAAGGGCATCGGCCAGTAGCAGTTCAGGGCCTTGGTGTTGTCGCCGACGCAGATGGGCGCCGAGGTGACAACGTACGCTCGGCCGTGCCCGAGGGCAAAAAAGTCGCCCAGCGGCACCTCGACCGACGGCACCGGCGAATTCTCCCAGTACATCCGGATGGCCATGTCGCGCAGGAAATAAGCGTGGTTGGCAAACCGTGCGGCCGTGAACCACATGTGGGTGATACGCCCGGGCCCGTCGATGTCCAGGAGCGTTCGCGTCTCGCCCGGAACGAAGGTCACCAGCGAGTCCTCGTTGCCCCCCGTCGAGTCGGCGCTCGACGCCCGATGAGAGGTCCCGGCCGTTACCGTCGCCAAATCGTTGAGGCCGTCAGCCAGCGCGAATGAAGGCAGCAAGACAAGAATTGACAGTCGGGCAAGCGTCCTCATCGAGATTTCTCCCGTTGTCACGGTGTTTCGGCAGTCTGATCGATCACGGCGCCATAGCTTACGCGGAGTCGCATTTCATCGCCATGCAAGAAGCATCGCCGCCGAATGGGGCGAGGATTTGCCTGCTGCCGTGCGATGGGGTATGTGTTGAGCGATGTCAGAGCTGACCCCACGCGAGCTGACGTACCGGGCGGTTCGATTCGAGCCGACGCCGCGAGTGCCGCGACACTTGTGGTTGCTGCCCTGGGCGGAGACGCATTTCCCGCGCGAGCTTGAGGCCCTGCACCGCGACTCCCCGGATGACATCATGTCCCCGACCGTGGACTTACCCCGCCCGGATTGCATGCGCGGCGATCCTTACACGCCGGGCACATTCGTGGATGAGTGGGGCTGCGAGTTTCTCAACATCCAGGCGGGGGCTATCGGCGAGGTGAAGGAACCGCTGATCAGAAGCTATGAAAGCGACCTGGACAAGGTGCAGCCGCCGTGGTCATGGGTCCAGGCCGATTTGAGCAGCGTGGCCGGACAGTATGCCGCGAGCGACCGGTTCATGCTCTCGCCGATCTGCTTCCGGCTGTTCGAGCGGATGCAGTTTCTCCGCGGCACGGAGGACCTGTACATCGACCTGATCGACCAGCCCTCCGGCCTGTTCACGATGATCGAGCGCATCCACGAGTGGAACCTGGCGATGATCGACGCCTGGACCGCGACCGACGTGGACGCCATCCTGGGCATGGACGACTGGGGCTCGCAGCGGTCGCTGCTGATCAGCCCGCAATTGTGGCGCGACCTCTTCAAGCCCTGTTATCGCCAGTACGCCCAGCGGATCCACGCGGCCGGCAAGCTCTGTTTCTTCCACAGCGACGGGTACATCTTCGACATCTACCAGGACCTGATCGAGATCGGCGTCGATGCGGTCAATTCGCAGCTCTTCTGCATGGATATCGAGGAGATCGGCCGGCGTTTCAAGGGACGCATCACCTTCTGGGGCGAGGTTGACCGGCAGCACCTGCTGGCCCGCGGTTCCGTGGACGATGTCCGTCGGGCTGTCCGCCGGGCCGCCTCCACCCTGTACGACGGTCACGGCGGCGTCATTGCCCAGTGCGAATTCGGCGTGGGTGCCAAACCGGAAAACGTCCGTGCGGTCTTCGACGAGTGGGATCGCCTTTCCCGCTCAGGCTGAAAGCTGAGCGCTGATAGCTGACAGCTAATTACTTCTTCCAACCTCTCCCTTGACAATCGACCCCATCCGCTGGTCCACGTACAACGGGAAGCCCATTCTCAGCCAGTACGGATCGCGTCCGGACTTCTCGAACCGCTCGCGGTTGTAGGCAATCGCGCCCAGCCTGGAGGGCCGGGGGAAGCCGACAAAAGCGTTGTTCTGGGTCTCGTCAAGATAGACCAGCCGATCGGCCGGCAGGCGGATCAACTCGCCCCGGCGGTTGAAGGCAATGTAGAAGGTATCCAGCGTGTCGATCGCGGCGAGCCCGGAGGTCGGTGGCCGCCAGGTGGTGTTCCCGCCCGACAGCAGGCTCAGCGCATCGTCCGGAGCAAGCCAGGCCGCCGACGGCAGCTCGCTGGGCCGGACGTCCGCGAACTGTCGGAACGCTCGCTCCTCGCCCGGAATGGGGTTTCTGACCTGCCGCAGGCCGAACCCGAGGATTCGAATCCGCTGGTGATCCAGCCAGATCGGGTTGCCCGAGGCATCCTTGATCATGCGCCCCGCATCGTCGGTCTTGAACGCCCGTTCGACGCGGGCGGCGGTGGTGGTGAAGTTGGCCTGTGCCATCGCCTGGGTGTTGACCAGGGTCCCGCTGAGGGTCTGGACGGCGGTCGCGCTTTGACGTTCCAGCAGGTAGTTGTGCACCGCGGGAACGGAGAGAGCCGACATCACGACGATGATCGCGATCACCACGATCAGTTCAGTCAGCGTGAATGCCTGTCTCATCCTGGCCTCGCTCTTCTCGGCCTGCGCCTGGCAGTGCCGGCCGAGAGGAATCGGCTCGGTGCGTATCGGTTCCGCCCAACGGCGGGGTGGCGGGTCCGCAGCCGAACTCCTGCCCAGCTTCGAGGGTCCCTTGCGGAGGCTCTCATCGTCTCCCGAACCAAGTATACGAACAACGTGAGTGTCCGGGCAGCCCGGCGTCTGCGATTTAAGCGTTTGTACGATACAAACTTAGGGCTGTCGGGTAAACCCACCCCGCGACCGCTGTTTTCGAGGCCCCGACGACGGCCGGACCCCTGCTATCCGGTCGCTCCGGCCCGAAGTGCCGGACGTCCGAACGGCCGGCGCCGGCTGGCCTCCTGTTTATGGCCATGACCTTTTTCGTCTGGGAGCCGGCAGGGGACGCAGCTCGCGGCGTGCGGACAGCCCGATCATGAGAAAACCGGCGGAAGCCCCCGTGGACTCCCGCCGGTTCGTTGATTCCAGGGTCAGACTGAAGTCTGCCCTCAAAGCCTGTTGGTCTGGACCTGCACTACTGGACCCCGCAACCTGCCGTGGCCGGTACTCCGGGTCCGCTGGCACAGATCTCGAACAGGGTCAAATCCCCGGTGTCGATGAAACCGTCAGGCGCTCCCAGGGGGTGAACGTCCAGGCAGCCGCAGTAGGCGGGTTGCTCGGGGATCGAGCCGGTCTGTGCCCCGGTGTAGCAGACCTGGAAGACTGCGAAATCCTCCTGGTCCACGTCACCGTCGTTGTCCACGTCGGCAAAGGCCGCGTGGCACGATGTGCTGGCGAAGGTCATGTAGTCGGCGTGAACCGCCGACGGCGACCCGTTGACCGTCCCAACCAGCTCCCACACCACGGTCACCAGGTGGCCGGCGGCATACCCTTCCACGGCCGAGTAGCACCACTCGTTGGTCTGTGGGACGGGGGCTGTGGCCAGCACCGTGCCGTTCGGACCGTAGCCGTCGACCAGCTTGAGGTTGACCGTCCCCGCACCGCCCCAACTGAACCACCCGCCGAAGGTGCACTTGTTGCCCGGTGCGACCTTCAGCGTCTGCCAGGCGCGCTCCTCTTCGCCTTCGCCCGTGCTCATGCTGGCGTAGTGACCGCCGGCACAGCCTTCCGCAGGCTCGGGGCAGTTGCAGCTCAACAGCGGACACTCCGCCGGCATGTAAACATCCCCTTCGCGAATCAGCTCGTCGGCGAAATGCCAGTAGCTGACCGGATCCGTCTTGGGTTTGCGAGGATCGCACTCCAGCGTCGCCGACGGCTCCTCAAACTGCTCATTGAGAATCGCCGTCTGGGCGCTGACAAACCCCTCGGGAAGGCTGTCGAGGCAGCCGTTGTTTCGAACCACGACCTCGAAGGCCTGCGTGTCCGGAGTGGGCAGGCCGCTGACTTCGCAGGTCAACTCGGTATCGCTGAGCACGGCAATATCGGTGGCAACTATCGTCTGACCTATTCTGGTCAGATAGACTTCCGGCGTGCCGGTGAAGCCGGAACCTGTGATGGTGAGGGTGATCGGTCCGACGGTATCATTCGCCACCGCGTACGGATCGACGCTCGCGACCGACACCGGCTGCGTGCATTCGGACAGCACCAGGTGGTCCGTCCACGCAACCCTGGGACCGTTCGCCCCCTGATTCTCGACCTCCCATGCGGCGGTGATGATGCCTCCGGAGGCCGTACCGGTCACGTGAGCAAACGTCCAGTCCTGGAACGAGCCCGCGGGCAGCACTTCGACGCTGGCCCCCGTCATGGGGGCGGCGGCGCTGTTTCCGTCCAGCAACGAGAGGCTGACTCTGTTCAAGGGACTATGACCAAAGAATCCGCTTAGCGTGTAAGTCTTGCCGGCCTCGGCGGTCACCGTCTGCGAGTACTGGGCTGTGCCTGTGCCGTTGTAGGTCGCCGTGCTGCCGTAGTGCAGTCCGAGTTCCGCCGGTGGACAGGTGGGCAAGTCATACCCACCGTCCTGCCATTGGTCGTCACGGAAGGCCAGGATAGGTATGCCGGTCGGTGCGTTCATGTATCCGTTCCAGAAACGCACGTTCCAGTCCGTGGCCGGAATACGCGTCTCGCTCCGGGAACTAGCGCCGCAACCCGACGCTGCTTCGGGCAGTTCGAAGCTGCCATTCGTGAGCGCCGGTCCCGCCTGCACAACGCTGAATCCGTCGCGCCAGACGACCGGCAGGCTCGTTCCTACCTCGACGATGATGTTGCGATAACCCACAGGGGCGCCAGTCAGGTCGAAGGTTGCCGTCACCTGTGTTCCGCTGGCACTGACGCTGTCGGCCGCGAGGACCGGCTTGCGCACCCAACCAGTGATGGTGCTACCGGTGATGTCGCCCCCGGCGCCGTTGATGTCGGCGGTTAGCACGATCGTGTCATCATTGTACTTCTCGGCGATGTCGTACTCGCCCAGGATCACGCCTGCGCCTCCAGTCAGGACGACTTTGTCGCCGCTGCGCCACTGGTAGAGCGCAAACGCCCCTTGCTTGGTCAGGTTCTTCACCGCATCGAGCCAACTGGGTCCCGTCAGAATTACACCGGGTTCCTGAAGCTTCACCGAGGTTTGCCCGCTGGTCAGGTCGGTACCGGTGAGCCTTATCGTGACGCTTGTCGCACCGGTGACCGCATAGTTCGGGGTAGTCATCCCGGTGATGCTGGGGGGTGTGGGGTGGTCCGTGGCGACCCGCAGCAGCAGGTCGTCAATGTGGAGAGCCTTGCTGCTCGTGGTCGGCTGGTCACCGTAGAACACCACCGTGAGTTGGGTAGTGTCGGCGGGGATGACCCCCCCAACCGCAAACTCGTCCCAGTCGAAGGGCGTGATCATCTGCTGGCCGGGCGGGGTCTCGGCAATGATCGTGCCGTCGGGTCCTCCGGAGCGGATCTGGGCGCCGTAGGTCATCGGGTAGTGATCCGATTCGCCCGCCCACAGGCCGGTGAGCATCAAGGGAGTGCCTGCTGCGAAATCCCTGTAGACCGTCTGCCAGATCCGATGTACCCCATCACCCGTTGTGTTCCATTTCAGCGAAGCGTGCGGAATGTCTCCCGTGTTGTTGACAGCCGGGGCACCTGTTGCGAAGGGGTATTGACGTGCAGATAGTTGCTTCCGCACAGAACCTTTACGGAGTCCGTCAGGCGAGGGAGCCAACTTGCTTTTCAGCCAGAACGGACCCAGATCAAAGTCTTCAGCGTTCCAGTTTAGGGCAATGCTGCCTCCCGATGGCCCCTGGTGGAAGCTGGGGTCATCGATGATGTTTTCGACCAACTTGACAGCTTTATCGATGACCACGCTGCCGTTGATTTCAAGGTCGTAATCACCCAGCGACGGGAAAACCGGGGGGCTGGCGGTGCCAATCCCGGTGGAAAGCGGAACCATGGCGGTCGCGGCCTCCGCCTGTTTCACTGTGAGCGTAGCGCTGTAAAGCTCACCCGTCAAAACGTCGTGTCTTAGCTTGACACTTGTCGTATTGTTCAGGGCAGTCAGACCGGTGCCTCTCAACTGCAGGAACGTACCTAAAGTGACCTGATTGGTCGTGGAAAAATTGGAGGCAGAGAAATCGCCACCCGGATCCGCGACCTCGGTGAGGCTTAACCCACCGCCGGCCGTGAGTCTCCACTCGTCCTCGTACTTCCACACGAAGCTCACCCAGCCGTTTCCAACGTCGGCAAACCCAAAGTAGGCCACGGCCCAGAAAGGGGTGGTCGGATCGTCGTTGATAACCTCCGCCAGCTTCGCAGCCGCGTCGCTCGATTTTGGGGAGGCCGGCACGACAGCAATTGCATTGGGCGTTGTGACCCCCGCAGCGTAGTTGGGAGCGCCGGGAACGTCGAACTCGTACGTGCGCGTTCCACGCCCATAGGTCCCGCTGTCTATAGTCAGAGCCCCACCGTCCAAGATCGTTTTGTTGAGGTCGAAGGTTCCACTGAAACTGATTCTGCCGACAGCCCTGCCAATGGCCTGCCCCACCACGGGCGGGCTTATGGACGTGACCGTCTGCCCGGCCGCCGGGTCGGTCATCACCGTTGCGGCCAGGACGGCCACTGTAATCGTCAGTACGAGCGATCCGCCTCTCATAAGATCCTCCTTACGCGACATGGTAATGTCTCAGAACAAGCTACTCAGCTATGCGCCTGTGACAAAGACAGGAGCAACACACCGATATTTCCCATATGACCTGGCCCGGCCACGCCGCCGGGTGGCTCATCAGCCTGCTTCGAAGGCAGCCCGATCAAATCTCGCTTATCGGCATCCCGGCCGGCTCGTGACTGTGCCAACGAGGGCTACCCGGCGCACACGGTCTTTTCGAGCCGGCGTATCCAGGCACCCACCGCGTACTCAAATCATCCTGTCCGAGGTGCCCTGATACCGACGGAGGCGCAATCACCTCGCTCGTGCCTGGAACCGACCTGCTCAGTGGGAGCACTCTTCAGGCCGGTTCCTCCGAAAAGCCAAACTACCACCTGGGAAATGCCCCCTCCGGCTCTCCGCCACTTCACTGATACAAGATAGCGTCATGCCGGATCACTGTCAACGGAAAACGCCTGTGGAAACGGGTTACCGAGCCCACCGCGGCCTGCCGCGCCGCGTCCGACGAAACTCTAAAGATGGGTAACGCCAAGCTATTTTGTGTCACCAAATTGTCTCAGACGCGAACGCCGGGTAAGATCAGATGGAGGCGGACGTTGGCGGGTTGGACGGCCGGTGTGAAGCGACGGCCTGGGGGTGGGCAGCCATGTATCGGCTCCTGAGTATCGGGGTATTCCTTCTATGGGTGACGGCCATGGCCTCCCTGGTCGTCCGCGACGTCCTGCCCGGCTGGACGGCCCAGGACCCGCCCCCGATCACCGGCGATCAATTCACGACCCTCGAAGAGCCCAACCAGCAGTTCGGCATCCTCAACGGGCAGAATCGTCGCCTCGGCACCGCCTGGAGCGACGTGCGGGTGAGCGGCGGGGCGGCGACCGTCTATGGCACGGTCGTACTTGACGGCTTGACTTTCATCCCCCGCGTCCGGATTAACACCACCACCGCTTTCGATACCACTGGAGCAATCGACACCTTTGACATGCAGGTGCTGGGCGTCCTCAACCAGAAGATCGCGGTACACGGCGAGCGGCGCGGAATCTACTTCCCGGTGGAGATGCAGTTCGGGCCCATCCGCCGCGAGGTGAACCTCGATTACTCGGCCACCCGGATGATTGGCGAATCGCTTCGTCCGTTCGGATACCTGCCGACCTTGCGGGTGGGGCAGTCCTGGCGAATGCAGATCCTCGACCCGGTCGCGGCGGTCATGACCGGCCGAACGGACTTCCAGTCCGTGGTTGCCACGGTGACCGGCAAGGAGACCATCCGGCATCCCACCCGGCAAGGTGAAACCGTCGAGTGCTTCATCGTCGAGACCTCACCGACGCGATCAAAGGCATGGGTCGATGCCAAAGGGACAGTGTTCAAGCAGGAGGTCGACATGCCCGGCCTCGGGCGCGTCGTCCTGGTGAAGGAAGAATACCAGCAGCATGACAACGACCCGAAGGAAGACCAGACGCAGCCCGGAGCGACGACGAAGCACGCGGGGGACTGAACATGACAGTGGCAATCGAAATCCGGGACGTTACCAAGCGATACGGCGAGTTCACGGCCGTAGACCGGCTCTCGCTCGAGGTTCGCGAGGGTGAGTTGTTCGCCTTCCTCGGCCCCAACGGGGCGGGCAAGACCACGACCATCAAAATGATCGCCGGCCTGCTCCTGGCCGACAGCGGCGAGATCCGCGTGTGCGGCCAGCCCATGGGCCGGGACGGCCGTCTGGCCAAGGCCCAGATGGCCTATGTGCCGGACCAGCCCTTCCTCTACGAGAAACTGACCGGCCGCGAGTTCCTCGATTTTGTCGGCCAGATGTACGGGCTTGACGCCGCGACCATCCGCTCGCGGTCGAACTCCCTGATCGAACGCCTGGAGATGGGCAGCTTCCTCGACCAGTTGACCGAGAGCTACTCGCACGGCATGAAACAGCGGACGGTGCTGGCGGCGGCACTGCTGCACGATCCCAGATTGCTGATCATCGACGAGCCGATGGTCGGCCTTGACCCGCGAACGGTGCGGACGGTCAAGGACATCATGTGGGAGCTGACCTCCCAGGGCCGGACCGTCTTCATGAGCACCCACACCCTCGAGGTGGCCGAGGCCGTCGCCGACCGCATCGGGATCATCAACCGCGGCAAGCTCACCACCGTCGGCACGCTCGACGAATTGAAGGCCCATGCCAGCCGGGATGAGTCGCTGGAGGATATCTTCCTGCGCTTGACAGCCGACCAGGGCAACGGACACGCCGAGACTGTTCCTCACTGAGGTATCGCAGGCGGGACGGAAAACAGGGGTCGAACGACATGAACACGGCGGCGGACAGCATGGCCAACCCGGACGCGACGGCGGTCACGGTCGCCGCTCCGCCCGGCGTGCTCTTCCTGCTGCGATTGAGAGCCACCGTTCTGCGGAATACCCTGAACCAAGTTTTCCAGGACCGGCCGCTCAAACTCCTCGGCACGGCCGCGTCGCTGCTGCTCATCTGGGCCGCCTTGTACGAAATGCTCGTCCAGACGCTGCTGCTGGTCAACAAGTCGGTCATGGAATCCATCGTTGCCACGCCGGTCATGTTCACCTTCCTCTTCCTGGCACTGACGGGCATGCTGGCCTTCTCGAATGCGATCCTCTGCTATGGCATCCTGTTCAAGCGCCCCGAAATCGGCTACCTGCTGGCCGGACCGGTCGCGCCGCGCGACGTGGTGATCGTCAAATTCATCGAGAGCCTCGTGCTGTCGAGCTGGTCGCTGGTCCTGCTCGGCCTGCCGCTGATGATGGCTCTGGCTCGCTACTCGCATGAGTGGGCGTTCTACCCGCTCTTCCTGCTGCTGTTCCTGTTGTTCATTCCGTTGCCGGGCGCCTTGGGGCTGCTGCTGGCATGGGCGACGGTGATGATCTGCCCACGGACGCCCAGGCGGGTCCTGCTTCTCGCTGTGATCCCGATCCTCCTGCTGGCCGTGTGGTGGCTCCGAGGCGTTTTTATCGAACCCACGGACTCCAGCGAGTGGCTCAAGCGATTCTACGATCGCATCGGCCTGCTGCAGAATGCCCTCTTGCCCCACACCTGGGTCTCCAAGGGCATCGTCGGCGCCATGCAGGGCCGCCTGGCCGAGGCGGGATACTACCTGTTCGTGACCGTGGCCAATTCGCTGTTCGCCAGCGTGCTGGCCGTGGCCGTCGTGTCGCGGCGATTCATGCCCGCGTTCACCCGGGCCCAGGGCGGCCGCAACCGCAAGGTCGGCCTCACCGGCAAGGCCCTGGCCTGGCTGGCCGAGTTCGCGTTCCTCTATCTGCCCAGGACGCAGCGGCTCCTGGCGGCCAAGGATCTCAAGGCGTTCTTCCGCGATCCGCTGCAGTGGTCGCAGATGGCCATTCTCTTCGGCCTGCTGGCCCTCTATGTCAGCAACGCCCAACGCACCTGGACCGACATGAACTCGCCTCACCTTCAACTGCTCGTCGCGTTCCTGAACTCGGTCGCGATCAGCCTCATCCTCGCAACCTTCACCAGCCGTTTCGTGTTCCCGCTGGTCTCGCTCGAGGGGCAGCAGTTCTGGCTGCTCGGCCTTCTCCCGCTGAAGCGCAGCCGCCTGATCGTGGCGAAGTTCCTCTATGCCCTGACGCTGACAATGGGGACCGCCCTGGTCGTGATGGGAGTCTCCGTGCTGCGGCTCGACCTGTCACGACCGCTGGCAACCGCCCACCTGGTCTGTATCGTTGCTGTGTGCATCGGGCTGTGTGGCCTGAGCATCGGGATGGGTGCCCGCATGCCCGTATTGCACGAACGCAACCCGGCCAGGATCGCCGGCGGCTTCGGCGGCACCGCCAACCTGCTCATGTCGGTGGTCGTCGTGGTGGCCTCGCTGGTGGGTGTGGGCCTGATGAGCTACCGGGAGTCGCAGGAGGGCATGGGCGATTTCTTCACGACCTCGTTGCTCCTCTGGATGGCCGGCATCGTCCTGGGCAACATCATCGTTGCCGCTGCCGCCCTCACCATCGGTATCCGCCACTTCAACCGCCTGGAATGGTGACTTGCCCTCCATCGGGATCGCCGCGTCGTGTGGCAGTGTGCGCGAGACTCTCTGCCCACCCGGGGTGGCATGGCCAAGTCCGCCGTGGCGGGCGCCGCCATGTCTGTCTCCGTGTCTCCGTGTCCCCGCGTCTCCGTGTCGCCGTGTCTCCGACTCCCCGCGTCACCGGGTTGCGGGTACAGCCGGCCCCGTGGTATCCTTCGCCCCCTGTTGTCAATTGAGGATCACTGGTCTTTCCCGAGAGGAGCTGGATCATGCTTCAACAGAGGCAAACGAATCAAAAGAGTGTCTGGGCGTTCGGCGTGCTGCTTTGCGGGGCCATGTTGACCGCCGGGTGTGCGATCCCCGGTGAGTGGAAGGTGATTGCCGACGGAAACAGCCTGCAGGGCTGGAGGGGGCTGGATTCGCCGGACCGCGGGGCATGGATGACCGCCGAGTCGGTAACTCTCGACCCGGCGACCGAGGGGAAGAAGTTCAAGAGCACTCCCGGCAAGGGAATCCTGGTGAACGGCGCCGGCGGCCGGACCTGCGACTTCATCACCACCGAGCAGTACGGCGACTGCGAGGTCCACATCGAGTTCACCGTCGCCAAGGGCTCCAACTCGGGTGTCTACCTCCAGGGCAAGTATGAGATCCAGATCTTCGACAGCTTCGGTAAGAAGGACTGGACCTACAGTGACTGCGGGGCCATCTACCCGCGGTGGATCAATAACGAGAATACCGAAGGGCACAAGCCGAAGGTCAATGCGTCCAAGGCCGCGGGCGAGTGGCAGACGTTTGATATCGTCTTCAAGGCTCCCCGCTTCGATGCCAACGGCAAGAAGACCGCCAATGCGAAGTTCGTGAAGGTGCTCCAGAACGGCGTGGTGATACACGAGAACGTCGAGCTGAACGGCGTGACCCGCGGAGCGATCGGCGGCAATCTGGCAAAGGAAGTCACGGTCGGCCCGCTGCGCCTGCAGGGCGATCACGGCCCGGTGGCGTTCCGAAATATCAGAATTCGGCCACTGAAGTGGCTGCTGTGAGGTCTGTAGGAGCGGCTTGTAGCCGCGACCCAAGCTGTAGGAGCGGTCTCCGACCGCGACCCAAGTCGTAGGAGCGGCTTGTAGCCGCGACTCTTGGTCAGGTTTTCTTGGACTGAGCTTGTCGAAGTCATGCCGCCGGTGTGACCAAGGACGCGCTCTCAATCGCGCAACACCGCTCGCAGCCGAGATTCTGTAGCAGCGGTCCCCGACCCCGACGTCCCACCACCCGCAGGAGGTCACGTCCATGAACCCGTGCCTCGCCTTGCGACTACGGTCAATGCTTGCTCTCACGGCCAGGACATCAATCCTGGCCGTGCTTCTCCTGGCCGCACCGGCTCTCTGCAAGACAAGCCCGCCTGCCTCGCACCCTCAACGGGATGCTGACAGCCAATTCCTGTTCCTTTTCCACGATGATCCAGCTTTTATCGAAGGGCTTCGGCGACACGATCTGCTCCGTGACTATGGCCTTCGCCTCCACAACACAGGCTTGGTCCGGGGCCGGTTCGGCGACCGCTGGGCGGACCGCGACCTTCTGAGACAGGCCCAGAGCTCCGGCCGCCGGTATTACATCGACCGCATCTCCGGAGGAATGCCGTTTCAGAGCCTCGAGGGCATCGAAGTCGTCGCCCGCCGCCTGAAAGACGATCCGCAATTCATCGGGTTCCAGTTTCACGAGTGGGTCAACGCGCCCCTGCACGACCACAAGCGAATCCAGGAGCTGCTGATTGACAAGGGGTTGCCCTTCGACCGCCGGCATCTCAGCGATTACGAGGGCCGCATCGAGTCGCCCTTTCTCGGGGGCGGCGACTTTGCGATCTACGACGGCGTTTTTCGGCCACTGAAGAACCAGGACGACGCGGAACAATACCTTCGCGATTACTTCCGCCGCATGTCAGCCCTGACCCACGGCCAGTTGATGGCGGTCAACGGATACTACCAGTTCTACCACGCAGCCCTCGATCTGGGCGCCAAAAACGTCATGGCCGAAATCGGCAACCAGGTTCCGCTGACCGCCCTTCAGATCGCCTGCGTCAGGGGAGCGGCCCGCCAATTCGGCAAGCCGTTCGGCGTCTACTACGAGCCGTGGGGCGGCTCACCGTTCGGCTGCCCTTGTGCCCTCGGATGGTCACCCTGGTTTCCCGGCGGCGGCAACCCCGACCAGAAGGTGATGGGCTATCGCATTCGCCCCGAGTTGGGCAGCAGTCGCTCGCTGCATCGCCGACTGCTGTATTACGCCTGGCTGTCGGGGGCGAGTTGGTGGGCCGAAGAGTGGGGGGCGGAGAACTACTTCAGCAACTGGCAGGACTACCCGCTGACGGACTACGGCCGGGTGACCATGGAGTTCCTCGATGTGACCCGCCGGTATGCCAGGCCCGACCCGGTGGTGCCCGCGGCGATCATCCTGCCGCCGAAGGCCGCCGGGATCGATCTGCGATACACCGGTCGGTACACGGACCTGATCTACGAGCGATTCCCGCCGGATGAGCTCCACGTTCGCATGCGGCATTTCGCGGACAAGGTGCTGGCCGCCCGTCCCCGGCATCCAGGCTCCGACGACTACAACCTGACCCCATCGCCGTGGATCGGCTCGTTCGACGTCCTCTCGGCTGATGCCCCCGACGGCCTTCTCGATCGGTACGGCCTGCTGGTCTGCCTCGATGACCGGCAACTCCTTCGGCCGGTCCGGTCCGACCAAACGGTCCTGACCTATCATGGAAATGATGCCGACGCATCGAGCTGCGTCGAGACTCTCCAGCGACTGCGGCCATTCCAGATTGAAGGGCAGGTCGGCTCTGCCCTCGCCCGGCTCGAGCGAACCGGCTTCGTCCTGGGCGTCTTCAACAATACGGGGATCGCCAGGAGAAGCGGCCAGGAAACGGCCGATCCGCAGGCGGCCTGCAAGGCTCTCGTCCGCGGTCCCCTCGCCAAGACCACCTGCCTGACCGGGAGCCGATTCATCAGCCGGCAGGATGCTGGTTCGGTCGAGTTGCTCATCCCCGCGGGCGAACTTGTCATTCTCCTGGTCCCTGATAACGCCCGGCCGAGAGCGGGAGGTTGAGCATCGTGCCGGTTCGCGCTCGCACCGGCAACCCGCTGCGACGGACACAGCTTGTGAGGCCGTCCGCCCCTTCCGCACGTCATCCCGTCCGATAAATCGGCATGAGCTGGCTTGCCCGACAGCCCGCCGAGAAGAACCGTCGGTGTGTGCGAACGAACCCGCGCAATCTGCCGGTTCTCAGTGGAACACGAGCCTGCCGCCCGGTACAATCCATTGACAGCGAGGAGTCATCCGGAGGAGAAGACGAATGCAGAAGCAGGTCACGCCCGCCGCCGCCAAGCCGGCCGTTGCACGCCCTCTGTACACCCGGCCTGACCAACTGACCACTGTGGAGAAGAGGCACATCTTCAAGCGGATGGTCGTGTCGGAGCTGGAAGCGGGTTTTCTCCGCTATTCGCGCCGCGAGGTTCTGCTCAAGCACGCGGCCAGCCTCAACATCCCCGAGTTCGAGGCCTGCCTGCTCATCGCCGAGGCCCAGTTTCACTCCGGCGACATCGAGCCGATCGAGTTCCAGGCGGCCGCCACGCTGGAATCGATCACCCAGCCTGAGGCCTGGTCGATCCCGCTGCGGCTGGCCGTGGCGCTGGCCGCCGCCGTCGTCATCGACCTCGTGGTGATCTACCTGTTGTTCGGATGATCCTCGTACCGCGCGATGGCCTCATGGCAGGAGCGTCACCCACAGCAGCGTCTTTCCGTTGAACAGCATGTGCAGGAAAACAGGCCCGACCAGCGACCCCGTACGTTCGTACACGTAGCCGAGGATGACGGCCAGGGCGATCAGGGCCGGGACCTGGTGGGGCGTGGTGATGTGCATGGCCCCGAAAATCATCGCCGTGATCACAACGGCCAGCCAGCGATGCCAGTAGGACCCGGGCCGCGCGAAGAGCAGCTTCTGGATCCCCGTCTGGATGATGCCGCGAAAGAAGAGCTCCTCGCTGATCGGAGCCAGGATCAGAGCGCCGCCGAACGCGAAGACCCGGATGAGCGTGCTGGTGGATTCACGCAGCGCGGTCAGGACACTATGCTCCGGCGGAACGAACTCGGGCTCCAGCAGCGTCCAGAGGTGGACGGTAACCCGGTAGATCACCCAGCAAACCCCCGTCGAGACAAGCCAACCGGTCACCGCCCACGCGACGTCGCTGTGGATCGGCCGTCGCCCGATGCCCAATCCGCGCCAGCCTTGCACGAAGGTCGTTCGCGCCACCAACAGGCACAGGATGGCGGTCAACACCTGGGCCACGTTCCCGGCAAGCACGCTCGTTTGAGGGTTCTGCTCCGCGTCCGTGCCGACGCGTGTTCCCGAGGAGGCCAGCAACCCGGCGAGCATCCAGCATCCCAGTTGCCCGACAACACAGATCCACAGCCAGAGGGGCGTCAGCCGATTGAGCCGGATCGGTGAACCTCTTAGCGGGTCGCGGCGCCCCTTGACCCACCAGTTCACCAGCGCCGCCACGAGGATGACACAGCCGAGCCCGGCCAGACCATAGTCGATCGCCTGGAAAAACCGTTCCGATAGTGAGCCGAGGACAGGCATCCACAAAGCCTCGTCGAATCCATCGTCCGGATCGCTTACAATGCCGCCGCGGTCACAGGAGCCATGGACGTGGGCAATATATTGGATCAGATCATCGAAACCAAGCGAGGTGAGGTGGCCGAAGCCAAGTCCCGCCGGTCGGTGACCCGACTGAAGAAGGTGATTCGCGACTCGGCCCCGCCGCGAGATTTCTACGGTGCGATTGTCAGGCCGCCTCGACGCGGCGTCAACCTGATCGCCGAAATCAAGAAGAAGTCCCCGTCCGCCGGCTTGATCCGGCCGGATTTCGACCCCGTCGCTCTGGCTCAGGCCTATCAGAAGGGCGGGGCGCAGGCTCTCAGCGTCCTGACCGACCAGGTCTACTTCGACGGGAGACTCGAGTTCATCGCCCAGGTCAAGGCCGCCGTGCCCATGCCCGTGCTTCGCAAGGACTTCATGATCGATGAGTACCAGCTTTACGAAGCGAGGGCGGCCGGGGCCGACGCGATTCTGCTGATTGGCGAGGTCCTCCCGCCGGCCCGAGTGGCCGACCTGCTGGAACTCGCCTTCGAGCTCGGCTTGACCAGCCTGATCGAGGTCCACGAACTCGAAACGTTGCGGGTCCTGCAGGCATCCGTCGGCTTCCCGAACAGGAAGCGCAGCCTCCTGGGGATCAACAACCGAAACCTGAAGCTTCAGAAGACCGACTTGGCCACGACCGAGGCCCTCGCCCGGCACGTCGGCAAAGATGTCGTCCTCGTATCCGAGAGCGGTATCCAGACGCGCGCGGACGTCGAACGGCTCATCAACGCCGGCGCCAGGGGGCTCCTCATCGGCGAGACCTTCATGCGCAGCCCGGACATCCTGGCCAGAATGACCGAATTGCTTGGACCCATGCCTGGAGCTAAGTAATGCGAAACTATCGTCGCCTCGGTTGGGTCACGTGCGCCTTGCTCGGCGCTGCCGGCGTTTCCGTTGGCCTCGCCGCCGACGATGACTGGCCCCGCTATGGCCACGACCCGAGACTGACCGGGCGCTCTCCGCTCAAGGGCCAGATCACCTCGCCCACGGTCGCCTGGACCCAGTCGACCGCAGGGCGTGAAGTGATGCTCGAGGTGACGCCGTCGCCGGGCAACCACGGATTGAACATCCCCACCCAGCCCGCCGCGCAACCGGCTGCTCCAACCGTCCCGATCCCCGCCTTACCCATGCTCGATATCGATGGCACCGGCGTACTATGGCCGGCGGCCGAGACCTTCCACGAACGGTGGGCAAAACTGCTGCCCGATGTTCGCGGCCTGCAACGCACCGCCTGGAGCCACACCTGGACCGATCAGAAAGTCGCCCGCCTGCAGTTGTTCGCCCACGACCAGGGTTTCGACAAGCCGCGGCTGGTCTGGAAGACCGATCCGCCCGAAGACATCACGTTCAACCCGATCAACGTGGTCTACGACATCGATGGTGACGGCGTTCAGGAGGTCTGTGTCGCCGCCCACTACCGGGTGATGATTTTCGAGGGCACCACCGGGCGAAAAGAGACCGAGTTGCGCTATCACACCTGCCGGCCGTACGGCTGGTTCGGCCTGGCCGATGTCGACGCCGACGGCCGGATGGAACTGATAACCATTGGCGATTTCCAGAGCCACCTGGACGTGCTCAAGCTCGATCACGGCAAGCCGGAGAAGGACCGGCTGCGCGTCCTGTGGCGGCGGGACATCGAGAGCGACATCTCGCAGCGGACCAAATGGCCCCAGGTCGGCCCGCGGCCGGTGGTCGACGTTAACGGTGACGGCCGGATGGAGATTGTCCTCAACCTCTACAACGACACCGGCGACGAACAGTGGCACACCGTCATCTGGGACGGTTCGAGTGGTCAGGTGCTGCATGACTTCCCGCGCCGGTTCACGCGCGGCAACGCTGACGTTGACGGCGACGGCGCGGCCGAGATTTTCCTCACCGAATCGGACGGCCTGTTCGTTCCCTCTTCCGGCCTGGTGGAACTCATCGCTCTCAAGAGCGGCCGGCCTCGTGTCGCCTGGACGCGCCAGGACGCATGCTGGGTGACCGCCGATCTTCCGGCGTTTGGGCCCACGTGGGCAAACACTGCGTCCGAGGCGATGAAACATGTGCTCCTCAGCCACATGGACGGGCCTCGACCGGCGTTCGCGGTCTGGTCGAGCGGCGATAGCCGGGAGCGGAGCAAGACGCTCAGTCTCCTGCGAGCTGACGAGCGGGGGCAGATCGGACGACTGTGGGAATGCGGCGGATTGCCGAGCGAGACCGAAGCAGTGGCCATGGGGCCGATCAGCGGCGACGGGTCGGCCGGAATGCTGCTTCGCGTGCGTCTTGGGGCAGGCGTCGTGAACAGGGTTGACGGCAGGGGGGTGCAGGCCCGCGTCATGAAAGATGGGCCGCTGCCATCCCCGATTTCCCAGCCCGTGGCGGCGAGACTGACACCCGGTGGCCCCATGACCGTGGTCGTCGAAGGAGCCGGTTGGCAGGTCTTCGCGATCCAGCCACGGCAGGGGGGGGCCGCCCGCATCCTGTGGCAACGGCCGGGCCGCGGCATGACCGACGGAAGCAGGCCCGTTGGCCTGCTGGCGGTCGATCTCGACGCCGACGGCGGAAGCGAAGTCGTGTTCGCCGATCAGGCCCCGCGAGGGCACGCGGTATTGACGGCCTGTCGCGGCGACGGCTCGCCCATGTGGAAACACGAGTTTCCGCAGACGCCCGGCGGTCCGGTTGTCTGGAACATCGCCGCCCTGACCTACTGGTGGCCGGGCTGCTTCCGCGAGGTGGGAAAAACGGATCTGTTCGTCAACACCCGCCGCGGCCCGATGCACTCTGACCTCGGGCACCTCGTTGACGGCCGGACCGGCGATGTCGTCTGGACCCAGTTGAAGGCGGCCAAGGGCGGCATCCAGTGGGGCTACGCAGGCATCCCGCTGGCCGTGGCCGACATCAATACCGACGGGCTCGATGAACTGGTCAATCTCTACCCGGTAGCGTTCTGGACCGCCGACGGCCGCGATGGGAACCTGATTGCCATCAAAGACCTTTCTTCGCGCACGGATCTGCCCGCCTGGGCCGCTTACGGCGAGCCGATGGTCCGCGACTTCAACGGCGACGGCAAACCCGAGGTCCTGCTCGACTCAGGCTACATCCTGGCCCTGCTCGACACGGTCGGCAAGCCGATCTGGCACGGCCTCGGGCGGGCCGACTTCCCGACCTCGCCCGGCGAAGGCAATGTTGGTGAAACGACCGGGGTGCGGCACGCGCTGACCGACTTCGACGGCGATGGACGCTTCGAAATCGCATCGGCCGGCTATGGCGACGGCGTGCGGGCGATCGATCCGGCCGACGGAAAGAAACTGTGGTCGCTCAAGGCCCCGACCCCGACCTGCAACCGGTGCACTTCGGCCGACATCGACGGCCGCCCGGGCGACGAACTGCTCTACGTGGCCGGTGATACGCTCGTCACCATCACCGGTGACCGAACCGCCGGGCGGATTCTGTGGGAGTGGAAGGGGCCGGCGAACCTCTCATTGCCGGCCATCGCCGACACCGACGCCGACGGCCAGGCCGAAATCATCATCCAGACCGCCGAAGGCACCGTCTGCTGCCTCGACTCGGAAGCCGCACGTTGAGCCTGAAGGCCGCAGGCGGTAGGGCAACGTCGATATCGCCACGGCGATGGAGACCTGCCGTCTTTTTCTGAACCCCGAACCTTGCCCCCTTGGCCTGAGCTTTTCGGAGGCTGAAACCTCTCTTCTGCGTTGAGAGCTACACGCCGCTGGCCCCAGAATCCTTTCTGGGGCCTTCTCGGTGTTCGGTTACACGTTGAACCTGAAGTTGATCACATCCCCGTCCTGGACGACGTACGTCTTGCCTTCCAGCCGCACCTTGCCGGCGGCCTTGGCTCCCTTCATGTCCCCGGCCGCGTGAAGGTCCTTGTAGGCCACTGTCTCGGCCCGGATGAACCCTCGGGCGATGTCGGTGTGGATCTTGCCCGCGGCCTCGACCGCGTCGCTGCCCTTCTTGACCGGCCACGCCCGGACCTCATCGTCGCCGACGGTCAGGAACGAGATCAATCCCACGGCATCGAAGCACACCCTCACCAGTCGATCCTTTGCCGGCTCGCTGACGCCGAGGTCTTCCAGAAAAACCTTCCGATCCTCGGGCGGCAGCTCCGCGATCTGGGCTTCCGTCTCGGCGCACAGGGCGATGGTCCCCTTGGCCTGCGGCCACTCGAACGGAGGCGGCTTGGCGGCCTGGTCCTCGTTCACGTTGATGACCACGATCAGCGGCAGCTCAGTCAGAAACTGGTAGCTCGACAAGGCCTTGCGTTCGTCGTCGCTCTCGATGACCGACGAAATCGGTCTTTCGTTCTCCAGGGCCTGCTGGCAGCGATTCATCAGGGCCAGCTCCCGCTTTTCCTGCTCGTGTGTTTTGGTCGGCTTGGTCAGGGCCTTTTCGATCCGCTCGATTCGCGTCGTGACCGCTTCGAGGTCGCAGAAGAGCAGTTCGGCGACCAGCTCGTCAAGGTCCGCCCGGGCGTCGACCCGGTCCCGATAGGCCGGCACGGAGGGGTTGTCGAAAGCCCTCACCACCGCCACGAGTGCGTCGGCCTGCCGGATGCTCGGGAGGCTCTTGCGGAACTCGGCCTGCTGCTGGGCGGTTTCGTGGCTGAAGCCGGGCACGTCCAGGCAGTCGATCGTCGCCTCGACCAGTTTTTTGGGCTTGTAGAGGTCAAAAAGCCAGTGCAGCCGCTGGTCGGGCACCTTGACGACCGCCAGATGCTCCCCCACCACGGGGTGTGTGGGGGCGGGCTGTCCCGTGATCGCCCGAAAGAGCGTCGATTTCCCGCTGCACAGGGGGCCGACAAACGTGATTTTCATGATGACGCCATCCTTGCTGGACCGCTGAATCCGGTGGCGATTGTATGTCCCCCCCGCATCGGGTCAACCCATTCCCTATTCCCCGGTGCAAAGTGGCCTGCGTGGCGCTTTCGGCGACAATCCACTGACGACCCTGACGGACCGGGGGAGCAGTCAGCAACTCAGTCTCCGATTGGCATACGCTGTTGGATGTGCTATTCTGCGGCCTTGAACAGCAACCATCGAGAAGCGGTGTTTGGCACCAGCGGCTCTGCGCTCGGCAGCAGCGTGTGACCGTTGCGAAGCGGAGGCCTTGGCGCCAGATCCGATGACTCGGAAGACGACCGCAGGGGTGAGCCCATGAGCGAGCAGAGCCCGCCGCCTGCTCGGGATCAAATGCGGTTCTCATCCCTCGTCGCAGGGAGGTGGTTCATGCAACGGCGTCTTCTCCTGCACCTCGCCCTGGTTTTGGCTATCGCGGGACTCGAACCATCCGGTCAGTCGCCCGCACGAGCGGCGTCCGCAGACAGCCGATTGAACGTGCTTCTGATCACCGCCGACGATCTGGGGCCCAAACTCGGCTGCTACGGCGAGACGCTCATCCAGACGCCGAATCTCGATCGTCTGGCTTCAACCGGTGCCCAGTTCAACATTGCCTACGTCGCTCAAGCCTCCTGCAGCCCATCGCGCAGCGCGATGTTCACCGGCCTTCACACGCACAGCACAGGCCAGTACGGTCTGACGAACACGGGCCTGTCGCTTCATCCGCAGCTTCGGGACCGGACGATCCCCAACCTGTTGAAGCCCGCCGGGTATCGAACGGGGATCATCGGCAAGCTGCACGTCGCTCCCGAGGACAGCTTCCAGTTCGACTTCCGGCCTCGTGACCTCAACACACGCGAGGTCCGTGAAGTGGCCCGAGCGGCAGGCCAGTTTCTTCAAGAGACCAGGGACCAGCCTTTCTTCCTGATGGTCAACTACTCCGATCCGCACGCGTTTCGCCGGGCCGACGACCCGCGGGAATGGCATTTTCCACCGCAGGTCGACGGATTGCCGAAGGAGCCCCTGCCCCCGGGCGCCAGGACGCTGTTCGCATTTCAACAGATCGATACGCCCGAACAGCGGATTCGAACCGCAGGCTACTACAACGCCGTGCAGCGCCTGGATGACGGGATCGGTATGCTCATGGAGGTGATGAAGCAGCACGATCATACCGACGACACGCTCGTCATCTTCGTCGGCGACCACGGCCCGCCGTTTGCCCGCGGCAAAACCACCGTGTATGAAGCGGGGATTCGTATCCCGTTCCTTGTTTACTGGCCGGGTGTTTCCATGCCGATGCGATCGGACGCCATGGTCTCGACGATCGACATCCTGCCGACCATCCTCGACGCTACCGGTGTGAAACCGGGAGGCACCATGCACGGCAAATCATTACGCCCTGTCGTGCGCGATCCGAAGGCGGCGTGGCGGGAGTACCTGGTGGCGGAGTTCCACTGTCACGGCTCGCAACCCTTCTACCCGAGGCGGGCCATCCGTGACCACCGCTACAAGCTGATTCACAATCTCCTGGCCGGCAAGGCCAGGCCTTCCACCGGGATCGACGGCGACCCCGCCTACAATGTGTCCCGCCAGGCCCGCTATGACGGCACGCCGGTGCGTGCAGCATTCGACACATTCGCTGACCCCCCGGAGTTTGAACTCTACGACCTGAAGCAGGATCCGGTCGAATTCCACAATCTGGCCGGTAAGCCCGAATTCCAGACGACTCAGCAGAAGTTGACCGACGCCCTCATGGCGTATCGGAAGGAAACGAAAGACCCGTTCCTGGAGCCCGAATTCACGGAGAAGGTCATACGTCGACTCGCTTCGCCCGCGGGAGCCAGGCGTTGACCGATGCGAACAGGGGCCGCCCGTGATCTCCGACGGCCGGCCGCGAGAGCCTCGGGTCCGCCGCGAGGTACGTGTTTAGCGTGCCGGGGTCTGGCTCTTTTCGCCCAGATGCGGTTTGTCGTATCATTGGGCGCTGCTCGCTGAGTCCGGCTGACACTCAGTGGCGCAGAGGCCCCGGCAAAAAGTGCCTGACCCGCTCTCTTGCACGCTAAACACGTGCGCCGCGAGAAGACAAGGAGTGTGCTGACATGTCACAACTATCCCGTCGATCTTTCCTGGCCGCTTCCGCTGCGGCCGCTGTCACCGGAGGTCCCCTGGCCAACCGGGCTCAATCGGCCGAGAGCATTCCGGGCTTTGACCAGACAAAAGCCGACTACGACCGAACGCAGCAATGGAAGCCCTTCACCGACCGCAAGGTTCGCGTCGGCATCGTCGGCCACGGCGTTTGCCAGTTCGGCCTGGCGTTCGACCTCCAGAACCACCCCAACGTCGAACTGGTCGCGGTCAGCGATCTGTTCCCGGACCGCTGTGCCGACATGGCCCGACAGGCGAAATGCGAAAAGACCTACCCGTCGCTGGAGGAAATGGTCAAAGACGACTCGATCGAGGCCATCTACTGCGCCACCGACGCTCCGTCTCACGCCAAACACGCCATCCTCTGCATGCAGCATGGCAAGCATGCGGCCACCGCGGTCCCGGCCTTCCGGGGTGACATTGAAGACGCCGAAAGGCTTCTGGAGTGTTGCAGGAAGAACAAGGGATTGGTCTATGCCATGTTTGAGACCTCCGTTTTCCATGACGACCTGTACGCGATGGAACAGCTCTTTTCCGCAGGCGTGTTCGGCCGCATCGTTTATAGCGAAGGCGAGTATTGCCACCCTCATTCTTTGGGCACCCCGTCACTCGGCTCCTATAAGGACTGGCGGAAGAACGGTTGCCCGATGTGGTATCCGACGCACGCGACGGCCTACTATGTCGGCGTAACCCATAAGAGCTTTGTCGACGTCTCGTGCCAGGGCACTCCGGACTTTGAAGAATCCCGGCGGATTCCCAACGCGATCGGGAACATCTTCAGATCCGAAGTCGGCCTGTTTCGGACGGCGGAGGGCGGGATTTCGCGGATGATCGTCTGCCACTCGCAGGGCGAATACCTGGAAGCGGGGCGCATTCGCGGCGAGTACGGCGGATTCAACAAGACGTTCGTCGGCGATGCGACCGGCAAGAAACGTTACGAGGAGGCCCTGGCGAAGGGCTTGCAGGTCAAGAAATACGCTTTGCCGCCCGGGGTGAAACCGGGCGGACACGGCGGCTCGCATGGCTACCTCGGCGACGACTTCATCGATGCCATTCTTCGAAGCCGCAAACCGGCGGTCGATGTGATCGACGCGCTGAACATGACCGTCCCCGGTTACTACGCACATCTGTCCGCGGTGAAAGACGGGGAAACGGTGAAGATTCCACAATATTCGCTGTGAGTGCCGATATGACAAGAGAGTGCGGCGGTAATCACGGAATTGCCGCCTCGGGGGCTGTTTTTGCGCTTGAAAGCAGGAGCTGCGTCCGGGTACAATCGGCGACGGTTCGGGAAACGCAAGTCTATACAGTGTGCTTCAACCGGTTCTGTGTCCGGTAGATTTCGCGGCCCGACACACTTTTCTCGGGGGTACGGGCGCTGACGGTGTTCCTCATCGTCGTGACTGGGAGGCCGTGGGTGGCCCGGACACTTCGACCCCAGGGAGGATAGAAACATGAAACGACGTATATTATGTCTGCTGGCCTTGGCGATGCTGTCCGGGCCAGGGTGCAGCACCCAGCCACCCGATGACGACGGACCGCCAAACGGAGGCGATACCCCAAACGGCGATGGGCCGGCCACCGGCGGCGTACTGGCGGAGCGCCTGCAAACCACGGACTTCACCTATCTTGGCGCGTTCCGGCTGCCCGACGAGTTCAACTGGGGAGCCCTGGGGCTCTGCTACTACCCCGATGGTGACGGCGGGGCCGGCTCGCTGCTGGCGACCGGGTTTCAGTCGTTATACGACTCAGCGCATCCGGGCGAGGCCTGTTGGGATGCAGCGTGGGATTGCCGCGCGTATTTCGGTGAGGTGCGGATCCCGGCCCCGGCCGTCCTCTCGAACTGGGAGGACCTGCCGACGGCCACCTTGCTCAACCCCATGACCAGCTTCGACGGAGGGCTGGCCTCGACCGTCAACCGCGAATGGATCTTCGTCAGCGACCTCGAGTATGTGCCGCGCCAGGGTACGCAGACCAGCGACAAGCTGTACGGATCGCTCAACTTCTGGTACGCCGAGGGGGGCGTTGGTGAGTCTTCCTTTCCCACCATCTGGTTCGCCAACCTTGACGGAACGCAGCCGCGGGGCATGTTCCACGTCGGCCCGGATGCGGCGCCGTACCACGGCCGCAAGACAGGGGCCTACCTCTTCACGGTGCCCGACTGGTATGCGGATCAGTATCTGGGCGGCCGTACCCTGGTCACCGGCCGATCGCGCGGCACCCCGCGCACCGGGTTCGAGCCGGTCACCACGGATGGCGGCTCACAGGGCCCGACGCTGTTCGCCTTCCAGCCTTGGGATAGCGATGACCCGACGGGCAACCTCGATGCCCTGCCGGTTCTCTACTATCGCGTGGCGTTTCCGGCCTGCGCGGGGCCGAACGTGGGAAACCCCGCTTCGTGCGACTACCCCGACTTCACCATGTGCGACGACTGGACCGGCGGGGCGTTCGTTGACAATGGCACGCGGCGGGCGGTCATGCTCCTCGGCTATAAGGGGTTGGGTGACAACTGTTACGACGAGCCGCCGGTTGATTGCCACGATCCGTGCAGCGAGACCCACGGCTACCACTGCGATCCCTACGAGCGGCAGGTCATTTTCTACGACGTTCACGAGCTGGGGACAAGCGCGCTCGGGCAGCAGAACCCCTGGGTGGTGGTGCCCTATGCGATCTGGCGGCCGACCGAGTTCTACCTCACGGGCCATACCTGCTGGAACGCCGGCGGCCTGGCCTTCGATGCCCAGGGCCGGCGCCTCTTCATGATCGAGCGCGGACTGGGCGAGGGAGAAGCCAACGCCGTGGTCGTCCACGTCTGGTCGCTGTAAGCCGGGGAAGCGCACGCCGGGCTGAAAGAGAAATCATCGGGCGGCACAGACAATCATCTTTTCGCTCTCGCGTGGCCGGGTGAGCTGCCGGGGCACCGGGGCGGCTTCCCGCAGAATCGAGATTGCCTGACAGGACCGCAAGTCTGATTGCCCATCCGGTGGCGATGTGGTGCCGGGTGTGGCGACATCGGCCCCGGGGCGTTTCAGGTGCCTGAACTGACCCGCTTGATTCGCTTGATCATGTCGTCTAGCTCGCCCTGGTTGGCGAAGCCGATGGTGAACGCGTCGATAAACGGCTCGCTGAGGGCAAAACGCAGCGACTCGTCGATCTGGTCGCCCTTGAACGCCCCCTCGCCGACGATCTTCATCCCGTAAATGGCTTTGCCGCGCTTGTGGGCGGCCTCCAGGATCGCGGCCACCCGCGGAACCTCCTCCCGTTTCTTCACGTCCATGTGCATGGCATACGGGTTGAACCGGGCGAGAATCACCTCGATCCATGGTTCCTCGGAGGCGGCCTTGAGGGCCTCAATCGAGTGGCATGAGCACCCGACCGCTCGAACCTGACCTTTCTGCCTGGCTTCGCTCAGAACCTCCATGGCCGGCTTCATCTTCTCCCGCCACCCCGGGTCGGTGAGGCAGTGCAGCAGGCAGATGTCGATGTAGTCGGTCTTGAGTTCGCTGCGGAACCGCTCGATGTCCGCGCGGATGTCCTGGGGTGGGCGGCAGACATCACCTCGTGTGTGTGCCCAGACTTTGGATGTGATAACCAGCCCATCGCGCGGAACCTGCTTGATCGCTTCGCCGACGTAGGGGTGCGACTTGTATGTGTCCGCGGCCTCCCACCAGCGGACGCCCTCGTCGAAGCCGTGCCGGAGCAGCTTGATCATGCCTTCGCTGCCAAGGCTGCGCTGGACGCTTCCGCCTTTCGTGCCCGTTCCGATTGCCAGGCGCGACGTCTTGATACCCGTCTTGCCGAGCACGACGGTGTCGCTGGCGTTCAGCACCTGCCGCATCGCAGGCGCCGTGGTCGTCGTGGCCACCTTGCCGAACGCCCGTCCCGCGACGCCCGCCGCGGCAACCGCGCTCAGCCCCAGGAATTCGCGCCGGTTGATCGCTTTCATGTCCGTGCCTCCGTGATCTCCGCGTTGCGGCCCCTCGGATAGGAAATCTGATAACGCGCCTGCGCCTGATCGGGAATCTGATCCTGCGCGGGGTGGCGGTGTGACCCCGTGGACCGGCCACGGGCAGCACGTTCACATCATACCCCCGCGATCCGCGCTCTTACAAGGCCAGAGCCTCAGGTATAATGAGGTCCCCTGTCAGTGAGGGGGTTTCCAGGTTGTCGGTGAAACCGTAGGATGGTCACTCTATCGGAGGTGTCTCAGTTGCGTTTCCACAAGTATGCGTTCTTCATTCTGTCCGTATCGGTCTTGACATCCGCCATGGCAGCGACCGGACAGCGAGCGGTGCTGTCTGGGAAAGGTATGCCGTCGAAGCTCGGGCTGCTTTATCTGGACGGCGGGCGGCCGTCGGAGCATCTGCTCAGGCTCGTGGACGGCGGCAAGGTTCCGATCATGAAGATCCCCGCCGGCGACTTCGCCAGGCCCGATAGCGTGGGCCTTCGGCTCAAGAAGGCCAATCCCAAGGCGATTATCGTGGTCGGCGTCGGCGCTCAATCAAAGGAGATGAAGACCGACCGCGATCCGGCTCAGGTCTATGAGAACTGGGCGAAAGAAAAGCAGGGCGACCTGCGCACCCTGGCGGCGCACAGGGACAAGGTGGATTACCTCTCATTCATGCCGAACATGTGGGAGCCGAAAACGCCGGAGCAGGCGAAGTGGTATTGCCGGTACATCGCCTACGCCGTGCCGAGGGTCGCCGAGATGGGGTTTCGCCCGATCATCCTGCAGAGCGGCGTGGGGGGCCTGCCGATCGAGCCGCAGATACTGAACGCGATGGTGCCGGCACTGCGAATCGCGAAAAAGTATGGCGGTGCATGGGCCTGCCACGGATACACCCTCGGCTACACCACCGACCCGAAACAGGAGAGCTACTACAGCCTTCGGTACCGCCGGGCGTACGACTACCTGAAGAAAGCCCATCGCGACGTGGCGGACCTGCCGATGATCCTGATGGAGGGCGGCGTGGACAAGGCCGGTAATCCGGATAAGGACGGCTGGCAGGCGCGCGGTCCCGGGGAGAAGTACGAGGGTTGGCTGCGGTGGTTCGATTCACAACTGCTCAAAGATCCGCAGGTGCTGGGCGTCTGCCTCTTCAAGATCGGCAACGTGAATGAGTGGAAGTCCTTCGACCTGGACCCGGTGGCCCCTTGGCTGGAGAAATACCTCGGGGAAAACGCGACAAAATGGGGACATCACTGATTGTCGCAGAGGACGAAATGGGGACATCACTGATTGTCGCAGGATCAGGCAGCCGGCGCGTCGGCGCAACTCATCTCGACGCCGGGTGCCGGGTGCCACTGGCGGCTTGCCCGCCAGTGCATGAGCAGCACGGGCAGAGAAGCTGGCAGGGTGGGGGCGCGATGATCGATTCTTCTGACGGACCTGCCGGGCGAAACCCGGTTACTCGGCCGATGATCGCTCTTCATCCTCGGGCCCGGTGGTTGTGCGGTTGAAGAAATCGCGGAGTCTGCCGCTGCCTTTCTCCTTCCACGCCTTGAGCTTCTCGGAGCTGACCTGCTTGAAAAGTGCCTTCCACATCCCCTCCCAGGCCTCCAGAACGACAAACTCCAGATCCTTTGACGTACGAACCTTGCCCTGGTCCATCGCGAAAGCGATCTGCAGATGACCGCCGGCGTTGTCAACGTAACTGATCAGCTTGTCGACGGGGACGAACATGAAATCCTGTTGCGGAGCGTCGGGGTTCTGGGACACCTTCAGTTCACCGAGCTCCACGGCAATGTTGACCTTCTGCTGGTCCCATCGTAAACGGGCGTCCGCGCGGCCCTGTTCAAGAATCAGCGCATCCTTCTGTTTGAGCAGTTTGTCGACCCGGCCGAGGTCTATGTTGGAGACATCCAGTGAGTACGGCTGGCTGGAGAAATGCTGATCCAACTTGCCTTGAATGCTATTCACGCTTGCATTGGCCGTGATGTCGGCCCGCTCGACCAGATCGAGGGGGCTTTCGAGGACGATCCCAGCCGCCGAGTAGTCGATATCCTCGAAGGTCACGACTATGGGGTCCGATCCCGGCCGGGTGACCGTGACGTCGACGGAGCCTTCCGTCACCAGCAGCTTGCCGATTTGAACCTGGTACTTCGGGGTCCCGAAGATGGTGTCCAGTACCGTACCAATGGCGTCTGCGACGACCTTGGCCGTCAGGTCGACGGCTCGCTTCAGTGTGGGCTCCGGCTCGGCCTCAGGAGGTCGGGATACTTTCACGCTCAAGGCCGGTTGCTGTACTTCAATGCGCGTGATGCTTAACTGCCGCAGCAGGAGCGGCCACACTTTCATCTGGAGTTTCAGTGCTCCGATGTCGGCCTCGTAGGACTGATTCTGTCTCTGGGCGGCTATGCTAACCTGAGAAAGCTCAGCCCGTCCCTGCCAGGGTTCGAACTCCAATGAGCCGATTCTCAGATCAGTCTGGTATGTGTCGCGGACGTAGTGCTCGATCCGCACCCGCAGCCACTCTTCGTCAAGCAGTGTCATCGACACCATGACATAACTGGCGACAAGGAGAATCAGGACCGCAAGGATGATCCATCGCCGCCTCTTCCTGCGAGGAGGCCGCAGTTCGTGACCAGAAACAGATGTCGTGTCCATAATGGTCCCGCAACTGCGAACCAGTCGAGCGACTGCTCGCGCGATCGTCCTCCGCCGGTCTCATCACCAGCCAACCGTTTCATCATCCAGCAGCCTTGCTCGCTTGTCCAGCTTCTTCTCCCGGCAGCTAAGCGAGCCCCACGTTGGGGTGCATACTCTCCCGTTCACGAGCCTCACAAAACACCCGCTCGAACGCTTCCCGATCTCCGCTGTCTTCGAACACATCCTGCTTGCCCGAGACCCGGCTCATCACATGGTACGCCAGCCCGCCGAGCGCCGTCCGAGGTCGTTTTGCCATGAAACCGTCGCATCACGGCCCCGTTCACGTGTAACTGGCTTCTGGCCCTCTTCTCCGCACTCCGCGCCTGCGGGATTGCCGTCGGCGTGAACATGGAATCGGAATCAGAACCGCATTGGCCTGGATGTCCGCCCCTGATTCATGGAGAATGGCAGGCAATTGTGATCCTCAGGCTGTCCGCAGCGAGGCAACTGTGGTTTCTCTCGAGTTCCGACAGCGTGGAATACGACAATGGGAAGAGTCCTCTGTATTATGTCGGCGGTCGCACTGATCGGCCAGGCAGGCAGTGCCGCGGAAAGGCCCAATCTGCTGATCATTCTGGCCGACGACTGTACATACAATGATCTGCCGATCTACGGTGGGCAGAATGCCCGCACACCGAACATCGACCGGCTGGCCGCGCAGGGAACGGTCT
>CAZPIO010000086.1:0-32476 GCA_964586235.1 uncultured Planctomycetales bacterium
AGACGAAGGTCGGATCGGGCTGGGGGATCAGGGGGTGCTCGATGCCGTAGCGGGCAGTTATGTATCTGCAGCTCTTCTCCCGCCGCGGTCCTGGCCAGGAAGATGAGCTTCGCCGGTGGCGCCCACGGATCCATCGGCCGTACATAGCGTGAGGACAGGTTTAGGGTATCCTGACGAGCAATACCGACCAGAAACCCCCAGGGTGAGTTGAGAGCCAATGGAGTACTACAACGGCTACACCCCGCAGGAGCGTAACAAGAAGCTGCGGGAGCACTACAAGCGGTTTCCCAACCACTCCCATCCGTATTACGCCGGGCCATGCCACATGTGCGGCGATCCGGATTCCGCGGTGGCCCCGCACAGTGAGGATTACTCGGAGCCTTTCCTCTGGTACCAGCCGGCCGAATACGCTTTGTGCAAAACGTGCCACAGCCGGCTTCACAATCGTTTCAGGTCTCCCTTTGCGTGGGAAGCTTACAAACATCATCTGCGGCGCGGAGGTTACGGCAGTGACCTGAAATTGCCGTCCGTTGCTCGTTCAGTGAGAAGCCTCGCGAGGGCTCTACAGGCCGGTGGTACGTTGTCGCTTGAGCCGCTCCGGGCTTCTCCGCCGCCTGATGCCTGGTGGGAAACTCTGACTACTGATCCGGCATCTCTGACAGCGGTCTGGGCCCGTAAACGATGAAAGCATGTTCGAGGCTCTTACCCTATCGGCGAGGCCGGTCGACGCGAGTTGGACTGGCGAGGGCACAGAGCAGCGCGCTCGGCTGTATTGTCGCCAAACCTGTTGCTCATCACGAGACCCCGTCGGGGCGCTGAACCCTTCGTGGCGTCGCGCGCGTTAAGTCAAGCCTCACAACGGTGCCCTCCTCGACCAGGGCGTTGAAATGGCGAGTCAGACGCGCCGCGATCAGTGGGGACCGGACCAGCAGGCCGACCTCGATATTCCTCTGCTGGGCGGCTTCGGTGAAATTCGCGGATGATACGAAGGAGACCTGCTCATCGACCACGACGCATTTAGCGTGGAGCGCCGCACGTTTGACAGGGTCGATGTCCAACGATGGCGGATAGTAGTAGACCGTTGGCAATGGACGATCTGCAGGCCATTGGGTCGTAACAAACCGCTCGGCAAAGCGACGCACGATCTCCGAGGTCATGGAGGTGTCGGTAGCCGGACGTTGGATGTCGAGGAACATGCGAACTTGGAGCGACGGGCACTCGTTCATCCGGTCGGCCAGTGCTGCGAAGACCCGGTGGCCCCGATACACGGCGTACCCGACGACGACCACGCTGTCCTGGGCGTTCGCGAACAGCTCGCGGACAACAACGCAGGTATCCCGGTTTGTCACGCCACAGGCCTCGGGTCCCGTGGTCACCAAATCGACCGCATCATCCACGGATGTGCGGCTCTCCCTGTCGATGGCGATTGCCGAGAGCATCAAACTCATGGTCTCGACGCTTGCACCCGCTTGGCTCAGCGATTCCAGGCCTGCAGCAGCGGCCGCGGCGTTCTGCGTTGTCACGGTCGTGCGCAGGGCGATCTCGGTGAACGGAGGCCGCAGACGGCCTGAACGCAGGTTCTCGGCAAGGGCCAGAAGCTCGGCGTTGCTGAGTTGTGTGACGAAGTCCATCATGGCTCAACCGGGACAAAGAACTCGATGCCAAGGTTTTCAACCGTCGGGACGACAAGGGCTCGGTCGAGGAACTCGTTGTGCTGTTCGCAGGATGTCTCGGCAATCAGCAGGCAGCCGTGGCATGCCGCACCGTGCAGGAACCGGCACTCGTGGGGGTTCTCCGGTTCGTGCTGAGCACACACCGGATCGTTTGAGCATAGCACGCCCAGTTTCAGCGCTGCCTCGATGTGCTCGTGAACGCGCCGACCGACCTGTATCAGGCCACCAAGGGTACCCTCGGCATCCGAACTGCCCGTGTACAGCAGCACGCCGTAGCCAGTGTCCGGCAGGGCGTATATCCGTTCTCGGATCGAACTCGCCGGATAGCCGCATTCCAGGGACACCGAGGTGAGGAGAAGGTGCGCGAAGGAATGAAGGAGGACGTACGGCAACCCCAGGAACTGCCTGTGCGTACCCTGGTGTTCGCGGCGCCAGCATTCAAAACCAGCCTGGAGGCGCCGACCACGTTCCATGACATCGGCACGCTGAAGCCAAGCCTCGATGGCTTCCGACCGAAACTGCAGAAACACCCCCTCCCCCTTGTTCTCCACCGCCGGCAGCCACGAGATCTCGCGGGCCAGCGACGCTCTGCGGACGCCCATCTCCAGTTCGCCTGCCACGTCCGGCGCGGCGGCCTCGAAACGAGTGAACCCGGCGAGGGCTACAACCTCCCGCAGACGGTGAACCAGCACCACCCGCTCGATCGTGCTCATCCACGGGCGGTCCCATTTTTCGCGAGGCAAGGCACGAGCGAAGAAGTTGCCGTCCGGCCGGTCTTCCCCGATCTCCTCGCGGCTGGCCATCAGCGTCTCAAGCTCGGCTTGCTTCACGGTTTTGGTGACGCCGGCGCCGCCACTCCGGCGGGCCTGGATCTCGGCGAACACTTCTTCGTCGCTCAGCCCTTCGAGAGCAGCCTTGACGGGCGGTTTCCGGCGGCGTTCCTCCTGTAGGTCGCCGATTGTCTCAACGTATTCGAGGAAGTTCTGCCAGACCTGGTCGACGGCTTGAGCGACGACCTCATCGCGGTCCGGCAAGGAAATCACACTCATCTGCTGGGGGAAGTAGGCGTTGCTGGCCGTACGAATCAGCAGACGGTTCGGCTCGCCGCAGGATTCCTTCGTGTAGGGACCAAGCCACGGCCGGGAACCATCACAGTTGCCCAAAGACCCGGTCTGCATCAACGCGGCTTCACCCATCGAACGCTGGGCCTTGCAGTCGCAACGAATCCAAATCTCTGCCAGATCGCCGCTGGTCCCGCGTTCATCGATCCACAATTGCCGGCGGCACTCCGTTGGCCCGTTGTGAACGAACGTGTACCACTCGATATCGCCGATGTGGCCGCAACGGCACGCGCGAACGAACCGGATCGGGACAACCGGACGCTTCTTCTTGTCGTCATCAATGAACTTGCCCCGAGTCAGAGCTTTACGGTGTACGAGCATGCGAGAGCGGGTCTCTCCCTGTAGTTGCGACTCGTCGATTACGTCCTGCGTGATGAACCACTCGGGGAACTGCCAGGCCGTGATGCCTGTCTGCAGTGCCGTCGGGTCCTCCTGGTCAGGGGGCGGTGACAGGAACCTGAGTACGGGCACGTTCAGAAGGCGCTTGAGCTTCTCGACCAAACGGGGCTCGATGATCTCCTCGCCGCCCGGTGTCCAATACTCAAGGCCTGCCACCAGGACGGAGTGGTTTGGGAGGTCGAGCATCGCACCAGGACCGAACGTCGTCACGATCTGGCTCTGGCGTATCTGTCCATGTGGCCGCGCGCCGGGTTTTCGCTTCATTGCTCGTCCTCTTCGACATCAATGCCGTCAGTGGTTTTCAGCCAGAGGTTGACGTTGGGCTCGACATCCCGCATGGAGCGATTCGCCCGGAACTTCTTGTGACGCGGCGGCAGCCGCTTGAGTTCGGGATTGAGGAACTCATACAGGAGACGCTGAGCCGCCCCAGCCTCAATCTGATACTGCAGATCCACGCCGTTTCGCTGAAGTTCCATCGCGATCTTGCTCCACTCGTCGAACAGGTCCAGACTCCGCTCGCGAACGCGTTGCCGCAAAGCGTCCTGTTCCTGAGCAGGCATGTCAGCATGATCGCGAGCCCGCTCGCCGAGCGTATCGACGACGAAATCGAGCCTGGCCCGCTCGGTGAGAATCGCGGTGGCACCCTTCGGCGGCGTCATGGGCACATGGCCCTGTCGAGCCATGGCGATAAGTGTGCCGGCCAAGCCGCGGTCCAGCGCCCGAGGCGAGAATGGCGTCACACTGGTCGCCTCCACGCTCCGGTAGAACGACTGGTGGTAAGCGGCGAAGCGTTCGTAATGAGAGCGGTCGCGGGGCTTGTGGATATTGAAGATGGTCACGACCAGGCCTGGGCGTTCCGGGTCACGCCCGACACGACTCGTCGCCTGGATGTACTCGGCGCTTGTCTTCGGCTGACCGAAGACGGCCATCAATCCGAGTCGGACGATGTCCAAACCTACCGAGATCATGTTGGTCGCGATGGCAACATCCACGCGGTCCTTCTCGCTAAACGCCTGGGCCAGTCGGCGCTTTGCTTCCGCCACCTTGTCGGTACTCACCCGCGATGTGAGTTCGACGACCTCGTAGGCGATCTTTCGATTGGCGAACAGTCCTTCGGCCTCGCCTACCCGCCGGCGATTCGCGTAACCCGACAGCTTCGTCCGGACTTCATCCTCCACGATCCTGCGCGCCCCACCCAGTTCCCGCAGACTGTTGAAGTAACCGAGCAACGTCATGTAGGGGTCGGCCGCGTTCGGCTCTCCTTGTTTGGCCATGGCGGAATACGCCTTCTGAGCAGCGCCCAGCAGCACGAGATACGTGTACAGCATCACAACCTTGTGGCTGCGTCCCTGCGCGGCCACGCCGACATACAGGCGAGCGTTGCTCTTCGACGGCGGATGGACCTCGGCAAAGAACGAGTCGCGTCGATCCGGTCCTGGGGGCGGGAAGATATCGACCGTTCGCCGATTGAACAGGGCGCGGATCTGGCTGTCGGCCCGCCGCACGGTCGCGGTGGAGGCCACAATCTTCGGCCCGATGCGATGGCCGTCGCGTTCATAGCTGCACAACTCATCCAGCGCGGTTTCGTAAAGGCCGACCATGGTTCCCAAGGGGCCGGAGATCAAATGAAGCTCATCCTGGATGACCAGGTCGGGCGGCAGCAGCTTACCCGCGGGCAGTGGCTGGCCGGTCAGCGGATTGCACGGGCCATAGAACCCGCTCTTGTCGGCCCGTTGCACCCGGCCGAAAAACGCCCCGACCTCCCCCGTCCAGGGCATGGCCGCGAACTTATCCACGGTGGCAATCATGAAGCAAGGCAACCGGCGATAGATGGGCTCATCGACCGCGAGAATCGGAAGCGGCTGTCCACGGCTGAATTCGCATCGCCGGTTGATGCAGTTCACCCGCAGGTCCGTGGGATAATCCGGCCCCGGCAGCAGCTCGAAGGAGGCCGCCTTGAACTTCTGCCCGCACCAGGGGCACTCCTCCAGCGGGATGGGCGAAGGCTTGCGGTCGTCGTTTTTGAACGCGATGGTCTTCGCCCGGGCAGACTCGGTGTCGCTGTCGCCTTTCTGGCCCATGCGATTGGGCGTGGCAGCCTTGCCCACCCAGAGGCCGATCTCGAACGGCCAGTCCCCGAGTTTGTCGGCGTTCTCCTGCCGCAGCAATTCCAGGGCACAAATGAGCGTGGCCGCCCGGCTGAGCTGATCCAGGGTGAGCAGACGCAGCGTGTAGCGCATCAGCACGCTCAGACCGGCGCCGGTGATCCCCGGATTCCGCAGGCGGCGAAGCGCCAGCGTAAACGCGGCCAGGCCCAGGTACGCTTCCGTCTTACCGCCGCCGGTCGGGAAGAAGAGCAGGTCCACAACGTTCCGGTTGGCATCCGCTGGCTCGGCGATCCCCTTGAGGTTCATCAGCAGAAACGCAAGCTGAAAGGGCCGCCACTTCGGGTCGATGGAGGCCGGGTCCTTGCCCTGCATGACGCCGAAACGCTGCCTGCCGGCCATCGCCATGGCCTGGTTCGCAAACCGGAACGCTTCGAGAATCTGAGGGTCGTTGAGCAATTCGATCCCCGCCTTGATCCGGTTGGCGGCTGTTTCCGCCCGGTTGAGCAGTTCGTCGGCTATCTCCTTGCGCTTTCGCGGCGACGCGGGCACCGTCGCCCGCTGTCTGCTGATCCATGCGCGATACTCGGTGACGAAGTTGCCGAGTGCGGCCTCGGCATCCTTGCCACTTGGAAGCTTGCCGAGGGCATCCATTGACAGCTCCACGCCGGCGATGCTTGCCGGGGCGACGCGCTCCACCTCGGCGTAGGGAACCCAGCAGGTCCGGACGGACCGGCAGTGGCCGGTATCATCCGGAACAGCCTCGGTGGAGACGTTATGCCCGACGGCGTACTCAAAGGCGTCGCGGTATTGCAGGTCGGCCACCCGTTCGTCCCAGTCGTCGCTTTCCAGGCTGCGCAGGTTGGGCCGGGCGATGAAGCCCTGTTCGCTGGCGACCGCAAGCTCCGCCTGGAAGGCGAACGCTTCGTCACGCGTCTCATCCGGGGCCGGCTTGCGACGGTTCACGAGGAATACCGATACCGACCGCGTGCCGGCGAGGAGTTCGACCTCACCGCCGTCGGTCCGAACCGGGCGGATCGATAGCGCCACACGCAAGCCGGCGCTGCGAGGAACATCCTCTTCGATGGGTTGATTCGTGCGTTCGGGCAGCTTGAGTTGCACCGACTCCTCACGCGGCGTGCGTCGCCACTCGACCGGGCCACCTTGCCCGTCGCCGCCCTTGATCAGGTGATAATCCCCCCAGCGAAACGTGACTTTGAGTTCCTTGGTCGTCTGCGGCGCGAGGACACTCAGCCCGATGGAGGATGGCAGATACCTGCGCCGGGCAGCGGCCGGTTCCGGTGCCCTCGCGTCATCCGCACCGGCCGCGTCGCCGACCTCGTCAACCTCCTCGTTGGCGGTCTCCTCGCCACGCTGGGTTTCTTCGGCATCCAGCGTGACCAGAAAGCCGGTCAAGTACCAACTCGAAGGCCGCTGGGGCAGAACCTCATCTGGTGTCCCGAGCCGATCGCGCGGGCCGATGAGGTCAAGCTGGAGAGCTTCGACGAGTTGCTGGCGAACTTCGGCGGATGTCATTACTCCGTCCTTTCACGCGACAGTCGGGGCCGGCCGGTCGGCGAGAATCCGAAAAGGTGGGTTCCTGCCTTCCCAAGTGCGGATTCTGCCATGCAGCTTGGTCGTCTCGAAATCACTCCACGCGTAAGATGTACGGACGGCCGCCTCCAGGATGCCTGCGGTAAGATTCTCGCACAGGTCCTTACCGAAGTCCTCCCTGAGCCCTGAAGCAAGTGCTGTGCACAAGTCGTGACCACTGCAATAGAGCCACTTCTGATCTCTCGCGCTGACCAGCAACTGGACCGTTTCCGTGACCAATCGTTTCTGCAGCCGTGAACGGGCGTCCGGCAGAGGACCGGCCACTCCGTTAAGTACTGAGTCTGCAAGGTGGTCTACGGAAATCCCCATCGAGTCTCGATCTACGCTTGCAAACGCATCAATGTCTCTACACGGCAAGCCAAGCCGACCACGGCGGATGACCCAGCGCATAGCACCGAGTGCCCCACACCATTCAATGAGATGCTCCACAACCTTCTTTCGCGTGGCACGCTCGATTTCCTTTAGGCTTTCCGGGTGTGCATAGTTGGCGAGGAGGCGATCGACAACGCCGGCGAACATGAGTGTGCTTTCGAGGTCGCGACCGTCGGTCCAAACAACATAGTCCTCCTTGGGGTAGCAGCCATTAAGCACCCATTCGTCCTGGTCCACGGCGATGAGAAACCCGCTGAAGCTGTCACGTTGAAGCAACCTACCCGCGCCGAGTGCGTTGTCGCGCCCGTACCCCCACTGCACCTCGCACCTCGTGGGACAAGCGAATACTCTGTACACATGGCAGTCCTGTGACCCCTCAACAATCAGGAACGCCTTCGCACGATTCGCAGAACGCAGCATCCGAACGCGGTTAGCCACGCTTTCTGCCGTCTGGTACTCAAGCATCGGCTCCCTCCCCCAGCGCAACGGTCAGGTCCCACCGATTATGAATGATGTCCGGCGAATGCGTGGCGATCAGAAAATCCAGATCACGCAACCGAGAGATAGCGTGAAAATTCGTGAGGACCTTCTGTTGCCATTCGACGTGGAGTGATATCTCGGGCTCATCGACAAGGATCAGTGCACGATCCTTCACCCGGAACAGCAGGTCAAACAGCAAGACAAGCTGGTGCTGCTCTCCTGAGGACAAATCCGCGGGTGATAGCGTTCTGCCTTCCTCAGATCTGAAGTGGAACCCCTGTTCTGTCCCTACCTCCATCCGCTTGTATTTGAACAGACCATTGATCATGTCGGTGAACAACTGCACCCGCTCCGCGAAGCCCTTGAACACGTCAAGCTTGGACTCCATGTCGTCGAGGTAGACACGAAAGACCTGCTTTCTGAGGTCGTCAAGATTCTCTGGAATCGGAATGTCCCAGCCACTTTGTTCCTGAAGGAGCCCGGCCCTTACAAGGCTCTCTCGTCGCTCGACCACGGCCTTGTAGCGAGTGCGCAACTCGTCCGTGTCGACGGCGGGCACATCCCCGGACAGAATACGTCGTGGCAGACTGCGATCAAGCTCACTGGCCTTGACACCATAGCTGCGAAGGTGGTCACGGATGTCTTCGCGCAAAATGCCGGCATACGCCATTACGGCTGGGGTCGTGTCAACCTCACGACGTTCCAGTCTGCGACGCATCGCCATGGACCGAGGGCCTTCTTCCATCATCTCGATGTTGCGGTTTGTGATCAGACGCTGTGTGTCAATCACAAAGACGCGCATGTCCTTCATGACGGACCGCACGTGTCGCACCGCGTCGCCTTCGTCCCGCTCCACGGCATCACGCATTGGGGGAGGAAGCTCATCGCCGTACTGATTCATCAACATCTCAAGGGTGACCAACTGGCCAGTGCGAGGGTCAATCCACTCGTCTTCGCTGATTCGCTCGAAGCCATGGGCAAAATGACTCGCCATCTCGGCAAGCCGCATTCTGGAGCGTGCTGACAATGGCTTGATTAGGCCCGTCTTGTTATCGAAGGTCACACGCAGCGCTTTACTCGGCCTCGATCGGGGTCTGCGGGAATCGTCATCGTCCTTTTCGCTGTGTTCCTCAACGATGAACCTTAGCTTCATGCCCGTGTCAAAATGCATGCCGAATGAATGAAACGGCATCCTAGCAAGCGACGTGAACCGTGCCGCCAGGACGTGGCCGAGCATTTGGAGCACGGTGGTCTTCCCGAACCCATTAGGGCCGTGCAGGATTGTGATGCGATCCTGCTGGTTGAGCTCGACGCGGTAATTGAATCGCTCGAAAAGCCCGGTGACCTCAAAGGAAATCAAACGCATCTGTATATCCTCTTTCAAGCAGCTGGCATGTTGTTGAATGTCACAAGGAGCAGTCGCTCCGCCAGATCGACGAGATCCGGGAGCTGAATGGTGGCGGCGAAAGTCCGATTCCCGCCGTTGTTATAGTCCTCAAGGGTCACGGCCAGATTCTGGGCGTTCACCGTTGCCTCATCATACTGCCAGTTGACGTGCCCGAAACAATTGCGAAGGTGTCGATAGTGGGCATCAGCCTGGTCGGCGTCGATACCGTTCGCTACATTGGATTGGGTTATCGTGAGTCTTCCGGTATTCGCGAATTCGGCCACCACATTCCGCTGGGCTGCTTCAAGGGCATCGGGTAATCGTTCCTCGACGGCAAGCTGCCTACATATCTCAACGGTTGTTGTAATGAAGCTGATGGCCACACCCAGCACATAGGGCCGGAAAGGTGGACCGGCGAGAGACTCAACGGCAGCATCATGCAGCTGCTGCAGGACTCGTCTGACATTGGTGTCGGTGGCGATCATCATAGGTGCATCTCCGGTTCAAATCGCGTTCACTCGAACAGCCCACGTCCTTCCGCTTGCTTCCTTGGTGGTGCTTTCTTCTTCGGCCCCTTCCGCGGTGAGTCCGCCGCCTTGCCGGCCAGCCGTTCTTCCTCGGCACGCTTGGCGTTCAGGTCGAGGAGGCGGGCGAGGACTTCGTCGCGGACTTCGTCGGGCCAGCGGTAGCGCCAGGGTTTCTTGCGGCCGCGGGCGCGGGGGGCGGCGCCGGGGTCGTCGTCCTCGTCATCCTCTTCCTCGTAGTCGAGCAGGAACTGGCAGTCGGTCGGGATGTCGGTCCAGCCGTAGGCATCCAGCACGGCTCGGTCCATGGCCGCGTGCAGCTCGCGGAGCTTGAGGATGGCCGGCGAGGTCTCGTTGGGGTCGTGGAAGCGGTTGTATGTTTTGGTCAGGCCCTCGTTATCGCGGACCATCAGCGCGGCACGGAACTCATAGTATGCCTTGCCAGCCGCATCGAGAGCAGGACTCGTCTCGAAGCTCTCGGGGAAGGCGAAGGTCTCGAAACAATCGGTGGGCGTGTAGCGGAGGTCATCTTTGAAAGACGAGGACATGAAGCGAGCCCACACTTCGTGGATCCGCGATTGCAGAACGGCATAAGCAGCCCATGTATCGAGCAGAATAACATTGTGGGGTGCCCCCACTACCGTCGAGTTGGGTAAGAACGCGAAAGCCAGGTTAGCGCTCAGATTAGGGTGGAAAAGAACCCGATCGACAGAGCCCACCAGCCGACTCAACTCTTTGCGAAAGGCGCCCCATTGCCACCACTTGGCGGCAATCGTTTTGTTCCAGGCGTTTTTCGGCGGCAGCGAGACTCGTTCGGGGCGGACCTTGTTTTGAACGATTTCCATAAGCGCGGGCCATTGTCGAGCCTCATGCTCGCTCAGGTCCTCGAAGCTAATCACGTAACGTCGATGCCGGTGGTGAGGATCGTTGAGAACCTCCTCGCCGCCAATGTAAGGGAGGATTCGCTGGGCGTTCCGTGGATCAGTCGTGCACAGTTGCTCGACTGCCGATACGGGTGTTGCAGAGCCGTCGGCGTCCTCGTCATCAAACGTGAATCCTGCGCCGCAGACAAAGTGGCCAATGAAGCTACGTCCTGCGTTCGCCAGTAGACAAGCAGGATTCTCATGTCCGCCGGTGTGGAAGAGGTAAGCCGTGATGATTGGTGCGTCGCGGCCATCGAGTTCGAACGGGCTCTCCAGTGCCCCGCGGCACACGTGTACAACGCTGACGACGACAGCGGCCATACCCGGCCACTTGTATCGCTTGCGAGCCGCATAGATGGTTCCCCCATGGGTGCAGAGCCAGCGCAGGCCGGTGGACCGAGTGTCGCCCTGACCAATGGTGTTTGTCGCGATCAGACCGAAGCAACCTCCTGGCCGCAGGAGATTGAAAGCTCGACGGAAGAAGTGCACCACCAGGTCCGCGTTGCCGTGCGACTCCTCGTGTAAGGCCTTGAGCCAGTCGAGATACCCGTCACGGTTGCTGTTGATGAGTGTGTTCTTGCCCGCAAACGGCGGGTTGCCAACGAAGGCATCAAAGCCACCATCGGTCCGGCCAAAGACCTCGGGGAACTCGATGTCCCAGTGGAAGGGGACGATGGGGCGCTCACCGTCGCGGATGCGGTCCACAGCCTCGGTCAACGGCTGGCGTTTGTTCACATCGATGTTACGAGGATCGAGGTATTCGGTGAGCGCGGCCAGCAACTCCTCGCGGCGCGCCTTTCGTTGCTTGTCGTTATCGGCCTCGAAGAAAGCCGCTACCGCCACGTCGCCGATGAACCGGACCAGGTCCAGCGTCTCGTCGGCCTTGGCCAGCTTCTCACGCTTGAGTTCTGGCGTAATCGTGTCACCGGCGTCCAGGATCTCTTGTCGTGCCACCGTGGCCCGGTCCACTCGCTCGCGGATGAAGTTTTCATACAGTCGCCGCTGCTTCGTGGGCTCCCAGTGGAAGCATACGATCTCCTCGCGAGTCAGGCCCACCAGCGAATCGCCGCAGCGCAGAGCATGGTCGAGGAACGTGAATGGGTGGTCCTTGGCCAGCGTCGCCAGCCAGAGCGACAGCTTGGCCAGGTCAACGGCCATCGGGTTCTTGTCGACGCCGTACAGGCATCGCTGAGCGATGATCCGCTGGGCGTACAGTTCCTCGGTCTCGTCCGGGTCTGTTTTTGGGACCTTGCCATGCGCGTGCCAAGCCTTGACCAGTTCGTCGCCAAGCCGGCGGCAGGCCTCGACCAGGAACGCCCCGGAGCCCATCGCGGGGTCGCAAATCTTGAGATCGAGGAGCTGCTCGGGCGTGGCACCGAGGGGGACAGGCACATTCTTCGAAACCGGCTCGCCTCGCTTGCCGCTTTCCGAAAATGAGCCAGTCCCCGCCAGACGCTTGAGAATCGGCTCCAGCGTCTTGCGGACGATCGGCTCGGTGAGCGACCGCGGCGTGTAATGCGAACCGCTCCGGCGGCGCTCATCCGACGGCTGGAGAACCATGGCGCCCTTCGGCACGACATTGGGCGTTACATGGTGGGCAATCTTCCTGTCGAGGGCGGCGAGCAGTCCCTCGATCGTGTTGGCGGTCTTCAACGCCTCGCCGGCCTTGCCGTCGAACTTCTGATCGGTGGTCTCGCGCAGCCACTTGGCACGGCCGGCGGGGTTTACGGCCAGAAGCGATTCCAGGTTGATTGTCGCCGGGGCGCCGTGGCTCTTGGCCGGCTTGATGGCGATGGACCGGCCGTCGGCGATTTCGAGGCGGAAACCCATGATGGCTTCGTACACGCTGCCGATCTGTTCCACGTCGAGCGTGCGGTAGCTGAGCCGCTCGCCGTCGAGGATCAGCAGGTTCTGCAGGACACGAAAGACGACACCGTCGGGGACAAGGGGAACATCGAGTTTCTCGCAATCACCCCGCCGGCTGCCACTGGGGCGGCCCTCAAGGAAGGGGTAGCGATCCGGGTCGAAGAGATACCCCTTGCGGCCGGGGATGTGGAGATCGCCGTGACGGGCACCGTCATGAATGAGCCGAAAAAGCACCAGGAGCTGCGCCCAGGCGCCGTAACGCTGGTCCATGGTGTCGGGGAAACGGCCGTCGTCAGCGCGAAGCCGTTCGAACAGGCCGGTGACCGAGTAGTGGTTGGTGTACACCGGGTCGCGGGACAGCAGGTCGCGGTCCTCGGCGTAGAGGATGAACACAAGCCGCATGAGAACAGTGAGCAGGCCGGCGTATACGTGGTTCGGGTCAGCTTCGAGGATTTCTCGGAGCAGCTCGCCCTTGCGCTGGTCGTCAGCGGCCTGGAAGCCGCGGAGCAACTCGTAGAGGGCGGCGAGGACCTGCTCGGCAAGCTGGGTGGAGACGAGGTTCTGATACTTGCGGCTGTCGGCGAGGATGGCGGGCAGGCGCCGCTTCTCGGGCAGGCTGAACAGCCGCTCGCCGCACAGCAGCATGTGCAAGGCGGCGAAGATCGGCCGGCCGGCGACCTGGGCCATCTCCGACACGCGGAAGCTGGCGTAACCGCTGGTTTCCCCGTATGGAGCATATACCAGACGCAACTCGGTCCCGTTGAAGAGCAGGCCGATGGGGATCTGTGTTCCGCGAAGCAAGCGTTCGAATCGCGATTGAGGGCTGGCCTGCCAGCGGCGTTCGTTCTCGACGGTGACCTTGTCGAAGTCCGCGCCTTTCGGCAGTTCGTCGATGAGCATCATCCAGCGTTCGTTCCTGCGGTCGCGGTCAAACTCGGGCACCGCGTAGGTCGGACGCAGCGTTTCGTTGTACTCGGGCAATGCGACTTCGAGCGTGTCGGGCAGGGTGCTGCCGATGGTGCCGACCAAATCTTCGGGTTCCCAACCGAGCACGTTCCGCGTGAAGCCGGCGAAGTCCCTGATATGCGGATCGTCGGAATTTTCGGGCAGGTAACTCAGGAATCGCTGATGATCGGGGGCGATGTTTTTGTTGATGTGCGCCTGGGCCTGGAGCAGGGCCGGAATGGACACGACCAGGCCGACCGGCTGAACAAAGCCGAGCCATTCCTGATGGGCCATTGTCTCGGGATCGCGTGCCATCGTCTTATCCTGTCACCGGCCACAAATAGGCGAGCCCGACCGGCTCGATGCGGGTCGCCTTGATCTCGTAAACAGCCCGAATCCGCTCGGGTTCGCTCTGAAACTCGCGTTCGAGGGACAGCAGGCGTTTCGTCCAGTACTTGCGGTTCGATTCAAGCTGCCGAAGCTCGTCGGGATCTTCGCCATACTCGAATCGCAGTTGAGCGGTGTCGTACTTCTCCAACTTGGCCGCCGTTCGCTCGATGTGCGTTCTCTGGTCCTGCAGAATCTGCTGCATCGCCTTGGCTTCGGCCTCGGCGCGGTCTTTCAGTTTGCCGGCGGCGTCCCGCGCGTATTCCCGGGCACGGCCTTCGAGGTGTGGCAGGAGTTCCTCGATATCCCGGGCCGCCGTTGCCTGAAGCTGCTTGAGTACGGTGTCGCTGATCTTGCCGGGGTGTTTCAGGAGGAGAGCTTCCTCCAGCAGGTCGAGCGTTTTCGTCTCGGCTTCGCGTCCGTACGGGCTCAGTGCCCCCTTGCGGAGCTTCGGATCGGTCCAGCGAGCGGTTACCGGGACAAGCTCCTCGTGCAGCCTCGCCGCTCCGGGGCCGTAAAGGCACAGCCGGCCCAGCAGGACCACACGGGGAATGGCATCGCTGCTCTGGGCCAGACAGGCGCGAGACAGGTCGTGGTGGACGAAACCTTGAGCGGTAAACCGGCCGAGCAACCGTTGGACAACTCGCTGTTCAAGGTGGAGGTGGACGACTTCATCCGTCACGTCGCCGGTGTCCTCGAATACGACCGGCCGGATAGGCGAGGTTCGCCGCCACTCCCAGGGCTTCTGATCGCGCTTGCGTGGCGCCCGCAGCGTGTCCATGGTGTCGGCCCAGGTGGGGTCGGCACCCTCACGCTGGTCGATCGCGGGGAAACGATAGCGAGCGGGACCGTCACCCGAACCGTCCGATTCGGGTTTCAGGCGGTCCGCCCCGAGGAGTCCCAACGCACAGGAAATCGCGGAGCGGAAGTGCTCCTCCTTCAGCCCGATGCTCTTCTGTGATTCTTCCAGGCGAGTGCGCAGCCGATCGATCTGTGACCGCAGGGCGTCCTGCCGTTCGCGGGCGGCCTCCAGTTCTTCCTCA
This sequence comes from uncultured Planctomycetales bacterium, assembly GCA_964586235.1. Lineage (GTDB taxonomy): Bacteria > Planctomycetota > Phycisphaerae > UBA1845 > PWPN01 > JAUCQB01. Next base: position 14,840 of record CAZPIO010000086.1, read on the forward strand.
ACCGTTCGGCGCTGTTCGGCTTCGAGATCCGCTTCGTCGATTTCCTTCTCCATGGCTTCGAGACGGTCGCGCCGGATGCCGGAATGCATCATGCAGTCGAGACGGGCGTCGATGACCTGCGAAAGGCTGCCAAGCTCCTCGCGGATGGTCTTTGTCTTGCGGACCAGGGCGGCAAGGATGCGGTCCTCGGGACGCTGCTTGTAGAAGAAGTAGTGGCAGAAGACCTTCTCTGCGTTTTGCAGCTTTCGGTCGATCCGGCCGTTGCGCTGCTCCATGCGGCTGGGGTTCCAGGGCACGTCGAAATGGAACAGATTCCAGCAGTGGGCCTGCAGGTTCAGCCCCTCGCGGGCGGCATCTGTGGCGATGAGGATTCGCACCGGGTGCTTCGACGGGGCGGCGTTGAACGCGCGCTTGATGTCCTCACGCTTGTCGGGTGGCGTCGGCCCGTGATAGATCGCGATGCGATGCTCGCCCTGGTCGGTGCCGTCAATGACAGCCGACAACTGCTGCTGCAAGTACCGCTTCGTGTCGTCGTATTCTGTGAAGATGATGACGCGAGTGTCCGTCCACCTGGCACCGCTGGGCGTCTGGCCCGCCTTGCGCGAAAGACCAGGACACTGGTTTTCACGTATCCACTCAATCAGCCTGCGAACACGGGCATCGGGCAGGCCACGGGCCGGCTCGGCAACCTCCGTCATCTCGTCGAGAAGCTTCTGCTCGCGGGCAAACAGACTTCGACTCGCGGCATCGGTCATGGGTCCAGAGGTCGCGACAGAGGCCGCCTCCACCTGGGCCTCCAGTTCTGTATCCAGTTCCTCCTCGGAGAGCGTAGCACGGTCGTCATCTGCCCCGACGCCGCCGGCGAGAAGATCGAGCAACGCAGGGGACTTCGTGGCGGCCTCCTTGCCCTGATTGGCCTCTTCCCACTGGCGCATGACGGTACGGCGGTGGACACGCAGTGTTTTCGCAAACGCCTCGATGGACGATAGAAGGCGTTGTTGCAGGCCGGTCACGAGCAGCCCGGCAGCGGCCTGCTTCCGCTTCGTCTCGCCCTTCAGCCGTTGCTCGCGCAGGGTTCGATATTGGTCCAGAAGAGTGCAAAGCCGAAGCTCGGGCGCATTCGCGGGCAAACCGTCGATGTTCACCTGGACGACATCGCGTTTCGGGAAGCCGCCGACGAGTTCACGGATGTCATCTTTGAGCCGGCGGATCATGATGTCGTCGAGGGTCCGCTTCTTCACCGGAACACCGCGGCAGAACCGCTGCGGGTCGAGGATCTCCAGCAACGCCGAGAAGCTATTCGAGTGGCCGTTGTGAGGCGTCGCGGAGAGGAACAACCGGTGCTCGAACCTTGGGGCCAGATCGCGAATCGCCCGTGTGATCTTCGAGTCGATGGCATACTTCTGGCCGCTGGCCGGTGCGGCATGATGGGCCTCGTCGAGAATCAGCAGGGAACCGGTGCGGAAATCGCCCAACCAGTCCCGCAACGGCCCGGCGTACGCCTCGTCGATGAGCAGGTTCTGCGACACCAGAAAACGCGTGTGCGTGCTCCAAGGGTTGATGCCGAAACCGCGTTCGCGTCTCACTCGCGTGACGTAAGCCTTGTCCAGGATCTCGAAGGTGAGCCCGAATCGGCTTTCCAACTCCTCCTGCCACTGGAGCAGCATGGAGGGGGGACAACTGACGACGATCTCCTTGACCTTCTTGCGAAGAAGCAGCTCCCGGCCGATCAGGCCGGCTTCGATCGTCTTACCCAAGCCGACATCGTCGGCGATGAAGAGATTGACACGGGGCAGGACGAGTGCCTTCCGCAGGGGCTCCAACTGATAGGCGTCCAGCCGGATGCCGGCCCGGAACGGTGATTGGAACAACCGTGGGTCCGTCGCGGTGACGCAATTCCACCGCAGGGTGTGAAGGTACGCCGCGAAGAGCTTGGGGGCGTCAAAACCGCGTTTGGCGATTGACTCCCACGCCTCGCCGGTGAGCACCTCTCGATCGACTTCGCTCTCCCACAGAACCTTGAGAGGCTGGCCCTGAGCGTCGTCATCAACGCACGCGAGGTGGACGAGCGTGGCGTCAGAACGAGAGGCGGGCTCGTCGATCTGTTCGACAAGATAGGTCCGCTGCCGAACCCGAACGATTTGTCCTGCTGAAAGACTCGACACGTACTACCTCTGCTCTCGGCCTACGCCTGCCCCGGCGGAATGACCGTGTCTGAAGAGTCCTTTCAGATCGCCCGCCAGGGCTTGCCAACACCGGCCGACGGGATGTCACCGGGAATGTCAGCGTGCCTGTGTTCTTTGACCTCCCGAGGGTGCCTTCGCTCATGTCGAAAAGCTGCGGCACCTCCGCAACCGACGCATGCTCGCCAAGCCGTCTCACAACTGTCTTGCCACTGGGGCAGGTGTGAACGTATTGTGTACCGGGCAGATGCTCTTGTCCAGTACGGCCGTCCTCTTACAGTCGTGCTTTCCCAAGCCCCCTGACCACAGGGGCTCGCCAGGCACCTCATTGGTCCGGGTTGACGCCCAAGGCATACCCCCAAAAGGCATACTCCAAGGGTCCGACAGATCAGGCCAGACCCTCAGGAAATGTTGGTGGGTGAAGAAGATATGTTTCGGCAACTCGCTTCTGATCGGACGCGCAGGGAGGCTGGAGCGGCCTCTCGGGGGAAGAAGTGCGGCCGCGGGGGCGCTGAAAAAACGGACAAGAGGCGACTGGTGGGTTTGTATTGCGAGGAACGCGGGTAAGGGCTAGAAAGATACCTCGACGTAGTAGGGGGGCTTGACCCCGGTAGGTCGTGACAAGGGTCTGGATCTGGGCGTGCTGTCGATCTGCATTTGTCGGAACACTTGCCATGGGTGACAGTAACATGCCGAAGAAAAAGCCAAGAACGAAGGAGCCTCAGGCCGGAGGCAAGCCGGAGCGTACGCGCTACCGGTTCTTTCTGAGCCCGTACCCGGACATGGCCTTCACCAGGTGCCCGAAGTGCGAGACGAAGACGGGGCAGCGGAGGCTGCCGCTGGTGATCCACATCGAGCCGAGGCAACTGTTCATTCTCAACAAGACCTGCCGGTACTGCGAGCGGTGTGATCTGCTGATCGCCCGGAAGGCCGATGTCGAGGCGATGATGGCGGAGACGTTCGCAACTCGGGCCCCCGACATCGTCGGCAACGAGTACCTGGTCATCGGCACCCTGGACCGCGCCGACTGGCGGGAAGGCGCCCAGTCGATGCTCCGGCCCGCGGAGGTGATAGACCGCGTGTACGTATTCGAGGATGTGTGGGACTTCGAGGTCGACCCCGGCGGCTGGTATCCGGCCTGCTCCCGATCCGCAGCCCCCACCATCTGCTTTGAGGACGGAGTATCCGCAAGATCCTGATCCCGTGTGATGGAGCAGTTCATGCAGTGGAGAAAACGCGAATGGAGAAGGACACTCTTCGGATGACGCGGAAAGAACTGTACGAGCAGGTGTGGACCCTACCCCTGACTGATCTGGCCAAGCGGTACGGGTTGACCAATGTCGAACTCGCCAGGCTATGTGACGATCACGAGATCCCGCGACCACTGGTGGGCCACTGGTCGAAGATACGAGCTGGAAAGGTGCCGCAGCGAATACCTTTGCGTCCAGTCGACGGATCACACTCAGCCGTCGTTGACCTGACACTGCGGGGTGATAAACCTGCTGACGAGCGTCGCTCAGTTCCTGCCGTCGAAGGGGTCGCGACGAACAAACCTGTCACCAGCCCGGAGCCGATCCTATCACTACACCCCTTCGCAGTCGCGGCTCGTGACCAGTTGGTCCAAGCCAAGCCTGATGAGAGCCGCAGAGTAAGAACGGACTGTCGAAGCGCCGCCTTCATCCACGTCGCACCGTCCTCGATCGGGCGAGCCGTGGCTCTGTTCAATACTCTGATTCACAGATGGCGCGAGATCGGCGGCGAGATCAAGCCGAGCAAGAGTCTAGCGACGGATGGCACGTTGTTTGTCTTGGAGGCCGACTCTGTTCCTGTCGCTCTTCTTGAACAAGTCGGCGAGGTCAGCGGCGGCAGAAAAGGGGCCGTCGCCGCTCGATCTTCCGGAGCGTCTGGTGCCGAACCGAGCGGTCGGTTTTCCTTCTGCATCCAATGCGAATACGGCTGTGGGATTCGTGCCACCTGGTCGGATTGCGCGAAGTTTCGACTCGAAGACCGATTGCACCACGTCGTCAAGTGCGTCCGCGACCACATTCTCTATCTTCGCCAAAACCGGCTGGATGCGGAGTGTGGGGCGAGGCAGAAGGAGAGGGCTGAGGCCTGCAGAGAGGCCCGCGAACGACGAAAGCAGAAGGATAAAAGCCGCCTGGAATGCCTGAACCGAGACATGGAGGCCTGGCATGCCGCTCAACGAGTTCGCGGATTTGCCACCGCAGTTCAAGCCGCCCTGGACAATGGCACCCTCCGGATTCCGGACAAGGCTGTCGCAGACGGATGGTTGACGTGGGCCCGTTGGCATGCTGATGTGCTCGACCCCCTGGTTCGAGCCGGACCCTGCCCTGACCATCCGGTGCAACCATCCAATGTAGCTGCCGCAGATTTCGACCTGACGCATCGGACCCGAGAAGTCGTCGCGAAGCTCGGGGTCAAGGATGCAGATGACCTCTCACAGGTGACAGAGGAAGAGGTTCGCAAGCTTACGCACGGCGAGTATCGGATCTGGTCCGAGATCACCACCCTGCTGGAAGGGTTGGGCTACGACGTGCCGTCACGACACTTCTGGAGCTATGGAGCAGCGACCAGCCGCCGGTACGATTTTGCGGAGAGCCTTCATGCAACGGAATGACAGTCATCGTTGTCGGCATCGACGAATCGCAAGTGGCCGGTCAGGGTTTGGTAGACCCATGGGCCTCCACAAGGCGGGGGCTACAGGATTTGGCCTGTTGTGTTGCCCGGTGACGTGATAGAATGCCTTTGAATCGAGTATCTTTTCCAGCTTGCCTGCGGGGCAAGTGGCACGATGGGCAGGCGACGCAGTCAGGATCGGGCCGCGACGGCGGCGGATTCAGAACGACGTTCTTTAAGGAGCAGGATTCAGAGCATACGAAACTGATCTGACAATTTGCGTTACAGACTTGGGCGCTCGCCTTGGAAATCGCCAGCCGGGATAACCCGGAACCCACACGAGTCGCACGAGGACTGGACGCACTCCCGAACGGGAGTGTCGTCTTTCTCGTGTTCGTGTGTGGGGTCTGGCGACCCTCCAAGGCGGCATGAGGGGGCGGCATTCCCTTTTTTAATGCCCTCTCGCTGCAACTGCCTCCTGCTGAGCCGAAGAGAGTCCGTGTTGAGCCGTGGCAACACCGAGAGCAGGCCCGAACACAAGGAGATCCATTATGGCACACGAGATCTGCATTCAGGGCGGCAAGGTTCACATGATGTACGTGGACGAAGAGCCGTGGCACGGGCTCGGGACCAGGCTGGAGAGACCGGCCACGTCGGCTCAGGCGATGGCGGCGGCACATCTCGACTGGCGGGTTAAGAAGGTCCCGCTCTACGCCGCAGAATTCGGCCGGAGAATGGAGGTGCCCAAGGCCAACGCGCTGGTGCGGTCGGACCTCTGGGATGATGAGAACCATGAATGCCCGATCTTCGGAATCGTCAGCGACGCGTATACGCCGGTGCAGAACCGCGACGCGTTCGTGTTTCTCGACTCCATCGTGGGCGAGGGAGCGGCCGTGTATCACACCGCCGGGGCACTCGGGAATGGCGAGCGGGTCTGGATGCTGGTCAAACTGCCTGGGCATCTCACCGTGATCGGGGACGATATCGCCGACAAGTACCTGCTCCTGGCCAACGACCATCGCGGCGAGGGCTCCGTGCAGGTGAAGTTCACGCCGATCCGAGTGGTCTGCAACAACACGCTGACCCTGGCCCTGAAGGGCGGCTCTCTGATCCGCGTCAGGCACTTCCACAACGCCAGGGAGCGACTGGAAGAGGCGAAAGAGAAGCTGGGGATCATCGACCAGCGATTCGATGAGATCGGCGAGGCCTTCCGGGCCATGCTTAAGGTTCAGATGGACCGGCAGGGCCTCCACGATTATCTCGGAGCCGTGTTCCCGATGCCCGAGAAGGCCACGCCGAAACAAAAGGAGCGAATCAACAGCGACCGGGCTCTGGCGGAGCACCTCTTCAGTGAGGGCGAGGGCGACAAAGCCAGAGGGGTGAACGGCACGCTATGGGCAGCATTCAACGGTGTCACGGAACTGATCGACCACCGTGAGATGCCCAACCTCTCGGCGGAGCGGCGGCTGGCTTCCGTCTGGTTTGGGGCGGGCGCGGCGGTGAAGGCCAGGGCCTACGGCTATGCAGTGGATCTCACCCAGGGCAGGGAGCTACTCGCCGGAGGCACCTCAGAAGCAGCTCCACTGGGCGACAGCGGAAAGCGGCGGGGTTTCTTCGGCTGGCGCCGGGGCCAGGACAACTGATATCGGCGGATCGGGCAGGGGTTTGGAATGGGGTTGACGAGACTCTGGCAGAGACGACCGGGCCGGCGGGCGTTCAGGGTGTGCGGCGAAGAGTGAAGTGTTAGTGGATACTAGCTTGCGTATTACATTGTAATACGGTTGAGATAGGGGCGAGGAGATAGAACCGGTATGGGGCCTCGCGCGTGCGCGTGCGCGGAGGAGCGCGCCCTGCGAATCGAACGTCGGGTTTCTCAGGTCCGGCACAGTGGTCAACTCGCGCGTGAGACGGCCTGCGGCCTCGACGGGCTGACGAATCCATGTCCATCGGGCACCCACCGCCTTGGTCGGCGGCACTTTTGCGGAGGAAGGACACATGAGCAGGATCATCGTTCTCATCGCCGGCGTTCTAACTGGCGTGCTGGGCGCGGGTGGAGCCGTAACAACGGCCCCCAGCCACGAGACAGGGCAACCCTCTTCAGCGATAACTGAGAGGAGAGTCGTGGCCGGGGCGGAAGTGATGCGGATGCTTGCCGGGACGAGCGAGAGCAGTTCGACCCAGCCGGCTCAACCCATGGCACCTGAGGCCGTCTACCGCATGGCTGCACCGGCGGTGGTTCAAGTCCTCGCTCAAGGTGAGGACAAGAAGGTTGTGGCGGAGGGCACCGGTTTCGTAATCGACACCGGGAATATCCTCTCGCGAACCGAGCTGCGCCGCATTCTGAGATGGCCAGCGGAATACGGCCCCACGGCGCATGGCCCGGAGGAGTCATTGGCTTTGGTGGTGACGAACTATCACGTTGTTGAACGAGCGACGGACGTCCAGTTAGTTCTGGGCGACAGTGGGAAAGACATTGCGTTATTCGTGGTGGCCCAGGATAAGAATGCTGACCTGGTCGTGTTGTCTACTCGTGCCAAGGCAGGCCAGCCCCTCAGACTGAATCTCGCCACGGTTCCGGCGATCGGGACGACGGTTCTCGCGATCGGTAACCCACTCGGCCTCACGAAGTCATTGAGCTCGGGGATTGTGAGCGGCCATCGCAGGCAGGGTCAGCAGACACTGATACAGATGACCGCCTCGATCAGCCCCGGCTCCAGTGGTGGGCCGCTGCTGAACGAACGGGGCGAAATCCTCGGAGTGACGACGGCTTCGATCAAGAATGGACAGAACCTGAACCTCGCCGTCCCGGCGAGCGAGATCGTTCGCATTCTCAAGGCTTCGGAGGGGCAGACGCCCTTGTGGCGGGGCAAGAGTATGCAGATGCAGGAAGACGCTTACGTGTTCGGCACCATGAGTCCCCTATTGGATGTTCTCCCGAGCGAATTGCACGATCAGATCCACGAGCCGGCGGCTGAGAAGGAACTCTTGGCGAAGACACCAAAGGATAGACACTACCTCCTGTACTGCGTGTTGGGGTGGTCGACTTCAATGCAGGGACAGTACTCGCAGGCAATTGACTACCTCACGCGATCTTTAGCGCTACGGCCTGGCTTCGGGCCGGCCCTCTATTGCCGCGGAAAGACCTACTGGCACCAAAAGGACTATCCCAATGCAATTGCAGATCTGGAGGCAGCGGAGCAGGTTGATCCGGATATCGCGTGTATTCGCTTTCGCCTTGGCAAGGCATTCTTCGACAGCAAGCGGCTGGAGGAGTACGTCGCCAAGATGCGGGAAGTCGTCTCAATTGTGCCTGAGGATCCCCGCGCGCATCAAGCCCTTGGTCACGCACATGTGCTCTCTGCAATCCCGAAAGGGGAAACGGCCGCCGCGAACGACGAACTGGTCGATGCCATTGTCTCCTTCAGGGAGGCAATCAGGCTCAAACCGGACTGCGCAGAGGCACACTGCCAGCTAGGGGGTGCGTACCACTTTCTTAAACCACGTGTCAGCGCCGCCCAGTCCCTCCAGAGGGCCATTGATCTTGGATTGCCGCGGGACGCCGACGAAACTGCTAGGAGGATGCTCGATTCTCTCAGGTAGGCAGGTAACGCGAACGTCGCCGCGCCGCAAATTCGGTGAGGCCCACCCTGGACAATAGCAAATGGAAGATCTACCGCCGCGGGCTTGCTATCAGCTCGCAGGCTGGCAAGAATGGGAACGGGTAGTCGGTTGATCCCCGACGAACGGTCCAAGCGGCGGTGCTGGACTCTCTGTCCCCGGCACGCCGCTTGGGCCGGCCCGAATAGAGGACAGAGAACATGTCAGACAACCCCTTCGATGAACTACTTCGAGACTTCCGGGCCGCTTACGCGAAATATGGCAATGAGTTCTTTTACCTGTTTGCTGTTACTGGGGAAGAGTTGGACGCTAATAGGAGCCAGATCGAAGATTTCGGACAGAATCTGGGGTGTGTGCCGTTGTGCGAGAGCAGCTCGTCCTTTCAAGGATACTGGATATTCGGCACAACCCGTCGATTTCACCTCGGATGGCGGGAACGATGGGACGAGCCTCTCAAGGTGTTTCAGAATCTAGTCGCCAGAGCTGGGGCATCGCTGTCCCTGAACATCCTAGAGAAGATGCCCGTAAGACCGGCGACCCCTGTTTCTGCTTGGCTGAACTACATGTGGTTGCAGAAACCGCCCACCGCAGAACAGCTTGAGGTGCCAGATGTGTCGTCGGGCGGGGTTCGGATCATTTGGATTCAGCCTTTCGCTGAGTCGGCGGAGGCGATCGAGCGGGGGCGGCTGTGCAGCGACACGGAACGGCGGGAACCGTTGAATGTGGCCGTGGACGACAACGACATAAAGATCCTGGGGACGCTTGCGAGGTTCCCGAATCGACTATTCAAAACTGTTGAGTTGACGGAAATGTCGTCAAGGACAGCCAAGGAAAAGGTGAATCGACTCATCCGGCAGGGGTTAGTCGTTCGTCCGGAGGGTCCGAAAAAGGGAGCACAAATCACAAGGGCTGGCCTCGCGCTCCTACACAGGGTTCAAGCAGGAAAGAGCGATTCGGGGACCAAGAGTACCCCATAAACGCACCAAATCTGCACCCAAGCAGCATCGGACCACGCGACAATTGGGTGCATGATAAACGAACCAAGATTGTTGCACATCGGGCCTATGGCTCGCCTCTTGCGGTTGCAGGTCGCGTGGCTCCGAGCCGAGGCTGAGGCGGGGCGTATTCCACATCTGAAGGCTGGGAACAGCCTATTGTTTGATGCTGAGACCGTGGAGCGGGTGCTGCTCGAACGTGCCCGGAAGACGGAGGTGGGCGATGTCCAGTGACCTTGTCTGCCCGACTCGTCATGTCGCAGACCTCCCAGCCGGTGCCGTCACGCCGACGACCAAGACGATCAGGCTCCTGCTCGACCGGCGCGCGGCGGCGGCGGCGTTGAGTATCTCCGTCAGCCTACTCGACCTTCTCGTCCGGCGTGGCGAGGTCAGGCCGACCTACATCGGCAGGTTGCCCCGGTTCACGATTGCCGAGCTGGAGCGGTTCATCTCCCAGCGGGGGGAGGGGCGGTGATGACCACCGAAGAAATCCTTTCACACCTGGAGGGGGTCACCAAGTCAGGGGCTGGGTGGATGGCCTTGTGTCCGGCACACGATGACGGCAAGCCTTCATTGTCGATCTCCAAGGGGAGTGATGGCCGGACGCTGTTGAAGTGTCTCGCCGGATGCCGAACCGAAGACGTGGTTGCGGCGATGGGGCTGACGATGGCCGACCTGTTCGAGACACAGCCGAAGAAGAGGAGTGGAAGCCAGAAGTCACGGGGCAGGATTGTTGCGAATTATCCCTACGAGGATGCAAACGGCAAGCTGCTCTACGAGAAGCTCCGGTTCGACCCCAAAGGGTTCTGCTGGCATCATCCTGACGGGAAGAGGGGGTGGCTCAAGGACCGAGGAGACGCGGCACCGATGCTGTACCGGCTTCCCGAGATTCTGAAGGCCGACGCGGACGACATGATGTTCGTCTGCGAGGGCGAGAAAGACGCTGACGCACTTCGTGCTCTCGGGCTGATAGCTACAACCAATCCCGATGGGGCTGGGAAGTGGAACACGATTGATGATACCCCTCTGCACAACCGACACATCGCCATCGTCGGGGATAAGGATGCGCCGGGTCGAGCCCACGCTACCGACGTGGCCCGTGCGTTGTTCGCCAAGGCCAAGAGCGTTCGTATCGTCGAGCTTCCGGGGGAGAATGTGAAAGATGCTCACGATTGGGTGGAGGGAGAGAAAGAGCAGCAGGAGGCGGAGCATGAGCGGCAGGGCGACCCGGACCCGCTGTGGGCCCCCGACCTCAAGGCGATTCGCAACAAGCTCGCATGGATTGCCCTCGGCGTTCCTGAGCTGACCGAGCCACCGGCGGCAGAGAACGCTGGGACGGATCGCAAGGCTGATGACGGGGAAACCAAGACCCAGAAGAAGAGCGGAACCAAAGGTGGCAAGGGCGGCAAGGATAAGCCGAACCTGATGGAGTTGGCGGATGAATACATTGATGAACACTTTGACCACCGGGTCGGACCGACGGCACGCCACTGGCGAGATGAGTTATACGTTTGGGATGGACAGCGATTCATCCGGATCTCCACAAACGATTTCCGCAAGGAGGTGCTGGTTTGGCTGGATGAGAACGCTACTGCGAAGCCGAAGGATGCGCGAGACGTGGCAGAGTGTATTGCGGCGCGTCTCCTGATCAAAGCCGAGAGAGAACAGCCCGTATGGCTGGGCGGCAAGGGCGGGCCCCCGGACCCTGCCGACTGGATCTCCATGGGGAACGGCATTCTCGATATCACGAAGGCCTCCCGCAGAGCCACGGACGCGCTACGACCGCACACGCCCTTGTGGTTTGACACCACCACGGTGCCATACCCGTATGATCCGGATGCCGAATGCCCGGCCTGGTTCGAGTTCCTCAACCAAGTTCTCGACGGCGACATCGAGCGGGTCAACCTGTTGGCCGAATGGTTCGGATTGTGCCTTACCCCCGAGACGAAATACCAGACCATGACAATACTTGTTGGTCCCCGCCGGTCAGGCAAGGGTACGGTGTTGCGGATTCTGCGGAGAGTTGTCGGCGAACACGCGTGTTGCGATCTGCGTCTGGGTACATTGGGGGAGCTGTTCGGGCTTTGGGGCTTACTGGGCAAAAGGGTCGCGATTGTCCCCGACGCGCACCTCAGCCATGGGGCGGAGGCTCTCAAGGCCCTCGAAGTGATCAAGTCCATCACGGGCGAGGATGCCTTAGAAGTGCACCGGAAGATGCTGCCGAGTGTGTTCGTGAAACTACAAACCCGAATTGTCATGGCCTGCAACGAGTTGCCCCGCTTTGGTGACTACGCCGGGACCCTGGGACCTCGTGCCGCGATCGTACCGTTCACAAACTGCTACGAGGGGCGTGAAGACCGAAATCTGGAGGAACGACTTCGTGCAGAGTTGCCCGGTATCTTCAACTGGGCCCTGTGGGGGCTGGGACGGTTACGGAAGAACGGCAAGTTCACGCAGCCGGCGGCAAGTGAGGAAACAAGGCGGGAATTCGATCGCCTATCGTCGCCGGTGCAGGCCTTTGTCGAGGATGCCTGTTTGCTTGACGGCGGATCGCAAGTGACGAAAGACAAGCTATGGGATGCCTGGCGGGGGTGGTGCGAGGCGAATGGGCACGTTCCCGGCAGCCGAGAGTTGCTGTTCATCCGGCTGCGGTCATTGCATCCCCGCCTGCGGAGTGTCCGGTTGAGGACCGAGGGCAGTCGGGTTTACGTACTGGCGGGCATCGGGCTTCGCAGGGAGGGGTTCGGTGCGGCCTGACGAAAACCGAGATCGGCCAGGTCGTACGGTCCAGGTGGTCCAAGCGGTCCAGGCAATTCTCTATAGCGACGCGCGCGAGGATAACCCTTTTGCGGAGTGGAAAAAGACGAAGGAGCGCCGTGGAGAGCACAGTAGGAAAGAGCCCGGACCGCTTGGACCAGTCCGACCGACTGCCCATGCTCCTGTCGAGTGGTCGGCAGGGCATCCGGGAGCAGATCCGGTGTACCCAGGGTCCGAAGGGGGTACCTCCAGGGAGACATCCGCTCCAGGCAGTGAAGCGGCAGAGTGCTCCGGTGATGGGGCTTCTGACACGCGGGCGACCTGGACCCTCTCGGGGTGTCAGCGTGGGCTAGACCCCGACCGGCCGGGCGGGTTGGATATCCTGAGCAAAGAGCAGGTTGCCCGGTATCGCGAGGCCCGTGAAGAGTTTCTCAAGGACAACCCCGACCCGACGGCCGCACATGCCCATGCTTGGCGGGTAGCGGTGTCGGGGGCGGATTGAGGCTGACATGAAAGGACTGCGAACCATGATGTCAACTACCCACCGGCCCACCCAGCCCTGTATCATGTGCGGCTTACCGACGACTGAGCGCGTGGTCGTTATGCCGTCTCCCAACTATCCGCAATTCGGCATGTGGCCGATCAGGTACCCACTCTGCCGGGGTTGCGATGCAGACCTGGTGTTTACGGAGACTCTGGTAGCCGCGATGGACGCCTACGTGAAGGCTCAGCCGCTTCTTCAGCGGATGATTGAACTGAGCCGACGGTATCCGTGTTTCTGGGCGGCGGTTGAGGGGGAGAGTCGGGAGGCGGTCTCGTGACGGGTGCTATGAACCTCATGACCATCGGATCATCGCCTCTTGTGGACGTGACCACGCCTGTTTCGAGCGTCCTGGCACAGAACAGAGGGAACCGGCGACGGTCCTGCTGCCTCATGAGGGCCGATAGCCTGATCCGTGCCGAACTGCGCTCGAGGAGGCGTGATGCTACCAGGGCTCCGGCATCGGCGCCCGCGGCGCCCCCGGCGACGAGGCTCCGATTGAAGACCGGGAAGACCAAGACAATCGCCAGGAGAACCCCCCGGGCGACTTGACTAGCGCAAGATCATGCGTTATACTGTGAGATGAGGTAGATCATGTTTCGGGAGATCATCCAGAAGGAAGTAGGCCGTCGAGGCTGGTCGGCGTATCGCCTGGGCAAGGAATCCGGGGTCCCGATCAGAACCGTTCAGGCGTACCTCAGTGGGACCTGTGACCTGTCTGGCGAGCGAATCGCGGTTTTATGCAAGACGCTGGGCCTGGAACTGAGGCCGGCAGGAAGGAGTAAGTGACCTATGGCATCTCTGAGCCGAGAGTCCGGTGGGCACAAGACCGTGCAGGTGGTTCTGAATGAGAAGCGGTTCTCGATCCGTCTGGGCAAGATGAGCCTGCGGCATGCCGAGAAGATCCAAGGGCGTATCGAAGACCTGGCTGCATCCCTCAAAAGCGGCCGGGCTTGGGACAATGAAACCGCCCAGTGGGTCGCCGATCTCGATGTGAAGCTGGCCAGGAGGCTGGAGAAGGCCGGGCTTATCCCCAAGGCGGCGGTAGCCAAGACCACGACGCTGCGGGATTTCCTTGACGAGTACGAGCGGTCCCTGAACGTCAAACCTGGAACCAAGACGGCCTATGGCCACACCCGCCGGTATCTGCTGAAGCATTTCGGCGACAATCACGCCCTCCGTGCGATCCTGCCCATCGACGCCGAGAAATGGCGGCAGAGCCTTCAAGCGGCCGGTTTGTCCAGAGCGACCATCGCTCGCCGGGTTGGGGTCGCGAGGATGATGTTCCGCCGGGCGGTCAAATGGAACCTGATCCAGAAGAACCCCTTCGAGGACATGAAGGCCGGGAGCCAGAGCAACCCAGAGCGGCTGTTCTTCGTGGACAGGCCGACCATCGAGAAGGTGATCGCCCAGACGGACGATCCCGAATGGCGTCTGCTCATCGCCCTGGCCCGTTATGGGGGCTTCAGAACGCCCAGCGAATCGTTTGCCCTGCGGCTGGATGACGTGGATTTTGACGCTGGCCGGATTCTGGTCCGCAGTTCCAAGACCGAGCATCACCCCGGCGGTGAGAGCCGGGTCATCCCGCTATTCCCCGAGCTTGAACCGTACCTGACGGCTGCCCATCAAGCGGCCCTCCCCGGCGACGTGTTTTTTATCAACCGCTACCGGGACCCGGCCGCGAATCTCCGGACCGAGTTTAAGCGGATTATCGATAGGGCCAAGGTCACGCCCTGGCCCCGGCTCTGGCAGAACCTGCGAGCGAGCCGGGAGACGGAGCTGGCCCAGGAGTACCCCGAATACGTGGTGTGCGCCTGGATCGGTAACAGCCAGAGGGTGGCCCGCAAGCATTACCTGAGCATTCCCGACGGCGTCATGGACATGGCTGCCGGCAAGGGCAAGAACACCCAGGCCGGCGCGCTGCAAAAAGCGGGGCACCCCGAAGTCGTTCCGGGTCACACTGAGTCGCAAAGCAAGTCCCAGCCCGAAAACGAGCAGTCCTCAGGACGGGCAGCAAATGCCCCAGAAACCACGCCTTACGACTCGCCGGGATCGGATGAGACTGGGTGTGACTTGGATGAAAAATACCAGCAAAATGAAGCAATGGGCGCGGTAGGATTCGAACCTACGAAGGCAAATCCGCAAGCGCCCACGACACAAGCCGTTACGATACCACAGATTCGGCTGACGACCAAATACGGGACCAAAACACCCCCGAAACCGGCCCCGATGGCCCCGACCTTGCCGCGTGGCTGACCGGTTGCCCGGTGGCCCTGACCGACGAACAGCGGGCGGCGGTCCTGGCGGTCATCGGTGGGGCAGCCTGACGTTCAACCCGTCACCCGGTCTGCCAGCGGCCGGGGCGGCGGTTTCGTGGACGGCTGGCGAAAGGGCGGACGAACATGAAGGCGAAAACGGAATCGTGGGGCAGAGTGACAGCGCAGGACGTGGTAACGGCGGTCGAAACCTTGGCCCCCCTGCTGTCCGAACCGGCCACTGCCCCGAAGGCCATCCGGGTCATCGAAGCCCTGGTAGGTGACGCGGTGGAGACTGCGCTTCAGGATGCCCGGGGCTGACCGGGACCGGGGCGGCGGGTCCGGCCGGGTGTAGCGGCCGGGTCCGCCGACCGGCGCGCCCGATCTGGCATAATGCGGCCCCGGCCCGACGGGGCTTCACCCCTATGAACCTGAGCTATTGGGGAGGATTGCTGACAAATTCTGTGAAGTATGGTCCGGGCTATAAGCCGACCTGACGACTCTGGAATCGGCCAGCGGAGTAGCGTAGGATGCTCGCTGTCAGCTCTCGGTATCCTTCACAACACACAGGAGGTATGCCATGAGATGGGTGCTGCTGACTTTGGCGGCTCTGGTGGTCTGTTCCGGGCAGATGTGTGGCGTTCCCGCCGCCGCCGACCGGCTGGAGGTAAACGACCATCTCCGGTCGGCGTGTTACCCCTACGGTATGGGCGACCTCGCCATCGACACCATGATCTCAGGCGTCGAAGCCGATCGGCTTGCCGGCTGGGACTACTCCACCGAACTCGCCCTTGTAACCGGAACCTGCTCGAACGACCCCGAGCCTTTCGTGTGTACGGCCTGCGCAACCGCCATCATCGATCAGGTCTACGGGAAGTAGGCAGAGAGGCATCTCTTTTGGTGGCGCAACGGCGCATTTCTTCCGGCATGGGCAAGGCATTAACCGGAAACGCCAGTGACGACAGCAGGCGGAGAGCGGCCCGATTCACAACAGAACCGTGCAAGCGTGTGCAGTGAGGGGAAAGCCGTCAGGGTCGCGAATTGGGGGAGACGGGCAGGATAGGTTCCCCGGTCCCGCTATTGCACGGTCTTGCACGCGCGCGGGGTTTCGTGGTATCCAAGAACTGCCGGATGTGGTGGGAGTCATGACCTGCCCAAGCCCTGGCGGCTGACTGGTTCCTACCTTTCCAGTCAATCGCCGGGGTGAACCGGCGCGAAAGGTAGGCATACTGTGTCCGTCAAGAAGCTTCTCTCAGATGACCCCGAAGTCAAAGAACTGGCCGATGCCATGAAGGGCGACCCGCTTTCAGAAGCGGTGACGACTGCTATCTATGCCCACGAGCGAGCCGAGACCGAACGGAGAAAGAGGGTGGCAGCCGAGACCAAGCTGGCGCTGTCTGTTGAAGTTTGCAAGACTCTGGTTGACCATGTGCAGGAGAAGCAGGACGCCCTTGGCGACTATGCTTCGGCCGATTGGATCAACTACAAGCACGGCATTCCCGCAAACCGGCTATCCGAAGGAAAGAAGAAGAGGCTCATCCGGTGGAAGCCCGCCCCACCCGGCACTGTTGACCGCGACAACCGGCCCGTCAAAGTGCTGTATCACGTCGAAGATGCCGTGAAGCACGCCAACCCAAAGAGAGTGACACAGAAGACGAAATCGAAGGTTCTAGGCCGGTGAATCGGTCGGAATTGGCGCCAGAACTGGTTCCAAACTCCAGATAGCTTTCCGCATTCTTCACGCTGTGGCACGCCCTTCCCTTGCCTTTCCCGATGGAATTGATTCCAGAAGAAAAACGTGCCTGAAAATGGCTCGCGTGGCTACGGCGATGGGCCGGGGCAAGCGGTTCTTGTGGAGTACAAAAGATGCAACTCCTGAAGGATAGCGACGTGGCGAAGCGGCTGGGCGTGAGCCGTCGGCAGGTTTGGAAGCTCTTGGCGGCGGGGCAGCTACCCAAGGCGGTGCGAATCGGCGGTTCGGTGCGCTGGATCGAGCAACACATCACTTGGTGGATCCAGGAAGGCTGCCCCTCGGGCTGGACGCCAACGGTGGGGAAGGCGGTGTCTGCGTGATTCGCCAACAAGAAAGGCCCGTTGCCCTGGCAGGGGCAGGCGGGCCGGAAAGCTGTGACAGGCAGATTGTACGTTCCCCGTTCCCGCGTTGCCAGCTTCACGGCTGCCGTATCGTGGATGGGCTGCCCGCTGGCTGCCCTCTGGCGGCATCGGACCCCCTGGCGGCGATTCTGGCCCTGCAAGACCGGGGCTGGGGGCGGGCCTTCCGTCCGAGGGTGCCCGACCTGGCGGGCGGCCGGGCGATCCTTGCCCGCGCGGCGGTTTGCCAAGCGTGCTATGACCGGAACCGGGGAAATCCCCACGTCGTGTACTTGCGCGACATTGCAGCGGTGGACACTGAGCGGGTAGCGCGTAAGACGGATGGGGCGCATGGAAAGGGGGGTGTCGGTCCTATTCCAGTGACCATTTCGACCCGGCGCGTGGGAAGGGGGCGGCGGTGAGTCAGCTTGTGATTGAGCATCGACCGGCCGGGAAGAATGGGACCCTGGCAATCGCGGTGAAGTTGGATGGCCAGACCGTTCATGCCGACAAGCTGGACATTCACCGGGCGTCATCCCGCGAACGGCTGGCCAAGGCGA
>CAZPIO010000087.1:0-31876 GCA_964586235.1 uncultured Planctomycetales bacterium
CTCTGATCGGCCGCGGCTTCCTCCTGGGCGCCGGTGCCCGCGACGCCGCTCCGATAGGCCACATCGGCCGGGTCGATGCACTGGACGTGCCAGATCTCAGGTTCGGGAGTCCCCTCGGCCCAGGCCCGGGCCCGGATCCGAACGCCACCCGGAACGTCTACCGCTTCGCCCTTTAACCACCAGTTGACGCTCGGGTCGAAGTCCGGAACCACGGCCTCGCCGCCCTCCGTGCACAGGTCGGGCGAAGCCAATCCGGCGATCTTGACCAGGAGCATCTCGCCTTCGTCGTTTATCAGCGCGGCGTAAGCCTTGAACTGATAAAACTCGAGATCGATGGTGCCCCGCACCAACAGGCCGACGTTGATTGCCGGCGCCCCATTCTTCACGAGGATCGTGGGGTTCGTCGGCCATTTGATCAGCAGCTTGGCCGTGGTATCGACGAAGACGTCATCATCATCAAAGAGGACTGCGGTGTCCTCACCGTCTCCGGCCACGAAGAGAAGGCGGCAGGCGCTGTCGACGTTGGTCGGGTTGAAGCCGTCCCTTCCCTGGGTCCAGGCAAGGTCGAACTCATCGAGATCCTGGAGGGTTCCGTCGTGGAAGTCCCGGAACCAGGGTGCTCCCCCGGCCGGAACGGCCAGACCGACAACGACTGCCAAACAGAACCCTACCACTGCAGCGGTTCGAACTGCGTACACGGCACTCCTCCCCGCACATAGAAAGACCGGAACTATTGATATGTCTACAGCCGCCGGATCCGCCCCGGACAAATGGCCTCCTGGCAAATCCGACCATGACGTATACCGTGACTCTACCACCTCTCACACAGAAATGCAAGGTTTTTCTCTTGACAAACCTGACTACCGGCGTGTAAATTCAGGATGCTGGATCGCGCGCCCCCTGGGGGTTCGCGCGGTTCAAACACATCGATTGCCAGGAGGTGAAAAGTGTTAATCCGCTGCAAAAATGTTAAGTTGTTGCTGATGGCGGCGTGGGTCTGCGTTCTGGCCGGTGCCCTGCCGGCGGAGGCAAGCGTCGCCGGAGACCAGTATTTCATTCAGGCCGCCAACTTCCGTGGTGCGTACGGCCCGAGCCCGGTCACCTTTGATGGAGTGGAGGAACTGATTCCCGGCTCGGGCAATATGCTGGTCAACGAGCAGACGCTTCTGTGGCCCGGCGGCGGGCCTGGCCCGTTCCTCGCGCCGGGCGAGATGCTGTCATTCTCGTTCCGCACGAGCGACGGCTCGCAACTGGCCGGCAACCCGTTTGCCCTGGTAGACCTGTTCATCACGGATCTGGATTTCGGCATGCCCGGCGTGACCCAGGTGGTGCGCGAGGATAGCGCGTTCCTGTACTTCACGGCGGACGGTGTGCCCCTGCCGATGTCTGACGCGATGGGTCTCGGCGTCGTGTTCGGGCCGCATCCATTCATCCCCGGCGTCCAGGTAGTTCTGCTGGGCAACAGCCCAATCGCTGGCACGGTGGACGGCTTGAACCTTCCAGACCCGTTCCCCGACGACGCCGACGGTACGCCGCTCACCTGGTTCTTGACCATGTCGGCCCTGGGCCTGAGCGGTACGGTCAACGACGTCCACATGGGCATCCTCATCGACCATGTGCCCGAGCCGAGCAGCCTCCTGCTGCTGGGCGCGGGCTTGCTGGCGGTGATCCGCCGGTCGCGACGTCGATAAGGGAAAGGCTCTCGAGGCGGTCCCAAGGGCGCGGGGACCATCAGTCAAGATGCGAAGTACACCGGCGAACAGCCCGTGCGACGCGGGCTGTTCGTTGTCTTTGCCGCGTGCAAAGAGGTATAGAAACAAGCAGTCAGCCGTCAGCACCCGAACCACCGCAAGCAAGCCAAACGGGAGCTATACGCCATGCAGTGGGCGATCATCGGATACCTGGTAGCCGGCGTGTCCACCCTGTCCGGCGTTCCAGGCACGATGCCCGCCAGCCGTCCCGCACGGTTGTCGATCTCTGCGCGGCTGGCTCCGGCGCAGCTTGAGCGGTTTGACCGCGATCGCGCGGCCCTGACCGGACGCGTCAAACCTCCCGACGTGCCTTACCCCTTCGTTCGCGGCGTGTTCCACGTTCACAGCCGGCTTTCGCACGACAGCCGCGGCACCATCCCCGAGATCGTCGCAGCGGCCAAGGCCACGAGGACCCGGATCGTCGGTCTCACCGAGCATCCCGCTTCGCAGGTCGATGTCGTCGCCGAAAACGTCAAGGGCTGGCAGGACGGCGTCTATTTCATGGCTGGAACTGAGAGCAATCACACGCTGCACTGGCCGGCAAGCGAGGGCCAGCCGGATCTCCGCCTCGTGTCGCATCCCGAGGGTGTCCCCACCTTCGATCGTGCCCGCTTCGACGGGATGGAGATCTACAACACGCACAGCGACGCCAAGGATGAGTCCGTGAAGATGCTGCTCGCGGCGATGATCCTCAATCTCCCGGCGGTAAAGGCTCATCCCGAGGCCGCCTTTGCCTCGTTTCTCGATTACCCGTCGGAGTTCCTGGCCAGATTCGACGCCCTCACGCTCGAGCGCCCGTTTGCCGGGCTCGCCGCCAATGACAGCCACCAGAACCAGGGCTTCAAGATCATGGCCATGCCCGACGGCGGGCTGGAAGTTTTCGATGCCACCGACGACTCGGTCTTCAAGAGCGACGGCGTCGCCGCCCGAATGCTTCTCGCGGCGTTCGGCCACACCAAGCCGCCCAACCAGCCCCTCCTGCTGAGTCGGATTCAACTTGACCCTTACGAGATCAGCATGCGGCACGTCGGCACCTTCCTGCAGATCGACCGCATCGACGAGAAAACCGTCCGGCACGCCCTGCGGACCGGTCGCATCGTCCTCGGCTTTGAGATCATCGCCCCTTTGCCGGCCGTCGGTTTCTGGGTCGAGCGGGCCGGCGCCCCGGCCGGAACGGTCGGCGATCGGATCCAGTGGCAGTCGGGGCTGGCCATCCGCTGGGCCCTTCCACTCGACGCCGACGTTCGGATCCTCCGCAACGGACGGCCGATCCACCAGGCTGCCACCGGCTCCGGTGCACTTGAAGACATCGCCGAGGGGGTCTATCGTCTGGAAGCGTATCTCACCCTGGCCGGCGAGCGCCGCCCGTGGGTGATTACCAACCCCGTCTATGTGACGCGGGGCCCTCAGTAGGAGCGGCTTGTAGCCGCGATGTGCTGGGGCGTGCGGGGAGACTGAAACGAGCGCAGGCAAGCAGCACGCGGCATCCAAGGAACCATTTCGCGAGGAGGCCTGACCATGAGAAAGACGACGTGGGCAATGATCATCACCCTGCCGGCCGTCTTCTTCGCGCTCGCACGCGCGGATCTGGCCGGCTACGTCGACGAGAAAGACACCTCCTATTCCTGGACCACCGTGTTGACCAGCGAAGGCGATCCCGACAGCCCGATCCGCTACGCCGAGCTTCGGATGGTGTCCCAGACCTGGCGCGGGATCGAGTGGAAACACCGGATGGCGGTCGTGTGCCCGCTCAAGCCGCAAACGACCTCCCACGCCCTGCTGATCATCTCCGGCGGTTCCTGGCGTGAAGGCCAGGAACAACCGAAGCTGGACAAGGATTCCAGGGAGTTCAAGCTGGCCGTGACCATCGCCCGCGCCTGTGGCATGCCGGTCGCTTTCGTGATGCACGTTCCGTTCCAGCCCATGTTCGGCGGGCTCAAGGAGGACCAGATCATCTCCAAGACCTTCGACGAGTACCTCAGGACCGGCGACGAAGAGTGGCCGCTCCTGCTGCCCATGACCAAGGCCGCCGTCCGGGCCATGGACACGGTGCAGGACTTCACCCGGAAGGAGTGGAAGCTCGATATCTCCAAGTTCATCGTGACCGGGGCGTCCAAGCGGGGCTGGACCACGTGGCTGACCGGAGCGACCGACAAGCGGGTCGTCGCCATTGCCCCGATGGTCATCGACGTGCTCAACATGGCAAAGCAGATGAAGCACCAGAAGGAGACCTACGGCGGGTACAGCGAGGAGATCGGCGACTACACCAGGCTGAACCTCATGAATCGCCTCGACACCGAGGAAGGCAAGAAGCTGCTGTCCATGGTCGATCCCTACGCCTACCGCAAGCGGCTGACCATGCCCAAGCTGATTCTCCTGGGCACCAACGACCGCTACTGGACGCTGGATTCGCTCAACCTCTATTACGATGACCTCGCGGGCGAGAAATACATCCTGTATGTCCCGAACGTCGGCCACGGTCTGAACGACATGGTGCGGGTGGTTAGCAGCGTGTCGGCTTTTGCCCTGAAGGCGGCCGGCAAGCTCGAGTTCCCCAGGTTCTCGTGGGACCTCAGGGACCAGGCCGATGCCCTGCTGCTGACCATGCGGTCTGACGTCAAGCCGTCGAGCGTTTCGGCATGGGTCACGGAGTCGCTCACGAAAGATTTCAGGGACGCCAGGTGGCGACAGGAAGTCATCGAGCCTGCCGGCGAGAAATACGAGTACAGACTGAAGCAGCCGGAGAAGGGTTTCGCGGCCGCTTTCGGCGAGGCCGTCTACGAGATCAAGGGCCGCATGATCTATCTTTCAACGAACGTCCGGATCGTGGGCACCCAGCCGGCCTCACCCGCCAGCAGCCCCAAACCATGAGAGCTGGCTCGATGTCCCGGGTGGCATGGCCAAGCCCCGGTGAAACCAGGGTACGTGTTTGGCGTGCCGGGGTCTGGCTCTTTTTGCCCACATGCCGTTCGTCGTGCGATCTGGGGATGCTCGCTGAGTCCGGCGCGCACTCGGCGCCGCGGAAAAGGCGGCAAAAAGTGCCTGACCCGCTCTCTTGCACGCCAAACACGTACAGACCGGAGCGCCGCCATGTCCGCTGCTGCGAGAAACCATGCCACCCCACCGCATTGCTGTCCCTGGCGAATACTACCCTGGTCGGGACGATGACTGCGCGGGAGCCGAGATAAACCCGAAGTATCTGCCCATCCAGTAGGGCAGAAGGTACTCCGCCCCGGACTCCGGACTGTTCCCGTTCCCGCCGCCATCCAGGCCCATCTCGTTGCCGTTCCATTTCTGGATGCGCCGCTCATCGGGCGGCAGGACAGCGGCGGCCTCCGGCTCCACACCCGGCCGGGCGTCGATCCGGATGTCCAGGCGGTGCGAGTTCTGCATGCGCCAATCGCGATTGTCCAGCGGAAACCTTCGCAGGATGAAGATGCTTCCCTCCAGGTCGATGGCCTCGCCCGTCACCCCGCCGAAGATGAAGTTCCACACCGGGTTCCTCTTGCGCCGGGTGGCCTCCACATGGGCGCGAATGCTCTTTATGAAGGTTGCCTTCAGCTCCTCATCAAAGCAGTGCTTGACGAGGTTGTAGTAGCTCAGCCAATAGAGCTCGTCGTCCGAGTGGTTCCATTCGCCCATGGGGTCGGGCAGGTAACGGATCGTGTTCTCCGCATACCCGTGGCGGCGGACCAGATCATAGAAAGCGTCCTTGAACCGCTGCGAGCCGGTGACGTGGTAGGCGAGCTGGAGGAAGGAGAGGATCTCGATGGAGTTCAGACGCCGGTCGCCGCCGACGGCCGCCGTGTTGACATATTCGGGGTTCCAGCGTCCCCACGTTGTGGGTTTGCCGTCGACGTCAACCAGGTACAGGTTGTGGTCGAGGATGTGGTTCATGATAGCCCCGACGACCGACGCCACGCGGCTCTTGAGCGCCGGATCATCCCGGGCCACGGTGTCGTGGAACACGGAATGAAAGAAGAACGTGCCCACGATTTCGTCGCTCGAGGTGTGCCCCTTCCACTCGAAATCATGTTGGGGCCGAGTCCGCCACCGCTCCGGATCCGACCGCTTGAAACCCTCGAGCTCCAACGTCCTGGCCTGGAAACCGGGAATAGGGGTGATGGTCACCAGCCGTTCGATTGCGTCGAAGCCGTCGAGGGCGTTTTCGCGCGCATCGGCATCCCCGGTGACCGCGAATCGGAAGGACTCCGCGGCCAGGTACAGGCTCGACCACAGCCCGTCGTTGTCCGTATCGTGCAGCCGCAGATGCGCATAATCGGCATCGACAAGCTCGGCATCCGAGACCAGCCCGTATCGGATGTGGTTGAGGCGGAGATTGCGCAACTCGACGGCCGCCTTGTCCGCCAGGGTCATCATCTCGAATCGAAGCTGGCTCAACCCGCCACGGTTGAGGATGTATACGTCGTTTCGCGCGTCCACATGAACGTCGATCACCTCGTCGTCCTGAAGCCATCGACGGCCGGCGTAATACCTGAGCTCGCCGTCCGGGTCGATGCTGAAGGCTCCCCGTTTCGAACCGACCCAGAGACGGCCGTCGCCGTCCCGAGTGATGCAACTCAGATCACGCCAGGGCAACGGCCGGGGATCCGCGACTGCCGATTTCTCCGTGATCGTGAACAGCCCCTGGTCAGTAGCCGCTTTGATTTCCTCCTTCGAGATGGCCACAGCACCCCTGATCTTCGCCGGCGGAATCGGCAGGAGGCTCAGTTGGCCACCTCGATACCGTGCCAACTTGTCGGCCGCGTACACCAGGAACGTATTGTCAAAGGGGCACAGAATCACCTCGGTGAAACCGGGATTGTCGTGTTCAACCACCTTGCCCGCCGCGATCTCGGTGATTTTCGCGCCGGAGAGCAGAAGGTAATGACCTGGCGCGGCAGCGGCCACGCGGGTGCAGCCTGATTGTGCGTTGTGTCGAAAGTCCACGCCGGCGCCATGAAGCGGCAGAAGCATCTTGCTCGTGAGGAAAACGAACTTGCCGTTGAGCAGCTCCAGATCGTAGTGGTCGAGCTCGGATATGCCGGCCAGTTCTCGATAGCGGACCAGGCGCCCGTCGTAGCCCTTGAGCAGGCCCTTGTTGGTGTTGATCAGCACCTTGCCGTCCCGGTCCGCACGGACGGTGCGAAGCTCATGGCCCGACAGGTCCACCTCGTTCCTGAAATGGATCGCCCGCACCTGTCGAAACGGGACGTCCTCATACGCCTGTCCGGCCGGCAGACTTGCCGGCAGCAGCGTCGCCAGGACCACGAAGCACGCAACCCTGGAGAATGCGGCCATGATGGCACCTCCTCGCGCTCAAGCCTTGGGGAATATCGGCTTCAGGCTGGCAGTCAGCGTCTTCAGTTCCTCGGCCTCGCTTGGCCGAATCGGTTGAAAGCGCATGGCAACGTCCATGGCGAGGCGGAAAAGCGGCTCTTCGCCCGGCGGCACCACGGCCGTCACCGGCTGGCTGAGCGTGTATCGCACGCCCAGCTCGGCCTCGCGCGGATCCGTCAACGGTTCATACCAGCACTTGCTGTAGACGGCTCGCCGCGGATCGTGCTCCGGCCAGACCTGGCGGGCCATGGCCTTCAGCGCCAGCACGGCCAGGCTCTTCTTCCGGGCTGTTTCGATGACCTGCCGCGAGAAGCTCTTCGCGTAATCCGAGGCGAAATTGACCGGGTACAGAATCGAGTCGAATTCGTAGCGCTCCATCGCCGCCAGGGCGGCCTCGACCGAGTGAGCCGAGAAACCGAGGTGCCGGACCCTGCCGCCCCTCTTCGCCTCAATGAACACCTTCATCGCCCCGCCCTTGGAAAACGCGGCGTCCACGTCTTTCCGCACATCCGTCAGCCCGTGGAGCTGGTACAGGTCGAGGTGGTCTGTCTTCAGACGCTCCAGCGATCGTTTCAGCTCGTCCGCCGCGCCTTCGCGCCGCCGCTCCGTGGTCTTGCAGGCGAGGAATACCCGGTTGCGATATGGCGCGAGCGCCGGCCCGAGCTTCAGTTCCGAGTCGCCATATGTAGGGGCAACGTCGAAGTAGTTCAATCCGCGCTCCACCGCCTCCGCCACGACGCGGTCGGCCCGTTGCTGCTCCATGCCCGCCAGCAGCATGCCTCCAAGCCCGATGACCGACAGTTGAATCTCAGTACGTCCGTATCTGCGGCGCGGAAGTACGGCCGGGTTCGAGAACGGGGCGGTCTGGCCCGTTGTCGCATGCGCCTCCGTCAACCGCAGGCTCTCACCAGCCGCCCCTGCCGCCGAAAACGCAGTCGCCTTCAGAAAATCCCGCCGCTTCATCGCGATTTGCTCCTTCGCTTCCGTCGAGCAACGTCAATCCGCAGCTCTGCTCGTGCTCTGCGCGATGGCCCCCGCCGGCACGGGCAGGTGCCTGTCCAGAAACCGCTCTTCTCCATTCCCCGTGCTCCGCCGCCACGATCCAGAATGACATGATGGCAGCCAGGCTGATACCCGGCCACCAGACCCTGAACTGACGTGTCGATGATACCCGTTCTGCCAAGCCCGGGAAACACCGTCGTAGCCCCGTTGGCCCGCCTGCCAGGTCCTTGTCCCGTAGGGACATCTGACAATAGCCCAGCAGTTTACTGCTGTGGCCCCCAACGCCCCCGATCATCTGAGTCCCGTAGGGACCACTGAAAGGAACGCATGTCCATCCCACGAACGTGCCCCGAGCAGGTGTCTAACGTCAGGCCGAAGGCCTGGTACAAGAATAGCCGGTGGCATCGCCACCGGGTTCGCTCTGCGCTCACGCACTCCGAAGGCTGGAAGCCTTCAACCAGCAGCCGGCCGCAGGCAGAGCGACGTTGCCAGCGCACCCTCTGCGTAGCTGATCGAACGAAGCGTGCCGCGAAACAGCACTCGGTCAAAACCGCCGAGTACTCCGATGACACCTTCCTGATAACGCTGTACAAAGCTCTGCATGGCGTTGCTCCTGGGGAACGGATGTTTATCACAACACGTACCGTAACCTCAAGAGCGACGCCTTTCATTCGTCATTCGTGCTTCGGATTTCATTGGTCATTCGGACTTCGTCATTCGTCATTAACTTGGGTTGCGGACGAAGCCCGCGCCAAGCCCCTTTGAATCCTCTGTGTGATCTATCGGTCCACCCTCTCGCTTCTTCCACCCGGCGCGGGGTCCCTGCAGCCCTGGCCTCCCGTTGGCTAGGTGGCTCCTGGAAAAGGGCACCACCGCAACTTGGGCCCGCCGCCTTGACACGCCGGCATCGCTCCATTAACAAAAAGCACACACGGACGGGCCAATCGAGTCGTTTTGAGCCTATCGCACCACGAAAGGGGACGCAGGCGGCGTCCGGTCGATGCGGCCAATTCCAGACGACCGGGCCTGCCGGTCACGTGTGACACCATGCTGCTGACCACATTCCTCGATGCCGCGGAGCGATGCGCCCAAAAAACGGCCGTCCGTGAGGAGACCCGCGAACTGACCTATGCTCAGCTCGCCGCCCGCGCGGCGGTCTTGGCCCGTGTTGTCGCCTCCGAGAGCGGCCGCCCGAACATCGGTATTCTCTTGCCGTCATCCGCGGATGCCGTGGCCGCCTTCTATGCCGTTCTGTGGGCTGGCCGAACAGTCGTGCCCCTCAACCTCCTGCTCAACCCCTCCGAGCTCAGGACCATCGTCGAGGACGCCGGCCTCGATCTGATTCTGACCTGCTCGCCGCTCGAAAAGGCTGCCGAACTGTTGCCCGCACGGGCGGTGTTTCTGGATCGCATACCCCAGGGTCAACCGCCCGCCACGTCCGGTCCCGCGCGATGTCCGGCGATCCCGGAGAGCAAGCCCGACGATCTCGCGGTGATCCTGTACACTTCCGGCACGACCGGCGTACCCCGCGGCGTTTGCCTGTCGCAGAACAACCTGCACTCCAATTGCTTCGCCTGCGCCAAGCACCTTCAGCTCCGCGACGATGATCGTTTTCTCGGCGTGCTGCCCTTGTCCCACAGCTTCGGTCTGACGGCCACGCTGGTCCTGCCCTCCTTGTTCGGAGCAACGGTCGAGTACCAGGTTCGATTCCAGCCGGCCGAGGTCCTCCGCGCCCTGGCGCGGGGAGACATCTCAGTATTCATGGCCGCCGCCAGCATGTTCGGGGCAATGGCCCGCGTGAAGACCATCTCGCCGGAGATGCTCCGGGGCCTGAGGATCGCGGTCAGCGGCGGCGAGGCGCTGCCGGACTCCGTGTTCAAGGACTGCCTGGCGCGGCTCGATTTCACCATCCTTCAAGGCTACGGCCTGACCGAGACATCGCCCGTGGTCTCGGCCAACCAGCCGTGGGCCCACCGGCCTGGCACCATCGGTCTGCCGATCCCCGATGTCGAGGTGACGATCAAGAACGAGCAGGGCCAGACCCTGCGGCCGGGCGAGCACGGTGAACTCTGCGTTCGCGGCCCCAACGTCATGCTGGGGTACTTCAACCGACCGGAAGACACGGCCGCGGTCCTGATGCGCGACGGCTGGCTTCGCACCGGCGACCTGGGACGACAGGATGCCGACGGCTATACCACGATCACCGGCCGCAAGAAGGAACTCATTATCGTGGCCGGTGAGAACGTTCTGCCCCGCGAGATCGAAACGGTTCTCGACGAGCACCCGGCCGTGTCCCAGTCCGCCGTGATCGGTGTACCCGACCGCAGGCGCGGTGAGATCGTCGTCGGTTTCGTCGTCCCCAAGGACGGCGCCGAAGTCAGCGCGATCGAGCTTCGGGATTACTGTCGCCGGCGCCTGGCGAGCTTCAAGGTACCCCGTCAGATCATCGTCCATCGTGACCTGCCGCGCGGCCCCACGGGCAAGATCGCCAAGCGCCTGCTTCCGAGGACCGTCGGCGTGACCGACGTGCTCGTGTCTCCAAAACCTTGAAATAATGGCACCAGCAAGCCGCGGCTGGTACCCCCGTTGCAGGCGAAACCCGCGCCAGTTGATCTGCGAGCCCACCCTTCCGCTTTTACCGCACCTTCTGCGTTTTACTTCCCGTTGCCTTCAATTCGTCATTCGGGTTTCGGATTTCATTCGACATTCGGACTTCGGCCTTCGTCATTCACTCACTTGGCCTTCGGGTGCAGCCCGTCAGTGACGAGCGACCGCCATGCCGCCATCAGCCGCGGTGCAGCCTCCGGTCCGCAGGAGTTGAACTCGCCATACTGGCGCTCTTCACGACCATAGGCGTAGGGTGCGGACCAATCCCACTGCGATTTGGGAATGATGTAGCCGATCTCGTCGTTGGCCAGGCCGACCACCATCTTGAATCGGCCGGTCATGAGCGGGTAGATCGCTGGTTCGAGCGGTGCGCCCGCAAAGTCGGCCGCCGGCTCCTGCGGCCGTTGAAACCTGCCCAGGGCCAGCTCCGGATACAACTCGCCCGGGACCGCGGCAATCTGCAGCGGACCGATCTGGATCAGGCCGATTTCGGTTTTGAGATACAGGTTCGGGACCACAGGTGCGCTGGCCGTGGCGGTCGTCGTGGCGGCCTCCGGCATCGTGACGGGCTGCCCGCTCGCGTCAAGCATCGGTCGTCGGAGAACACCAATCGCTCCGCCCAGCCGGTAAAACGGGTTCCACAACGGAATGAGCACTTCCCGAGAAGCAGCCCGAATCGATCCCTTCAAGGGTTCGGCCTTGTCGAGCGCGCCCTCAGCGATGCGCCCGATGATTCGCCCGTAGGCCATCATCTGACCGATCTCATCTGCCGGCAGCAATTCGTTGGTGAACGGATCGGACTTCGGCTCGCGAGGCGAGAGCAGACCGCCGACCGAGCCGCTGTTGTGAATGGCCAGCCCGCCGAACCGCGTCTCCAGATACTGCCGCAGCGTCGAGGGGAAATCGCTGCTCAACTGCTTGTTCTTCGAGCCGAGTACCTCCGGATGGCACGGCATGTTGACCAGCGTGAGGATGGTCTCCCCCTTGTCGCTCTTCGCCTGGATCGCGGTGAGTTGCGAGTCGATCACCTTGGGCAGGCGCGAATCTCCGATCAGCTCGGTCTGACGGTTGACATCGGCGGTGCCGATCCGCAGCGTTCCGCGCCGCGCGTCGCGATGCGCCTGGCGGACGGCATCGACGCACGCCGTTCGCACCTTCTCGAGGTAGCCCGGCGACACACCCGTTCGGCCAACCGGGCCCCAGAGCCCCAACGTGTCCGGCCCGGCGTGCGTGTGCGTGCTGCTGACCAGGACGTAATCGATGGATGGGCTCAGTCGCAGCCGGCCGAGTTCCTCCCGCACTTTCTTCACGTCGTCATTGAACAGACCCACGAGGTCGCATGCGACAATGGCCAGCCCGAACTGGCCGTCGTGGAGAAACACGGCCCGGGCGTAGATGTCATCGTGTACGGCCTCAGCCTGTCGCCCCTGCCCGTATCCCGCCAGCCACACCGGCGGGGCGTCATCGGCCACCTTCGGCGTGATGACGACCGAG
The DNA here is from genome assembly GCA_964586235.1 of uncultured Planctomycetales bacterium. Taxonomy (GTDB): domain Bacteria; phylum Planctomycetota; class Phycisphaerae; order UBA1845; family PWPN01; genus JAUCQB01. Next base: position 12,195 of record CAZPIO010000087.1, read on the forward strand.
GCCGTGCCGATCCGGTAGGAGCCGGCATCCTCCGCGGCGATCGCAACGGAACTGACCAGCAGTACGTACCCGAAATGCCCAAGACTGGACAGGGATCGTCTCATGATCTGTCCTCCGTAGGTTGCCGACAGTCGATCTAACCCCACGTACATGGAGAAGCCCACCGCGCTCTGGCCCGGCCGTCGGCTCTTCCGAAATCCAAGCATAGCGCAGGCGAAACCCGCCATTACCCGTGAGCAGGCTCTACGGCGTCTCTGGGCCTAGAAGCCACGTCGCCGCCTGGTGAACAGTCACCGGCGCGGGCACCCCGGAGCCGGTCTCCGGCGTGAGGGTGATCAGATGAAGGCTTGCACGCGGATGCTCCGCCGCCGCGGCCTGCAACGCCCGAACCCCCCGTTCGCGGGTCTCCGGGTCGTCCAGTTCGGCGCAGACCTGGATCAGCATCGGGTCTTTGCCTGACCGGCGGGCGAGGAAGTCCACCTCGTACCCTTCCCGCGTCCGCACATAGGTTGCATCCATCCGCCGTCGCTCGAGTTCCACCCTCACCGCCGTCTCCAGTGCATGCCCCCGGTTCGCCCGCCCGCTCCGGTCGAAGACCGGTATCAACCCCGGGTCGACCGGGTAGGCCTTCCGTGGGTTGACCATCCGCCGGCGCTCAGACGTGGTTTCCACCCGAGCAGTCCGCACCAGGAAGCAGTCCTCCAGGAAGCCGACGAGTTGGTGAATCGTGTCCCGCGAGATGGCGATGCCCTGCGATTTGAGCCCCGCGTAGAACTTCTCGACGCTGAACATGCCGCAGGGGTTCCCCAGCAGGTGCCGCACCAGCCAGCGCAGGCCGGCCACGTTGGTCACTCCGTGGCGCTCGACGACGTCTCTCAGCATCGCGACGTCCACGTACTGGTCGAGAAGGTCAAACCGCTCGGGCGTGCCGAGCCCCTGCGCTTCCGGGAAGCCGCCGCTCTCAAGATAGGCCAGCAGCGCGTTTTTCAGCGACGAACGGTCACGAGCGGTCAGCAGGTCCGCGCGACGGGGCACGTCGCGCCCGTGGTGTCGAAGATACTCCTCGAAGCTGAACGGATGGATCACTACCTCCCACTGGCGCCCGCGCATGGCTGTGGCCAGTTCCCGGCTGAGCAGCGCGGCCGAAGAACCGCTCAGAAAGACCTCAACCTTCTCCGTGTCCAGCAGCCGCCGCACGAAGCGCTCCCAGCCGTGCACCACCTGGATTTCATCGAAGCACCACGTGACCGTTTCGCGCCCTCGCACTGCTGGAACGCGCTGGTAATACTCCTCGACCAACAAGTGCAGGTGGCCGGCCTCCAGCCCGGCAAGCCGCTCGTCCTCGAAGTTGATGTAGGGCAGCCTTTCGCGGGCAACGTCCCGCTCGACCCGTTCGCGACGAAGCTGGTGTAGGAACGTGGTTTTGCCTGCCCGGCGGGCGCCGATCACGGCCGTGGCTTTGCCCGGCAGGCTCACCGTCCCATAAATGTGACGCGGTGTTGCGGCCGTTAGCGAAGAAGCCAGTGAATCAGCCAGTTTCTCTGCCAGCAGTGCTCGATAAACATGGGCTGAGTCCGAGGCCATGACCGGCTATTTGAACTTCCCAAGGGGGGGAGGTCAAGCGAAATTCGCCTTCTGGGAAGGCGAAATTCGGTCGAAATTCGCCTTCTGGGAAGGAGAAACTCAGGCCCTCGACCATGTCCGCCACACGCCAATGCCGTCTTCGGTAGGAGAATTTCGTTTCCAACCCTTGCGGCGCAGGCATCTTGCTGCACGTGCAGCCTGGAAAGCCGCGCCATAACGAACGCGGCCGACCGAAAACGGCACTAGTTCTCGCAAGCTGGGTCCGCCGGTGCGATCCGACCGCTGAAGCAGCATTGCAGGACGCTGAAGTCCATCTGGTCGACGTCACCGTCCTGATCAAAATCGGCGGCGATCCTGTCGTTGCCGTCGCGAATCAGCGTGCAGGCCGGAGGCAGGTTGCCCGTGTCATAGGCTATGGCCGGGCCCGATGCGCAGCTCTCGAAAACGAACAGATCACTGTGATCGACGTGACCGTCGCCGTTGAAATCCGCGGTCAGCAGGGGCGACAGACCCAGTTCGTAAGCGTCGCGATTGCTGAAACCATCCTCGTTGAAATCGCCCTCGGCGCCCTGGCCGGTATCGCCGAACCAGTGGACTTCCCACGCGTCCGGCAACCCGTCCCGGTCGCGGTCCGGCGAAGACCGCCCCGGATGCGAGCCCAGATCCTGCTCGGCCGCATTGTCGAGTCCGTCGCTGTCAGGGTCATCCACCGCGTCGTAGGTCAGCCCGCACAGAAAGTGCCGCTCCCAGTTGTCTTTCAGCCCGTCGTCATCACTGTCATTCTCCGGCACGCTGGGATCTGTTCCCGCGAGATACTCCTCGAGGTTCTGTGCGCCGTCCTGGTCGGGATCGTCATACCTGCCCTGCGACAAGTTGGGCTCCCACGCATCCGGCAGCAGGTCGTTGTCGGAATCGTTCATCCCCGTCATCCTCGCCCAGGCGATCGCGCCGGCCGGCGACGAGCCGATCGGCATCACCAACGGCGGATCGAAGGAACGGGGCACCAGCCAGGCCACCAGACTGCCGTCGTAGCGGTTGTCGATCGGCGTCCACCAGTATCCGTCGGGGCCGATCCAGATCGACTTCATGTCCGTGTAGGGCTGCACGTAGAGCTGGTTGGTCTCGATGTAGACCACCGCCTTGTACGAGTCGAGATCGACGTTGGCCACGCGTCCTGACGCTCTGCCGATCGAGACGGCCCCCTGGCCCAGGGTCAGCAACTCGATCGCGGTGGGCCCCGCGGCGTTAATCGCAATCGACAGGCTGGCTCTTGCCGCCTCACCGTCGGCGTCAATGGCGATCGCGGTCACGCTGGCCGGTCCTGTGCATCGGCCCCCCGCGCGGAACGTCACCACGGCCGAGTCTCCAACCAGGCAGCCCCTCGTGGCTTCCCATCGGAAGCGCAGAGGCTGGCGGGCCGTGCCCGAGACGTTCGCGTGAATCGTCGTCACACCGTCGACGGATAGCGTGGTGTTGTCCGCGGTCAGCGCCAGCGAGAAGCGGCTGCTCGGCAGCTTCATGGTCAGCAAGTCTCGCACCGTTTGCTGTTGAAGCTTGTTCCTGGTTTCAGATGTGCGATCAGCTCGGAAGCGCAGGAGACCAAAATGCTCCTCCGGATCATCGGCCTGGGTCCAGGGGTCCCCTGCCTTGTGCCACTCATCCTGCCACTCGAAAAACCCGACGCCGGCCATACCCGCCAGACGCGCATCCCAGTAGCGGTCGGCCAGCCCCTCCGCCACCTGCTCCTCGCTCAGGGCTCCCCGCCGGTAGACCGGATACCATGGATGCAAAACCGATTGAAAAAGCCCGACCGCCCAGGGACTGTCGGGCAGTCCCGTTTCTGTAATCACCAGCGGCTTGTCTGGCAACACGGCTTTCAGGGCCGAAATATACCCGGCCCAGGGTGTCCCGGTTCCCGGACCGGCCTGATGATCGCGGATCCGCTCAGGGTCATACGAGTATGCATTGAAGGAGTAGTAGTCCAGACCAGTAACCCGGATCGGCGCCCCGTCAGTCCGAAGAGGGTCGCATGGCGGCCAGGACGCCCATGTCACCCACCGCGAGTACCCTTCCCGCCCGGGCAACTGCATCTGGCTCTTCAGGTAGCTGCACATCGCCTCCAAGAAGCTCTGCAGGACAGCGGGGTTGTAGGGGTCGAACTCGTTGCCGATCTCCCAGGCAAAGATGACATCCATTCCGCCGGTCGTCTCCACCTCGTTGATGACCGCGTCGATGACGGCCTGCCCCTTGCTGATGGCGTCGGCGGCCGTGTAGTCGCTCTGGAAATAGATGTCCCTCACAACCCAGAAGCCGAGCTGGCGCACGTTGTCGTAGAAGCTGGCGGGCACGCGGACGGGATACTGCGTCGTGGGCTGCGGGTAAACACGCAGGAGCACAGGATCGCTGCCGCCCCGGTAGGCTCCCCAACGGCGCCAGTCGTCCCAGATGCGCCTCTCGCGAATCTCTCCCACGATGCTCTGCCCCGGCTCCAGCGGCTGGTAGTCGACCAGGTTCACAAACACGGGGACGCCGTCACGCAGAAACTGATCGCCCTGGATCTCAAACGGAAACGCGCCCGAGGGCCCTTGGGCAGGCTCGTTTGCCCCGGCCCGCGCCGCCTGCGCGAAGAATGTGACGGGTATGCTGAGCGCTGCCCACGCCATGAGAATCCGAGCGAGCCGGATCCTGCCCGATGGGCGGGGCGGGCGGCAGAGCAGTGGAGTTCCCTGAACTTGACGGTCGTGCGCGATGTGCGGCAGGGCAGCCCGATGCATGCGATCCCTCCTTCCGTGCGGCAACGTTCTGACAGCCATTTTACAGAAACCCGCCGTCCGATGAAATGCCCTCCGATCACCCGCAGCGAACCACGCGATCATTTGAGGCTTACTGTTGGAGTGCCCCGTGTTGCTGTATTATTTTAGCGAATACGGTCAGCGGGCCGCCGGCACAACACAAGGAGATGACGAACCATGAACCGACGCCGATTTCTTCAGGTTGCCTCTGCCGGGGCCGTCGCCGGCGCGGCCAACAGCGCTCAAGCCGAGGAGAAGGATGTGCCTCACAACGCCCTGCCCGCCACTCAACAGGCTCCTTTGCCTGACCTGGGCACGCACTGGACCAACGTTTTCGAAAAGCTCTCTGCCGGCTGCCGGCCGAAGATGAGCTTCCTCAACGACGAGTTCAAGGACCCGCAGGCGTGGTCGCAGCAGGCACGTCGGACGCTGCTGGCCGATCTGCACTACGACCCGCCCAAATGTGATCCACGGCCGGAGGTGACCGACACGGTTGACCGTGGCACCTACACCCGGCAGCGCATTGTGATCAACACCACGCCTGACATCCGCGTGCCGGCATACCTGCTGGTGCCGAAGGGTCTGAACAAGCCGGCGCCGGCCGTTGTCGCCCTCCACGACCATGGTGGCTTCTACTTCTGGGGCAAGGAAAAGGTGGTCCAGGTCGATCCCGAGCACCCGGAACTCGCCGCGTTCAAGAAGACCTATTACGGCGGCCGGAGCATTGCCGATGAACTGGCCCGCCGCGGCTTCGTGGTGATCGCGCCCGACATGCTCCACTGGGGCGAGCGCGGGATGTACTTCGAGGCCGATCCGCCGCGCATCCGGCAGTGGACGCTCGACGTGACCAGGCAAGATGTCGTCGATTTCAACGCCCGATCCTGGGCCCACGAGGAGTTGATCAGCCGGACCGCCCTGACCTGCGGAGCAACTTGGTCGGGCATCAACCTCCGCGACGACATGCGCGTCACCGACTACCTGCTCACACGCCCGGAGGTCGACCCCGAGCGAGTCGGCTGCATGGGATTGAGTCTCGGCTCGGTGAGGACCATCTTCCTGGGCGCTCTGCACCCCGCGATCCGCGCCTCTGTCGCTGTCTGCTGGATGGCCGAGTACCAGCCGATGGCCCGCAACCACGTCCGCAACGGGATCGGGTTTACCAAGCTGGTCCCGGGGCTGTACGGCGATCTCGACTGGCCGGATGTCGGGGCCCTGCACTGGCCCAACGCCCTCATGACCATCAACGGCCTCAAGGACGCTCTTTACCCTCTCGAAGCCGCCCGCAAGGCGGTGGACAAGCTCCGGCGAATCTACGCCAAGATGGGCATCTCCGAGAAGTTTGAGGGCGTCTTCTTCGACGGGCCGCATGAGTTCAACGTCGAGATGCAGGACCAGGCGTTTGCGTGGATGAGAAAGCAGCTCCAGGTGTGAGGACGCGTCGGGCCCGTGTGGGACGGAAGGAGAATCGAATGCGGGTGCCCAAGAGCGACTATCTTCGTCTCATGGAGAGGTATCTGAGAGGGGATATCGACGCGAGTTCGCTCAACGAGCAATTCCTGCCTCTATGGAGACAGGACAGGGACCACGACGAAGTGCTACACCGTTCCTGGCCAAGTCGCTATGACATCGAGCTGGGACAGATGCTGAAGGATGGCACGATCTCGGCCGAGGAATACGATCAACGCTATTGCGATCTGGTGGGATGCAGTCCTGCGGATTGGGAGGCGGAAGATATCATCGGGCAAGCCTTCGTGAGCCTCGACTACTGGTGTGATAACAAGGACGGATCGGCCCCATCGACCGAAGTCGCCGAGCAGCATCTTCGAGAGGACCTGACCTCGCTTTCTTCGCAACTCAGGAGGATACTCGAGCGTCGCGATGCTGAGCAGTGACAGGGCGCGGCGGGCATGCCCGCCCTGCCTGGCTGCCCGGAACACAGCAGTTTGGTCGGGTGATCGGCAGTCGAAATCGACTCGCGTTTTCGGTAGAATGACAGCTCGGGAAGGCGGACGGAGTTCGACGCTCTCGCAAGATCCTTTGATCTGACCAGCAGCCCTGGCTGCGTCGAACGGCGGGGAAGGAGACGTCTCGTGTGGGGTGACCGGCAGAACGCACTGCGTCTCGTCTGGAGGTTGCTTATCATTGCAGGCGTTTGCGCGAACGCAGTCCGGGCCGAGAACCGCGGCTTCGTCCGGCGCGACGGTGAATACTTCCTGCTCAACGGGCGTCGAATCCATGTCGCCGGCACCAACAGCTACTATCAGATGATCCATCGCCGCACCGGCCATGCCGGGGCGGATGAAGTCCTCGATGAGATGCAGGCCCGCTCAATGACCGTGCTGCGGACCTGGGCGTTCCAGGACCAGATCGAGCAGACCGGATGCCTGCAGTGTGCCCCCAACGGGCAGCTCGGCCCGGGCGAGCGGCCCATCGACTTCATCGACCCGGCCACACTGGTCGCCCTCGATCAGACTCTGGACGCCGCCGATGCCCGCGGCATCCGCGTGATACTCACCCTGGTCAATAACTGGGACGACTACGGCGGCATGAACCGCTACACCGTCTGGCGGTTCGGCTCGGTTGACCACGACGCCTTCTACACCGACCCGACCATCCGCGGCTGGTTTAAGGATCTCATCACTCTTCTGGTCAACCGCGTGAACTCGGTGAACGGCCGCATGTACCGCGACGACCCGACAATCTTCTCGTGGCAACTGGCCAACGAAGCCCGCTCAGCACCCGCCTCGGCCGGAGCCCTTAACGCCTGGATCGGTGAGATGAGCGCCTACATCAAGAGCATCGACCCGAACCACATGGTCAGCACCGGCATCGAGGCGTTCTACAACACCGGCCATGCCGATCGGAACACCGATAGCTGGATGTCCTTCTACGGACAGGACTTCATCGACAACCACCTGCACTCCTCCATCGATTATGCCACCTGCCACATCTGGCCGCAGAACTGGGGCTGGGATCCGGTGGGTAACACGACTTGGGCAATGACCAGGGCCCAGGACTTTCTCCAGCAGCGCATCGATGACGCTCACAATGTGTTGGGCAAGCCGCTGATGATGGACGAGTTCGGCATTCCGCGCGACAACCACGGTACAGGTCTCGAGGGCGGCCCGACCACCGTCCGCGAGCGGTTCTTCCGCGATCTCTACTACGCCCTCTGCGAGTCATCGGCGACAAGCGGCGGACCCTTCACCGGTACGGCCCTGTGGCTGATCCTCGATGATGCCACGGCCTCATGGGACGACGGCAACGGCGTGCTCCTCCCGCAGGATGCCGCCCTGGATGCCATCATCACCGCTCACGCTCAGCGCCTGGCCGGCATGGTCAACCCGGACCTCGACTACGACGGGGACGTGGACGCCGGCGATGTCGCGATTCTCCGCTCCTGCCAGACCGGAGCGGCCAGCGGGCCGCCCGTGGGTGACTGTGACGGTGCCGATCTGGACCGCGATAACGACGTCGATCAGACGGACTTCGGGCTCGTGCAGCGGTGCCTCACTGACCAGAGTGCCCCACCCGATCCCGACTGCACGCAGTAGCTGGCGTCAGACCGTTTTCACTTGAGCAGCCCGGCCGGCCCCTTGGCCTTGTCTCCTTCTGATCGCCGGCTGAACAGCTTGAGGAACTCGGCTGCGGGAACCGCCGCACGTGGGTCGAACCTGTCCCCGTGGGCGTAGTCCGCGAGGCATCTCAGCAGATAGCGGGCCTCGATGTGTTTGCCCGCGTTGGGCAGGATGCCCAGCGTCGTCACCAGCACCTTGCCCGCGCCCACCTCGAACTCGAGCATATGGGCGTTGTTACGGTTCGCGGCATAATGGTCGATCATGCGGATGATCGGGCTCACCCCATATGGGCGCAGCGGGCTGAATTCCATCGGCAGCACACCCCGCACCATCCAGACGAATTGCAGGTCGCAGAACTCCCCGTGAGGAAAGCTCGCCAGGGCCGGGTACTCGCTGATCACGCTGCCCGAGTTGCCGCTGGTGCCGGCGTTCCATGGAATGGTCCGGAAGGTCTTGTAGAAGCTCGTCGTGCCGTAGTAGACGGCGGTGTTCTCGATCGCCGCCCCTTTGGAGAGAAGCAGACACCTGCCGCCGCGCTCGACGTAATCGACCAGGGCCTGATCCACCGTGTCGGCGATCACCAGCGACGCGCCCGCCGGGACAGGTGCGGTCCCGGTGGGTGAAAGGCGGACAAAGGTACCGTCCCCCCACGGTGCGCCGGGGCCGGACGCGGCCGTCAGATCGCGCCACCGCTGCTCCACTTCCGGGAACGCCCAGAACGACCAGTCGTTGGTGTTGATGGTCCTGACGTCGCGGTGTAGCGCGACCTCCAGGGTTAGTTTGCACGCCTGGTCGATCGCCGACAGGTCCACATCCGCTTCCCCGGTCTGCGTCAGACGGCCGGGCTCGATCCGGGGCACTCGGATTTCACCCTGTTGGGTGGCCGAGCCGATCGTCGCCTGCCACTGAAGCACGCAGTCCTGCAACGCATCGCGCCCGTAATGGCTGACGGCCAGCGGGATCTTCACCCGCCCGCCGGTTGGCAGACAGCGGTTTCCTTCCTTGGCCAGAAGGATCACCGTGTCGCCATTTGACTTGAGAAACTCCTCTGCTGAAACGTTCTTGGGATTCCAGAAATCATCCAGCAGACCCTCGGTGTACTGGCCGAAGTCCACCAGCAGCCAGAGAATGTACCCTTCGACGTCAGGGCAGCGACGGGCGTACTCGAGCCCATCCTTGCGGCAGAGGGCCTGCAGCCACAGGGAATTCTTGCGATAGGTCGGAATCAGTTCCTCCTGGCCGTTCTCGCGGGCAGTCTTGACCAGCGTGTCCAGCCAGAACGGCTTGAACTGCGTGCCGACGTACTTGTCCCTGTCTCTGGGATCGGGATAGCAGCTCCACCAGTTGTATTCGTGCAGGATCGTCGGATGACGGTGGTCGGTGACGATGGGGGTCTCGTCGAGGACCTCTTTCATCCAGGTCGGTATGATCGAGGCGTAGAAATCCGTGTCCCGCTTGCCCTTGGCGGTGTCCTCGCCGTTCAAATAGCCGGTGCAGTCGATGGCCAGGGCGTGCGGAGCGAGTCGCCGGGTCTGCCGCACAAGGTCCCTGCTGAAGAAATCGAACGATTCCTGGGTCTGGTTGGCGAATTCCATCTCGCTCGACATGCTGTAGGCGATCACCGATGCGTGATTGCGGCTCTCCCGGACCAGTCCGTCCAGTTCCCGCGCATAATACTCGCGAAACTCCGGTCCGATGGTGTAGCGATTGGCCCGCAATTCGGAGAGCCCGAACGGCATCTCCTGGATGATCATGATGCCGGCCTCATCGGCCGCCTCGATGTACTCCTGGGGCAGGGCCTCCACGCAGCCCTTGACCGCATTCATCCCGTATTGCCGGGCCCGCTTCAGCCGCGGCACGAACCACTCCCTGTCCGCCGGCGGGCACAGGCTCTCGGGGTAGTACTGGTTCTCACCGAACGCACGTACGAAGATCGGCCGCCCGTTCAGCAGAAACTTGGTGCCCGTCGTGGCGATTTCGCGCATCCCGAACCGGACGCCGACGGTGTCGATGACCCCGTCATCCGAACGCCGAACGATCTCCGCCGTGAGGTCGTAGAGCTTTGGAGATTCGGGTGACCACGGGGTGAAGCTGTCCAGTCTCACGTCGATCTGCGTTTCTCTCTCACCGGCCACCAGCGCAGCGAAGGTCCTGCCGATGTCCTGCTGCCCATCTTTGACCTTGCAGACAAGCCGGAGTGGCTCAGCGGCGGGCTCGTTCAGAATGACCGTGACCCGGGCGGACCGGGACGCCAGTTGCGGCCGCACATAGACGTCCATCACGCAGGTCCGATTTGTGATCTCCAGGCACACCGGCCGATAGACGCCTGTCCAGTTTCGCGCGCACTCGGCCATCTCCCAGATGCCGTCGAGCCGCACCTTCGGGAAGTCGCATACCCTGATGGCAATCAGGTTCTCGGCCGCGGGTTTCAGAAACCGGGTGACGTCGACCCGCTGCTGTGTGCGCGAGCTCTTGGTGTAGCCGACATACGCGCCGTTCAGGTAGATCTCCGCCGCCGGCAGGATCCCGCCGATCCTCATCCAGACAAGCTCGTCAGCCTCGACTGGCGGGGCCTGAAACGTTCTCCTGACCCAGAAGGGGTCCGCAAAGAGCGTTTTCTGTCTGACGGTGGGCTCGCCGATGCCCTGTGCCTGCGGCGCACCCGGAATCCGGATCTTCTGATCGAACGCTTCGCGCCCTGCGTGCCATCCCTTCTGCCGGCCCGTGTCGTCGCGGTCCCGGCGGAACTCCCAGGAGCCGTTCAGGTCGATCTGAAGGCGATGGCTGTTGCGATAGGAGAAGACATCGGTGAAGAACCGCTCACCGCCCGCCTGGGCATCCGGCGCGGTCGAAGGGATGCCACGCTCCGAGGACGCCGCGACGACCGTCGAGGTCAACGACAGGCAGAAGACAAGAGCCGCAGAACTGGTACCCATGTCAGCACCCCAGGTTCTTCACGCGTTCCGAACGGCCGCGGTGATGCCTAATCGCAGGGTATCCAGGTTATCCACCGCGAATCATCCGCCCGGTTTGCCCGGAAGAAGAACGGTATCATCTGGACCATTCGAGCGTCGCTTTCACGATCCGCCTGTTTCTCGACCGCTCTCACGTTGAGCACATACATGCCCAGGGCCGCGATGAACTCCTCCGTCGCTGATTTCGACGCATCGTTTCGATCGAGCACAACCTCGATCTGCTCCAGGTCGAGGCTGGCGGCGTCCTGTTTCTCGAGACAATAGATCAGCGGGCCGCGCCGAAATGCGACCTGGCCGCGATTGGCTTCCACCTGCGGCGGGCTGAAGATGGCCACCGGCCTCATCGGCAGGTCCAGCGAGATCTCATCCCCAACTCGCCATTCCCGCTCGATCCGGTGATACATTCCCTTCTTGGCCGGAGCGGCCTGTTCCCCGACTGTGTGTACAGTCGCTCCTTCACACCAGCCGGGAATACGAAGATGCATCGCAAAACGCGTCGGCTTGTCCGGGTCGATCTTCAGGCGAATCCGGCCCTCGTGCGGATACCGGGTCCGCATCTCCAGCTTGACGGCCGTCCCGTCCGGCAGGATGTGCCGAGCCGTCGCGTCGGTGTAGAGGTTCACGCACAGCCCATCCTTGCGGGCGCTCAACACGTACTCTGGCAACTGAGCGAAGAACCGCCAGGCATTGGGCATGCAGCAGGTCGTTGAATGGATGCTCGGCAGGCGGGTGCGCTGGACAGGATTGCCGCCGTGATCCGTGCGGCGCGACAGGTCACCAACGCGCTTCAACGGGTTGTAGTAGAAGATGCCGAGGTGGTCGCGCGACAACGCCCCCAGGTAATGGTTGTAGAGGATCGTCTCGATGACATCGAACTTGCGGCTGTCGCCGGTGATGGCGTGCATGCGCCACGAGTACATCATCAGCGACACCGAGGCGCAGGTCTCGGCGATGTCGCGATCCTGCTTGATCGCGACGGTCTGCGGCAGATCGTAAGGTCGCTCCGGGATCACTTCGTTGTAGCCGATGCCGCCGGTGAGATACATCCGCGTGGAGATGATCTCGTCCCAGAGCGAGGGCAGGTGCTGGAGAAAACTCCGGTCACCTGTTTGCAGATACAACTCCGAGGCCCCGGTCAACAGGTAGCAGAGTCGGACCGCATGTCGCTTGCCCCCGCCGGCCCGCACATCCGCCAGGCTCGGCCCGAGTTCAGCCATCCGTGTCAGTGCAGCCGAGAAGTCGAAAAATCGCTTTTCCCCGGTGGCGCGATGGAGGCGCACCAGCGCCGGCTCGATCTCAGGGTGTTCCTGCCCGATCAGCTTGAAATACGGGTGCCCGCTCTCGAATGCGCGAAGATAGAAGTCCGCCAGCCGCCCGGCGGCGTCCAGCAGCTTGCGGCTCCCCGTCGCCTCGTAGTGGGCCACACCCGCTTCAATAAAATGCCCGGCCACATAGAGATCGTGCCGGGTGTTTTCGTCGAAGGGGCGGGCAGGACTGAGCCCCGTACCGATGTATCCGTCAGCCCTCTGGATCCGCACGAGCATATCCACGTACCGATTGACGGCCGCGGCCAGATCGTGCAGCGAAGCGTCGTACGCGATCGCGTAACACGCCCCTTCAAGCCACTTGTAGAAGTCCGAGTCGGTGGCCAGCCGTTTGCATGGATCCGGCGGCTGCTCACCGCGAGCTCGTGCCTCGATCGCCTTGGGAATGGGACTCTCCAGCCCTGCCAGGAGACTCCGCCGGTTATTCGCGTCGACGTGCTGGCCGAGAAACCCGCCCACCCTGACCGTTCGCAGCGACAGGGCCCGACCGACGGCGTGCTCTGCGGGCCAGTTGCCGACCAGTGGAGCAAAGCGTTCGCGATCTGCCGGATTGGAGGTGTCGGCCGCGCCGGTTGACGACAAGGCTGCAAGCATGAGGCTGATGCAGATGACCACTGCACGTCTCCTGGATCGTTTTCGCGGTGTCGCGCCGGCCAGAACGTCACGGAACCGCTCATTCAAATCGAAGAACCCATCCGCAGCGTCCGTGTGTCCTTCTCCAGGCCCGTGGGCATGGTGAGCGGGCGGTAGAGATCCGGTCGTCGAGATCGGATCCAACGGCGGCCGGTGCACTGATCGAGCAACGAGGCATCCAGATCGGCGATGATCATGTCGTCTCCGGCCTTGCAGGTTTCGACAAGAGTGCGCCCGTAAGGATCGAGAATCATCGAGTTCCCCGTGCGAATCTCGTCATCGTCCACTCCGATGCCGTTGCTGAACACCAGGAAAAGGCCGTTGTCGTGTGCCCGCGCCGGCAGCCAGCGCATGATCCAGGCCCGACCCTTGTCCCCGCGGAGTTCGGCCTCGATCTCCTGCGGATGGCTGTGGCGGCGTTCCCAGACCGCCAGGTCAATTCCGCTCATGCTGTGGGGATACTTGAGCTTGCATCCGCCGGTCTGGTGCGGCGCGAGCAGAATCTCGGCGCCCGCAAGGGCAGTGATCCGGACGTTCTCGATGATGTTGTTATCGTAGCAGGTGAGCACTCCAACGCGGCACCCGTGCGGCGTGTCGAACACGGTGTACTCGGACCCGCTGGTGAGATGCTCGCTGACAAAAGCGTGGATCTTGCGGTGGCATCGGCACTGCCCGTCCGGCATGGCCACCACGTACGCGTTGTAACACCGGCCGTCGTCCGCAACCTCGATCAGCCCCGCGCCGATCGTCATCCGGTACTGCCGGGCCATCGCCAGTAGCGTCTGGGATGAGGGGCCGCTGAAAACAGGCTCGGCCAGTGCGACGAAATCGGGCCTCGACAGGTGCCGCAGGTGCCAGTACCCGGTGATGCAGCACTCGGGGAAGGCGATGATTTCAACCCTTTGGGTAGCCGCCTGCTCGACGAAGCCTTGGATCTTGCCGAGGTTGGCGGCCTTGTCGCTCGAAGCATGCTCGAATTGAACGGCGGCAACGCGGATTTTTCGCATACGTGAACACCTCATGCAACAGAACGCGAGAATCCTACGGCCACAGCCCGGCGGCGTCAAAGCCGGAGACGAACGATCATGCAGGTGTGCTCGGTGTCGTCACTGATCATCCCACGGCCCAGAAGCAGCCGGTGACCAAGAGGAGCGGAGCCGAAGAGTCTCGCTGCCCGCCGGGCGGACAGGCCTTCCCTCGGCAGGCCAACGGCATCACCAACGGCGGTCCCAAGGATGCAACCCTGGATCGCGTCGGATAACGGCCTGGAGTCTTTCGCGTTGATCATGACAATTCTCCAGCGGCCTCAGATTCCGGGCAGAGTCAAGTACGCGGGCGGCACATGATCAGTGAGCCACACGTTGTTGCCGGTTCGGTAGAACACATGCCCGTCCTGGTGCATCTTCCGGGCGTCGATTCTCACAAGAACAGGCTTGCCATATCGTGCCGCAACCTTCAGGGTCATCACCGTCTCGGCCGACAGATGGACATGGTGCCGCTTGCCTTTGAGCAGTCCCCGGGCCCGGATCGATTCGAGGTTGCGCTCGGCCGTACCGTGATACAGAACCTCGGGAGGCTCGACCGGCTCGTATCCCAGATCGACCTTGATCGAGTGCCCCTGCCTCGCGCGGATCATCGCCCGGTCATCGCTGAACTCGAACCGCTGCTTGTCGTTGGTTGCGACGACCTCCTCCAGTTGCTCCCAGGTGATCGGCCGGCCGTGCGCCTCGCACTGAACCAGTAACACGTCCACCGACGTCCAGCCCGCGCGATCCAGCTCCAGGCCGATCTCGTCAGGCCGGTGACGCAGCACGTAGCTCAGGAATTTGCTCTTGCTCTTTCGTTCTGCGTTGATCATATCTCGAAGTTGAACCCCTTTTTCGTCAGCCGGTCGTACCGGGTCTTGTCGAATCGATAGAGCCGGGCGGCCCGGTGGGCCACGTCGGTTTCGATCTCGTCCAGTTCCACCAGAATGCCCATGCCCAGGATCTTCTTGCGGAAGTTGCGCTTGTCGAGCGGCCGATCGAGGACCTTCTCGTACAGGTCCTGCAGTTGCCGCAGCGTGAACTTGGACGGCAACAGCTCGAAGCCGATGGGCTGGTAGCACACCTTGCCGCGCAGCCGCTCCAGGGCCACCCGCACGATGCGGGAGTGGTCAAATGCCAGCTTCGGGCAATCGTCCACCGAGAACCAGGCGGCGCTGCGGGCGTCGGTCGCCGCCTGCACGCGATGGCCGCGAAGATTGACCAGGGCGTAGTAGGCCACGGTTACCACTCGCTCGCGGGGATCGCGGCCGGGATCACCGAAGGTGTACAACTGCTCCAGGTAGACGTTCGCCAGGCCGGTCTCCTCGCGCAGCTCGCGCTTGGCTGAGTCCTCCAGCGTCTCGTCCATGTGGACGAAACCGCCGGGCAGAGCCCATTTGCCCTCGAACGGCGGCAGGTCGCGCTGGATGAGCAGCACCTTGAGGTCCTCGTCGTCCAGGCCGAACACCACGCAATCCACCGTCAGACTCGGTCGCGGATAATCGTAAGTGTGGGGCATTGCCGGAGTCCTTTCTCCATCGTGTACGATCTACACTAAGTATGGTGTATGAACAACACTAAGTCAAGAGGAATTCCGGAAGAACCGCTTTCGAGGCCGCCAGGCCGGTGTGCTCCGCCCCCGGCGAGGGCTGGTACCCGGCCGAAAGACAAGGGCTTGGCTTCAACTCGCGCAGTTCGGATCGGCCAAGACGCCAGGTCCACTGAGGCATTGCAGGAAGATAGCTGAGTCGATCTGGTCGACGTCCTGATCGCTATCGAGTTTGGCCGGCTCGCAAGCGGGATCGGCCTGCAGGACCCCGTTTCCGGACAGACATGACTGGAATCGCCCGAAATCCGCCTGGTCCACGTCCTGGTCCAGATCGAAATCACCGGGGAGCCCCGCCAGTGTGGTGAAAAACACCTGGGCCGCCTCCGCCGACTGAGGATAAGCCCAACTGCCTGAACTGACTCGGTAGTAATACTGAACACCCGGAAACAGCGAGGTCAGCAGAATCTCGTGGGTGCTGACCGTTGTCGGATCATTAACCACGCTCCCGTACGACGTCGTCGTGCCGTAGTCGACCGCCGAGCCGGCCGGCATCGCCGTGTCCCACCGGACCGTTGCCTCATCGAACCCGATGCCCACGGCTCGGGCATTGGCCAGATGCCAGGGCACCATGTACAGCGGGCAGGTGCCGGGTCCGACGATCTGGACTTCCGAGCTGCAGAGGATGTTGCCGCCTCCGGCCGAGAAGCAGATGCCCTCACCCTGGATTTCACCCGCGAGACTGATCGACCGCGGGGTCTGGGCAAAGATGCTGTCGAAGGCTTGCCCGCTCGGCAGTGTGAATTCGTAAGCAGTCGAGTAGTTTCGCACCAGCAGGCGGGTGCCGAAAGGGTCGATGTCGCCGCCGGTGGTGGTGCCCGGGACCCTGGAGCCGAGGTCCGCCACGAATTGAAGAACGTGGACGGCCGGGCTGCCCCAGACGATGGCCCCGGCTTCCAGCTTGTAGACCCGAGCTGCCGCAACGTTGGCGTTCGTCCGTTTCGTGACCACGTAGATGTCGCCGGTGGCCGGATGCACCAGCAGCGTCTCGCAGTCAAATCGCTCGTCGTTGCTGTCGGCCGGCAGTGAAGGATTGGCCGAGTCGGGATACTCGAAGAGGATGCTTTCGCAGGGGGGTGACAGCGAGATCGGGGGGCCGTCGGGGTCGATCGCCGGTTCGAGAAAACGGTGGATGCGCTTGCTTGTGCGGTCGCACGGAGGGTTGTCGCCCCCGTCGAAGACGTAGATGCGCGGGCCCGGTCCGGCGGCGATATCTTCCCAGTCGACGTTGCTGGCGGAAGGAAGGTAGACCGATCCCATCTTCCTGGCAACGTGAGCGGCGATGTCCGCTGCGTTCAACCGCAGGGCCCAGACGTGAGGAGTCCCTCCGGAGTCGTTCTGGGTCCAGTAGATGTCGGGGCTGGTGCGGCTGGCGACCAGGCCGCTCGATTCCTGCACGTCCGCCGATTCGAGCAGGGCCACCTCAGCGTGAGCGCCGTAGATGTGTGTGATCCACTCCGCCCGAGCCTCTGCAGCAAAGCCCGTGACTCCAAGCCCGGCAACCAGACTGATATGCAATGCTGTCTTTCCCACCACCATTCTCCACGCCGACGGAGCCGGCATTGCCGGCGATGCAGAGCTATTTCATTCCCGATTATAACCGCTGTCGCGGACGGCACGAAGAGAAAAGGATTTGACTTCAGGGCGTTTGTGGCGTATATATGGTTACCATGAATACGAAGCGGTCATCGAGCCATAGTCGCCACGAACAAGAGCGGTCCCGCGAGGGTCGTTCGGAGGTGACGATGCGCTAGGTGATCGGCACATAGCGGCAAACGCCACGGCCGGACGGTCCAAGCGGATCGCCCGGCCGTTTTCGTTTTACGGCCCCGTAGATTAATTGGCCAGATCACCGGGGTTTCATCCCGAAGGTTGCCGGTTCGAATCCGGTCGGGGCTGGTGGAGAAGGTGCGCGCTCTGGCAACGCGCTCAGACGCGAAGATCGGGCGATCATTGCCGGGTTTTCCCGGCAGGAGCGGGTTCGACTCCCGCCGCGTCGCATGTGGCCGTAGCTCAACTGGCCCAGAGTACCGCGCTGTGAACGCGGGGGTGCGGGTTCGAGCCTCGCCGGTCACCCCAGGGAAGGCAAAGCCGTCAGCGGGACGGCCCCCGTCTCGAAAACGGGTGGTGCGGTAACACGCATGGGGATCGTGCCCTCTGCCTTCCGTTGATTGAGAGCTTGTCCAAGCAGGCTCCGTTGATTCGGGTGCCACTGGCGGCTCGTCCGCCAGTGCACGGGCAGGCAAGCTGCCCGTGGTACCCAGTTGGGATGACTCCTGTGGATGGTGATGCCTGGCGTGGGCCGGCCGCTGGTTGCTAACCGGATGCAAGCGTTTCCATGTGATTTGGAAGCATCGGGAATACCAGCGCAAACCGATGAATCACAAGCACATGGCGAAGCTGAAACGGAATCCCGGCCTTCAGCGTTCACGGCGTTTCCATCATCGGCCCGCATGTTCGATACAACCGGCACTACAACACCCTGATGGTCGAAAGTGCCGGTCGCTTTCTGCTGTTGACTGTGTTGCTCGGGGTGAAGCTCGGGTAGTCGCCGAACCGCGTTCACCGTGTCCAACAGCCGGGCATCGGTGTAGTTCTTCATCGTCAGTTCGATTCTGGAATGCCGGGCAAGCTGTTGGGCGGTTCGCGGATTCACGTCGGCCACGGACAACCAGCTTACGAAGGTGACTCTGAGCGCGTGCAGGTCCACGCTTCGCCCCCGGTCATCCTTGTACGGAATTCCGGCTTTGGCGCAGTCACGTTTGAACGTCTCCATGCGGGGCGCGTTCTTGAACACCCTGTCGGCCGGTCGGGCAAAGGCTGGTTTGGACGCCTGTAGCGCCGCCGCCAAGTCCGGTCGCAAGGGCACGAAATCGTCACGTCGGGCCTTCTGTGTCATCGCCTGCGGGAACACGGCCGGGCGGTCGCCGTCCAACACCATGTCTTGCCACCGCAGGGCCAGTTGTTCACTGACTCGCAAGCCCGTGAACAAGGCCGTCATGTACCAAAGCTGGCGCGGGCCGGAGACCGCCAATAGCCGTTCGGCTTGGTCGGGCGTCAACGCTCTTCTGACCTTGCGAACGTCGCCGTTGGTCTCCGCCGCTGGAATTGCCTGAACAGGGTTCCGGTCCAACAGCTTCGCCACGCGGACACCCCAGTTGCAGAGATTGCCCATCGAACCCCGATACTCACGCAAGGTCTTCGGGCTCACCCCACGTCCAGACAAAACCGCCAAGGCTCTGCTAATGTTCGGCTCGTTCAACTGCCCCAGGCGTTCGATTCCACCCAGCTTGGCCAGCAGTAGCGCCTGCTGGATGGTCAACCTGATGTGCTTCCGTGTCCGCCGCTTTGCCCGAAGGTCCCACGCGAATCGGGCAACGAAGGACCGGAAGGGGGTCGCCGCGTTCTCAATCGCAAGGTCAACCAGACCGACGGCCTTTCGTTCGGTCCGGGTCAACAGTTCCCGCAGGGCCGCTTCCGCCACTCGCCTATCGGTGATTCTTTCACCGTTCGGCAGCTTCAGGGCTTCGCGTTTCGTCTCGCCGTCGGGGTTCACGTATTCACCCCAGAAGAATGCTGTCCGCCGCTTGATGGTCTTGCCGTTCTTCTTCCGAGTCACAACCGGCTTGAAAACGAATGCCATGTTACCCGCCCTTCTTTCGTCGCACTGGACGCAGTTCCAGACCCAGGGTCTTGCACAAGACTGCAATCCGTTCACCGGACAAGTCACAGGTCCCGGCCATGTACTGCTGTACAGTCCGCATCGGGAGTCCTGATTCCTTGGACAGCCGGTAGGCTGACCACTTCCGCCGCTGAAGCTCTGTTTTGATAATCTCTCGGAACATCGTTACTCCACCCCTAAGTATAACGCCATATGTGGCGCCCGTCAACTACCATTATTTTTTTCGCCGTATCGCCGCCAGGGTTTCCCTGAAGGCTTCGGCTTCGGCGTGTTCCCGCGCCTGCCCGCCTTCGTATTCCCGAACCGCCGCCCGTTCTTCGTACATGTCCCGCCACTCGGGCGGAAGGTCGGCCGGGCTGTCGATGCCCGCCAGGGGGTCCGCCACCGGGGCCGGGGCCGGTTGGTCCGCTTCAAACAGCCCGTTCAGGAACGTCACCGCGTCGAAAGTCATGCCCGTACCCGTCCCTTTTCAACCGTCGCAT
>CAZPIO010000088.1:0-31791 GCA_964586235.1 uncultured Planctomycetales bacterium
CACGTTGCCAACGTGAATGTCGTGGGTTCGAGCCCCATCACCCGCTTTTGAGAAGGCTCGGCGCGTCGCGACGCGCCGAGCCTTGTGTGTTTGTGCCGGGCCCCAACTCGCAGCCGTCACAGATCAGCGAGCCTGTGCCCGGCGCCGCATGGCAGCGACGCCATCGAGGACTGGTCCGTCTGTCTGGTTCCCAGCGCAGTTTCCAGTGTCCGGCATACTGGGCCCGGAAGACCAATCCCTGTCAGAACCTGTGGCCCCGCCAATCCTGAGTCGATCGCAGAGAACTCACAATCAAAGGAGTTCCGTTCCTGGGTTGCGTTCGACAGGGGGCACACCCTTCTGGCGCGTCTCAGAAGAGCGCGACAGTTTAACCAGATCGTCGAGCTTCAAACACTGCCGAAGTTGAACTCAGGGTTTCGGCAACCTGGAGGACACACGCTGGTGACGAGTCTCTGCGTACACGCCCCCGGCGATCCCCGCCAGGATACCCAAGAGCTGACCCTCGATCTCTTGCGAAAGATCATAATGATCAGACTCGACAATGACGACGCCGTGGTCCTCTTCTGAGGAGATTCGGCAGGCGAGCGCACACACCGCGCTAGGGGCAATCTGCCTAAACGCTCCACTTTTCGCAGCATACTCCAGATCATTGAAGAAGACCGTACCCGCTACGGAAGAACGCAATGCATATCCTGTCATGGTCCCGGCGCAGTCATAGTCCGAATCCTTCTCAGCCTCCGCCGAAAGTCTTCCGTCGATCCGGTCGTGCCGAAATCGCGATGCGCCAACCAGAACATTGACCAGATAGAGCTTGCTGGATCCACGTTCGGGAAAGAACTCCTTCATTGCGTCTATCAGGCAGGATGCCACTGTCCGGCTGTTCGAGCTTGCCAGTTTCAACAGAAGACCCGTGTTTCGAGTAAGGATTTCTGCAACACACCGCTCCCGGATAACTAAGAGGCGCGGCACAACGCAACCCTCGACTACCGTCTGGAGCACATGTTCGTCCCTTTCGGTGAAGTATACACCACCTCTAGACGTCTTCTTCTCGGTCAACCGGAGCACGCCCAGCGTGTCACAACCAGGCATCCGCAACGGGACCCCAAGGAAACTGCTGTTGTTGTCGCTGTCGAGCAAACGATGCTGCCACCTGACAGGACCACCGTAGGCCTTGAGTTGGTGTTCCAGCCTTGCCGGATCGTTCAGGTCCTGATAACGACGGGCGCTTCCCGAAAACACTATCGACGTGGTGATTGTCTGATCGGCTGCGTCATCCAGAGGATAGACGCCCGTCGGCAGGTTCTCGTGCTGCTGGCTCTGGGGATAAGAGGTCGTCCGCAGTATCAGCTTCCTGCGTTTCAGTGAGTCTTCAGAAACCGTGAGGAGACTGGAGTAGGTGCACTCGCACAGAGAAGGCGCAATGTCGTTTACGCACAAGTCATTGAGCTCGGAGAGGGACTTGCATGGTTCGAGCTTCTTGTCTGTTTCGATGAGCTTCTTCGGCGGGACCGTCATCTCCAGCCTGCGTGCCACCTCCAGAAGCGGTGCTGCAATCTGCGTGAGGCGCCAGAACCTGCCGACCGCAAGCAACTCCGGGGGGTCGGACGAGACGTCGCAGGACAACTTCCCACACACCTGACCACAGGCTTCGAGAGGGATATCGATCCACAATCCGGACCGGTGGGTGAGCCTGTCAAACTGCTCTTGCTTCACATAGACAATATGTCGAATACCTTCAGGCCTCTCGAAACCGGCTTCGCCATCGGGCGCGAGGGGATCAAGCTGACACATCACAGGGTCGCGTACCTGAAGGCACATGAATGAGTCACGTGGGCAGGAGTCGGCATGCATGAAAAAGCCGCCGCTCCTGAAGAGGAGCGCAAAGGCAGCATCATCATCATGGCCGGCGCTCTCGATGCTTCTCAGTGTCTTTTCGGCGGGATAATACTGGTAGTACCGGAGCTTGCTCAGCCCGCACTGGCTGGCGATGCCCAGCAGGAGTCGAAGAATGTCCGCCACACTATTCTGTTTGGCCAACTCTGTGATCAGGGTCGCGTCCTCATTGGAAAACGCAGCCGATGGACTGACCGCTCCACGCCGCGAACTCCGTGTCCCAGGAGATGACAGCAACTCCGGGAGTGAAAGATTCAGGGCGATGCAGACACGCCTCAGGGTTTCGATCCGGACACCTCGTCCACGTTCAAGATGCTCCACGGTTCGTTTCGAGACGCCTGCTTCCTTCGCAAGCCGCTTCTGCGTCCAGTGACGTGCCTCCCTCGCCGCTTTAGCGGCATCGCCGAAGTCCCGTTCCCAGGAACTCGATTGAGGTGCTGCGTCTGCCATCGGTATCAGATTCTACCTGAGGTCATATAGGTGCGACAATAAGCAATATGTGTGCGACAGCAGGGTGCACCTTTGTACGAACGCAGGGAAATCAGTCGAAAGCAGACTACTGATCACACGCTGCCTCTCGCAAGATCAAGAGACCGCGATCGCACAGGCTTTCGCGTGCAAAGTCCTTCCTGAAAACACTTTAAAAGTAGACACCCACTTGCCATCTGCGAGGATCACGGAATAATTCAATGGAGGCTGGCGATGTGTTCGGCTCGATCACCACCGACCAGAACTGAAACGCATGAGTGCGGGCCGGTCACCCCGCTGGTGCCGGGTGCCCTGATGTGACCCGAGGGCGCACCCCATGCATCAGCATTTCCTGAGGCAAATCCCCTCACTATCCAGTGCATAGTGAACCGGCGAGCGGCGCGCCAGCGCCGCCGCCGGTTCTGAGTCGCCCTGGTGTGACCCGAGGGCGCACTTTCCATGTTCATCGGCGTCTTCGCCAGGGCAAGTCCTACGAAAAAAGGAAACGACGCCCATGAATTCCCAAACACACAAGATTATACGCACCACAACGCTGATGACCATTTTCTCCATCATTCTCGTCACCCTTCCCTTGGCGACGGCAGAAGACGCTTGGACGGCCGAGCTTGTTCCCGCAGTCCCGGCGGCCTGGCTCGGCTCTCTTCTCGACTGCCGCCGAAACTGGCACCAGATTGCTTTCTGTACGCTCGGCGAGCGTGGCTGGTGCCCCTTCTGTCTACACGCCAGTTCCGCCCATCGTTTCCGGAGTGTCGGCCACTGGTTCCGGGCCACCCTCGGCGCCGCTCTGGGGTTGCTCTTGAGTCATTTGACCCAGACCCAGGCGGTGCTCGCTTGCCTGCAAGCGACCTTGTGGGCTGGAGGCTGACCCCAGCAGTTGAGGCGCAGCCTGCCTCTTGGACGGCCGTGGAGCTGCGTTCGCGGCCGTCCAGGAGGCCAGGTATCCGAGAAACACCAATGCCCTCTGAAGTCTGCGGGCCTCGGCGGCTATCTCGTGCACTCGTACCCAACGCGCTCCTGTCAGCCCACCGGGAGAAGGGAGGCTACTGCTCGCCAGCGACATTCCAAGCATGTTGCCGCGACAGTAACGCGTGTCGAGAACCATCGGGATTGACTCCGCACCCAACGATCAACCCCGTGTCATCGATGTCAATAGCCTCGCGGTCTGCGCCGCCGTGGCGACGATGAAAAGGCAGGGTGATCCACACAACGGTTTGTCGCAACAATAGTCGCCATCTGCGGCTTACACTTTGCCTACCTGAATGTCATGGGTTCGAGCCCCATCACCCGCTTTTCAAACCTGCCTCACCAGCAGACCCGATTGCCGGATTGCGCCCTCAAACCTGACGTGCCAGATTGACACCTCAAGTCATTGTGTAAAGTCCCTGTGAGCCGAGGTTTCTCGCCCTCTACGTATGTGCAGTGAGCATCATGATGGAATCGCGACACCCCGGCGGACAGCCTCGCGGCGCAGCCTGTCCAGGGCGGCCAGTGATTCTTCGCTTGTGTAGATGGTGACGAACACGGTCAGCCGGCCTTGCTCATCGTGGTCCAGCACACAGACGAATTCAGCTTACTGCGTCGGCGGGTACACCGGTACCTCGATCACCGGAAACGCACCCGGCGGCGAAGGCTCCTTGATGATCACATACGCCGGATCGAACTGCTGCAGGAAGTATACGGGGTAGCAGATACCGAACAGGACCAGCGGCAAAGTGAGCACGGTGCTGAGGTACGGCAGGAATCCGATGCAGCAGGTGCAGCAACCCGCGATCGCGGACAGTATCCCGATCGCAAGGCCCAGGACGATGTACATCAGCAGGAAAAGAACGAACGAGCCAATGTGTCCCGGCAGGACTCTTTCGCGAAACTCGCCCCATGCGGCCAGCACCGGCAGGTTGCGAGCGTACATGATGGTGGTCACGAAATGCTTTGTGCACCAACTGACGACACCCAACGCGATCGACGCGGGGATAAACAGCACGAGTCCGATGAGCACCGCCGCGATGGCGGCGCTGTCGAACTGCCGCGCACGGATGTCCGGCAGCCCGATCGCCAGGACGATCAGCCCGATCGCCAGCATCACGGCAAGGCCCACCGCCGCCAAGCCGATCTGAAAACACGCATAGCTGTTGGCCAAGCCGCGGTATCGATTCCACGGCGCCACCACTTCATAGGTGTTGTTCGCCACCGCCTCCAAAACCATGAAGCGGCCCCGGCTCCTCAGCCAGATGACCAGAAGCCAGATCGCCAGCACCAGGACCAGAATGACCGCTCCGATGAGGATCACTTCTGCCAGGTGAGCCGACACCCAGTCCAGCGCTTCCTGAAACGGGTCGTACTCAGGGCCGCCTCCCGGGCCTGTGCCCGGACCGGGGCCGCCGCCCCCGCCTCCGAAATTTCCCCCGAAGCCGCCCTCACCGAGGCCGGCCAGCCAGGCGATGAACCCGAGCACAAACCACTTCCCCAGGTCGAACGGCTGGAACGTCATGTACTTGGCCCGGTTGATTGCACGGCCGATCGGATCGGTGATCGAGATGCTCATGAACCTCTGCTCCGTTCTCGCCTGAGACGGCCGTCGCCTGGCGACCCCGAATCGATGAGGCCGATCGAGTCGCAAGCCGAGGCCACCACAGTCCCGAAAGATGCATGCGGATCACACATATCTCTTGACAAGGCAGCAAGGTTAATGTGTCAGACAACCGGCAACAAGCCCGCGGTCGCCGGCTGTGGCGGCAAACCAATCGAACGAGCCATACAGTATGGAGGCTCCGGCTCGGAAAAACCTCAAATCGAGGGCCTTGCCCGCCGGCGTCTGGGCCATTAGCGTTGACCGCCGATACGCCACCATCGGAGGCTCAGACAGATGAAGACAACCCAACTGGCAGCCGTCCTGCTCGTCGTAACCAACCCGGCATTCGGCGCCGACGCCCTCCCGGCTTCCCAGCCCTCGCCAGCACGCCTCGTCGCCAGTATCGACGTCAAAGACTTCGGCGCCGAAACGGTGCGAATCGGCGACTTAAACGATGACGGGGCCGCCGACCTTCTGCTCGTGCAGAGCATCCGCCCGACGCGCGAAATCACCTGCCTGACGGCCGTCACCCTTGACGGCAAGATCCTCTGGCAAATCGGCAGGCCTTCGCTCGACAACGGCACTATCTACAGCGACCTGCCCGTTCAGATCTACGACTGGGACAACGACGGGCACAACGAAGTCCTTTACATCCGCCAGGCCAAGTACATCGCGACCGCATGGGATGGCAAGTCACCGCGCGAACGCGCCGACCGCTACGAGGGCAAGGAACTCTGGCATCGACAGCAGGAACCCGGCGACTGGGCCATCGCCCCGATCCGGATGAACTGGCTCGGGCCGGATCAACCGCAGACCATCCTGGTCTACGGCCGCTGGCAGGACCGCCCCGCAGTCATGTACGACGGCCGGGGCAGCATCATCGGCACCTTCCCCATGCAATACACTCCCGATCGCACGGAGACCGACCGCAAAATGGGTTTCTATGCCTTCGGAGCCGACGTCTGGGGCGACGCCCGCGACGAAGTCATCCTCTTCGGCGCCCGCGGCCTGTGCATCTACGCCAACCCCCGCCCCCTGGCCGACCCGGCCTTGTACAACGAGACGCTCTATCCGGGAATGTAGAATCCCAAATACGCCAAAATCGCGAAGTGCTCGACAGACACAGCTCTCCGCGACATCCGCGAATTGCTGGAACGGGGCGTTCTGGTGCAGAATCCGGGCCGCGGCCGAAGCACGAGCTACCGCCTGGCCGATATCGACGATGTGCCGGTGTGAGTCATTCAGCCCTCATCGCCCGAGACTGCATCGGCGGCAAAGCGGCTGGCCGCCCAGGTTGACTTTTCGAGGGGCGGCCTTTATGGTTGCCCTCGGCCTGACGGCGACAAGGATACATTAACGTGCCTAACTCGCTGTCGGTCAGGTGGTTACGGGCGGCAGACCGCGACCTGTGATTCCGGGAGCCACGGGTTGAAGTCTGCGTGTCGGCCACTACGATATGTTTGCAGGCGATCGCAGGGTACCGGTCCGCAGAGGCCAGGCGTTGGCTGCGATCGCTGAAGGAAGCCAACCGGATTCACCCCGGGCTTTCCCCAACGCCTGGTGGTGGATGAGTGCGGTTGGTTTTTTCGTTTCATCCCCTATCTGGTTCCGTTCGGTGTGAAGGTGCCGCGCCTGGCGAAGGGCCGCACCGGGATCGAGTGTTTCGCTTTTTTGAGGGGGCAACGCCCATGCCAGACGAGGAACTCGAAGACCAGCAGTCGGAAGAGACCGAAGAACAGGCCGAGGCGGCCGAGAGTGCCGATGGCACCGAAGAGGCCGAGGGCAAGGAGAAGTCCCTCCAGGACAAGCTCAAGGAAGTCGTCGACGTCCGCGTCGAGGACCTGGGCGGGATGCGCAAG
Organism: uncultured Planctomycetales bacterium; assembly: GCA_964586235.1. Lineage (GTDB taxonomy): Bacteria > Planctomycetota > Phycisphaerae > UBA1845 > PWPN01 > JAUCQB01. The sequence continues at coordinate 6,811 of CAZPIO010000088.1, forward strand.
AAGCTCACCGTCACCGTCCCGCGAGAATCGATCGACGAGCAGCTCGACGAGCAGTACGGCCAGATGCGGAGCGAGGCCACCGTCCCCGGCTTCCGCAAGGGCCGGGCCCCCCGACGGCTGCTCGAGAAGCGATTCGGAAACGAGGTCAAATCGACCATCGTGCAGCAGGTGCTCGGATCGGGCTACCTCGCGGCGGTCGAGAAGGTCGACGTGAAAGTCATCGGCGACCCGCTGATCTGGGCCAAGGCCAAAGGCGCCGAGACCGAGGAGCTCGTCGACGTCCAGAAGGCCATGGATCTGGTCAAGCTCCCCGACGACGGCCCGTTGACCTTCTCCTGCGAAGTCGAGATCCGGCCGGAGTTCGAGCTGCCCTCGATCGAAGGCATTCCGCTTGAAAAACCCGTCTTCACCATCACCGACGAGGACGTCGACAACCAGTTCAACCGCTTCCGCGTGTCCCGCGGCACCTACGAAGTGGTCCACGAGGAAGGCGCGGTGCAGAACGACGACATGCTCTACGTGGACCTGAAGATGTCCTGCGAGGGCGCGGTCCTCAAGCAGCAGCAGATGATCCGGATGGCCTCCCGCGGCCAGGTCATCGACGGCGTGACTCTCGAAAAGCTCGGCGAGACCCTGGCCGGCGCCAAGGCCGGCGAGACCCGCTCCATTTCCGGCCGGATTCCGGAGGACTACATCAAGGCCGAGTTCCGCGCCAAGCAGGCCGAATTCGAGCTCAAGATCCGCGAGATCCAGCGCCTCAAGCTGCCCGAGTTGAACGACGAATTCTTCAAGGGCATGGGCTTCGAGAGCGAGCAGGACTTCCGCGACTACATCCGCAAGGACCTCGACAGCCGCCTCGACGAGCAGGTGCGCCACGCCATGGCCACCCAGGTCTATAAGTACCTCGAGGACAAGACCTCGTTCGAGTTGCCCCCGCGGCTCTCCGAGCGCCAGGCCGACCGCGTGCTCATCCGGCACATGGTCGAGCTCTACCGCCAGGGCGTACCGCAGGCCGAGGTGGAAAAGAGGATGGACGAGATCAAGACCAGTTCGCGCGAACTGGCCGCCCGCGAGATGAAGCGGTTCTTCATCATGGAGAAGCTCACCGAGCAGTTCGAGGACATCGAGGTCAGCGAGGGCGAGATCAACAATCTGATCGCAACCATCGCCTACCGCCAGGGACGGCGGTTCGACCGCGTCCGCGACGAGCTGGCCAAGGAAGGCGGTCTCACGAATCTGTACCTGCAGATCCGCGACGAGAAGCTGATTGACCGGCTGATCAAACAGGCCCAGGTGACGGAAAAGGCCCCGGGAGCCCCTGACGCGCCGGAAAAGGCCGCTGAGGCTACGCAGTGAGCGGACCCCCTGAGGCCGCGTAAGCCTCGACCAGGCGTCCTAAGCAAGAATGCCGGGCAGTTGGCCGATGATGCTGGGAACGGTGGCAAAGGGGGCGCCTATCATTAGGCAACCAAGCCACCGGCCCACTGACGCCCAGGCGTCAGACCGGTATCGGAAAGGATATTATGAACCACCCCGAAGACATCCTCCGGACTGTGAGCCAGCAGGTGCCGCCCTACCAGCGGTACCGCGAGATGTCGATCGAGGACATGCTGCTGGAAAACCGGATCATCTTCCTTGCCGGCCCGATCGTCGACCGCTCGGCCAGCACGGTGATCATGAGGCTGCTGTACCTCCAGTCCATCAAGCCCGACCAGCCGATCAACCTGTACATCAACTCGCCCGGCGGGCTGGTGGACCAGACGCTGGCGATTTACGACACCATGCAGTTCCTGAGCTGCGACATCGGCACCTACTGCATCGGCCAGGCCGCCAGCGGAGCGGCCATCATCCTGGCGGCCGGAACCAAGGGCCAGAGATACGCCCTGCCCAACGCCAAGATCATGCTTCATCAGCCCTACAGCGGCATCACCGGTCAGGCCGAGGACATCCGCATCCAGGCCGAGGAGATCCTCAAGGACAAGAAGCTGCTGAACGCCATCCTGGCCAAACACACCGGCCAGGATCCCGAGAAGATCGCCAAGGAAATCGAACGCGACCGCTTCATGGACGCCAAGGAAGCCCTGGCCTACGGGCTGGTCGACGAGATCCTCGAACACGAAAAGGACAAGAAAAAGAAAAAATCGTGACGTCGTGCCCAGGGGCGGCGAAAACCCCCGCTCACCGGCGATGATCCTGAACAACGCCAGAAACGGGAAGCCTTCATGAGCAACCTGATCCCAATTGTAATTGAAAAAACGGGCCGCGGAGAACGGGCTTACGACATCTACTCGCGGCTCCTGCGCGACCGCATCGTCTTCCTCGGCGGGACCATCGATGACGACAGTGCCAACGTCATCATCGCCCAGATGCTGTTCCTGTCCAACGAGGACAGCAGCCTGCCGATCAGCTTCTACATCAATTCTCCGGGCGGGTCGGTCTCGGCCGGCCTGGCCGTCTACGACACCATGCAGTTCCTCCGCTGCGAGGTCCATACCTACTGCGTCGGCATGGCCGCGAGCATGGCGGCGGTCCTGATGTGCGGTGGGGCCAAAGGCAAGCGATTCGTCCTGCCCAACTCCCGTCTGCTGCTGCACCAGCCGCTCATCGGTGGCGTCCTCGAGGGCCCGGCGACCGACCTGTCCATCGAGGCCCAGGAAATCATCCGCCTCCGCGAGCGGCTCTACCAGATCGTGGCCAAACACACCGGCAAACCGCTGGATATGATCTCCGTCGACTGCGACCGCAACAAGTGGCTGGACAGCAAGGAAGCCGTCGAGTACGGTCTGGCGGACATGATCCTCGATCGCGCGCCTGAGGTGAAACCCTCTCCGCCGCCGTCGGATGAGTAAATGCCTGTCCCGGCAGATCGCTCGGCACGGGTGCCACTGGCGGCTTGCCCGCCAGTGTATGGCCAGGCGGATGAGCCGCGGCACCCAAACGAGACGGGTCCCGAACGAACGGCACGCCGATCGGGGAGTGGAGGACCCGACCAGTGGTATCCATCCCTCACCTGACCACCGGGTGTCCCCGCGATCTCCAGCACCCCGGAGCGGCCGTCGGTCGGCTGGGCTTCGTCGTCGCCCTGGGCCTGCTGCTTTCAGGTGCCGCTTGCGACTCCGTACCCGGCGAGAAATTCCGGGCCGTCCAGCGGGATCTGTTTGCCGCTCAGGAAAGCACTCGCCAGTTGGAGAACGAACTGGCCGGTCAGCAGCAGACTGTCCGCGACCTCGGCCAGCGGATCACCAACCTCTCACGCGTACCGGGGGCCTCGCTCGATATCCTCGTTTATCCCGAGCGCATCAGCCTCGCCAGCCTCTCCGGCGGTTACCGCAAGGAAGGCACGCTTGGTGACGCCGGTATCGTGCTCTACGTCCAGCCCATCGACCGCGACCAGCACGTGGTGAAGGCGGCCGGCACGATCAGCGTCCGACTTCTCGATCCGCAGAACCCGCCGGAGCGCGTCGAGTTCGCCCAGTACCACTTCGATCTCGAACACACTCGCCAACTGTGGTATGGCGGACTGATGACCAATCACTTCACCGTCAGGTGCCCCTGGCCCGCCGGTCACCTGCCCGCTCACGACGAAATCGTCGCCTATGTGACTTTCACCGACCTGATCAGCGGTAAACCCCTCACCGCCACCGGCACTTTCAAGATCCAATTCCCGCCCCAGGAAACCCGCCCGGCCGCAAAATGACCCTGAGGAGTGTTCCGGGGACTGTGTGCACGGGGGTGGCATGGCTAAGCCCGCCGCAGGCGGACGCCGCCATGTTATCAGCAGCTCTTCCTATTCCCAAGCTGAGGCCGGAAAAGTCGCCTCGGCGCGCTCCCCATCCTCATGCTCTCCTATCGCTCTCGTGTTCCGCCCGCGTCTCTACCTTTCCTTGCCGTGCAGCCGATCCTGGAGCATCTTGGCGTCGCGAGCGTGCGACAGGCAGCAGTCGTAGGAGATCCTGCCTTCCTGGTAGAGTTCGATGAGCACGTGGTCCAGGGGCATCATCCCCAGCTTGCGGCCCATCTGGATCTCGGTCTGCAGCTTCTGCGTTTGTCCTTCGCGGATGATGTTCTTCACGCCCGGCGTGCCGAGCATGACCTCGCAGGCCAATACGCGTCCGTCGCCCTGCGTCGTGGGCAGCAGGTGCTGGGCAAACACCGCTTCGATCGAGGTGCCCAGGGAGTAACGAATCTCCTCTTGCTGGCCCGCCGGAAACACGTTCACCATGCGAAGAATGCTCTCCGCCGCCCCAGGCGTGTGCAGAGTGGTGAGCACCAGGTGGCCCGTCTCCGCGGCCTGAATGGCCGTGTACATCGTGTCCAGGTCGCGCAGCTCGCCGATGGCGATCACGTCCGGGTTCTGACGCAACGCGTGACGCAAGGCCTGCGAGAACGTCTTGACGTCGCTCATCAGCTCCTGCTGCACGATGATGGACCGCTTGTGGCGGTGTACGTACTCGATCGGATCCTCAATGCTGATGATCTTGGCCCGCCGTTCGCTGTTGATCAGGTTGATCATGTAATTCATGGTCGTGGTCTTGCCGGACCCGGTCGGCCCGCAGATCAGGACCAGACCGCTAGGGCGGCGGCAGACCTCGTCGATAACCGCAGGCAATCGCAGCGACTCGCGGCTGCCGATGTCCTGCGCGCAAAGCCGGACCGCAAGCTCCGGCCGGCCGGCGCGCAGGTAAAACGTCGCCCGCACCCGGCCCAGATCCCCAACCATGAGCGAGATACACAACTCGGTGTCCTGCCGGAACGCCTCACGCTGCGCCGGGTTGGTGATCGATTCGACCATCGCCGCGATCTCCTCGTGGGTCAGGGCGGGAGCCTGTGCCGGCCGGATCTCGCCGTGCACCCGAAAGCAGGGCGGCATGTCCGTCAGGATGTGAATGTCGCTCGCCCCGACGCGACGGGCAGTCTCAACCAGCACGTGAAACTCCATAGCACCTCCAGGACGACCGCATCATCTTCCGCGCAGACGCCGGTACAGCCCTCGCAGCCATCCGCTGGGCGCTTCGCGGAGCGCCTCGCGGGCAGGAATGAACGTCCCGTCCAACTGCAGCGCCCGCTGGAGCGACGAACGGTACGCCCCAAGACCCAGATCGCGCTCGCAAAGCCCACGGATATACCAGGCATAAGGCTGGGTCGTCCCGCTCTCCGTTGCCTGCTGTGCCAGCACCAGCGCCGGCGCGTGCCGCCCATACCGCCGGTAAATCCGCGCCGCCCAGACGCGCGTGAACCAGTTCACCCCTTCCTCCTGCATGGCACGGTCGAAGGTCGCACCCACCTGGGTCTCGCCGCGGACCAGAAGGATCTCACCTCGGGCGAGCCAGCGATAGGCGCTGCTCCCCCTGGCGGCCAAGGCGGCGTCCGAGCAGGCCATGCCGGCCCGAGGGTCGCCACGGCGAGCCTTGACCACCCCTTTCGCCGAAAGAAGTTCACCCTGATCGCGGAAAAGCTCCAGGGCCTTGTCCACCCAAAGCTCCGCTTCGCGCAATTCCTCGAGTTCGATCAGCATCTGCACCTGGCCGACCCACGCCGGCACGAGGGCTCGGTCGAGTTCCAGTGTCCGCGTGAAATACCGCAGTGCCTGTTCAAATTCCCCCCGCTGAAAGGCCTGAATGGCCCGCTCGTGGTAGGCGTGCCTCTCCATCGGAGGCGCGTTCAGGACGCCTGAAGGCTCCTGCTGCACCTGCCGTCCCTGGCCGGCCTGCGAACTGAGGTCGTCAAACTCCAGGTGCTCAAAGCGGCCGCCAGCACTCCGTTTCTTGCTCATGGCCGGCCCATCCTCCAAGGCGGACCCACAATCATTATTACCCGGCCCCGAATGTCCTCGTGGTGCACGATGCTGAGGGATCGGACCATCGCCGCGTCCTGAACGCCGGCCCGATAGTGGCCGCCGATCCGCGGTAACGAGGGCAATATCAAATAAGCATCAGCCGGTACGGTGACCGCATAGGAGTCGGGGAGCGGCACATCCCCCACCGGGCCCACATCATCAGGCAGGCGTTTCCCGTTGACGCTCACCTCGCCCTCTTTAATGACCACATGATCGCCGGCTACCGCCAGGACTCGGTCGATGGAGGCTCCCCCGCGAGTGACCCAGCCTTCCCCATGCATTTCCGGGATCCGGTAGCTGACCAGGTCCCCCGCCTGGTAGCGCGGCGGGTGCCACCAGCGCCCCTTGACCATGAGCACATCCCCGCCCTGCAGCCTGCCTTCTCGCAGATTGCCTATGAGGGGCTCAAACCGCACGACGCCGTTTATCAGCCAGCCCGCCGCCGGGTACAGCGCCGCGTACAACACGATGAAGATGAGCAGCCCGGTGCAGATGGCTATCCCGCGGGGAACATAGTCACCCTGCTGAATCAGGCACCTCTGAATCGCGTAGCTGTGTACCCCGAAGACCAGGCCCATGGCCAGTATGCCGATCCACGAGCCCATGAACATCACGAATACGAGCAGCCCGAGCAGGCAGATCCCCAGGAGCATCAGGCCGAGCCGCCGCCGGCCGCTGACGATCAATCCAAGGCCCGGAACGATCGAGAGCAGCGCCAACGGGAGATGCCGGGCCATGTCGGGGACCACCCCGGGCTGGACCGGCACCACCCCGCGCAGACGCTGAAAAAACCGACACCGCAGGTCGACCCAGCGGCCCCATGCTCGTGCCCGCCAGGCCCGCCACCCCCGCCACCACGCCCAGCGGTCGCTCGCCCGGTACGGCTGCACGTCGACGTTGTCCAGGGCAAGAAGGCTCAGGCAGCGTGCGCAGCGATCCAGTCCCGGCAGATTCTGGAACCCGCAACTGGGACACTGCATGGCTCAACTCCACACCGTGCGGCGACCCTTGACGGGGCCGCCCGGCTACTTGCGGCGCTGCTGGACCTCGATCCGCACACCCGTCGCCTGCTGCTTGTAGTACTCCGCGGTCAGTTCCCGTGAGTTCTCCCGGCCGATAATCTCCGCGAGCAGGTCGGCGTAGCTCAGGCACTGCTGTCCGCTCACGCCTTTGACCAAGACCTTCACGTGGCCGTCGGGTCGAATCTCGATTTCGAATTCGGGCTGGTCCATGACTCACCTCCGCCGCACGTGGAGCTTGATGGTGCCGTCGGAGGTCACCTGCTCGCCAGCCACCGTGAACTGCCGCGACCGCAGTTCGGTGATCACTTTGTGGTAGGTGTACTGCTGAACAACCTTGGCGCTGACCTGCCGGGCGATGTCGCGGAGCTGCGACTTGGTATGACCCTCACCGGAAACGCACACCGTGCAGGCCCCCCGCTCGTCCCGGCCGATCTCGACCTCCAGGTCGCCACGGCTGGCCACGATTCTCTCCCCGCGGACCATATGCTCCTCGAGGACCTCGCTGTTCTCGATCGACTCCTCGACACGGTTGTGCGTCCGCAGGGTCGGCTCCTCGCTGGCGGTCCGCAGGCTGAAACCCATCGCCGCAAGCGCGCCCGCGACGGCCGCCGAGATGGCCGGCCAGGAACCGATCACCACCGGCGTTAGAATGCACACGGCACTCATCGGGACCTCCTTTCGTTCTCCTCAGCCGCGGCGGGGGCGGCCAAGGCATACTACAATTCGAGCTTGCGACGGTCGCGCCCCGGGGCAAGCGTCGCTTTCAGCGAGGCATTGCGGGCCCGCCCCTCGGACCACGCTCGCAGGGCCTCGATCTGGTCACTCATCGTACGCGACAGGGGCACGGTCTCCCTGAGGGATTGCAGCAGTGCCTCGGTAGACAACTCCTGCTTCGCGTAGAACACGTCGAAAAGGGCGCTGATCACGGCCTGCTCGATTTCCGCGCCGCTGAAGCCCACCGAAGCCGCCGCCAGCGCCGGCAGGTCAAACTTCGAGGGGTCGCGGCCGCGCCGCTGAATGTGAATCTGGAAGATCGCCTGCCGTTCCACCTCGTTGGGCAGGTCGACGAAAAAGATCTCGTCGAACCGGCCCTTCCGTAGCAGTTCCGGCGGAAGATTCGAGATGTCGTTGGCCGTCGCCACCACGAACACCGCGCTGGTCTTCTCGCTCAACCAGGTCAGAAAGGTGCCCATGACCCGAGCCGAGGTGCCCGCGTCCGAACTGCCCGAGGATTGCGACCCGGCGAAAGCCTTGTCAATCTCGTCGGCCCACAGCACGGTCGGGGCCACACCCTCGGCCACCTGGATCGCCCGCCGGACATTCTGCTCGCTCGAACCGACCAGGCTGCCGAACATCCGCCCCATATCAAACCGAAGAATGGGCAGTTTCCACAACCGGCTGACCGCCTTGGCACACAGGCTCTTGCCGCATCCCTGCACGCCGACAAGCAGCACGCCCTTGGGCGCGGGCAGGCCGAAATCCTTCGCCCGATCGGTGAACGACTCCGTACGCTTGACGAGCCACTCGCGGAGCTGGTCCAGCCCGCCGACCTGGCTGAAATCCTCGTTCGCCTGGTAGTACTCCAGCAGCCCGCTCTTGCGGATGATCTGCTGCTTCTCCGAGAACACCGAGCTGATGTCCTCCGCTGACAGCCTGCCATCGTTGACCAGGGTCTTGGCGAAAACGTTCTCGGCTTCCTTGATGGTCAGCCCGAGTGCGGCCTTGAGCAACTGCTCCCGCCCGGACTCGTCCAGATCGATCTTGATCTTCGGGTTGTCGCGGAACTGCTCGATGATTCGGTCGAGCATTGCCGAGAGATCACGATAAGTCGGCAGGGCGAAGTCCACCACCGTGATGTCTTTTTCGAGCTCCGGGGCCATCTGCAGGACCGGGGCCGTGATGATAAGTGTCTTGTAGCTGTTGTTCAGGGCAATGGAGACTTCCCGCAGCTTTCGAACCACCGGGATGTTCGTCGGACACTGGGTGGTCATGAAGAAGTGGAAATCCTTGAAGATGTAGACCGCCGGATCGTTGTGTTGGATGACCGTGTCCAGGGCCTGCAGCGGATCCGACGGGCCCCGTGACTTGGTGGGCATCTCGCTGCTGCCCTCGCTGCTGGTCATCCCGCTGGTGACCGACCAGGTGAGCACATTCTTGTTCCGGCGGCGCGCGATGGCCCGGATGCCCCGTTCCAGACGGTCTTCCTCCCAGGTAATCACATAGAGAATCGGATAGCGGGCGCGGATCAGGACATCCAGTTCGCCGAAGGGCTCAGCAGCCATGGTCCCGCCCCTTTTCTGCCTGCGCGCGTCTTTGGCAGACCGCCAGGCGCCGGCGCATAACCTCATCCTCGGGGTTGACCGCCAGCGCCACCTCGATCAGCTCCCGATCCAGGTCGTGGAAATAGACCCGGCCGTCGGGACCCACGCTAATGACGACCTCCTGCAACGGCGCTCCCGGACAAGAGGGCAGTGTGCTCATACACCTACTCTATCAGGTTAAGACGCCTTTGTTGACAGTATGTACAGGTCCGGGACGCGATTTCGGCAGGCACCGAACGGCCCAGGACCTCATCCTGAAGCACCATCGGACCGGGCACGTAGCTGGCCATTAGATGGAAACGAACGCCGGGCAGGTTCGCGGCCACCCAGTCCGCCACCGGCTCGAAACAGCACCGAGCGTGCCCGGGGATGAGCAGGTGCCGGACCAGCAGCCTTTCAGGCCCGCTCGCGTGGATCCGCCTCAAGTTCCGGGTCAGAACGTCGATGTACCGGGATGCCCCAGCTAGCTGATAAGCACAATCATTGCTGCCGAACTTGAAATCGACGACATAGAGATCGATCCACGGATCGATCAGCTCGAAGCACTCCGGGGTGAGGTACCCATTCGTATTCAGCAGCCAGCGGGCCACCGTACGCACGCGGGCGCGAAGATCCAGCAACGCGGCCGGGTGCAAACTGGGCTCCCCGCCGACCAGATTGATCCAGGGCACGCGGGCGGCCTCCGCCTCGATCCGACGGACCGTTTCCTCCGCGTTCAGCTCCGTACCCTCGTCCGCCTCGTAGCAACCCGGTGCCTGCGTGCAGAATCGGCAGCGGAAGTTGCACCCGGCCAGATACACCATCAGCGCCGGCACCAGCTCGAGCTCCTCCGCGTAGCTGGTGTAGCAGCGGAAAACGCGGGCAGTTGCCCCTGCACCGCACGGCCCCCGCTCTCCCGCGGTGCGATCGACACCGCAGTTGAGTTCGCAGAGCCTGCAAGACCTCATCGCCCGCCAAGCGCGGTCCAACGCCGACTCGATGGTTTCCGGTCCCTGAGACACCTGAATGCTTTCCGTTCACAGATTCCGCGGCTTGGTCATGCAGGAAACCGCAACAGACCGGTCTGACATGACCCCGGTTGTACGTTTCAAGAGCGGTGTGCCAGCCCGAAGTTCAGCCACGTCGTCGTTTCAGCAGCCCCGTCACGACACCCCTGGCGTCCTTCCCGTTCTGGGTCCGCTTCGTGTCCCTGACTCGCAGCACCGGCCGAGCGGCACCGGTGGCGTCCAACGCCCCATCCTGAAAATGAATCGCCCGGCCCAGGGCCAGGAACACGTCCGAGATCGTCCGGACAGTCATGTTCGCCCGACCGTCCAGCAATTGAGTGATATAGCCTCTTGTCTTGCCCAGCCGCTTGGCCAGTTCGGCCCTGCTCACGTTCTGCTCATCCATCAGCTCACAGATGAGATCAGTCACTTCCTGAATGGCCCGTTCCTGCTGATAGAGACGCATCCCTTCAGGCGTGCCGGTCAACCGTTCAATCAGACCCCCGCTCATTTCATCCACCTCTCCTAGGTTTCTGCCTCACGTTGCAGGTGTTCTTTCATGATCCGCTTCGCCCGCCTGACCTCACTCGGGTCAAGCCTGTCCTTCTTCTTCCTGTAACCGTTCGTCAACAGCCATCGATCACCCTTGCGAAAGCAGAAGACTCGAATCTGGTGCTTCTTGAACTCGAATATCTCATTCTCAACATGCTTGAATTGCTCACGGTTGGGTACGCTGCCGTGATCCGCCATCCTCCTGAAGAGAGCCACGAGACTCGCTTGCTCGATAAGACTCAGGTCGTTTTCGATAAACTCCTTGGCGGGCATAGACCCATTCAGACGCACGGCATACTCGATCGTCCGCATCGTTCCGCGGACGACTAACGAACTATCGGTGTTGTTGCTCATCTAAGTTTAGTTATAAATAAACCCATTTGTCAAGTCGAATCAGGCCGGACCACCGAGGAACAGTACACAGCCACGCACATAAGCCATTGCACAGAAAAGTCTTATACCCAACTCATTACAGGCTCCGGCGGCCTTCGCCGCCCGTTCTGCTGTCAGGCACCCTCATCTTTGGAGTCTCGCGTGCATCTCGCCGCCACCCGGCCCCCCACCCACGCGTTCACGCAGCCACGGTCGATGGTTCAAGAAGGCGGAACGTTCTAGCATATGGCAAAGACTCTTCCGAGCTTCACTTCCCCTGGCATCCGTGCAGGCCTGGACCAGTCTCCGCCTCGTCGCCGCAGCGAGACACACTCCGATCCGATCACAAAACACGGGACCAGACTACTATGGGAGGCAGAGGCAAACAAGAGGACAGCAATCGTGTGAAAGTCGGTTCCGAATTGGCGACTCTCAGCCTTGGTTGTCGGTCTGACGCTGCCAACGGTTGGCGAGTTGATCTACCGCCCGTTCGTTGGTAGCTTTCGTACTCATGAACTCACCCATCCAACGGCAAGCCATCAATGTAACACTACCGGCCATCCTGGCGGCGATTGCCGGATGCGCGAACCTCGACCAGACCTGCCCGCTCGACATCCGTCCGCACAAGAACACCTGCGAGGTCATCCTGGCCGGGCCACCGGAAGTCGGCGACGTGCGCCTGTGGGTGCCCGAGGGCATCGCTACCGACATAGGCTTCAGTTCGATCTACCCCGTCGGCTCGATATGGGAACCGTCCCACCAACTCTGGCTGCACGAGGTAACCGAAGCCGGCCTCTTCGGCCCGGGCAACTTCGCCCGCGTCGCACCGGATACGCTTGAATGCGCCGGCATTCGCGTTCCCGTCGACCAGCCGGTGGAATGGACAACGCTCCTGCGGCCCAGGGCCGACGGCATTTCGTTCTGCATCCGGCTGACCAACCGCGGCACGCAGCCCATCCACAAGGCCGGGGCCGCCATCTGCCTCAAGTTCCTCAAGGCCCCATGGTGGTCGGATGAGAACACTTTCGTCCGCTCCGACGGCCGCATTCAATCGCTGGCCGACCTCGGCCGTGACGCCGGTATGCCCAACGGCTTCGAGGCTTACCTGCTCCGCGGGCAGTCGCACAGCAACGTTTTCTACCAACAGTTCTGGGGCTTCAACCGCCACCAACTCGACGCCCCGATCATGGTCAGCCGCAACATCGGCTCCGGCCGTTGCGTGATCATCGAAGCCCCCCACGCATACTTCCTCCACAGCAACCCGCGCAACCCCTGCACCGACGTCATGCTCGCTTTCGGCGACATCGCCCCCGGCGCAACCGTCGACCGCAGCGGAAAAGTCAGGATCAGCAACGCCAGCCCCGCAAAGCTTCTCGGTCACGATTGAACGGTCAGAAATGGCCTGACTCATCTCGCCACGGTGAGTCGCCTGCGGCGACCTTCAGCCCTCATCCTTCATCCTTCCCTCTTGCCACACGTTAATCTCACCGTTACTGTCCTCCGCATGATGACTAGAATACTGCTCACAACAAGCACTGGCGTGTGCCAAGTGGCGTACATCGACGTTCGCGAGGTGCAGACGGATTGGGCCCGCGTCGCCCAGGGGCAGGGCACGCTCGCCTCGCCCGGTTGGCTCAAGGGTGTGCCCGCAAGCAACCCCATGGCCGAATGAGCAACGGAGTCGTGATCGATGGATTGCAGGTCAGTGCCCAGTGTCGCCCCGGGAACCTGGAAATCCCGGTTGTGCCGACTCCTGAATCATCCCCACCTGCCAGTTGTTGCGGCACTCCTGGCGGTCGTCCTGGCGCTGCCCGCGTTGAGCACCGGCTGGCAGTTCGACGATGACTTCCACCGCATCACCATCAGAGGCTCGCAGCGCTGTCCGGCGTTCTCGGGCTCGGCGTGGGACATGTTCCGCTTCCTGGACGGCAACCCCGCGCGCACAATGCACATGGCCGACTACGGCGTGCTGCCCTGGTGGGTCGAACCCACGATCAAGGGCAGCTTCTGGCGGCCGCTGACCGTTCTGACGCACTGGCTGGACTACCGCCTGTGGCCGAATTCATCGGCCCTGATGCATCTGCATAGCCTGCTATGGTTTGGTCTGTTGATTGCATCGGTAACCCTGCTGTACCGCCGCATGATGGGGCCGACTCTCGCGGCCGGCCTGGCCGCCCTGCTCTTCGCCGTCGACGATGCCCACGCCCTGCCCGCCGCCTGGCTCGCCAATCGCAACGCCCTGCTGGCGGCTCTCTTCGGGGTGCTGGCCATCATCGCCCACGATCGCTGGCGACGCGAGGGCCGCTCCGGCAGCGCGATTCTCAGCATGCTCCTCACCTCAGCCAGCCTGCTTTCCGCCGAGGCGGGCGTCGCAACGCTCGCCTATCTCGCCGCCCATGCCGCGTGCCTCGATCGCGCGAAATGGCCGCGAAAAGCCGCCGCCCTGCTTCCCTTCATCGCCATCCTCATCGTCTGGCGGACGCTCTGGACCCTTGGCGGCCACGGAATCGCCAACGTCGGCCTGTACATCGACCCCATCCGCGACCCAGGGCACTTCGCGCTGGGCGTACTTCAGCGAGTTCCATTGTTGCTGCTCGGCCAGTGGGCCCTGCCGCCCGCGGAGGCGTCGATCCTCGCCACTACCGGGGTGATGATCGCGATGATCGTCGCCGGCTACGTCTTGATCGTCGGACTTGTCTTCCTGCTCAGACCGTTACTGCGAGCCGACCCGGTCGCCCGCTTCTGGACCCTGGGCATGGCCCTCTCGCTCATTCCGAACTGCGCGACTTTCCCCGCCAACCGCCTTCTGCTCTTTGTCGGAATCGGGGCCATGGGCCTGCTCGCCCAACTCCTCGTCCACGTATTCCATCTCACCGAGTCGCCTCTCCCCAGCCTGAGCCGGAATCGCCACCTGCGAATCGTCGGCTGGGCGTTCGTCGTCATCCACCTGGTGCTGGCCCCGGTCTCCCTCAGTCTGCAAGCATGGGCACCGATCGGGCCCAAAGCCTTCACCGATCAACTCAAGGTGCAGACGCCGCTCGATCCATCCGTCGAGCAGCAGGATCTGATCATCGTCAACGCCCCGAGCATCGGGTACGCCATCTACATGCCTATCATATGGGAGCTTGCCGGCCAGCCGGTCCCGCGGCACACCCGCGTGCTGGCACCGGGCGTCCCGCCAGTCGCCCTTCGCCGGCTCGACGACCGGACACTGGCCGTCCGACCGCAGGCGACCTTCATCTGCTGGCGGTTTGATCATCTGTTCCGAAGCGAACGCAATCCCATGCACGTCGGCCAGCACGTGCAACTCACCGGCCTGGACATCGAGGTCACCGAAATCACACCCGACGGCCGTGCCGCCGAGGCCGTCTTCCGCTTCGCCGTGCCTCTCGAGGACCCCTCGCTGCGATGGTTGTGGTGGAAGGACGGCGAGTTCATCCCCTTCACCCCGCCCGCCGTCGGCCAGACCGTCAACCTCGAAGGGGCAGATCTCGACTTCTGGTGAACCTCCAACCGCGACTTTGGCTGATCTCATGCGTAGTATCCAGTAGAAGCGGGTGGCGCAAGGAACTTCGTTATTGTCTACCATATGAGGAGTGCATCCGCCGGATTGTGGCGGCCGGTGAAGCGGCCAGACGACGCCGTGTGCCACTGCTGTGTCAGCAGTGCCCAGGCCCGCCAACACTGCTCACAGAGCAGTGGCACACAAGGAAGGTCTGCCACGAAAGATGGGATGCACCCCCACATGAGGAGCCCCGCCTATGTGTCCCGCCGGTGTCCAAGCTGTCGAGCCCGGGTCTCATCACAGAACTCTTCCCTGGCTGCCGGCGATCCTCGCCGCAATCGCCACAGGGGGCCTCATGGCCGCCTGCTACCGGCCGTTGAACCTCCATTACCTCGCCTGGATCGCACTGATTCCCTGGCTTCTGGCGTTGCCCAGGTTATCGCCGGCCAAAACCTGGCTTTTCGGCATCGTCCTCGGCCTGGTCTTCTACCGCATCGGCCTCGACTGGTTGTTGAAGCTCGCCGGACCGATCGGCGGCGCGACCCTGGTCGTCCTCTCGGTCTGGATGGGTTTCGCCTTTCGCGTCGCACGGCTCCTGATCGAGCGATTCGGCACCGCCTCGATGCTCTGGGCCCTACCCCTGACCTTCACCGGCGCTGAGATCCTGCGATGCGAGGGCCTGCCCCAACTGCGCTTTGCATTTCTGGGCTTTGGCTACAGTCAATCGCACAGCTTGTGGATCGCCCAGATCGCGTCGATCGGCGGCGTGTACTTCCTCACGTTCCTGCTGGTCGCATTCAACACGGCCATCGCCTACGGGCTCATCCAACGTCGCCGACGGGCCTGGGCACCCGCACTTGCCATCACGGGGACAATTCTGGCGCTCGGATTCATCTCCCAACCATCGTTGAACCCATCCGGCCGCATTGTGACGGTCGCTTGTGTCCAGGGTGAGGAGCTTCGTTACCGTGAATACCTCGCCCTGGCCGCCGAGGCAGCCGCCGCATCTCCCTCGCCGGCTTTTGTGGTCCTGCCCGAGCACACTATCGACGAGATGGCCACCGAAAAGCATCAACTCGTCTCAGGCTTGATCGAACTGGCCTCGACGCACGGCATGTATAGCTGTGTGGGAGCCCACATCCCACCGCAGGGCAGCGCGGACTGCTATTACGACAACGTCGCGATGCTCATCGGTCCGCCCGGTCAAATCGTGGGCACGCAGGCCAAGGCCGTCCCGTTGCCCTTCTTCCAGGATGGCAACCCCGCGACGTCGCAAGTGGTGTTTGACAGCGATCGAGGCTGCATCGGCCTGTACGTCTGTTACGACGGGCTTTTCACGGACCACCCGCGTCGTCTCGTGACTCTCGGCGCCGAACTCATTCTGGTTCCCGTCATGGACGCCGCCCGCTGGCCGGACCAGGAGCTGTGGCAGCACGCCGACATGGCCCCGCTGCGATCGATCGAGCTTCGCCGGAGCGCCGTCCGCGCGGCCAGTTCCGGCATCTCGCAGATCATCGACCCGGCCGGTCGTGTGATCGCCAGCCGCAACCGCGAGGAAGGCCCGGGGATCATCGCCGCAACTGCGCCGATCGGCTCCTCGAAAACGCCCTTCGTGCGAGGCGGCTATCTGTTCGCCACGGCCACAGGCCTGGCCTTCCTGGCCGCGATTGCCATCCTGACTCTCACTCAGTGGGCCAAGGGACTGCGTCGACTCTGCACCCGCTCCAAACGCTCATCCTGACATCCTGTGAGCCTCGGACGAAGATCACCAACGGAGAGTTGACGCGGCCACCCCGTCGGCGATGATCTGTTGCAGACACCATCAACGGAACTGACAGGAGCCACGACCGTGAAGCAGGGACCGCAAAAGGCTATCGCGCTTGCAGTATTCGCGTTCGGAGCCGCAGCTCACGCTGCCGAAACCCAAACGTACCACGTCTCACCGCAAGGCAACGACCGCTGGTCCGGCCGGTTCGCCCAGCCTGCCCCCGAGGGCAACGACGGCCCGTTCGCAACCCTCTCGCGGGCCCAGGAGGCGGTTCGATCGACCAGGCAAGCGGCCCAGCAGGGCCTGGTCGAAGTCATCGTGCAGGCAGGCGAGTACACACTTGCCGAGCCGCTGGTTTTCGGCCCCAGCGACTCGGGTACGCATTCCTCGCCCATCACCTGGCGCGGCAGCGGAAAGGTGATCATCAGCGGCGGCCGGAGAATCACCGGCTGGCGCGAAACGACGCTGAACGGCAAAGCCGTCTGGGCGGCGGACCTGCCCGAGGTCAGGAGCGGCAAGTGGTACTTCCACCAGTTGTTCGTCAACGGTCAGCGGCGCTCACGCCCGCGACTGCCCAAGAAGGGTTTCTACCGCTTCACCGGCTCGCCCCAGTTCGAGAAGGGCGCCCCATACAACCAGGGCTGGGACCGCGTCAACTTCGAGCCCGGACACATCCGCAACTGGCGGAACCTGTCCGATGTCGAGATCGTGGCCCTGCATTTCTGGGTGTCGCCGCGAATGCACATCGCCAGCGTGGATGAGTCGGCCAAGCTGGCCGTATTCACCGCCAAGACCCACCGGCGGCTGACCAACTCCTTCGACCAGAGCAAGTTCGCCCGATACTACGTCGACAACGTCCGCGAGGCCCTCACCGAACCGGGTGAGTGGTATCTCGATCGGCAGGAAGGCACGCTCTATTACCTGCCGATGCCCGGCGAGACCCCGGCCAACAGCGTGGTGGTCGCCCCGCAACTGCCCGAGCTGCTGCGAATCGCGGGGCAGGCCGACAAGGGCAAGCAGGTCGAGCATCTGGCCTTCCGCGGTTTGGCGTTCGAGCATGCCGAGTGGTACGCAGAGAGCCAGAACGTCAGCGACGGCCAGGCATCGATTGCGGTGCCGGGCGCCGTCTACCTGGCCCACGCCCGCAACTGCACGATCCGCGATTGCACCGTCAGCCATGTCTCCAATTACGGGGTCGAAGTCGCAGCCGGGGGCCAGAATATCATCATCGAAGGCAACACCGTCACCGACCTCGGCGCCGGCGGCGTCAAGATCGGCCACGACAGCAACCGCACCCGGCTCATCAACAACGACATCGGCGACGGTGGCCACATCTTCCACAACGCCGTCGGCGTCTGGATCGGCCACAGCAACGACAACACCCTCGCCCACAACGATATCCACCACTTCTTCTACACCGGCGTGTCCGTCGGCTGGGTCTGGGGCTACGCGGCCAGCAAGTCGGCCCGCAACATCGTCGAGTTCAATCGCGTCCACCACATCGGCCAGGGCCTGCTCAGCGACATGGCCGGCGTCTACACCCTCGGCGTCTCGCCCGGCACCTGCGTCCGCAACAACCTCATCCACGATATCGAGGCCGACGAATACGGCGGCTGGGGCCTCTACACCGACGAGGGCAGCAGCGGGATCGTCATGGAGAACAACGTCGTCTACCGCACCACGCACGGCGGTTTCCACCAGCACTACGGCAAGGATAACGTCATCCGCAACAACGTCCTGGCCTTCGCCAAACACGCCCAGGTCGCCCGCACTCGGGAAGAGAATCACAAGTCCTTCACCTTCGAGCGGAACATCGTGTACTTCGACACCGGCACCCTGCTCGGAAGCAACTGGAAAAACGATCACTACGAGATGGACCGCAATCTCTACTGGCGAACCAACGGCCAGCCGTTCGATTTCGCCGGCGCAACCCTGGAGGCATGGCAGAAACGCGGCCACGACGTGCATTCGATCATCACCGACCCATGTTTTGTCGACCCCGCCAGGGACAACTTCGCCCTCAAACCCGGCTCCCCCGCCGAGAAGATCGGCTTCGTCGCCATCGACATCGCCAAGACGGGGACAAGGTAGGGTCACGGTTGAGCAAAGCGAGACCTGCCATTCGGTCTGTTGACCTGTCAGCCCGCTGGTCTGGTGGTCTATCGCTGGGTAACGTCCTCAAGACGCAGGTGGTCAAAAGCAACGCCACAGGCATTCGGATCGGAACTGGTGTAGCGGACCCACACGGTGATGCTGGTCACGTTGGCCGGCAGAGTGATATGGCCGATCTCACGGCCAGGGGCGTTGTCCGCCGGGTCGGTTGAGGTCCGGGCAAATTCCTTGCGGGCTGTCGTCACGCCGCGACGGTAAGCCGCGAACGCGCCCACCTGCGGCCCGCGAGCACCGTTGGGCAACGCCGCGCGCCCTGCCAACTGGTCCACGGCGAATTCCCTACCGTCCGGCGCATCAGGGACAGCGTGCAGCGAGAAAGACCAGTCACCCTGCGAATCATCCATCGCATCCGTGCAGACCCAGGCCGAGAGCTTGTATGTGTGCCCCGGCACCAGTCCCAGGAACTTGCGCCACACACCGACCTGCTCACCGGCCTTCTTGGATTTGACACGCTGATAGAATAACTTGCCCTTCATCTTGTCAGGCCGTTTGTTCTCCTCCAGCTTGGGCGTCGTCTCGTCTGTACCCCAGGCCGTCCAGTTGGGGGCAGCACCGCCAACAAACGGCATGCCGATGGCCTCTTCTTGCATCCTGCCCATTACATGGATACCGGCAGGCCCGGAGGGAATCCCATTACGATAGCCCACAACCACGCAGCTCTTCAGGTCCTCATCTCGGGACCCTGTTACCAACAGCGAACGAGCTCGAAAGCGGTACGAGGTTGCATCGCCAGCGACCGAATATCCCAACCCGTTCAGCACGATCGCTATTCTGTCGTAGTTCCCGGGAGGGTTTGCCCACCGCAGGACCACCTCGCCGCCGACCGGATCGTAGTTGGCAGTCACCGACTTCGGGGATGGAGGAATCCCCAGGCCCGTTTCCGTGCCCGCGAACACATATCGGCCTTCGGCAGAGCCAGGGACAGGTCCGAAGGTCGCGCCTTGAGCAACGGGTCTGGCTCCCATCCAGAGGGGTTCGGTCGAAACGCTGAAGGCCTCCGTCAAGCGACGGACAACGGATTCAGCGGACTCGCCCGGTGTCGTCCTGATGCTGAGGCATGTCCTAACATTGAGGCTTGGTGTCGGGAGGAAGATCAGGGTCCCCCCGGATGCCACACCCGACAACGTGATGCTGTGCTGAGCCGCGCTCGCCTGCCGCTCCACCGGCGGGCTAGCGGGTTCCGTGGCAATCTCTACCCCTAAAGTGGGCAACATCGGAACCATGGGGCAAATGGGTGTTGCCCACAGAACGGCCAGCCAAGCTGATTTCCGCATTGTCGATCCCTTTCGTGTCTTCACGTGGCTTGTCGTCATCGACCGGCCAGAATGCCTGAACGAGCAATCAATCAGTTTCCACTTGTGCAGTTCTCGTATCCGGGCCCACAGATGCGACCACAATCGGCATCGCTGGTTCGGACCTCGTGTCCCGGCTCCTCGGACAACTCATCCCATCCAGCGCTCTCCAAACCGGGATATGAGGAACATGGGCCCTCTCGCCAGTAGCGATACGCCGTCATAGTCAGACAGTCATAGACATTCACCACCCAGTCCCTAGCGCTATTGCAGTTGTCATCACAGAATAACACGTTTGGCTGACCGCTCATCGGGTCGGTACCTGTTATACAACCGTCGCCACAATAGTCGTCAACGCTTCGGTGCAACAGACACGCAAAACTAAACAGCGGTGGGGCACCGCCATACTGCGGCCGATAGAGCCACGCGTTCGTGCCGCCAACATAGGGACACTCACCCACGAAAGCACCATTGTAGTACATCTTGTAAGCGACTGAACCAGAATTATCCTCACACGGATTGGTGCACTCGGGACTCTCCTTCACGATACGGATCTCATTGCCGAGGTAATCCGTAACGATGTGCGGGAGTTCAGACCCGACAAGAATATCGATGTAGTCCTGGAGCAAAGTCTCGCAGCATCCCTGCGGCCTTTCGCAACCGCGGACTTCTCGTGACAAGCCACAGATGCAGAATATGCCGACCAACAGGCCCGAACACCTTGTGATGCGCCCGTGAGCCCGGCATGACCTTCTAAACATGGGATGCTCCTCCTTCTAAGAATAAGACAATCGGCACCTTGTCAGATCAAGCATCATCCTGAGGTCCGTACAAGCAGTCATCGCTACTCCGATGCCGACCCGTCTGCCGCCAAGTAGAACGTCCTGATGAGAGCCCGCTGGCCAGAGATCGCGGCGTCGTACCTGCGGGGGTGAGCTTCGCGCACGCTGTCGAGGTGTGCCAGGGCACCGTGCGGATCTCCTGCTCCTGCGATGAACGCACTTGCATCCAACAGACAGTGGATCCGGATAACCTCCAAGACGGAGTCCTCTGTCTCAGCCAGTTCTCCGGCCAGTTCGAGCACCATGGCAGCCGCCTCCGCCGGGCGATAGTTCCACAAACCCAAGGCCCGAGCATGCATCAGCCGGGCAAAGGCAATCTTACTTGTCGAAGCATCGGCCTTCGTGAACTCATCGACGAATCTCACAGCGGTATCCAGCGCTTCCTGGCGCCCAAATAAATCCTTCCAGGTAAGAATCGCCTCCTCGGTCGCGGAGTGAGCCTCTCCGTCTTTCCCGTTCAGCGCTTCGGCCAACCAGGCATCCGAAGCCTGGGCCGCAGTGTTGCGTGCCTGCGCCACCAACGCCCTTACTCCCGCATAGTCACCCTGTTGGTGAAGGACCTCCCGTTCGAGAAACACTGACCGGGCCAGCCCACTCAGAGCGTTGCCGCGTTCTCTCGGCGTCGCGGCGGATTGGAGGGCCTCCGCAAAACGCGCTCTCGCCTCAGCGTAGCGTTTTTCCTTCAGCAGAAAGGCACCGAGAGCGGACGCCCTGGCAGACACGCCGCCGGCATTGTCGGACACGCGGCCGGGCGCAAAGCCAACCTGCGACGTAACGATCCCCTCGGTGGGATCCCACAATGAATCAGGGGCGACCATGTAATTGCGCCACCGTTCCACCCAATCAACCCCTCGACGGCTGAGCAAGCTCGCGACTCTCTCGGCCGCTTCCGCTTCCGCAGCCGCTGGGCAG
The DNA here is from genome assembly GCA_964586235.1 of uncultured Planctomycetales bacterium. Taxonomy (GTDB): domain Bacteria; phylum Planctomycetota; class Phycisphaerae; order UBA1845; family PWPN01; genus JAUCQB01. The sequence goes on from CAZPIO010000088.1 coordinate 28,391, forward strand.
CCGGCCAGCCCCACCGCCAGGCGATACCAGGCAACCGCCTGATCATCGCGATGGTGGGATTCAGCGAAACGCCCCAGCCGAAGCAGAGTTCCGGCGCATTGTTCCGCCCTCAACGCGAAAGACGCCACGTCAGCGTTTGCCGGAACTGTCGGCACCGACAGGCCTGCGGCCAGGTATCCTCGGGCCAACCCGTGCCAGGCTGACGAGCGAGTGGCCTCCTGCTCTGTGTATCGATGCTCGTTACAGAGCATGTCTCCCAGACGCTTGATTGCCTCTTCGCCCGGTGCAGTTCCAGCCGCTGTGGCCGCCGCACGCATATAGGCCTCGGCAGCAGCGGACCTGCGTGACAGGCACTCCTCCATGGCTTCGCTCAACTCGGCTGCCTTGGCCACCGTCTCGTGCATCCGCCCAACGTGCAGGTGAGCCCATGCGACCAAGTCGCTGTTTGCTTTGACTGCCCGCCCATCTGCTGATACCGCATCAGCCAGAGCCAACACCTCGTTCCATCGTTTCTGGTCGACGCAGATCTCAAGCAGGCGCACCCGGGCCGAGTTCACCTCGTTCCCTTGGCCTGGGAATTCGGCGACGACCTTCCGTAACTCAGGTTCGGCTTCGTTTGCCCGATGGTAGTTCAGCAGCAGCAGCTCGCCGATATGGTACTGGGCTTTGGCGGCCGAGGCTTCATCCTCGGCCCTGCGTGCCACGACTCTCCGAAGGAGGTCCAGGGCGCCATCCTCGTAGTGCGCACCCACGAGATCCTCCGCCTGCGACAGTTGCTGCGAAGGAGTCAGCGAAGGCTCAGCGGGTGGTTCCTGCGCCCAGGCCGCGCCCATGCACCCTACCCATCCGATGGCCAGTACCAGAACGTACCGCATGCGCAGACCTCCCACCTGCCCGCTCTCCCCAGAGGACCCGCCGATGAAGATGAAGATGAAGATGAAGATGAAGATGAAACCGAACGATCCATCCGGGGCCACCTCCACCCGCCATCCGATCTTCGCGACCGTCCCAGTTAATGTACTTCCACTTTCGGCAATGTCAAGCGGAATTCTGTAAAAAGTTCACGAAGCCTCTTGCGTACAGTCCCGCTTCATGCGGGTTGTCGGAACACGGTGAATGATGAGACTGGCAGAACACCGCGCAGGGTGCTCGCCGCGATTCGGACGCGGCTTAGCGATTGCCGCTTGTCCCGAACACGCGACAACCTCTCTTGAGGTGACGAGTAAGCATGATCGACGACCGGAGGCGAGGTTCACAACGGCCCATCCGGGGAGAAGGACCGCCCATCGAGTACGCTCGGCCGGATGCGCGTAGGGACATCCTTCCCGATTCGCACAGGGCCTACCTCGCCTTCGTTGTTGAGACAGCCCCCAGAGACAGGTCAACCTTAACGCTCGTTCTCCCCGGCTTCGGTCTGACATCGCGTTTCAGCACCTTCGCGCCTCCCTCGCCCTCGGCCCCGAGAGAAAACACGCCGGCCTCGAATGGAATCAGCGGGAAAGCTACCTTCAAACTCTCGGCCGTCTCGCGCACCGCGTGGATCGTCCATCGCCCTTGCTCGTCGGCCTCGGTAGTACCCAGCGTCGCGTTGTACTCACTGGCCGGGATAATCCTGCTGCTGGCCATGCGCCGCATCGGGTGCAGATCGTCGATCCAGGTCTTCTCCTGGGCGTTACCCGCAAACAGAATGACCTTCGACCGGGGAACCGTTTTGCCCTGCGTGTCAAGCACTCTCCCCGTGAAGGTCAGCAACTCCGCCGGCCGCACCTTGACCGAAACGTCGATCTCGTGCCCCGGCCTGGCGGTGAACTCTGACGCTGTGTGCAGATAGAATCGCTCGCCCGTCTCGACACTCCTGGCTCGCGGGGAAGAAAACATCGCCGTCGTCACCGGCCGGGCACAATGCACGTTGAACGGCTGGCGTTCCTGCGGCTTGACGGCCAGCGGAATCCAGCCCGCGTCAAATCGCCCTTTCGCATCGCTCACTACTCCACCCGGCTTCCCACCGCATTCCACCTCGGCGCCCGCCACCGGACGGCCGTCGGTACTCGTGATCGTCCCGCGAAGACGCATCGCCCCGGACAGGCGAATGGTCACCGGATCGGGCTGCTCCTCGTCGATGAACGCCTCCATCCATCCCTCGCCATGCCGCGCCGAAAACGCGTGGATCCTCTCCTTCTCGTTGACTTTTCCGGTCAGAAGTGTGAAGGCACCGTGAGCATCGGTCCTGGCCGTGACCCACAGGTAGCCGTGATGCACCCCGAAGTGCGAGTCCATGCCCACCATTGCCCCCTCTACCGGCCGGTCATCGTAGCCCCACACCCGGCCGGTCACCTTCGCCCGACGGTGCATGCCGATGTCCTGTTCCTCCGTCTGCCCTGCCTGCAAGCCCAACTCCGCCCGCTGAGCCCCCCGCTCATACAGGTCATCGCGCATGGCCCCAACCTTGTATCGCCCGGGCGGGACATCCGCGAACGCGTATTGGCCATCCTTGCTCGACTGCGTCTCGATCATGAAACCGCTTATGAAATCCGGACTCAGAACAACCTGGCAACCCGAGGCTCCCTTGTCGCTGTAGCGATCGATGACCTGCCCTTCGAGTCTTGCGGGCTTGCCCAGCACAAGAGCAACCTGACGATCGCGTGCCTTGGCCAGCAGATAGGGAGAGACCGAGCCATCCGCCCGGGCATAGATCACCGCCTGTCCAACATCGTCGCTCAGATCGTCGATCTCGAAACGGCCGGAAGCGTCGGCCCGCACCTCGCGACGCTCGCCAGATCCCGGGATCAGCACCACCGCCGCCCCCGCGGCCGGTTCGCCGCCTCCGCTCTTCCGCACACTGCCGCCCAGCGAGTGTCGCGGCAGCCGTTTAAGCGACACGCTGGCCGGTTCCCCGCCGGCCAGCGCGTCAACCGACTTGGACTCGTACCCCGGCTTGCGAGCCCAGACCGTATACCAGATATCACCGAACGCCACCGACAACTCGAAGCGGCCACGCGCGTCAGTTTGCCCCGCGCCCTTCACCTGATCCCGTAGCATCCCAGCCGCGGATGACCATGCCGACACCGAGGCTCCGGGGATGGGTTTGCCCGCATCATCAACGACCGTGCCCGGCAGCGACGAACCCTGCTCGCTGCCGAAAACGCGTCCGCCAAGGCCGACGATGATCAACACCGCCCCGACTGCTGCATGCCTCATCGTGTCACCCACAGATCGCCACCGGCAAGCAGAACCCCCGCTTGGGCACCACGCCGGTAGCCAGGAACTCGCCGTCCTGTAATGTACCCCACAATCCCCCGAGCCAATGTAACAAGTCTGTAAACCCGACAACCCGCGGCCAGGCGTCCTAGGCCCAAAACAAGCGAACAACCGTGGCTCTTTCGCCTGATGGGCGGCCGGGC
>CAZPIO010000089.1:0-31109 GCA_964586235.1 uncultured Planctomycetales bacterium
TCAATCATTGCCCCGCCATCTTCGAGGAGTATTACCGCTCCGGCGATGCGCGATTAAGGGCTGTGGCCCTGCAGTGGTGCGGCAACATGCACGACCTGAGCATCTGGTGGGCTGCGGGTGAGCCCGGCCGGTTCGGCGGCACGCGGTATAACAACATGGCGGCACATAATCCGCAGTACGCCGACGACAGGAGCTTCATGTGGCGTTCGGACAGCGCCGTCGATTTCTGCACCAAGGGCGTCGACTCCTTCTACTATGCCTACGAGGAAACCGGTGATCCGCGGATGGCCCACGCGCTGCGCTGGCAGGCTGCCTTCGCGCTGAATCAGATCCGCGTTGAGCGCGAGATGCGGAATATCGGCGATGCCCTGGATGTCATTCGTCTCTATCGTTTCACCGGCAAGCCGGAGTATCTCGACGGCGCGATGAGGCTGTTCCGGGAACTGCGTACCCACCTGTCTCCTGACAATCTATTTGACCAGGGCGGCAAGCCAATCGAGGAAGACGTGCATTTCATCGCCGAGGATGCCAAAGGAACGAGGCACGGCTATGCCAAGCCCTACATCATCGGATACGCGCTCGCGGGTCTGCCGTCGCTGGGTCGATATCATCCCGCCGAGCCGAGGCTGGTTGACGTGGTGCGTGCGGTGTCGCGATTCCTGGCCGACGCCCAGGACCCGGTGGGGGGATGGCGCTACCCGCACCCGCGCTCACCGAACGTCCTTGTAAGCCAAGGGATCGAGCACGCCGCCCAGATTGTCGCCGCTGCCGCCCTCCTGGAAGAGCGCGGCGAGCCCATCGATCACCTGCTCGATGCGATCGAGTGCACGCTGCGTGCCCGGATTCTCGTGTGGCAGCGCACCGGCCAGTTCTTCAGCGGCCTCGGAAGCTGGGAGCAGGCCGCGGGGCTGATCAAGGAGACCGCAACCTGGTACGAGCTCTACAAGCGCCCGGAAGATCGTGACCGCAGCCGCGATTACACCGAAGGGGCGATCGGCTTGGGCTCCGCGCCGCCCGAGGGCGTCGTGTATTTCCCCAGCGTACTGGCCTTCTATCTCGCCCATCGGCCGGCCGAGCGGTTGTTCCACGCGAATGAGGTCCAGCAGACGGTTCTCGATCGTCTCCGACCCGCAACGATGCCTGCGCAAGCCACACAACCTGCCGGCGAGTATCTGCGTCACGGCGTGGAGGCGTTTCTGCCGACGTTTCGAGACGATCTGATCGGGCGTCTGTCGTTCCCGCTGCGATACGACCCGGAAAAATGGCCGGATTTCAACGCCTGGCGGCAGGAGGCTCGCCAGACCTTGCTGCGGTGCCTGATGAGGCCGCCACCGAGGGCCGACTTCGCCCCAGTGGTGATCGCTCGCGAGGACCGGGGTACTTACGAGGCTCGAAAACTGCTCTTCAACGTCTCGGCCGACTGTCGCATACCTGCGTACCTGCTGGTACCCAAGGGGAAAGCCCCATTCCCGGCCGTGCTCGCCCTTCATGACCATGGTGCGTACTTCCTGATCGGCAAGGAGAAGATCATACGCCCGTTCGACGAGCGGCAGGAGATCATCGACGCCGCCCGCCAGTGGGCGGATAAGTGCTACGGCGGTCGTTTCTTCGGCGACGAACTGGCCAAACGCGGCTACGTGGTTTTCGCGGCCGACGCCCTGTTCTGGGGCGACCGTGGGCGCAAGGAGGGCGTCGACTACACCGCCCAGCAGGCCCTCTCGTCAAATCTCATGCAGATGGGCGTGACCTGGCCGGGTGTCATCACCTGGGACGACATTCGCAGCGCTGACTTCGTCGCCTCGCTGCCCGAAGTCGACCCGCGGCGCATCGCCGCAATGGGTCTTTCGATGGGTTGCCATCGGACCTGGATGCTGAGTGCGGCCACCGACCGTATCGCCGCCGGCGTGGCCATCTGCTGGATGGGAACGACCGAGACACTCATGGCCCCAGGCAACAACCAGACCAAGGGCCACTCGTCGTACTCCATGCTCGTGCCCGATCTGCGCAATTACCTCGACTACCCGGACGTCGCCTCGATCGCCTGCCCCAAGCCGATGCTGTTCTTCAATGGCGATCAGGATGGGCTGTTTCCTGTCAAAGGAGTGCAGGATGCCTACGCCCGTATGCGCGCCGTGTGGGTGAGCCAGGGCGCCTCCGAACAGCTCACCACCAGGGTCTGGCCCCGACCGCACGTGTTCGATGCCGAGATGCAGGATGCGGCGTTCGCGTGGTTGAATGACCGATTAAGCAGGGAGCCTTGACGGCAGTCCCGGCGATAGCAGGGCGCTACCCGGCCGTCGTTCGACCGAAAACGCCCAGGGCGTCTTCCAGCTTGGAGCTGAACGTGAACATCCGATCGAGGCGCGTGATTTCAAAGACCTTCTTCAGGTCGTCACGCATGCTGCAGAGGACCACCTGGCCCTTGGCCTGCACGGCCTTCTTGTGCAGAGTGATGAGCACGCTCAGGGCCGACGATGAGAGGAACTTCACGTTCGAGAAGTCCAGGATGAGCTTCTTGCGGTCCTTCTTCTCGATCTGTTCGTACAGTTCTTCGCCGATCTCGTCGATCTGCACGGCGTCCAGGATGGAGATGTCCTGGAACGTGGCCACGGTGACATCCTTCATGTTCTCGATCAGAAGCCGCGGTGAATCTGCCATAGGTCTTCCTGCTGCTAGAAGCCATCGCTCAATTGGGCGACGATTCTAAGGTGCGACCCCGCCCGATTCAAGATGGCTCCTGCAATAGGGACGGTCAGTCGTCACGCTGGAGGTCCACCCGCAGTCGCCGGAGGGTCTGCCTGTGCACCGCGATCGCGTTTTCGAAGCCCGGCGGGGCTGGCAGGGGCTGCGGCACGTGACGTGGAGTGCAGAGCCGGTCGTATTGGGCGTTGGCGACCTCTGTGTCGAGCGTCATCTCAGGCAGGTGCCGGTCTGGCCGTGCATACACCAGACGTACCGGCCGGCCCTGGCAGGTTATGGTGCAAACCACTGTGAACCCTGTAACCGATTCGGCCAATTCCGCTCGTTCCGGTTCGGCGATCACCACATCGACGTGAGGAGCCATGGCCGTCAGCAATGGCTGCACATGTTCGGGGCGGACATCGAATCCTGCGATTGTCCTTCGACCAAGATAGTATTCCGCCACAGGAGCCTCCATCCCACGGTTGGTGTGTAGGGGCATAACCACCGCTTCCATGGGGACGTATTGCCGCACGTACAGGCCGGCGGCTTTCATTCCCGTCTCCGGTGCGGCGCTGCCCCAGCCGGTGGCAACTCCTGTCCAGCGGTAAAACCGTCCGCCCGCCAGGCATGCGTCCGCGGACCCCACGCTGAGGTGCAGCAGGGCCAGCCCAAAGACGGCCGCGAACACCGCTCGGAGGCCGCGCCTGCCCGCCGCCCGATTCCAGCAACGATTCGCCAATACGACGGCCAGCATACCGGCCGCGAAGGCGACCTCTATCAGGTAGGCCCCTGGATACCCGATCCCCGACGGGTTGCTCAGGAGCATCAAGGGCAGGATCGCCCCGCACGCCCACACGGCCGGCACCCCCGAGCGCTCTGCCCGGATCGCCCGCGACAGCCCGTAGATCAATCCCGCGGTCGCGGGGACCGAGAAGGCATATCCCAGTTGCCGCAGGTACACCTGCGACCAACTCAACATGCCCGCCGCGCTCCAGCCCGTGGTTCCGGCGTGCTGCTTGGCCAGCAGACGGCCGATCTGCCCCTGCCCGGTCCACAGCCAACTCAACGTGATCACACCTGCCGCAATGGCGCAGGGCAGCACGAAGCCGAGGAGTACGTGGCGGATGAGCCTGCGGCGGGCAGAACCCGCGCGGCGGATGGCCACCAGCCACACGGCCATTAGCGTGAGTGGCAACCCGAAGGCAAAGCAGTTGCTCAAACAGTGTCCGAGCAGCGATGCCGCAGCCAGGGCAAGCTGCCACCAGCGCCGATCGTCGAGATAGGCCAGAGTTGCCCAGAGAGACGCCGTCCCAAGGATCAGCCAGATAGTCAGGTATCCCCACGCGTAATGGCCATCGGTCACCAGCGGCGGCAGCAGGGCACATGCCAGACTGCCCAGCAGCGCTTGGTTTCGCGAGCACCACAGTCGGCGCATCAGAGGGTAGGTCAGCATCACCTGGGCGACACTGACCAGCAGAATGGGCAGGCGCGAGGCAATCTCCCCGATGGGCGATCGAAACCAGGACAGTAGGCCGGCGAATAAACGCAGCAGGATGGCCGGGACGGGGCCGTAGCTGTGGGCAAAGAGCCATTTGATGCCGTAGCCGTGGCGGACAAAGTGAGGCATCGACACCTGGTCGGACGATGCGAAGGGAGCACCAAGGTCCGAGCCGCGCAGCAGGCATGCCACGGCCAGAATCACTGCCATCGGCAAGAGGACCGCTCCTGCGCCCAGGGTTCTAGCGCGAGCCGCCCCGGCCGTGTTCGCCGGGGCGCAATCGGCCGTGAGGCCGAGACGATCGGTTGCCAGAGTGCTCATAACCGAGTTACCGGACGCGAAGCCTGCGAGTCTTCGTTCCCCGTGTTATCGGAAGGGCGGGCCCCTGACTGCACATGGACCCGCCGGCCCGGAAGAGTCGGCCCGCGATTCGAGAAGAGCCCCCTGTCTGCAAGTCGGCACTCTGATGACTGGACGTCCCTCGCCTCTCGACCGATAATGTAGCTGGCGTGGAAACCATTACCGAGACAGTGTGTCCTGAGGCCCCCCTTGAGCTGACCCCGCGGATCGCGATGGGATCGGTCGGCGATGCCGCCGTCGAGGTGCACAGCAGCCTCGAAGTCCTGAGCGATCTGTACAACTACAACCACTGGCTGTTCAACAAGGTGCGTCCTTTCATCGGCGAGACCGTCTGCGAGGTCGGCTGCGGCATCGGAAACATCACCCAGTTTCTCCTCGGCCGCACGCGCATCGTGGGGATCGAACCGCTGGCCGCCTCATTCCGCCAGAGCGAGAGCCGGTTCAAGGATCACCTCAACACGAGCATCGTGAACTGCGCCCTGGAGGATTGCCCGAGCGAGGCCGTTGCCGCGGAATCGTTCGACACGGTCCTGTGCATGAACGTGCTCGAGCACATAGCCGACGACCTCGGCGCCATGCGCACCATGCGGCAACTGTGCAGGCCCGGCGGTAAGGTTGCGATTCTCGTGCCGGCCCACATGAGCATCTATGGCGAACTGGACCGGTCGTTTGGCCACTGCCGGCGATACAACAAAAAGAGCCTCGGCCGTCTCTTCCGCTCCGCCGGGCTTGAGCCGACTTACGGCCGGTACATGAATATGATCGGCTGCTTCGGCTGGTTCTGGGAGGGGCGCTGTCTTGGCCGACGGCAGATCCGCACGCAGTCAGCCCGGCTGTTCAACCGACTCGTGCCCTTCATCGACGTCGTCGAGCGGATACTGCCCCCGCCCTTTGGCCAGTCCCTGCTGATGGTAGGTACCCCGAACCCCAGGATCACCGGGGAAGGCTGACCTCCTGCGGGGCCTGCGCGGACGAACTCCAACACCTTCAATAAGACAATAGGCCGGTGTTCGGGTCGCAACGGACCTGCACGCCTAGAATGTCGAAGATGTCCGTACGGCCGTGTTGACGCTGTCCGGGAATCGATGCGAGGCTTCATATGGTCCAGAACGTGGCGGCAAGCCGGACAGGGACTCCAAATCGGCTGATCGATTCGACCAGCCCCTACCTGCTCCAGCATGCCCACAACCCCGTGGAATGGTATCCGTGGGGGACCGAGGCCCTGGAGAAGGCCCGCCGCGAGGATAAACCGATTTTCCTCAGCATCGGCTATTCGGCGTGCCACTGGTGCCACGTTATGGAGCGCGAGAGTTTCGAGAACCCCGCGATCGCCGAGATCCTCAACCGGAACTTCGTATCCATCAAAGTCGACCGCGAGGAACGCCCGGACCTTGACGAGCTCTACATGAAAGCCACCATCCTCTACAACCAGGGCAGCGGCGGCTGGCCGATGAGCGTCTTCCTGATCCCGGACGACCAGACGCCGTTTTTCGCCGGAACCTACTTCCCTTCCACCTCGCGGTACGGCCGGCCGGGGTTCGCCGATCTGCTCGTCCGGATCGCGGAGTTGTGGCGCTCGGACCGCGAAAAGGTTCGCGAGGGGGCTCGATCGCTGTCGGAGGCCGTGCGCCAATTCAGTCAACCGACGCCTCTTGAAGGGGGTATAGACCACAGCCTGGTCAGGCAAGCGGCGGACCGGCTGGCCTCGGCGTTCGACCCGGACCGCGGCGGCCTGCTCAGCGGGGGCACCAACAAGTTCCCGCCGTCCATGGCCATGAGCCTCATGCTCCGCGAGTACGAACGTACGCGGCGTGAAGGCCGGCCCAACGAAGTCCTGCTGCGGAGGGTCACTGTAACGCTGGATCACATGGCCGACGGCGGCATCTACGATCATCTCGCCGGCGGCATCGCACGCTACAGCACCGACCCCGATTGGCTCGTCCCGCACTTCGAGAAAATGCTCTACGACCAGGCACTGGTGAGCGGCGTTTATCTGGAAGCGCACCAGGTCACCGGAGAAAGGCGATACGGCGATGTTGCACGCCAGATCCTCGATTTCGTGCTGACGGACCTGACCTCGGACGAGGGGGCCTTCTACTCTGCGTGGGACGCCGACAGCGAGGGCCAGGAAGGCCGCTATTACGTCTGGTCCAAATCCGAAGTCATGGATGCCCTTGGCCCGCGCGTCGGCGAGCTTTTCTGCAGCTATTACGACGTGACCGAACAGGGCAACTGGGAAGGGCACAACATCCTCAACATACAACGAGATGCCGTAACCGTCGCCAAGCTCCACGGTATCTCAAGTGAAGAGCTGGACGCCGCCCTGCGCGAGGCCCGCGACAAGCTGTTAACGATCCGCAGAAAACGGGTGCCGCCGAACCTGGACGACAAGACTCTGACCGGATGGAATGCCCTGATGATCAGTTCGCTGGCCCGCGGCGGGACGGTGCTCGACGAGCCTCGATACATCGAAGCCGCCGCAAAGGCCGCGACATTCATCCTGTCAAACCTCAGGCAGGACGGTCGCCTGCTACGAACGTGGCGCAAAGGCAAGGCACACACTCCGGCCTACCAGGAAGACTATGCGTTTTTTGTCGAGGCCCTTCTGGACCTCCACCAGGCCGGCCTCGATTGGCAATGGCTCGACTTGGCCGCCCAGCTCAACGAGGACATGCTGAACCGGTTCGCGGATGAGCAGCAGGGGGCCTTCTACTTCACCGCCGCTGACGCCGAGAGCCTGTTCGCCCGCACCAAGGAGTATCGAGACGCAGCCATACCCAACGGAAACTCGGTCGCGATCGTCAATCTGGTGCGCCTCGGAACCATCCTGGACCGGTCCGACTTCCTCGATGGTGCGGAGCGCGCCATCCGGGCTGTCGGAGGCGAATCGCTGCGATCACCCTTCGGCCACGAGCGTCTGCTGGTGGCGATCGACCTCTTCACCTCATCGCTCACCGAGGTCGTTGTTGTCGGCCCGGCTGCTGCTGCCCAGACCCAGGGACTGCTCGCCGTTGCCCGTGAGGGCTACGACCCGGCGCGAATCCTCCTCGTCCTCGACCCGTCGTCGCCCGACGCCGCGGACCGGCGCAGCAGGGTGCCACTGCTGGCCGGCAAGGGAGCCATCAACGGCCGGCCTACGGCCTACGTTTGCAGGGATCGGAGTTGCCTCGAACCGGTGACCTCACCCGACGAGCTGCGGGCCCAGCTTGCCCCGTGTACTGCCGAACAGTGACCTCTGCAGACGGATTAACGTCTGCGGGCCGCCCCCTCTCGGTGGTCCGCTTGGCTTGGCGTAACTGACCGTCCGATGATAGGATACGCTCCCGTTGGCGGGTGTGTGCGATGCTTTGGGCGGGTGCCACTGGCAGCTTGCCTGCCAGTGCCTTCTGTGACAGGGGCTCGCACGGGCGGACAAGCTGCCCGTGACACCCCGAGGGCACTCCCGCTGAACGTGTCACGTACCCCGTTTGACGAGAGCAGCCAACACAGCGGGAGGCTTGGCAATGGCGTCGGGTGGCGAGCGGACAGATATGCGGGCTCGAAGGGCACTGGCGGCCGTCGGTATCTGCCTGCTCTTGACGGCCGCCGTGATGGCGCAGTTTTCAGCGCGTACCCAGACCCCGGCGTCCGCCAGTCGGGTCGAAACGCAGCCCACTTACTCGCGGGTCGAGAAAGTGCCTGAAGATCTGCTCGAAGACTCTCGTCGAAGCGTCATTCTCCTTCCGTCAACGCCCGGTGAGACCGGAGAAGACGCTTCCGATCGTTCGCAGGGAACTCGCAAACGCGTCACACCGGATATACCCCTGCTGCCGGAGGGCTACATCGTCGCTTCACGCGAAGCCCAGATCAGCAAGGAAGGCGACTGGTTCGTAGCCCGCGTCGCAAGGAGCGCCAACCTGCCCGACAGCCCGCCGCTGAGGGTCCTGCCCAATCAGCAACTGGCCATGCTCCAGGCGGTCATGGCCCAGCCTTCCGCGCCTGCCGGGTTTCTGATTACCGGCCGGATCACCGAGTTTCTGGGAGCCAACTACATCCTGATCGAAAGCATCGAGGAGGTCATATCCGGGGCGTCGAGTGACCTTGCGCATGAAGCGGCGACCACCGCCGCCGAGCCTGAAACGCGGCCTGCGAATGCATCGCCCGGCCAGGAGCCAACAGCCGAGGAGATCCTCAGGCAATTGCTCTCACGGCCGACTCGTCGATCGGTTGTCCTGCCGCAGTTGACCCAGGTCATCGCGCCGGAGCCGCCCGCCAGCTCCAGCGCCCCTTCGGAAACCTCCGAGCAGCCCAGGTCGCTTGCCGTCCCGCTCCTGCCCGAGCATGCCATGCTCGTGGATCGCGTCGGGCGCGTGGTGCCGGGCGAAAAATGGTGGTCATTGGTTTTCGAGAACCGCGGCCGCGATGCGGCGGACAAGCCGATTCGCCTGCTTCCCAGCCGCCTTCTCGAATCGGCGATCTCGCTGTCCAGGGGCGGCACGCAGTCCGCGATCTTCCTGATCAGCGGCGAGATCACCACGTACGAGAACAACAACTACCTCCTGCTTCGCAAGGTCCTCTTGAGACGCCACGTAGGGAACATCCGCTGATGCGATTGATGATGACTGTCTCGGGTGTGCGCGGAGTCATCGGCGAAACGATGACCCCGACGCTGGCTGCCGAACTGGGCTGCGCGTTCGGGACCTACCTTCACGGGGGCAAGGTGGTCGTCGGCCGGGACAGCCGTCCGAGCGGGGCCATGGTTCAGCAGGGCGTCGTCTCGGGTCTCCTGTCGGCCGGCTGCGAGGTGATCCTGCTCGGAATTGCCAGTACCCCCGCGACCGCCCTCATGGTACGTCGCCATTCCGCCGACGGCGGGGTGGTGATTACCGCCAGCCATAACCCCATTATCTGGAACGGCATCAAGTTCCTGACCGGTGAGGGCCTGGCACCTCCGCCCGAGCAGGCCGCGGAAATCTTCGATATCTACAACCGCAAGGCCTTCGCCCTGGCCGAGGTCGCACGCCTGGGCGCTCCCCAGAGCGACCCGGCCGCCGCCAATGCCCATGTCGAGGCCTCGCTGGCCGTGGTCGATCCGCAGGCCGTCGGACTGAAGCGGTTCCGCGTGGTGCTCGACAGTATCAACGGCGCCGGCGGCGTCGAAGGCAAGATGCTGCTGGAGAACCTCGGCTGCGAGATCGCGCACATGAACGCCGAGGCCACCGGACGCTTTGCTCATGCTCCCGAGCCCCTCGCGGAGAATCTGACCCAGCTCTGTGAGACGGTGGTCGCCAAACACGCCACCGTCGGCTTTGCCCAGGACCCCGATGCCGATCGCCTCGCCATCGTCGACGAGAAGGGCACCTACATCGGCGAGGAATATACCCTGGCCCTCGCGGCCAAATACGTTTTCGCCCAGAACCCCGGCCCCGCCGCGGCCAACCTGTCGACCTCCCGCATGATCGACGATGTCGCTGCCCAGGCCGGCGGGCCCTGCAAGGTTTACCGCTCGCCGGTCGGCGAGGCCAACGTCGTGGCCGTCATGAAGGAGCACGGCTGCCAGTTCGGCGGCGAGGGCAACGGGGGCATCATCGATCTGCGCGTCGGGCCGGTGCGGGACAGCCTCGTAGCCATGGCCCTGACCCTGCAGTTGATGGCCGCGACCGGCAAGAATATCAGCCAACTGGTGGACGAGATCCCACGTTACGTCATGGTCAAGCAGAAATTCGACTGTCCCAAGGATCGCATCACGCGCGTGCTCGCGGCCGTGCGAACGCGCTACGAAAACGAGCAAATCAACGCCAGCGACGGCATCCGGATCGACTTCCCCGACGGCTGGGTCCACATCCGCGGCTCAAACACCGAACCCATCGTCCGCATCATCGCCGAAGCCCCCACAGCCCAACGCACCGAAGCTCTGATCGCCGAGATGCGGCGAATCATGGACGCCACAACCTGATTCGCAACTCAGAGACGCCACCAGCTCACTGATCCCTGTTATAATGGGCGACGCCATGACCTCGCCAAACATGACCAACAGATTCGTTGTTCCTGCCATGACCAGCAGCGACTTCGCTGAGGGGAGGATTCTCTGGGACCTGTTCCGGGAAACTGCCTCATGGTTTGGGCAGGTCCGTCAGATCCATGAACTTGACTTCAGCGCTGCGGTGAACTTGAAACCCTACGCGGTCGCCTTGGTCGTCGCGTTGGCGAAACGCCTTGGTGTCCCGGGATTGGCCATCATGCCTCCAGACGACCCTATGGTACAAGCCCATCTGATACGGCTGGGTGTCCCGGCCGCGCTCGGTGTTGACTGGGGCGTGGCTGGACGAAAGCCCTCCAATGCGTCCCTGGCGATTCTAACCGAGCGCCCGTCGTCGGACTTCTCGTACGGCATCGCTTCACTCTTAGCCGAAGAGATTCCCGGCGGACTGCCCGCGGGCATCACGGCCAGAATCGCTGATAGTGTCGACGAAGTCATCCTGAACGCGCTGGCCCACTCAGAGTCCCCGATCGGCTGCGTCGTTGTCGGGCAAGCGTTTCCTGGGAATCAGTGCATCGAGGTTGCGATTGTTGATTTCGGGATCACGATTCGAGGGCATCTTCAACGTCGCTTCCGCCATCTGACTACCGACGAGCAGGCCATACAGGAAGCAGTGAAGGAAGGCATCACCGGCACGCTTCCAGGCAGAGTCAATCGGTTGGGCGATCCCAATTCGGGTGTCGGGTTATCGGAACTGGCAGACTTTGCTGGGGCGACTGCCGGTGAACTGGCGATCCTGAGCGGCTCGGCACTGGTTTGTGTTGGGGTGCGAAGAGTGACGCAAATGCTGATAGGACAGGCTTTTCCAGGTACCCTGGTGAATATCCGTTTCAATACGAATCCGGGGGCGATTTCGCCCCGACCTAAGGGGATGATATACTATTGATGATGACGATCAGGCTTCTTGACGACTATGGGACCTTCCTGACGCGAGCCCAGCCCGCCGCGCAGCTATGCGCCCGACTGCTGGACGAATTGGTCCGCGAACCGGTTGTTCTGGATTTCGCGGGGGTTGTCCAGATGTCCCCGTCGTTCGCGAACGTCCTGTTCTTCAACCTGTTGCAGCGCATGGATTCCGAGCAGTTGCGGCGACGCATCCGGATCCAGAACGCCGCGCCGCACATCCTGGACGCAATCAATACCGCTATCGCCCGAAAGGTCGAGCACCGGGCCGAACTCACGTCCTACCTTTCCTCGGTCTGAGCCGGGACCCCAGAAAGAACAAGGGAAGGCTTGGCGCGGGCTTCGCCTGCAAGCCAAAGTATCGTCGCAGGCTGTGATCGCCGCGCGGGAGGATTTGCGCGGTTCGCAGAGACTCTCGACGTTGGTGGCACAAAGAGGGCGTCGCTGATTGTTGTGTTCCGCAAACCGGTGCCTGTCACTCAGCCCATGATCGGCTGGCTGACGGGCCGGTGCCACGCCACCATCGGCAGGGCGCTGCTCAGGCCGCTGCCCGCCGGCTGAGCCGCTCACCGGCCTTCGTGCGCCGGCTGATTCACTCCGGCCGACTTTGTGCGGTTACGCTGTCCGAGCGCGGGCACCTGCCAGTTTACACGCCTTCCCTGTCTTCCTTGCTCGGGGTTTCCGTCCGATCCGACCAGCCGGAGCGGGTTCGCATCAGGACGGCCTGATTCTTGTCCGTCGAGGACGGCTATAGCCCGCTTCACCCTCGATTGCCGTACCCGTGCGTAAATCTGAGTCTGCCGTGATCCGGGCTCGTGGCCCAGGGTGGCGCCCACGCCGTCGATGCTTACCCCCGGCATCGACCGGGTGTTGAGCCTTGTTCCGCTCCAACCGCCCTCTGCAGGACGCTCTGCCGTGTTACCCGTGTAGAAAGGTCGGCGGAGACACTCTGCGCGGAGATCCTCGCCGACCGCCCAGTGACGCAGACAAAGGAGGGCGCTCGTGTCTTTGCAGAACGGACCCATCGCCAAGGTTGGCAACCCTCTTCCGAAGACCAGTGGTCCTGGATCTGGCTTGACTCATCCTTCCGCCTTCAGCCTTCCGCCTTCACCCGTATCCCTCGCGCCAAACAAACCCAAACTTAGGCAGGATGGATAAAATGGGAAAAGCCATGGAATGGCCTGCTCGTCCGAAAGCCCGAACTGCAAGAATTAGCCACGCGAGCCTTTGTAGTTTGTCAGGGCGACGCTCTGCCGTCCTGTGCGAGCTGAGCGGCAAGAACGCCGAACACCGCGTCCACCGACACCGCATCGATCGGCCCACCCGGTTGAGGCTGGGCGACCACGGCCACTTGATCACCCAGGGGGCGCCAGACGGCCGGGTCCGTCGGACCGTAAATCACAATCGTCGGGATGCCGAACGCCGCCGCGACGTGCGACATGCCCGCGTCGTTTCCGAGGTACAGATCGGCCTCGGCGATGCGCTCGGCCGCTCGGGTAAGGTCTTCCTCGATGACCACTCGTTCACGGCTGGCCGCGGCCCGGCGGTGTATGCTTTGCGACGCGGCGTTGTCGGCTTCAGTCTCAACTGGGCCGAGCATCCACGAAATGACAAACGCGCTCAAGCGGTCCGCCACGGCGAAGAACCGCTCCACCGGCCAGCACTTGGCTGTCCCGCCGCTGCCCGGGTGGATCACGATGTGCTTACGTGCGTCATCGGTATGAGCCCTCGCCGACTGCATCTCGATCCGTGGTGGCAGCAGATCGCCGATCTCAAGACCGCTCCTCATGGCCGTCTCGCACCACTGGTCCGTGATATGCCTACGACGGCCGAGCGTCTCCTCGGATGGCCGCGGGTCTATCGAGATAACCCGGCCCGGCGTGTGTTCGCGAAGCCGCGCGTGAATCGGTCCGTCTGCCGATCCCAGGACACTGAGCACGCACCCTGCACCGGAGAGCAGCGACTGCAGGCGTCGATCGAGCTCCCCGCTTGTGGCGAACAGCGTGTGGATCCCGACGCTGTCGGGGGTACGACGCTCATCGATCACGCTCCTGCCGGCCGCGAGCGTGGCAGCGGGCGACGAGGCCACGGCGATCACCTTCGCGGGGCGAAGCCTGGCCGTTGCCGCCTGCACGAGCGACAGCGACAGCACAAAGTCGCCGATGGCGCCCTGGTGAATAACAATCAATGTATTCAAAGAGACGGTTCCTACTGGGTCACGTCATTCCGCGTCAATCCACCCGCCGCCGAGCACCTCGTCGTCCTCGTAGAAGACCGCCGCCTGGCCGGGGGTGACCGCATACTGCGGATCGCGGAACCGCACCCGCACCCGGTCAGCCCCACTCGGCTCGACGGTCGCCGCCGCGGCCGTGTGTGTATAGCGGATCTGGACCTCGGCCTCCAGCGGTCCGGCCGGCGGGTCAATGAGCCAGCGAACCTGCGAGGCCTGGAGGCCGTTGCGGGCCAGGTCTTCGCGAGGCCCAATGGTCACGGTATTCGTGGCCGGGTCGATCCAGGTGACATAGACCGGCGTTCCCATGGCCACATACAGACCGCGCCGCTGCCCGATAGTGAAATTGACGATTCCCTCGTGCCGGCCGACCTCGCGCCCGGCCTGGTCCACGATTCTGCCCGGCCGAAACGCCTCCGGCCGTCGCTCGCGAATCAGCCGGGCGTAGTCGCGGTCGGGAACGAAACAGATGTCCTGCGATTCCGGCTTGTCGAACAGCGGCAGGCCGTGGTCTTGCGCGTATTGCCGGACCTCGCTTTTCGTCATGCCGCCGATGGGGAAAATCACTTGCGGCAGAATCTGGCGATCGATGCCGAACAGAACATACGACTGGTCCTTCGACCGATCGACCCCGCGGCAGAGGCGGAATTCGCCTCGCCGGTTCTCGATCCGGGCGTAGTGGCCCGTGGCGATGAAATCGGCATCCGCGGCACGACCGTACTCGGCCAGCCGCCCGAACTTGAGCTGATCGTTGCACAGGATGCACGGATTCGGCGTCCGCCCGCGGGCGTACTCATCGACGAAGTAATCGACGATCTTCTCGAACGGTTCCTTGAAGTTGAGGGCGTAGAAAGGGATGCCCAGACGCCCGGCAACGTTCCGCGCGTCACTCGCATCAGCAGCGCTGCAGCACCCCCGGAACGGCCGCGGCTCCGGCCGCCGCACATCGGCACCAGCCCTGCTCGCGGACTGGTTCGTCGCCTCTTCAGGAGTCTCGATCCCGGTCCGCATGAACAAGCCGATGACCTCATACCCCTGCTCGCGCAGCAGCCACGCGGCGACGCTCGAATCAACGCCGCCGCTCATCGCCATAACCACTTTGCCCTTGTGTGAAGTCATCCGTTGGTGCAGTATAGTATCCAGCCGTCGGCGAACAAAGTCGTCTATTCCACGCCGGCCTGGCAGGGAGTTCGAGCATGATACGCACTATTACCGTTGCAACCGGTGAACGTTGTCAGCTTGTCGATGTCACCAGCAAAGTGCACAAGGCGGTCCACGAGGCGGGCCTCAAGAGCGGCTACGTCATCTGCTTCGTCCCTCATACCACCGCCGGCATCACCATCCAGGAAAACGCCGACCCCGACGTGGTGCATGACTTCCTCTGGAAGCTCTCCGATCTCGTACCGCAGGATGAGTCCGCTTTTCGACACAGTGAGGGCAACAGCGACGCCCACATCAAGGCCTCCCTTGTTGGTGCCTCCCAGATCGTTTTCGTTGAAGACGGTTCCCTCGTCCTCGGCACCTGGCAGGGCATTTACTTCTGCGAGTTCGACGGCCCCCGGCAGCGCAAGCTCCAGATCAAATTCGTGACGACCTGACCGCTCCCCGGCCGGGTGGCACTGGCAGCTTGCCTGCCAGTGTTTTGTGGCCCCGTGCCCTCGGATCATTGTCTCAATCCCTGTGGTTTGCTAGAATCCGTGTGCTCGAAAGGGTTTACAGCGCAGCGGTCCCGGGCGCCAGTGTGCTCTGGTGTCGCCGGAGAATCCGCACGCTGTTGTGAGGTAACCGCGATGGGAATGACAACGACGGAAAAGGTCCTGGCCCGGCACGCGGGCAGGAGTTCCGTGGCTGCCGGCGAAAACGTCTGGGTCAACGTCGACGTACTGATGACGCACGACGTGTGCGGCCCCGGCACAATCGGCGTATTTCAGCAGCATTTCGGCAAGAACGCCAAGGTCTGGGACCCCAACAAGGTGGTGATTATCCCCGACCACTACATCTTCACGGCCGACAACAAGGCACATCGCAACATCGACATCCTTCGCGCCTTCGTCAAGGAGCAGGGCATCAAGTACTACTACGATCCCGACTTCATCCACGGCGAAGGTATGCCCAGTCCGTACAAGGACCCCACCAAGACGAGCTACAAGGGCGTCTGTCACATCGCCCTGCCGGAGGAAGGGCACACCCGCCCGGGCGAAGTGCTGCTGGGCACCGACTCGCACACCTGCACGGCCGGAGCCTTCGGCGAATTCGCCACTGGAATCGGCAACACCGACGCGGGCTTCGTGCTGGGCACCGGCAAGCTCTGGCTCAAGGTGCCGCCGACGATGCGGTTCGTGTTCGACGGCGATCTGCCGCCTTATCTCATGGCCAAGGATCTCGTGCTCACCGTGATCGGAGAGATCGGCGTTGACGGTGCGACCTACCGGGCAATGGAATTCTGCGGCGGGGGGGTGATGGGCCTCAACGTCGAGGAGCGCATGACCCTCTGCAACATGGTCATCGAAGCCGGCGGCAAGAACGGCGTCATACCCGTTGACCAGGTCACCGCCGATTTCGTCCGCTCGCGCACCGACAAGCCCTGGGAACCGGTGGAGAACGACAAGGACGCGAAGTTCTGCTATGAGAAAACCTTCAAAATGAAGGATCTCGAGCCGACCGTGGCCAAGCCGCACTCGCCCGACAATCGCGACTTGGCCCGCAACCTCAAGGGTACCCAGGTCGACCGCGTTTATATCGGCAGTTGCACCGGCGGCAAGACCACCGATTTCCTCGCGGCCGCAAAGATCATCAAGGGCCGCGAGGTCAAGGTGCCCACCTACGTCGTGCCGGCGACGACGGAGGTGGATGTCAACCTCAAAACGAAGACGCTCGACGGCGTCGTCATCGAGAAGATCTTCCAGGATGCTGGGTGCATGCTCGGTCCGGCCTCCTGCGCAGCCTGCCTGGGCGGCCCCGCGGACACCTTCGGCCGAGCGAATGAGGCGATTCGCGTCATCTCAACGACCAACCGCAATTTCCCCGGCCGTATGGGCTCCAAGGATGCCCAGGTCTTCCTGGCCAGCCCGCTGACGGCCGCGGCCACCGCCGTTACCGGGACGATCACCGATCCGCGCGAGTTCCTGGGGTAAGGCTTCGGTGAAGGGAGGGGTGTGGAGCAGGGATACGCCTTCGTCTTCGGACCCCGCATGAACTGTTGTGCGTTGATCGACGTGGCCCCGCCGATGGCCAAACCGTCGAACGACGTCAGTCTGCACAGTCCGGATCGCCCGCGACACCGGGTCCGCTCAAGCATCGCAGGAATACCAGCAAATCTGTCTGGTTCACGTGGCCGGCGGTATCGTTGTCGAGATTGGCGTCGGCACAGTCCGGATCGGTCGGTGGGGCCACCGTATCCAGGCAGTGCTGCATGTGCCCGAAATCCTCCTGGTCGACGTCGTCGTCGTGATCGAAGTCTCCGGGAACCGGCGGAGTCCCGACGGTCAAAGTGGCCGGATCCGAAGTGGCGCTGCCGCAGCCGGCGGTGATCACACAGCGGTAGTCCGCGGCATCGCCGCCGTCGGCGTCGGAGACAGTCAGGGTGTCGGTCGTCACCCCGCTGTAACGGCCGCCATCGGCCAGATCCACGCTGTTCTTCTGCCACTGGTAGCTGAGTGTTCCGTCACCGGTGGCGGCCACGGTGAGCATGGCGATGCCACCCGCGGGCACGTTCTGGGGCTGGGGGTGCAGGGTGACGGCGGTCGCGGCTTTCAGCGTCAGATTTGCCGGGTTCGAATTCACGCTGCCCGAGCCGTTGCTGACCACGCAGCGGTAGGCCGCGGCGTCGCTGGCATCGGCACTTGAGACGGTGAGCGTGCTGGTGGTGACGCCGGAGTAGTGGCCGTCGTCAGTCAGGTCGGCCGCATTCTTCTGCCACCGATAACTGAGTGGGGCGTCGCCGGTGGCGGTGACACTGAAGACGGCCGTTCCGCCCGGACAGACGCTCTGGGTCACAGGATGCTGCGTGATGGATGGAGGGGTGACAAGCGGGCTGCAGCCGGTCACCGTGACCGAGTCGAAGCAGGCGGCCTTGTTCAGGTCGGTGCCGGCCGTGTGGCCGTCGAGCCAGATCGTCATGGATGTGCCCGTCGCGACCACCGTTCCGCTGAACGCAGTCCAGTAGTTGTTTGTGGTTGTTTGAGGCGGGTCCAGGTCGACGGCCATGGCCCAGTCGGTCGATGCGGTTGGACTGCACTTGACCGTGCAGGTGGCGTTGGCCGAGTTGGTTCTCATCCAGCCGAAGATCGTGTAAGTAACGCCGACGGTGCACCCGGTCACGTCCTGCCGCACACCTCCGCCGCCCGTCGCGCTGGTATTCGCGATCTGCTGATACTGCAAGCCGCCTCCCGTCGGGGGCGAGGCCGTCTGGATGCTCCAGACAGTCGTGGGATTCGTCGGTCGTTGGTAGCCGGTCCAACCGGTGCCGACGCCATTCGTGTTGCCGCCCTCGAAATCACCGTTCACCAGGTTTGGGGCAACGCATGGCGTGACGGTCAAGGCAGCGGCATTGGACGTGGCACTGCCGTAGTCATTGGTGACGGCGCAGCGGTAGTCGGCCGCGTCGTTGCTGTCGGCATTGGAGATGGTCAGCGTTGTTGTGGTCACGCCTGAGTAGTGCCCTCCGTCGGCCAGGTTCGCCTCGTTCTTCTGCCATTGGCAAGCCAGTGGCGGGGTACCGCTCGCCGCGACTGCAAACGTGGCCGTCTCGCCGGGATACGCCACCGCGTTCGACGGATGCTGCGTGATCGTCGGCCCCACCGGCGCGCCGAGCGTCAGCGTGGCCGAATTCGACGTGGCAGTCCCGGCGGTGTTCGTCACCACGCAGCGGTACGTGGCAGCATCGCCGGAGTCACAACTGCTGACCGTCAGCATGGGCGTCGTGCAGCCCGCGTAGTGTCCGCCGTCGCTCAGATTGACCGCGTTCTTCTGCCACTGGTAGCTTCGCGGGCTGCTGCCGGTGGCGACGACCAGAAAACTGGCTGCCCCGCCGGGGATCGCGGTCTGGTTCAACGGGTGCTGGGCAATCGCCGGGGTAACGGACGTGCACAATTCCGGCGCGAAGGTGCAGATGCCGGGCCGCACGAGCGTGTCAAACCGCTGTTTGACGGTCGTCCAAAGCTGCGAACCGGTGGTCAGCACGATCAGCTTGGTCACGCTCAGTGTCCCGAGATTCACCTGCAACTGATCCCCGCTCGGGCTGGTGCTGATGTCGTTGATTCCGCCGGCCGAGACCTCAAAAGCCAGGACAGCAGGCGACTGCATCCACGACGGCAGGGTGAACGTCACCGTCGCGTTGCTGATGGGGGTGTATTGGCAGCCGCCGCTGGTGTCCATGTAAATGCTGTCGTTGACGGCTATCAGGATGATCGCATCGGTGCCGCAGGCCAGCGTCCTGGCCCAGACGTTGTTGCCCGGCGTGAGCGGCATCGTTACCGGATGGCTTGTGACCAACTGTGGGGCGAGAGTCTTGATCTCGGTGCCGATCAGGCCGATTTCTCGCCACAGGGCCATGGCCTGGGGGCCGCCATCGTTGAGACCGTTGAATGGATAACCCGACTTGTACCACCAGTAGGCCATACCTTTGGCGCCGCCGGCCAGAGCGTAGTACGCCTGAACCCGCTTCGATGCCGGCGACGCGAAGGGCCAGAGGTAGCCGAGGCTCAGGTCCTTGTATTCGCAGGAGTACAGGATCATGTGCATCGGGTTGGGCTCGGCTGCCGTCGTCGTCGCAATAGCGGCAGCGTAGATCGACGTGGGCTTGGTGTAGAGTGGGTCTCGCTCGGGGTGATACCAGTGGTTGCCCGCCATCTCCTGTTCGTAGTACGAGTCCATCATCATCACGTCGGCGAGCTGCCCGTAGGCATACCAGCCGTCCGGCTTGAAATTGCCGTCGAGGTTGATCGTGGTCGGTGCCGAGGGATTGACTGCCCTGAGGGTCTCGCCGTATTCGAGGAGATGCAAACCCAGGATCCCGGTCGTATGTCCTCCGCCGCACGGAATCCTCATGCCCGTGCCGCAGTCGATGTTGCCTTCCTCGATATCGGGCTCGTCGTCGATAAACCACATCCGCGGATTGGTTCCCCAGACGTTGCTGTCCTTGACGTAGCCGTAGTCGTGGGCTTCCGCATAGTCGCGGCCTGCGGATGTAGCCATGAAATCCTGCAGGCCGCCGGAACTGTTCATGACGTAGGCGTTGACACCGTGGTCCTCACATTCATCAATCCACGCTCTGGCAGCGGCGTCGTCGTTATCAGGAATGTCCCGCACGCCCCAGGTGCCGTATATGAAGCGGTTGACCCACGTCCGGAGCGAGCCCGTCGCCGTCTTGCCGTCCGAGTAGACGCCCTGGTACACGTGATACGACATGTTTGCCAGCGGGGCGGCGAATTGTAGAACAGTCACTGCGTAATTAACGGTCGGATCGCCGGCAGTGGTGGCGTTGGCGGTCACGTCGACCCCGTCCATCAGAATGGAGGCTGGGGCCGCCCCGCCGCTACGCCTCCAGTGCAGGTACACCTGGGTCCGATCCGGGGAGAATCCCACGCTGGCCAGCACCGGGTCGCTTGCGTCGACCGGCACGGCCACGCTGACCGTACCAGCCGAGGTGACCAGCCCGAGGCTGACCGGCCGCGTCACCGGGACAGACCGCAACCGGACCACGACCCGGGCGACACCGCCGGCCGGGATCGGGTTCGGGTCGAGCCTGTACCAGACCGGTTCACCCGCATTCAGGATGTCCTGGGGCGGATCGTCCCAGTAGAAGTAGATGCTGTTGGCGTCATGGAAGTTGGTGTTGCGTTTGAGTACCGTTTTCAGACTGTAACCGCCGAGAGTTACGTCGTTGATGGTCACCGACGAGCCGCCGGTGTTCTTCAGGAAGACGTGGACGTTGGAGCCGGCAACCGCGACGCCGCAAGAGGTGGGGTAGTTGCCATAGTGGTACCAGCACAGGTACTCCTCATAAGGGTTGTCCTGCTGGTACTGGACGCCGATGACCGAAACGGCGCCCCCGGCCGTGCCTGGATCCATGCCGACGGCCACAGTCATCGCCAGGATGCAGGCAAGGACGAACTGAAAGTCTTTCGACATGCGATTTCCTCTCCTCACGCGAGCACGGCCTCAATTCACGCAGTCCGGATTACCTGCGACACCGGGTCCGCTCAAGCATCCCAGGAATACCAGCAAATCTGTCTGATTCACGTGGCCGGCGGTATCGTTGTCGAGATTGGCGTCGGCACAGTCCGGATCGGTCGGTGGGGCCACCGTATCCAGGCAGTGCTGCATGTGCCCGAAATCCTCCTGGTCGACGTCGTCGTCGTGATCGAAGTCTCCGGGAACCGGCGGAGTCCCGACGGTCAAAGTGGCCGGATCCGAAGTGGCGCTGCCGCAGCCGGCGGTGATCACACAGCGGTAGTCCGCGGCATCGCCGCCGTCGGCGTCGGAGACAGTCAGGGTGTCGGTCGTCACCCCGCTGTAACGGCCGCCATCGGCCAGATCCACGCTGTTCTTCTGCCACTGGTAGCTGAGTGTTCCGTCACCGGTGGCGGCCACGGTGAGCATGGCGATGCCACCCGCGGGCACGTTCTGGGGCTGGGGGTGCAGGGTGACGGCGGTCGCGGCTTTCAGCGTCAGATTTGCCGGGTTCGAATTCACGCTGCCCGAGCCGTTGCTGACCACGCAGCGGTAGGCCGCGGCGTCGCTGGCATCGGCACTTGAGACGGTGAGCGTGCTGGTGGTGACGCCGGAGTAGTGGCCGTCGTCAGTCAGGTCGGCCGCATTCTTCTGCCACTGACGGCTAAGTGGAGGGTCGCCCGCGGCGGTGACACTGAAGACGGCCGTTCCGCCCGGACAGACGCTCTGGGCGCTGGGGTGTTGGGTGATGATCGGGCCCGTTGGCGCGACACATGTCACAGTGATGTTGTCAAAAGCAGCCGCTTTGCCGTCCCCGGCGACCACCAGGTGAGTCTGGCAATCGAGGAAGAGAGTGATCGATGACGCCGTTGCGGTCACCGTTCCGCTGAAGGTGCTCCAACTGCTGCTCGTGGTGCTGGCCGCCGGAGTCAGCTCAATTGCATCGCTGTACGAGGTGCTGCCATTGGGGGCGCACTTGACCGTCGCCCGCCCGCTGGCGGAGTTGGTCCTGAAGGAGCCCTGGATGCGGTAGGTCGCGCCGCTGGTGCACCCGGCCACCACCTGGTAAACGCCGGCCCCGCCCGAGGCAACATAGGAAGTCTGGATCTGCTGGTACTGAAGGCCTTCGGGCGGCGATGCGGTTTGTACGGTGTAGGCGATGAAGGAGGGAACTGCAGGTCGTGTGTACCCCGTCCAGTTCGCTCCAATGCCGCCGGTGTTGCCGCCCTCGAAGTTGCCGTTCAGCAGAGTGGGGGTGGTGCAGGTGCTGACAGTCAGGGTCCCCTCATCGGAGGTGGCCCCGCCATAGCTGTTGGTGACGATGCACCGGTAGGCGGCCTCGTCGCCGCTGTCGGCATTGGAGACGGTGAGTGTCGCCGTCGTTGCGCCGGAGCAGTGCCCGCCGTCGGCAAGATCCACTTGGCTTTTCTGCCACTGGTAGGACAGCGGCATGCTCCCCGTCGCGGCCACGGTGAACGCCGCCGTGCCGCCCGGCATCACCGACTGATTCGACGGCTGCAGGGTGATCGTCGGTGCGGCCGGAGCGCTGATCGTCAGCGTGGCTGCGCTCGAGGTGGCCGACCCGTATGAGTTGGTCGCCACGCAGCGATAGCCCGCCGCATCGGTGCTATCGGCCGACGTGATCGTCAGCGTCGGCGTAGTGCAGCCCGAGTAGTGCCCGCCGTCGGTGAGGTCCGAGCCGTCCTTCTGCCACTGGTAGCTCAACGGGCTGCTGCCTGTCGCGCCGACGGTGAAGCTGGCCGATCCGCCCTGGGGAACGGTCTGGTTCGACGGGTGTTGGGTGATGCTCGGAGGGTTGTTCTGCGGCAGGCAATGTTCCGGTGCAAAGGCGCAGACGC
The DNA here is from genome assembly GCA_964586235.1 of uncultured Planctomycetales bacterium. Lineage (GTDB taxonomy): Bacteria > Planctomycetota > Phycisphaerae > UBA1845 > PWPN01 > JAUCQB01. The sequence continues at coordinate 22,725 of CAZPIO010000089.1, forward strand.
CCGGCCAGACCTTCTCCTCGTAACGTTGCTGGATGATCGACCGCAACTGCGGGTTGGTGGTGATGACGATCATCCGGGTGAGGTCCAGCGTGCCCAGGGATACCGTCAGATTGCCTCCGTTGAGCGATGTGGTCACGTTGTGAAGCCCGCTAGGTCGGACCTCGAACGCGGTGGGGGCGGGCGACCGCATCCACGACGGCAGCGTGGCCACCACGCTGGCGTTGCTCTTGGAGTTGTAATGGCAGCCGCTGGGATCATTGTAGTAGTCGTCGTTCACCACGAGCAGGATGATCGTCTCGGTGCCGGACGCCAGCGCCTTTGCCCAGACGCCGGTGCTCGGCGTGAGCGTCATGGCGACCGGATGGCTCGTCACCAGCAGAGGCGAGATGGTCTTGACTTCGTTACCGAGCAGGCCGACTTCATACCACATGGCGAGGGCATCCGGCTCTTTGGTGCCGAGGCCGTTGGGTGTCTTGAACCACCAGTAGCTGATGCCTTTGGCTCCGGCGGCCAGGGCGTAATAGAACTCGATCCGCTTGGACTCCCGCGTGGGGTACGGCCAGGCTCCACTGGCATCTGTCTGCTTGCACGAGTACAGGATCACGTGAGACGGATTGGGCTCGGCCGACGTCGTCGTCGCCAGTGAGACCGCGTAGATATACGTGGCCTTCTCGTAGAGCGGTATCCGCTGGGGATAGTCAAAATAGCTGTCCCTCAATCGCGCCTGATAGTAGGGATCGACCTGCAGACAGTCGACCGCCTGCCCGTAGGAATAGTAGTTGTCCGGCTTGAGCGTGCCGTTCATGTTGACCGTGGTCGGTATGGTCGAATTATATTTTCGCCAGTTCTCGCCTTTCTCGATGTTGAGCATGGCCAGGACGCCGGTGTCGTGCCCGCTGCCGCAGGGCAGCTTCAGCCCCGTGCCGCATTCGAGCTTGTCTTCCTCGCCATCGGGTTCGTCGTCGAGGAACCACATGATCGGATCGAAGCCGACGGGGGCGCTCCACGCAATTGCCCCGTAACCGCGAGCCGCCGCATACGCTTCTCCTGCACCTGACGAGAGAAAGCTCGAGAGACCGCTGGGCATCTGGTTCTCGACCGCGTTGACGCCGCGATTCGTCGCGTCATCGATCCAGGCCCGGGCCGCATCGTAGTCGCCGTCGGCGATCGGGAACGTGTACCACGTGGCATGAATGAACTCGTGGCCCCACGTCCGTAACGACGCCGTCGCCGTCTTGCCGTCGGTGTAAATACCCTGATAAACGTGGTATGAACCTTGGGGCAGGGCCGAGCCCAGTGTCAGCACCGAGGCGGCGAAATTGACCGACGGGTCGCCGACCGTGATGGTGTTGGCTGTCACGTCGACGCCGTCCATTTTGATGGTAGTCGGGGCCGCTCCGCCGGCGCGCCGCCAGTGGAGATACACCTTCGTGCGGTCCTGCGAGAAACCCACGCTGGCCAGTTGCGGTGCGTTGGCATCGACCGGAATAGTCGCGCTCACCGAGCCGCCGGAGGTGACGATCCCGAGGCTGACCGGCTGAGTTACCGGAACATGCCGCAGTCGCACCACAACCTGCGCTACTCCGCCGGGCGGGATCGTGGAGGGATCGGCCTTGTACCAGACCGGCTCGCCCGCATCGAGGATACTCTGGGGCGGATTGTCCCAGTAGAAATAGATGCTGTTGGCGTTGTGGTACGTCGAGCTCCTCTTGATGACGGTCTTCAGGCTGTAGCCGGCCAAGGTGGCATCACTGACCGTCACCGACGACGCACCGGTATTCTTGAGGTAAGCATGGATGTTGGAGCCTCCAACGACCGCGCCGCAGTCCGTCGGGTAGTTCCGGTCGTGCCAGATGCACTGATACTCCGTGTACGGATTGTCCTGCTGATACTGGACACCCAACAGCGTCACGGCGGCGCTGGCCGGTTTGGGCGTTTGGAGCCCGGTCCATGCGGCGGCAATCGCCAGCACGGCCACCAGGCGGTGTGCCCCACGAGGGATGCTGACCTCAGGCTTGGCCATTCTGTCTCTCCGACTGTTGGGAGTCCATGCTTCAAACTCAATTCGCGCAATCCGGATCGCCGGGAATCTCTGGTCCGCTCAGGCACTGCAGAAAAACGGCCAGGTCCAACTGGTTGATGGAGCTGACACCATCCTTGTTGAGGTCGGCGTCGGGACAACCCGGCTCGATCGGAGGCAGGGGCGTGGCCAGACAGCGCTGCAGCACCCCGAAGTCCTCCTGGTCGACGTCGCCGTCACCATCGAAATCCCCGGGCACCGGCAGGGGGCCGACGGTCAACATGGCCTGGTTCGAGGTCGCGCCCCCGCAGCCGCCAGTGATCACGCAGCGATAGTCCCCGGCATCGCTGCTGTCAGCGGCGGAGACGGTCAGGGTGTCCGTGGTCACTCCGCTGTAATGGCCGCCGTCCGACAGGTTGACGCTGTCCTTCTGCCACTGGTAGCCAAGCGTTCCTTCGCCCATGCCGGCGACGGTGAGGACGGCCGTGTCCCCGGCGGCCACGGACTGGGACTGCGGGTGCTGAGTGACCGCGGTCGCGGCCTTCAAGGTCAGGCTCGCGGGGTTGGAAGTCGCCGTGCCCGCGCCGTTGCCGATCACGCAGCGATAGCCGGCGGCGTCGCCGGCATCCGCGTTCGAAACCGTCAGCGTGGCCGTGGTCACGCCGGAACAGTGCCCGCCATCGCCCAGATCGCTGCTGTTCTTCTGCCACTGATAGCTGAGTGGAGCGTCGCCAGTGGCGGCGACGCTGAACACGGCCGTTCCGCCCGGACAGACGCTCTGGGGTGCGGGATGCTGGGTGATGGTCGGCTGCGCGGGTGTCCCGCTGCCGGTCGTACCGTCCACGCCGGGTCCGAGATTCGTTTCCTGGGTATAGGTGCTGCTATAGCGGGCTTTGACCTTGAACGTGTAGGTCGTGTCGGTTACCAGCCCGCTGACCGTCCTGGTTCCCCACGCTGCGTCGGTCTGCCAGATGGGACCGGCGGCCACGGTGCCGTCCGTCTGCACCCAGTGCGTTCCCAATGTGTAGGCGCCGCCGCCGATGCTGATGGCACACTCGGCACTGGGATTGGTCACATTGCAGCCTGGGCTAACGTTCACATCGAGACTCGTGCTTGTCGGATTCGCCACCGCCGGCCCCGGCGGAACGTGCGCGTGATACACCGATATGTCGTCCCAGTAGGTGGTCGTGTCCACCGGGCCGACCCTCTTGACATCCAGGAATAAACAGGTGGTGGTTCCCGTGGCCTTGTGTGTCAGCGGCCCGATCGCAGACCATGTGTTCTTGGTGAAGCTGCTCAGCGTGTAAAGCCAACTGCTCGGCCGGGCGCTGGACGTGTTCACGCCCACCTGCGGGTTGACGCCCGACGAAGCGGCGGTGGGATACGCGTAGGCCAGTATGGTGAGCGCATCCCCGACGTTTGTGTCGAACCCCTGATACACATGGGCCCAGGCACCGACCGCGTCGCGAGCTCTGACCCCCTGGGCCAGCGCCCCGCCCCTGACGATTGAGGTCGATCTCACAAACTGGCCGGCCACGGCCTCGTTGTATGCACCCGTCCAGTTCGGGGCAACGCTGCCGGACGGCCAGTTCTCGAAGTCGCCGTTCTGGAAGATGATTGCGATCCCGCAGGTGTCAATGGTGAGTTCCGCCTCGTTGGAGTTGGTGCTGCTGCAGTCGTCAGTGACGAGGCAGTGGTAGCCGCCCACGTCGTTGTCGTCTGCGTTGGATACGGTCAGCGTGGCCGTCGTGCAGCCCGAGTAGTGCCCGCCATCGGAGAGATTGACCTGGTTCTTCTGCCACTGGTACAGCAGCGTGCCCGAGCCGGCCGCCGCGACGGTGAGCTGGGCCGTCCCGCCCGCCACGACCAACTGGGACGACGGCTGCTGCGTAATCGTCACTCCGGCCTGGATCGTCAGTGCCGCCTCATTGGAGTAGGCGGTGCCCGAGTTATCCGTAACGGCGCAGCGGTAGTTGCCCTCTTCGCTGCTGCCCGCGTTGGACACCGTCAGCGTTGCCGTGGTGCAGCCCGAATAGTGCCCGCCGTTGGTCAGGTCCACCTGGTCTTTCTGCCACTGATATGTGAGTGTCCCCTGTCCGGTCGCCGCGACTGTGAACTGGGCACTCGAGCCCGGGCAGGCATACTGCGCCGACGGCTGCTGCGTGATCGTCACCGTGGAGATCGCCAGCATCGCCGCGTTCGTAACCACCGAGCCATAAGGGTTGGTGACCACGCAGCGATAAGCCCCTTCGTCGCTGCTGCTGACCGAGGAAACCGTCAGCGCGAACGTGTTGCACCCCGAGTAGTGCCCGCCGTCGGTCAGGGTGGATCCGTTCTTCTGCCATTGGAAGCTGAACGGGCTGCCGCCGTTGGCGGTCACCGCAAAAGTGGCCGATCCGCCCGCCGGGCCGCTCTTGTTCGACGGCTGCACGACGATGGTCGGCGGGCTGGTGTTTGACGAGCAGACACTCGGTGCGAAGTTGCAGATCCCCGGCCATACAGTGGTATCGTACCGCTGCTGGAGGGTCATTCTCAATTGCGGATCGACAGTGACGAACACGATCTTGGCGACGTCCAGCGTGCCCAGCGACAGGATCAGATTGTTGCCGTTGCGCGACGTGGCCACGTTGCCAAGCCCCGTCCTGCCGACCTCAAAGGCCATGGGAGAGGAAAGCATCCAGGCGGGCAGGCCGAGTGTCACCGTCGCGCTGGCGATCGGGGTGTTGTGGTAATCCTCATCCAGCCAGTAGTTGTCGTTCACGATGAACAGGATGAGCGAGCCCGTGCCCCAGGCCAGAGTTTTCACCCAGACGTTGGTGCTGCCGACGACGTCCGCATCCACCGGATGACTGCTGACCAGGTATGGCCCAAGGAACTTGGTCTCGGCACCGATCAGGCCGATTTCCTCCCAGAGGGCCGGGTCCTGGGCCTGCAGATTGTCGTCGCCCAGACCGTTGGAAGCGCTGGGGTTCTTCTTGAACCACCAATAGCCGAGTCCTTTGGCCCCCGCGGCCAGGGCGTAGTACGCCTCCAAACGTTTGCATTTCGGGTGCGCCCAGTCCCATTGAGGCAGGTCGCACGACACATTCAACTGACATGAGTGCAGCAACTGCCGGAATGGATTCGGCTCGGCCGCTCGCGCGCCTGCCAGCGCAGTGGCGTAGATCGCCATGGCGCTGTCGTAGAGCGGCAGGCTTCCGGGATGTCCGCACTCGTCGTCCGGGTCGCTGTCGTAGGCCTTCCGCGTGTGAGGTTGGAGGTAGTTGTTGACTTCCAGCGCATCGGAAAGCTGCCCGTAGGCGTACCAGGACCACGGCTTCCAACTGCCATTCATGTCGATCGTGGTCGGGCGGTTCTTGATGGCGCGGAGTTCCTCGCCTCGATCGATGTGATGCATGCCCATCGTGCCGGCCTGGTTTGAGAAACAAGGAAACTGATACTGACCCCCGCAGAAATTCTGCACTACCTTGGCTTCTTCGCCGTCCGGCTCCTCATCGATGTACCACATCCGGGGGTTGTTGCTCCAGTGGCCCCAGTTGTTGTCGTCCTTGATGAAGCCGTAGTTGTGGCTGTCGGCATATGCCTTTCCTTCGCCCGTTCCGAAATAATTCATGAGTCCACTGGACGCACTGTTCATCTCCAAAGTGTTGAGGCCGCGGTCCTGGCAAGTATCCATCCATGCCCGGGCCTCGGTCACATTGTCCGTCTCGAACGCGGCCCACGAACAGTAGATGAAGGGGTTCACCCACGTCCGGATTCCCCCCGTCGCCGTTTCGGCATCGGAGTAAATACCCTGGTAGACATGGTACGACATTTCGATCAGGGCCGAGGGCAGCGAGATGACCGACACCGCGTAGTTGGTAAACGCGTCGCCGACCGTGGTCGTGATCGGGCTTACGTCGATGCCATCCATCATGACCGTGACGGGAGCGGCCCCGCCTGTCCGCCGCCAGTAGAGGTACGCTTTTGTCAGGTCCTGGGAGTAGCCGATGCTCGCCAACTCAGGTGCATCGGGGTCGACGATCAGGGTCGCATTGAGCGTGTTGGCCGAGGTGTCGACGCCGAGGGCGAGAGTTGCCGTGGTCGGAATCCGCCGCAGTCGAACGATGACCTGCCCGACGCCGCCGGCCGGGATCGAGGCCGGGTCCATCTTGTACCAGGCGGGTTCCCCGGCAGCAACGATGTCCTGGGGCAGGGTGGGCCACCAGCGAAACCACAGGCTGTTGCAGATATGGTCTCCCAAAGCTTTCTCCCGGAGGGCGTACACTAGGCCGTACCCGGCGAAGTTGACATCGTCGAGGGTGACTGCCGATGTCCCCTCATTCTTGATGAACACGTGAGCATTGGCACCCAGGAGAGACACACTGCAGCTTGTCGGGTAGTTCTTGTCGTTGTAGTAACACTGGTACTCGGAAAACGGATCGTCCTGCTGATACTGGACGCCCAGCAGTGTCACGGCGGCATTCGCCGGTTCGGGCGTTTGGAGCCCGGTCCATGCGGCGGCAATCGCCAGCACGGCCAGAAGGCGGTGTGCCCCACGAGGGGTGCTGACCTCAGGCTTGGCCATTTTGTCTCTCCGACTGTTGGGGGTCCATGCTTCAAGCTCAATTCGCGCATTCCGGATCGCCGGGAAGTCCCGGTCCAGTCATACACTGAAGGAACACGGCCAGGTCCGACTGGGTGATCGAGTTGAGGCCATCCTGATCGAGATCGGCGTCGGGACAACCCGGCTCGATCGGAGGCAGGGGCGTGGCCAGACAGCGCTGCAGCACCCCGAAGTCCTCCTGGTCGACGTCGCCGTCACCATCGAAATCCCCGGGCACCGGCAGGGGGCCGACGGTCAACATGGCCTGGTTCGAGGTCGCGCCCCCGCAGCCGCCAGTGATCACGCAGCGATAGTCCCCGGCATCGCTGCTGTCAGCGGCGGAGACGGTCAGGGTGTCCGTGGTCACTCCGCTGTAATGGCCGCCGTCCGACAGGTTGACGCTGTCCTTCTGCCACTGGTAGCCAAGCGTTCCTTCGCCCGTGCCGGCGACGCTGAAGACGGCCGTGTCCCCGGCGGCCACGGACTGGGACTGCGGGTGCTGCGTGACGGCGGTCGCGGCCTTCAAGGTCAGGCTCGCAGGGTTGGAAGTCGCCGTGCCCGCGCCGTTGCTGACCATGCAGCGATAGCCGGCGGCGTCGCCGACATCAGCGATTGAAACCGTCAGCGTGCTCGTGGTCACGCCGGAATAGTGCCCGCCGTCGGCCACGTCGCTGCTGTTCTTCTGCCACTGATAGCTAAGTGGCGCGTCGCCAGTGGCGGCGACGCTGAACACCGCCGTTCCGCCCGGACAGACGCTCTGGGCTGCGGGATGCTGGGTGATGGTCGGCTGCGCGGGCGTCCCGCTGCCGGTCGTACCGTCCACGCCGGGTCCGAGATTCGTTTCCTGGGTATAGGTGCTGCTATAACGGGCTTTGACCTTGAACGTGTAGGTCGTGTCGGTCACCAGCCCGCTGACTGTCCTGGTTCCCCACGCTGCATCGGTCTGCCAGATGGGACCCGCGGCTACGGTGCCGTTCGCCTGCACCCAGTGCGTTCCCAGCGTGTACGCACCGCCGCCGATGCTGATGGCGTACTCGGCACCGTGATTGGCCACGTTGCAGCCTGCGTCGACATCCACGTTAAGAGTGGTGCTCGTCGGATTGCCGACCGCCGGTGCCGGGGGTACGTATGCGTGATAGACGGCAACATCGTCCCAGTATGTCGTCGTGTCCACGGCGCCCACTCGCTTGACATCAAGGAACAGGTACGTAGTTGCAGCCGTTGCGTTGCATCCGAGCGGTCCTACGGTGCACCACGTGTTCTTGGTAAAGCTGCTCAGCGTGTAAAGCCAACTGCTCGGCCGGGCGCTGGACGTGTTCACCCCCACCTGCGGGTTGACCCCCGACGAGGCCGCGGTGGGATAGGCGTAGGCCAGTATGGTGAGCGCGTCGCCGACGTGGGTGTCGAACCCCTGGTAGACGTGAGCCCACGCGCCGCTGGCATCGCGGGCTCTGACTCCTTGAGCCAGTGTTGAACCACCCGGTCTGACAATGGAAGTCGATCTCACGAACTGGTTGGCCACAGCCTCGCTGTATGCCCCCGTCCAGTTCGGAGCAACCAGGCCGGACGGCCAATTCTCAAAGTCGCCGTTCTGCAGGCCCGCGGAGGGGATGCACGAATTGATGGTCAGGCAGGCCTCGTCGGAGATGACACTGCCGTAACTGCTGCTGACCACGCACCGGTAGTCCGCCGCGTCGTTGCCGTCCACGTTCAGAACCGTCAACGCGGCCGTTGTGCAGCCGGAGTAAGTCCCGCCATTTCTCAGGTCCACCTTGTTCTT
>CAZPIO010000090.1:0-30530 GCA_964586235.1 uncultured Planctomycetales bacterium
CGGGCACTTCCCAGTAGGGCCGGCCCTGAATGAACCGCTCGAAACCGCGGAACTCGACGATGTGCAACCGGGCCTGCTTGACTTGGTTCTTCTGGTCGAGCAGGATCGTCACCTTGCCGTGACCCTCAACCCGGGTCACCGGCATGATAGTGATCTTCTTGGTGCTCTTGGTTGCTGCGGACACGATTATCCTCCGATCTCAATCGTACTTGATCAGTTGGTAAGGCAAATCCATCGGTTTGTTGTTCAACAGGGCGACCAGCGCCAGCCAGATGGTGTCCGCCGACGGCGGGCATCCGGGGAGGTGGTAGTCGATCTTCACCACTTCGTGGCACGGGTAAACCTTGTTCAGCAGCAGGGGGATCTCGGGGTCGTTGGGTATCTTGCCCGACGGGTTGTGGCAAGTCGGGCACTTCAGGTACGCCTCCTCGAGGCACTCCTGCAGCGGGATGTTGTTTCGCAGCGCCGGGATGCCGCCCATGATCGCGCAGTCGCCCAGCGAAATCAGAATGTCGCAGTGCTCGCGGAAATCCTGCAGCACGTGGACGTTTTCCTCGTTGCAGCAGCCGCCCTCGACCAGGCCGACGGCGCAGTGCCCGGTGAATTCCTTGATATCGTCCACGGGCGACTTATCGAAATCGACCAGCTCGACGAGCTTCAGAATGCGGTCGTCGATGTCGAGGATGGCCATGTGGCAGCCGAAGCAGCCGGCCAGGGATGTCGTTGCGATTCTCGGTTTAGCCATTTACGTATACCTCACTTACCCGCCCGGGCGGCCTCGATGTCCGAACCGATGGGCTTCTGGTCGTACAGACGCTTGCCGACGGGAACGGCGTAGCCCACGTGCTTCTTCAGGATCGCGCCGACGGGGCACGCATCGACCGCCTTGTCGGTGACGTCGAGGCTGGTGTCCTTCAGCCGCGCCGTGGCATTGATGCCCACCTTCTTGTCCTTGCCTCGGCCGACGAACTGGAACACGTTCTTGCCGTCCAGATCGCGCGATGCGCGGACACACCGGGCGCACAGGATGCAGCGGTTGCGATCGATGAAGATATCCGGATGAGATGCGTCGACGTCCCGGTCCGGATTCTGGTAGGGGTATTTCGGTGCGGTGATGCCCAGTCGATAGGCCATGGCCTGCAGTTCGCAGTTGCCGCTCTTCTCGCAGAACATGCAGAAGTGGTTGCCTTCGACGAAGAGCATGTCGATGATGTTCCTGCGGAACGCCTTGAGCTTGTCAGTCTCATTAAGGACCACCGCCCCCGGAGCCGCCGGCTGGGTGCACGCGGCCTGGGGACGGCCGTTGACCATCACCGTGCAGACCCGGCATGACCCGTAGGGAGTCAGGCCCTTCATCCAGCAGAGCCGCGGGATGTAGATCCCGGCGGCATCGGCCGCTTCGAGGATCGTCTGGCCAGGCTCGGCCTGGACCTCGACGCCGTCAATCGTGAACGTGAACGTATTGCTCATATCGCTTCCTCGGGTCACTTACCCGCATAAACAACCGATTTGCGCCCGGCCAGTTTCTCGGCGCCGGCCACCGCCGCCTTGATGTCGAAGGTCGGCTGGAAGATCGTCTTATGCTCCTTGACGCGGACCTGGTACGCCTCGGGGAAGTTCGCCAGGCTGGTCAGGACGGGGTTGGCCGCGGTCTGGCCGAGGCCGCAGCGGCTCATCGTTTTCATCGTCTCGCCGAGGTCCTTCAGGTAGTCGAGGTCGCCCGGCTCGCCCTTGCCGTGCAGAAGCTTCTCGATCCGCTCCTTGAGCAGCACGTTGCCGACGCGGCATGGCGTGCAGTAGCCGCAGCCTTCCTCGACGAAGAAATCGACGTAGTATTCGACGACCTCGAGCAGATCGCGTCCCTTGCCGAACACGATGATTGCCCCGCCCGTGGCCAGGTCATCGTAGCAGATCTGGCGGCCGAAGTCCTTGGCCGGGACAAGCTGGCCGCTCGGTCCGCCGACCTGCACCGCGATCGTGTCGTTGGCCTTGGCCATATCGAGGACTTCCTTGAGCGTCGTGCCGAAGGGGACCTCGAAGACCCCGGGTGCTTTGCAGTCGCCGGAAACGCTGAGCAGCTTGGTACCGGGGCTGCCTTTCGAGCCCATCTCGGCAAACCAGCCGGCTCCACGGTCCAGGATCCGCGACACACAGCAGAAGGTCTCGACGTTGTTGACCACTGTCGGGTAACCCAGATAGCCCTTCTGTGCCGGGAACGGCGGGCGGTTCTTCGGATCGCCTCGCAGCCCCTCGCAGGAGCTGATCAGCGAAGTTTCCTCGCCGCAGATGTACGCCCCCGCGCCCATCTGGATGCGAATGTCGAAGTTGAAGCCGCTCGTTCCGCGGATATCCCGCCCGAGGAGGTTTTTCTCGCGCCGCTCGGCCAGGATGCTTTCGAGATAGGCTTTCAGGTATGCATACTCCCCGCGGAGATACAGAATGCCATTGTCGGCACCGATTGCGTACCCGGCGATGGTCATACCCTCGAAGAGCATATCGGCGCATTCGGTGAATAACACCCGGTCCTTGAAGGTCCCCGGTTCGCCCTCGTCGCCATTGCAGATGATGAACTTGTGCTCACCCTGCGAAGCGCGGGTGAACTCCCATTTCATGCCCGTCGGGAAGCCCGCGCCGCCGCGCCCGCGGAGGCGGGCCGTCTTCACGTTGCGGATCACCTCGGCCGGGGTCATGGCCAGGGCATTTCTCAGACCGGCGCCGGACTCGAAGTCCGCGAAGATGACCGGGCCTTTCCTGCGAATATTGTTGTGAACGGCGGCCCGGATGAGGTCGTCGGCGTTCTTACCGTCACCGAGCTTGCGGACCAGTTTGCGAGGGTCCATGTGTTCTTTGAGCTGCCTGACCATGAGGCGTGCGCCGTTCGGCGTGAGCTTGGGGACCACCACGTCGTTGACCAGCGCCGCCGGAGCCTGGTCGCACATGCCGATGCAGGGCGTGCGTTCCAGCGTGAAGTTGCCGCACGGCGTTGTCTCGCCGAACGCGATGCCCAGCTCCCGCGAAAGCGCCTTGGCCACGCGGTCGCAGCCGTGCATCCGGTCGACGATGTCGTCGCAGAGGCGGATCACGATCTTGCCCTTGGGCTCCTCCGAGAAGAAGGCGTAGAAAGACACGACGCTCTCCACCTCGACGCGCGGGCAGTTGCATTCACGGGCGATCAGGTCCATTGCCTCGCCCGACACGCATCCGAATCTGGTCTGGACTGCCTCGCAGATATCCATCATCCGCGTACGATCGTTGCCGCAAGCCTGGCAGATTTCGCTGACGGCCTTTTCGAGAGTACTGTTACTCATGCGTTACCTCGTCTGACTCATACATGCAGTCTGAGCCTGGTTCCTCGTCTCCGGAGCCGTAAGCGATCCGGGGCAAGGTAGCAGGATATCCAGAGACGATGCCAATACCCATCGTCCTTCGCCCTGGTTCTCTGGGGGTCGGGTTACCTAGGGGACCCCATCTCCGGGTAGCCTGGTCGTATCCAGCGGCATCCCTTGGGCGTGTCGACCCGGAAAGGTAATCGGCTGACCTTTCCCATCCGGGTTCGTGAAAAAAGTCACGAGTTAAGCATACCCATCTTCGCCCAAAATGCAAGTCCTTCAGGGGCCGGCCTCAAGGTTCGCCTGGCGACGGACCCCGCCCTGCCCCGAGGCGCGGCGGCTCAAGAGCGACACACCCCCTGGCCGCCCCGCAACAGACGATCCGTCGAGGCTCCCCGAGTGGAACTGCCCGGCGCAGGTGGCCAATCCCGCGGGCATACCAAAGTGCCGCTCGATGCTGTGACGCGATCCCGTCATTGGCTCGGAATCGCCAACGAGGTGCTGCAGACACCCCGGCTTCCGATATGATATGTGTCTGGTTCCTGTTCCATCGTTGTCTCGCAATGCACACCCCAGAGGAGGACACGTCATGAGAAACCGTATTCTCGGAATCGCGACAGCACTTGTGTGCGTCTGCACCCCGTTGATGCTGGCCCCCAGTTGCACGATCACGTTCGTCACGCCGGAGTCGGCCACGTCGACGGAGACTCAGAATATGGCCCTGCCGGCGGATGCAGTGGTCGTCATTTCCAACGAGTTGGGGGCGACGACGGTGAATGTGGACGAATCGGCCACCGAGGCGACGATTCGGATTGTCCGCGTGGCCTACGCAGGCACCGAGCAGGAAGCACAGGATCTGCTGGCCGAGATGGAGGTCGACGTCGTCGAGCCTACCGCGCAGGACAACCGCCTGCTAATCACGGCCTCGGCTGTTCCGGGGGCCACGACCAACCGGGGAAATTTCAGCATGGTGGTCAGCGACGATGATGTGGCCATCACCAGCATTTTGTCGAACGCCAGGGTCGCGAAATACCGGCTGACGATCACGCTGCCGCCCGGCCACGCGGTGCAGGCTACGCAGGAGGCGGGGGTGGTCCGGGCCACGGGCCTCGACACCGAAAGCTCGCTCACCGGTTCCGCCGCTTCGATCCGGGCGAGTGATTGTGTGGCCAAACTCACCATCCAGACCGATGCGGGAAGCGTGGATGTGACCTCTCACTCCGGAACGCTGGCGGTGACGACCTCGGCCGGGTCAGCGGTTGTCGACGTTGCCGACCTCCAGGCTGATGACGAAGTCAACGTTCATGCAGATGCCGGATCGGTCGTCGTCCGTCTGCCGGTTGATGTTGCCGCGGATCTCGAAGCGTCCTCCGGGGTGGGTTCCGTCTACTTCGACGAGAGCGACTTCACCGACGCGACGGTTACGACGGACACGTTTGCGCATGTGGTCGCCACCCTCAACGGAGGCGGCGCGGCGGTGACGCTTCAGACCGATGTTGGCAGCATCACTGTTCAGGCCAGGTCACCCGATCTACACCAGGCGGGCCTGGCCCGGCCCGTTGTCCTGAAACCGATCAGCGGCGGCACACCGCCTCCGGGACGAGCCCGTTTTCGCGAGTGGGTCGGGGCTGGGCTCGCCTGCACTTTACTGCCGATGGATAAGTATTGATAATACTCCCTGCGGGATCGGTTCGGGTTTCCGAAACGCCCACGTGCTCTTGAACATGGCGCGGGAGATCAAGTTGAATTGGCTGGAGCGGTTCTGGATGGGTTGCGGTCACTGCAAAGGTGGCCAGGAATGTCCCCTGTTGGACTCGGCGAGAAGCACCGAAGGCTCCGGCGGATCTGATCAAGCCACACGGTTTGCCCTGCCCTCAGCCGTAGTGTTCCTGTTGCCGCTCGTAACGGCCATCGGCGGCTCCTTTGTGGGCGGCCGATTGTGGGGCCAGGGTGCATCGGCTGCCAGCGCCGCGGGGCAGGCGGCCGGCCTGGCGGCGGGCCTTGTGCTCGGTATTGCAGCGGCGAAGGGGCTTGTGGCGCTGCTCGGACGGCGTCGGCCAGGACCGAATGGAGGAGCGTGAGATGCTGTTGGGCGGATTGCGGGATCGCTTGTCGGGGCACAAGAGCTTCGCCAGGGGGATCCATCCCCCGCACCGCAAGCACTATTCGGAAGCGGAGGCGATCCGTCTGTTCGTGCCCAGGAGCGAGTTGCTCGTACCGATGGTTCAGCATATCGGTGCCGCCTGCAACCCGCTGGTTCAGCCCAAGGACGAGGTGATCTACGGGCAGAAGATCGCGGACACCGATTCGCCCGTGGCCGCGCCGATTCACGCGAGCGTCAATGGGAAGGTGAGCGGCGCGACGGTGGTTCTGCTGCCGAGCGGGCGGCGAGTGCCGGCCCTCTCGATCAAAACCGCCGAAAACGGGCAGGTGCTGCCGGCCGATTTCCTGGAAAGCTTTCTTGACCGGAAATGGGATGATGTTGAACCGACGCGGTATGAACCGGATGCCATCTGCCAGGCCATCCGGGGCTGTGGCGTGGTGGGGCTTGGCGGAGCGACTTTCCCGACGCACATTAAGCTGAAGCGCAACCCGCAGAGACCGGTGGACACGCTTGTTCTCAACGGATGCGAGTGTGAACCGTATCTCACCTCCGACCATCGGCTGATGGTCGAGTCACCCGAGTCGATTATCATCGGTCTGGAGCTGGCGGCTCACGCCGCAGGTGTGAAGCGGACCATCGTGGCTATCGAGGAGAACAAGCCCGACGCCGTCGAGGCCATGCGAAAAGCCGCTCGCGGCCGTCCGATCGAGGTGGTGGTTTGTGCCACGAAGTACCCGATGGGCGGAGAGCGGCAGCTTGTTCCGGCGGTGCTGGGGCGCACCGTGCCGAGTGCCCCGAAAGGGCTGCCCCTGGATGTCGGCGTGGTGATGATCAACGTGGCGACGGCCCACAGCATCGCCAGGGCGGTGGTCCGAGGCCTGCCGCTGACGCACCGGGTGGTGACCGTCACCGGCGCGGGTGTCAGCCGGCCGGGCAACTGGCTCGTTCCGGTCGGAACGCTGTTCTCGGATCTGATCGGCAGCGGCTGCGGGCTGACGACCAGCGCCGTCAAGGTCGTCGCCGGCGGGCCGATGATGGGGCCGACAGTGCCGCACCTCAACGTGCCGGTGGTCAAGGGCACCGGCGGCATCACGGTCATGACCGGGCAGGAGACCACGCATTGGCAGGAAACCCCGTGCGTCCGATGTGCCCGGTGCGTGGACAACTGCCCGCTGCACCTTTCGCCGACGAAGATCGCCCACGCGGTCAAGTTCAGGGATTATGACCTGGCGAACAGATACGACATGATGGCCTGTTGCGAGTGCGGATGTTGCTCGTACGTCTGCCCCGCTCACATCCCGCTGGCGCAGTACATCCGGGCCGGCAAGAACCAGGCTCGAGTGATCGCCGGTCAGAAGAAGTGAGCGTCAATGTCGTCGTGGCGTCAGGGTGGCGTACAGGATGGCGGCTTGTGGCGCGGCAAGGAGTCTTGAACCGAAATGAGTGACAGTCCGACTGCTCCACCTGCGGCGGCCGAAGAGGCCAAGCCGCGCACGCCTGCCGAGTTCCTGGTCAGTTCGGCGCCGCACCTGAGTGCCGGCGAGTCCACCCAGCGGATCATGTTCGACGTCGTGCTTGGCCTGCTGCCGCTGTTGGTGGCGGCCGTCTTCTTCTATCACGGGCGAGCCCTCCTGCTGACGGTGCTGACGGTTCTCGGGTGCCTGGCGGCCGAGGCGGTGGCGAACATGATGCGCGGACGCAGTCTCAGTTCGCTGATCGACGGGTCGGCGATCGTCACGGGCATGATCCTGGCGTTTTCGCTCCCGCCGAGACTCCCGCTCTACATGGCTTTTCTGGGCGGTGTGGTGGCGATCGGCCTGGGCAAGGCGATCTTCGGCGGCCTGGGTCACAACCTGTTCAACCCGGCGATGGTCGGCCGGGCCTTCCTGATGATCTGCTTCCCGGTGGCGATGGTCACCTGGGTCGAACCGCACACGCTCCTGACCATCGGCGGCGTGGACGCCGTTACCCGGGCCACACCGCTGGCGGCCGCAAAATTCCACAGCGACACGCTGCCGGCCCTCGGGTCGCTTTTCATGGGCAATGTCGGCGGATGTATCGGCGAGACCAGTGCCCTGGCGTGCCTGGTGGGGGGCCTCTATCTGCTGATTCGCCGCACGGCGGATTGGCGCCCGCCGCTGGCGATGCTGCTGTCGGCGATGGTCTTCGCGGCGATCGCGCACCAGGTCGCCCCGGAGAGGTACGGCACCGCCCTGTATCACCTTATCAGCGGTGCATTGCTCTTCGGGGCCCTTTTCATCGCGACCGATTACGTGGGAGCGCCGATTACACCCCTTGGGCGGTGGATCTTCGGCGCCGGGGCAGGGGTGCTGGTCATGCTCATCCGGCTCTTCGGCGGTTACCCGGAAGGGCTGATGTTCGCGATTCTGATCATGAACGCGCTGACGCCGCTGATCGAGCGATGGACGGCCCCGACGCCGTTCGGCGGTCACGTTCCGCAGAGCTGAAGGCAGGGAGGATGCGTCGGATGAACAAGTTCGTTGCCGAGTCCTGGCTGATTCTGCTCCTGGGGATCGTGTTTGCGGCCTTGCTGGCCGGAGCTCAGACCACGCTTCAACCGACCATCCGGATCAACCAGCAGAAGGCCCTTAACGACGCGATCGGCGAGGTGGTGGCGGGCACGGCCAGGACCGAGAAGCTGACGGTCGCCGGCTACGACCGGGAGGTCTTCAAGTGCCTGGATTCAAACGGCAAGCTGGTCGGCTGGGCGATCGACGCGGTGGGGATGGGCTTTGCGGATCAGATCCGCGCGGTGATCGGGCTTTCACCCGACGCGGAGAAAATCACCGGACTCAAGGTGATCGAAAACGTTGAGACGCCCGGGCTGGGCAACAAGATTGCCGCCGAACCGGCCAGCCCGTCCGACTGCGTCTGGGCCGACCAGTATCAGGGTCTAAGCGCTCTCGCCCAGATCAGCGTCGTCAAGCGCGAGCCGAAGCCCGAGAAGAACCAGGTCCAGGCCGTCACCGGAGCGACGATCTCGAGCGACGCGGTGACCAGACTGGCCAACAGGGCGATTGAGAAAGTGCGGCCCGAACTGAAAAAGCAACCGTAGGCGACGGCGTCGGATTGGATTGCGAGGAACAGGCTCATGGCCGATGGAAACGGATCGAACGTTCAACAGTTTGCCGACGGGATCCTGAGGAACAATCCCGCCCTGGTGCAATTGCTGGGGATGTGTCCCACCCTGGCGGTGACCAACTCGGTGGACAATGCCCTGGTCATGGGGGCGGCGGTCATCTTCGTGCTCACCATGTCGAACCTCGTGACCAGCCTGCTGCGGCGATCGATTCAGCCTCATGTCCGCATCCTGATCTTCACCCTGACCATCGCCGCCTTCGTGACCATCGCTGATCTGACGCTGAAGGCTTACGTGTTCGAGGTCAGCCTCAAGCTCGGCCCATTTGTGCCGCTCATCATCGTCAATTGCATCATCATCGCCCGTGCCGAAGTCGTGGCTTCCAGGCATGGCCTCCTGCGGTCGCTGGCCGATGCCCTCGGCTGCGGGCTCGGGTTCACCCTGGCTCTGACGCTTCTCGGAGTGGTCCGCGAAGTGCTCGGCTCCGGCAGCATTACCCTGCCGGGCTGGAAGATCGCACTGCTCGATCCCCAGGCCTTCGAACCGCACGCCTGGGTGATCATGATCCTTCCACCCGGGGCGTTCCTGACGCTCGGGGTCGTGATCGGAATTGTCACCCAACTCCGCATGCGGTCGTCGAAAGGGGGTGCGTGATGGAGTTCGGTGCCCTCGTCGCGGTCTTCATCGGTGTCGCCCTGGTCAACAACTTCGTCTTCTCGACGTTTCTAGGCATCTGCCCGTTTCTCGGGGTGTCACGGAAGGTGGACATGGCCGTCGGCATGGGCTGCGCCGTGACGTTCGTCATGACCGTCTCGGGCATCGTGACCTGGCTCATCGTGCACGCTGTCCTGACGCCCATCGGCGAGCGGCTGGGGAACCCCGAGGCGCTCTATTTCCTCAAGTACGTCGCGTTCATCATGGTCATCGCGGCCATGGTGCAACTGGTCGAGATGTATCTCCGGAAGTTCTTCCCGAGCCTGTACACGGCTTTCGGCGTGTTCCTGCCGCTGATCACCACCAATTGTGCGATCCTGGGCGCGTGCCTGCTGATCGACATGAACGAGATCTACAAAGCCAGCCTGCTGAAGTCCACCGTCTTCGCCTTCGGAGGCGGCATCGGCTTTCTGGTGGCTATCACGATCATGGCCGGGATCCGCGAGCACCTGCGTTTCAGCGACGTGCCCAAGGCCCTCCAGGGGCCGGCGATCACGCTGCTGACGGCCTGCATCCTGTCGCTGGCGTTCATGGGCTTCGCGGGCATGGGCAAGTAGCATGGGGGAATCTGAGGAATGACTGTCGTTGTCATATCGGCAATCGTGCTGTTCTGCCTGACGCTGCTTTTCGCCACCCTGTTGAGCGTGGCGAAGGCAAAGTTGCGCGTCGATGAAGACCCGCGGATCGGCATGGTTCTGGAGGTGCTCCCGGCCGCCAACTGCGGCGGGTGCGGTTTCGCCGGCTGTGCTGATTTCGCCAAGGCCGTCGTGGAGCAGCGGGCGCCCGTGGACGGCTGTACGGTAGGGGGGTCGCGGACCGCGCAGGCGGTCGCCCGCGTTCTCGGCGTCGAGGTGGTACAGACGTTTCCGTATCGGCCGGTGGTCCATTGCGGCGCCAAGACGAGCGACAAGCTTGGCCGGGTGGCTTATGACGGCGTCGCCAGTTGTGTGGAAGCGAACGTGGTCGGCGTGACGCAGGCCTGCACCTACGGCTGCCTTGGTTTCGGCGACTGTGCGAAGGCCTGTCCTTTTGACGCCCTGCACATGATCGAGGGGTGCCCGGTCGTGGACTATGAGAAGTGCACCGGTTGCGGGGCGTGCGTAAGGGCCTGCCCGCGCAACGTTATCCGGATGGTTCCGTTCAAGCAGGACCGCATGCTGGTGGTGGCCTGCTCCAACAAGGAGCCTGCCCGCAACGTGAAACAGGTGTGCAAGGTCGGCTGCATGGGCTGCAAGGCCTGCCAGCGGCTGTTCGCGCAACTGTTCGAGGTGCGCGACAATCTTTCGTACCTGAACTACGACAACTACACCGGTGAGGAGGACCTTGGCAAAGCGATGGACAAGTGTCCCGCCGGTGTCATGATGTTCTTCGGCAAGCCGAAGCCCGAATACGCCGAGATGCTGGCCGAGGACGAAGCGTCCAGCGACGAGCGCCAGGCTTCGCCCGTGGCCTCCTGACTTAAGGAATCACATACTGATCGAACCCGGGCGTCTTGGCGATCTGTGGGCTATCTCCATGGCCCCACGCCCACATGACCTCGACGCCGGGCAGGTCTCGTGTCTTCTTGAGCCCTTCTTCGAGAGACAGCACGCTGAAAGCCGTGGCCCATGCGTCGGCGGAGATGCCGTCAGGGGCGATGACCGTGACGCTCGGGGCCTGTTCGGCGGGGCGGCCGGATCTTGGGTCGATGATGTGCGAATATCGCCTGCCGTCGATCACGTTGAATCGCTGCTGGTTGCCGGAGGTGGCCACGGCCCGGTCGGCCAGGGCCAGTTTCAGAATCAGTCCGCTGTGAAGCGGGTGCTGAATGCCGATCCTCCACGGTGAGCCGTCGACCTGTGAACCCATCGCCACGATGTCGCCGCCAACATCCACCAGGGCGGCGAGGGCGCCGGCCGTGCGCATACGTTCGGCCGCCAGATCCAGCGAGTAGCCCTTCGCGATGCCGCCGAGGTCGACCTGCATGCCGGCCCTTGTCTTGGTGACCTGCCTGGTTGACGGGTCGAGCCTCAGGCCGGTCCAGCCGACAGATGCCGCGGCGGTTGCGATGGCCGTCTCGTCGGGCAGGCGATTCTGCCGCCCGGCCTCCTGCCAGAGTTTCACGAGCGGCCGACAAGTGATGTCGAAAGCGCCGCGACTGGCCTGCGAGAAGTCGGCCGACCGTTGCAGCACAAGGAATGTCTCCGGCGCGATAGTGAGAGGCTCGCCGCTGGGCAGCAGGTTCAGCCGTCCGACCTCGCTGTCGTCGCGGTAGTCGCTCATGAGCAGGTTCACCTTGTCCAGAGCCTCAAAAGCCGCCGCGACGGCCATCTGGGCGGTCTGGTCGTCAGCGCCGACGGCCGTGACCTCCGCCAACGTTCCCATGACCTCGCGGGCCTGTCTGGCGGTGACCTTTGGAGGCTGCCGGCTGCAAGCGACGCCGACCAGCGCGAGGCACGGCAGCAACAGGATGATCCCGCAGTTTCGCCTCGTGTTCATGTCGGTATGGTCTTCGATGGGTTGCCGGCTTGCAAACGTATCCGGCCGGGGATTCAATAGGCATGGCTGCGTCCGACAGACAGGCCCGCGCCGGTCGCGAGACAGGGTGTGCGAGCTTCCGGAAACGACGTTCGAGACTCATGGTGGACTCTCAAGACCATCAGCAAGGACGACTGCATCGGCGGCGGTTGCCGCCATGGCTGAAACGTCCCCGTCCGGACAGCGCCATGTTGGCGACGCGAGCGGTCGTCGAGGCGAGCGGCGTGGCCACGGTCTGCCGGGAGGCACGCTGCCCGAACGTGACGGAGTGCTGGTCGCGCCGGACGGCCACCTTCATGATCCTCGGGGACATCTGTACGAGGAGCTGCGCCTTCTGTGCGGTGGCCGGCGGACACCCGGGTCCACCCCAGCCTGACGAACCGCGGAGGCTGGCCGAGGCGGCGGCAACACTCGGCCTCAAGCATGTGGTGATCACCAGCGTCAGCCGCGATGACCTGCCTGATGAAGGGGCGAACCATTTCGCGGCCTGTGTCCGCGAGGTCCGCGCCCGGCTGCCGGAATCGACAATCGAAGTACTTCCGCCCGACTTCCACGCACGGCCGGAATGCATCAGCAGGCTGTGCCAGGCAGAACCGGACGTCTACAACCACAACATCGAGACTGTTGAAAGGCTGACGCCTCAGATACGCTCGCACGCTGATTACCGCCGTTCGCTCCAGGTGCTCCGGCTGGCCAGACAGTGCGACCCGTCCATCACCACCAAGAGCGGGCTGATGGTCGGGATGGGCGAAACGGCCGGGGAAATCGAACAGACCCTCAACGATTTGCGAAAGGCGGGCTGCGAGATCGTGACCATCGGCCAGTACCTTCAGCCCTCCCCGAGACACTGGCCGGTCGCTCGCTACTACAGGCCCGAGGAGTTCGCCGAGATAGCCGCAACGGCCCGAAGGACTGGCTTCAACGCCGTTGCCGCCGGCCCCTTCGTCCGCAGCAGCTACAATGCCGGCGAGGTGTTTGCGAGCACGGGTGTCAGCCATTGACGCAGCCCATTCACGGACGTTCCGGACGCACACCCGTCATCCGGCTTCTTCCCCGGCCGCTCGAGACGTGATTTCCAGCAGTACCTCGCGAGAGATGGTTTCGGGAATCACGAAGATGATGTTACCGTCCTCGTCGCGAATCATGTCCCTGATCTGGCGGCCGTCGAGGTAAGCCCAGACGTCGCGGTTGGCGACGTCGACCAGCTTGAACACCGGCGAGAAACGCAGTGTCCGGCCGCCGTCGATCCGCACCTTGGCGATGCTGCCGTCGAGTTGCAGCACGTAGTATCCGTGGGCCTCGCTGAAGCCGTCGTTATCAAAGTCGCCGGGGTCGGTACGGACCAGGCGGCCGGCGTCGATGTGCAGCGGGAAGGGGTGGCGGTAGTCGGCGGCCATGGGCGCGGCCTGCTCGGGCGAATCGATATCCGGCGGCCAGACGCGGATCAGGAATCCGAACGCGTAAGCCCCGTTTTCCGCGTTCATGAGCCATGAGCCCGAGATCCGCGAGGCCGTACGGTCCTGGCGGCCCCCGGCCGTCGGTCTTGTGTACGGAACGATCAACAGGTCACTCTGGCCCTTGCCGGCACGGCTGAACAGCAGGTAGTCGTCCGGCGAGCTCTCCTGTGCCGAGGCGGCGTCCTGCGATGAAGCGGCCATCCGGATCTGGAAGCCGGCGCCTCCGTCGCAGGCGAAACGCATAGCCACCTGGTCCGTTGCCTCGGCGGCGGGAAGCAGGCCGACGCACTCCGTGTAAACGCGGCCGTCGCGGTAGATGGAATAGAGCCAACGGCTGTACGGGTCGGTCTCGGACGGCGAGGCGTTTGGGGGCGTGAACCGCCACGCACCCTGCACGACGACGCGCAGCGCATTGGCGCTCACCAGGCTCTGGTAGGTCTCCAGGGTCGTCCCGGCGCCCATCCGCCCGGCGGGATTGTCGGCATCGTTCGCAGTGAATTGGCCGTGCGCGGCGGGGATCGGATCGGGCCCGAGAGATCCGATGCCCACGAGGTTGTGAATACGCGTCCTGTCGAACCCGAGATCAAGCCACTGCCGGATGCGTCCGCGCGAGAAGGTCAGCTCAAAGCGATCGACGGCCCCGACGATGAGGCGCCGGCCGGCAGAACGGACGTACAGGTCGCCGGGCAGTTTCTCGGGCGTCGAGTACAGGTCGCG
Organism: uncultured Planctomycetales bacterium; assembly: GCA_964586235.1. Lineage (GTDB taxonomy): Bacteria > Planctomycetota > Phycisphaerae > UBA1845 > PWPN01 > JAUCQB01. Next base: position 13,939 of record CAZPIO010000090.1, read on the forward strand.
AGCGTTGTCGGTCAGGATGAGGTCATCGAAGAAAAGGTCCACGGGCGCGGCCAGCGGTTCGCAGCGGAACTCGAGGTCTCGCATGTTGGCCAGATCCAACTGCTCGCCCATGTCGCCGAGGTCCAGGCGGATCAGGTTCCAGCCGGGTTTGAGCAGGAGAGGGGGGTTCTCGTAGCGCAGGTCGACATCGGTGCCGCTCCGGGCGGAGATGATGAATCCGCCGAGCTGCCTGGGGCTGTAGACGCTCAGTATGAAGAGGTGGTACTTCGACCAGTCCCGGGGGAAGCCCCATTGGCTGTCGGGGTGCGAGCCGCACACCAGGCGCACGCCCGCATGAGCAAAGGTCACTTTGAGTGAGCCGACGCCGGTCTGAAGCTGGGCCCGGTCCGTCGTTATACCCACGGGTCCGCCCGTGTCGGCCGGATCGAGCCGGAAAAGCGTGGCCTGGACGGGATCCTCGCAATCGGCAATGACCTGGAGCTTGCGGTTGGCCAAGTCATCATAGGCGGCCACCAGGCGATCCATCGTGGGCGGCAGGCCGCGAGACCACCTGAACAAACCCTGGAGCCCGGAGCAGCCTGGGGCGAGCATGACCAGCGTCACGAGCAGGAATCGCTGAATCGCAGCCGCGCGGCCTGTTGGCGTGGAGAGTAACCCTGAGCACATGGCGGCAAGGTAAAGGGGGCATGGCAGGAGGTCAACGCCGGCGATGGGATCAGAAAAAGACCGGCGGGGTCGTGTCTGACCCCGCCGGTCGAAGTTGCAGTCAGCGAGCCGGACTTGCCGGCGCCGCTGGTCAGTTGCAGGTGGCCGGGACCCCCGGCCCGCTCGCGCAGGCCTCGAACGCGTTCAGGTCTGCCTGATCGATTACCGCAGGGTCACTCAAGGCCCGATCGAAGCAGGTGCAGTACTCGGGGTATGGGGGCGGGTTGGTCTTTCTATTCGCTATGGTTTCCGTTCCCGTAAAGCAGATCTGGAACACGGCGAAATCGGCCTGGTCGACGTCAGTGTCGCCGTCAGCATCCGCGAACGGATCGTTGCAGGTTGACGCGAGCTGGAACCCGTCGGCGTGGCCGCCCACATCCGGAAGGGTGCCGGTCACCGTCAGCTCCCATACTACGGTCATGACTCCTGAAGTGGGAGCGATGCCCGCAACCGAACCGGGCGCCCAGGCATTTGACACGAGCGCGACCGGCGCGGAAGCGATTTCGGCCCCATTTTCGTCGCCGTCGAGCATCCTCAGGGTGACGGTTGCGGTCGGGATGGCGTTGAACTCGCCGCTGAACTCGTACCTGACTCCCGGGTTCACCGCAACGGTCTGCCAGGCACGCATGGTTCCGCCACCGCCGTAACTCATCGATCCGTAGTGCCCGCCGTTGGTGGACACGATGCACGCCGACCCATTGTTGGGCGGCAGCGGAGTGTTCCCGTCGCGGAACAGGCCGCCGTCCGGAGCATCGCTGCTCCAGCCTGTCGGCAAACCCGGGACAGGCAGTGGCGGCTGGTTGGGCGGATCGCCCAGCGTGCAGGTGCCGTGGTTCACGGGCGCGTCTGGCAGTTCAAGGCCTCCATTCACGAACTCGCCAATGACCAGCACACCGGGTTCACCCACGTTCGGCGGACCGTACGAGTCGACGCAGCCTTGCTGCTTGACCATCACCGCGTACCTGCCCGACTCTTCGCCGGTAAGGTCGATGTCGGCCGTGATTAGACCTTCGCTCACCGACGTCACGGTGGCCGGCAACATCTTGCCGCGCCCGACCAGCCAAACCAGCGGCGTGCCGGCAAACCCGGTTCCGTTGATGGTCAGAGTGGTCGGGTTGGCCGAGGCCGTGTTCATCGGCTGTGCGGGTGTTGTTGACACACCCGTTACGTTGATCGGGGCGGTGCATTGCTCGAAGACCAAGGCGTCGGCATGAGCGGCATTCTGTCCGCCCCCTAATGCTTGCACGGCCCATTCGGCGGTAATCACGTTGCCCACGACGGATCCGCTTACGGACGCGAACCGCCAGTCATAGGCTCCCAGGCCGCTGTGCACGGTGGTTGCGGCGATCTCGGAGCCGTTGGGCCCGCCTTCGCGCAGCCGCAGGGTCACGGTGTTGTTGCCGCTTCCCGCGAAGAACCCGCTGAAGGTGTAAGTCGCCCCGCTGGTGACCGCTATTGTCTGGTAGGACTTGGAATTGTCGCCGGAGACGCCCCCGGCCGTCGCCATAGTCCCGTAGTGTTGGCCGTCCGGCGGCGGGCAAGATGGGAGCGTGCCGAGCGTGGCGTCCTCCACCCAACCGTTGCGGTTGAGACGGTTCTCGTGCTCCCAACTGACCGTGGCGATGGCCAGCCAATCCGTGGGCACACCTTCGTGCGGCGTCACAGGGCACCCGGAGGTCTCCGGGTCGGGCAACTCGAAGCTCGCGTTGCTGAACGCAGGCAGGATCACCGTGAACGGTTGCGCGCCGACAGTCGGCGGGCAGCCGCCGACCGCGATGCTCACTGTCCAGGGACCCAGGGCCGCCCCTGTCAGGTCAAAGTCGGCCGTCAAGCTCGTGCCGCTGCCCCCCACATTGACATTGGTCCCCGCAATGTCCGGTTGGTTAGATTTCACGAGCTTGACCGTTGTGCTGCCGCTCACGAAGCCCGTGCCGTTGATCGTAAGTGTCAGTGGATTCGTGTTTCTCACGCCGAACAACGGTGAGATATCTGTGATCGACGGCAGGATCGGGCAGTCGGTCGGAAACAGCGCAGTATCCTCCACGTGCAAGGCGACGTTCCAATCGTCGTGGGCGTCCGTTCTCAAGACGACGGTCAGCGCGGTGACGCCCGCGGGCTTGCTTACGTTGACGGCAAAGGGAGTCCACCAGTCATGGACTGCGAATCCCGTCAGGGTATACGACCCTGTCGACCCCGGTGCCGGTGTGAGCGGGTTCAGGTTGGGGTCAGTGCCGGCGTGTACTTCGGCCGTGTAAGTGACTGTGTTGTTGTCGTTGGCCACGGTATGCGCCCATTGGCCGGAGAATGTGTAATCGAACTGCTCGCTCGGCAGGCCGGACACCGTCTGGTAGGTGTACCGCGTGAAGTTCGGCCCCGAGTAGCTCATCCGGCTCTGGTTCAGGCAGGGCGGACCGCCGAAGGTGTCGTTCCGCTTAACGCTGCCCGTGGAATCATCCCAGCCCGGGAAGTCGGCGTTCAGGGTGCTGATGCCCGTCGGATAGCTGAATGGCGAGGTAATTGAGATGGTGTTATTCGCGTCGTGGGCATTCGTGTTCGCAAGCGAACAGGAACCGCCGGTCTTCCATGTGAGACGGACCTTATCCGTCCCGCCGTCCGAGGCTGTGCAGGGACCGGCGGCGTCGCCGTTGACCGCTGTCGTCAAGGCCGCCTTCGCGTTCGCCTTGCCCACGCCGGCGCTGACGTCAACGGCGACGTTGCCCGACGTCGCGCTTGCATTGGTATCGAACTCATAGATGCGGTTCACGCCATTGATATCAATCTCAATGGTATCCCCATCCGCCACATCCCCGGATATCGTGACCGTGGCCCGAGGAAACAACGGGGGGTCGTCAAATCCCGGGTTAATTAGCAGGTTTTGTCCGTAGGTGACCGCGCATACGGCCAGCGAAGCGAGTAGAACTAGACATGAACACCGCTGCATCTGATACCTCCTTTTGCTGAAAAGCCTCCGCTTCCGTTTTCGATTCAAACTGGACTATCCATTGGATTTGCGGGATCGTTAACCGCAACCGCCAGCACGTTGACTGCCATCCGGCGCATCTGTTCCCGCCTGGTTTCCTGTCTCATCTTTCGAAGGGCCCCTCCAGCGCCCCGTGACGCGGAAGACCGAGAATGCGTTGTCTTCATCCGGGCGTGTCCTTGCCCGCGGGCGCACGCTCACCCTCCACTAAAGCAAGCAGTGGCCATCCCCCCCATGGCTGACTGGCCGTCCACGTCTCTCCGCTGTGAAACCAGGTTGCGACGTGTCACCTGGATCACTGACGACTCTGCTGCCTTATTCTATGATGCTGCCGTCGCAGCGCCAAGGAAAATCATGGCAGAAACCGCATACAAGTTGATTCAGGGCGTATCAGTGAAACAGGACCTATGTGAAATCTGATTGAAGCAGAGGTTGGGGTTGCCTGCTGAAAGCCGTTGGTTCAAGCTGGCCGATTTGTTCGGTCAGTGTTACTGTAATCAGATTCTGTTGACGACCGGAGAAAGGGGGCATGGCAGGATGTCGACGCCCGCGATGGGATTACAAAAAGACCGGCGGGGCCGTGTCTGAGACCCCGCCGGTTGAAGCTGCAGTCAGCGGACGGCGTCGCCGGCGCCGCCGGTCAGTCGCAGGTGGAATCAACGCCCGGACCGCTCGCACAGGCCTCAAACGCGTTCCAGTCAGCCTGGCCGATGCCCGCGCCGAGCGGACGATCGAAGCACTTGCATTCGTCGGACACCGGGTCCGTCTCGCCAAAGCATCGCTGGAACGCCGCAAAGTCGGTGGCGTCCACGTCACTGTCTCCGTCCCAGTCAGCGAACGGGACGTTGCAGGAGACCGTCGACTCGAACACCAGGTTGTCCGCGTAGAAACCCGCGTTGCCGGCGGGCACATCGCCCTCGAAGATCACCGTCATGACTTCACTCTGCGCGGTGGTCTCGACTTCGCCGTAGGTCCAGGTATTGCCCGTGCTGGCTGCTGAAATCACCTCGACCAACGTGCCGATACCGTTTTCGTCGATCCCGTCGACCAATCGGAAGCGGGCCGCGCCGCCGTCATGGACCCACAGGTCGCCCTTCATCCGGTATTTCCAGCCGGGATTGACCTTGACGTATTGCCAGGCCTTTAAAGTCGCGCTGCTCGGCGCGACCAGGCTGCCGTAGTGCGTGTCATTGCCGCCGCTCGGGCGCGGATCGCACGAGCCGCCTGTGTTGGGCGGAAGCGGCGTTTCCGAGTCGCGGAGCATGTTATCCTTGCTGTTCCAGCCCGTCGGAATACCGGGCACCGGCTCGATCTCGGCGCTGCTGCAGTTGCCGAGTGTCACCGGGGCAGCCGGGTCCTCGAACGCCCCGTTTATGAAATCGGTTGCGATCACCGTGAAGCCGTCGAGGAGCGTCTCCACGCATCCGCCCATCTGGACCACCAGGTTGTACCTGCCCGAAGCCTGGCCGGTCAGATCAATACTGCACGTCATTTGCGTCGCATTGTCCACGACGCAACTGACCGGGATCACCCGCACGTCCTTCAGGCTCGTGCCAACCAGCCGCACGCTTGGTGTGCCCGAGTCGAACTGCGTGCCGGTGATCACCACGTTCGTTATCACACCATTATTGAAGCCCTGTGCCGGATTGACCTGGATCAACGTGATGTCCTGAGCTGGCAGGCACTCCTGCACGGAAATCCCGTCGGCATGGCTGGCATTGTGGCCGGGGACATCCATCAGCTTGGTCCGCCAGACGACGGTCATGTAATTATCTCCGGCGACTCCCTCGACCAACGCGGTCCGCCAATCGTAGATTCCGGCGGACTCGTTGACGCGCGTCGAGGCGATCTGGTTCTCCGGCGTGTCGAAACCGGTGAATCCAATATCGAAGAGGCCGTTCAGCAGGGCGATTTCGACCAGGACCTGCCCGCTGCCGGCGAACTGCCCCGAGAGTGTGTATTTGCCGCCCTGGTTCACGGGGAACGTCTGGTACAGATAGGCTTTCCGGAACAACTCACTCTTATTTTCCACTATCGTGGCGAAGTTGGGCCCGTCGTTCGGGCAGGTCGGCAACTCTGCCGGCGTCAAAACGTTGGTCGGCGGGTCAAAGTAGCCGTTGAGCGTCCCGAGCCACTCGCCCTTCCAGGTCTCGGAGAATCTGGACCAGTCGGTCGGGTGCGTGGGATCGGCAACGCACTGCCCGACATTGTCGTCGTCAAAGCTGGGGTTGACGAAGGCGGGCAGGATCACCGTGACCGCCTCGCTTTCGACGGCCGGTACACAGTTTCCCCCTGTGTCAACACTCACATTCCAGGCGCCCAGCGCGGCGCCGGTCATGTTGAAGTTGCACGTCAGGCTGGTGGCGCCGGGAAGCACATCCACGCTGCCGGGTATGGGCGTGATCTCGGTTGCGCCTTTGATGAGCTTGACTGCGGTATCGTCGGCCACCGCGTCGCCGAGGTTCTCCCCGATGATGGTGAGATTGAAGGGGTTGGTGCCTCGCACGACGACAACCGGATCGGTATCGACGGCGGTCCCGTCGGACGTGATGGTCGTGATGCTCGGTGGGTCAAAACAGACGGTTTCGCCGAATGTGCAGGCATCGGCGTGCCAGCCCATCTGCGTGACACCTGTCACAGTGAGTTGCAGCACAACCGTCAGCATCGTGGTGCCGAGCGGCTTGGTTCCGCTGACGGTGAAGGGCACCAATCCCGTATTCTGGTTGCCCGAACCGGGTGCAACCTGTGCCGTACCGATCACCGCGCCGCCAGTCGGGCTATTCCCTGTGCGTATCTCGGCCTTCATCGACCCGGAACCGGAACCGTAGCCCAGCTTCCACAGACCTGAGAAGGTGTAGCTCATTTCCGCCGAGGGCAGCGGGGTATCGTTGCCCAACGTTGGAGATGCCGGGTCGCCAAGGACCTGCCAAATCCGTTCAGTGAAAGTCCCCTCTCCGGTGAGGCTGAAGTACGCTCCATCTGATTCGCTGCATATACCATGAACCGAATTGTTGCGCTGGATAAACAGATTGCCTCCTCCCCACCAGGGCTGCCAGGTGGTGTTCCAGCCCGGGAAGACGCTGCTCAACGTGTTATTCCCGTCTGGGAAACCGGGGCAGTTGCCCGGCGCAGCACCCGCAAGCTGCGGCCAGTTGAACGACCCGTTGACGAGCAGGCCTTCTGCAGGGGCGTCGCCGTCGGTTTCGAGCCGGACGTTGTCAAAGACAGTCTGGGTGCCGTCTTGTACCGGCACGCGGATCCGGATGCCGATCTGCTTGCCGGCGTCCGCGGGAACGGCGGTGTACGCGACGACCGCGTCCTGCCACGTGTCTCCCGGCGCGGGCGTAGTTGCCGAGACTTTCGCCACGCCGTCAACCAGCAGCTCGATCACGTAGCTGTTGGGAGTGTAAGTCTGGCGCTTCTTGACCGCGACCCGCAGCGTGTACGTGTCGCCATTCACCGCCATGAGCGGCAATTGCTGGGTGGCCTGAACCGCCCTGTTGATCCACAGGGCGTTATTGCCGTCTGCGGCGCCTGGCGGCGTGTCGTTGTTCGAGCCGGCTGTGCCCGTCAGATCGACGACGCCCAGGCTGGCGCTCCCGGCGGTGGTAATCGTCCAGCGCGGAACACTGTTGTTCGTAAAGAGGCCTTCGTCTGGCAGGATCCTGACGAACGGCGGATCCTCGAACGAGGCGTTCTGAATCAGGTGAGTCAGTGGCGCCTGGGCCCATACCGGGCTGCCGGCCAGTAACACCGCCAGCACGGCGGCCAACAACATCGTACGTCGCATCTGATAGCTCCTTTTCGATAATGGTCCTTGCGTAGGCGGCCCTTGCCCCCTCCGGATCTCGTTCCGTGATACCAACCTGTCGAACGATTAGCTCCCCAGGTCATGGGGGCGTTCTTTGTTTCTCCTCCGGACTCCGCCTTGGTTGAGGATGACCCTCCGCCCAGAAGCGATCGCTGATTCTGCGCCGCGGCTGACTGCAACCGACACTCTCCGCCATGAAGTCAAACTGCAACGCTTCGTCTGAATTATCCTTGACTCTTCAACTTATTCTACAGTCGATTCGCCGCAGCGCCAACGAGAATACGGACAGAACTCACAAACAGTCTAATTCAGCCTCTTTCAGTGAAACAGCACGCATCCAGGTTATGCTGGCTGAACAGATTCGGGATAACGGATGAAAGCCGTTGTTTCCGGGCTACGGTCATTCATATTCGGTGGTCCTGAGAGCGCATTACCCCTGTGAATAGAAAGCGATGCAGAAGCGGTCCCCAGCCGGTCAGATCAATGCGTGTACTTGGGGATCCTGACAAGTGCGGCGTGTGAGAATGGGCTCTTACCGGTTCAATGACCGGCTGAAAGCCCATGCCACAGGCTCTAGTGAAGTCCGTCAGGTCTTTCGCCGGGCTCGGACTAAGGCCAGGCCGGTAAGCGACAGCATGACGGCCTCAACCGCGCCGGCCCCGCAGAACGGCAGCGCGCGAGCTGCGCCTCCTTTGTCCGGAGCGTAGTTGGCCACGATTGTCTTGTCGCGGTCCATGAGTATCCAGGCGGGGTTTTCCGAGCCGGTCGCATCGCCGGTCCAATGGTCAAAGTGGTAACCGGCGGGGGCCTGCGGTGCCCACACTTCCACCCAGGTTCCGGCCTCGGAAACCACGGGTGCAGGGGCTCCGCTCGGCATTTCCTGATCGCTGGTCACCTCAAGCGTGAAGTGCTGAGCACAGCCCTCGGTCTCGGCGGCGCCGCACCCGCACGCCCCGGGCGCTGACTTGGCCGGGTCGACCGGGCACTCATCAAGCGCGTCATCCACCCCGTCGCCATCCCGATCGGTGGGTGAGGGTGTGCCGGCTGTGCCGGTGGGCGCGAGACCCGCATCGGATCCGTTGCAGTCCTGGTCAACGCCATCCTCTGGAATGTCCGTTGCCCCAGGGTGGATGGCTGCATCCGAGTCTTTGCAGTCCGTGCTGTCGGCGACGTAGCCGGCGGGCTGCTGGCAGGCCTGCATGGAGTCACCGGGGTCGCCATACTGATCGCTGTCGGCATCGCGGAACCAGACAGGGCATGTCGTGTCGTAGACAGTCAGAACAGCCGACTGACTAGCGGTGGAGCCGCACGAATCCGAGACGATGACGTCATACACCGCGCTGTCGGCCAGTTGCGCGGAGGCGATGGTCAATACTGCGGTCTTGCTTCCGGTGATCCTGCCGTCATCGCTCAGGGCCGCGTTGTTCTTACGCCATTGCCAAGCCAGGTCGCCGGTCTCGCTCGACGAAGCGGACAGCACAACAGGCGAGCCAAGCTCCACGACCTGAGATCCGGCCTGCAGGGCGACAGCGGGCCCGAGCGGACCCCATCGTGCCCAGTAAGCGGAGACTTGCCCGTTGACCGTTGTGAAATCGCCTCCGACGAACAAATCACCAGCGTGGGCCGCCAGCGTCCAGACCATCTGCCGGCGATCCTGCTGGTAAACACCCTGGTCGAACGGCCGCCATTGCGTGCCGTCATAGCGGGCGAGGTTGTGGCACGTGACGCCGCCGATGCTCTCGAAGGCACCGCCGGCGATCAGCTCATTGTTGTACACGAACAGCGTTCTGACGCTGCCGCCCACGGTGTCGCCCAGCGAGTACCAGTTTGCCCCGTCCCAGCGCACGACGCCGTGGTATTCCGAGGAGCCTGGAAGCGTGAATGCGCCGGCGGCGACCAACTGATCCCCATAAACGGCCAGGGCGGCAACCTGGGAATCGAGACCGCTGCCGAGCGAATACCAGCCGTTGCCGTCCCAGATGGCGATATTGCGGCAGGTCGTGGCCCCGGCCGTGGTGAAGGAACCGCCGGCCACCAGCTTATCCTGGTATTTGACCAGCGCCATCACGTCGCCGGGGATCCCATATCTGCCGATTTCCTTCCATGCGCTGCCATCCCAGCGGGCGATGCTGCGGCACGCCAGGCCGTTGCTGGAGTCGAACAGGCCGCCAATCACGAGTTCGCCTTTGTAGAAGGTTGCCGCTCGAACCGTGCTGAGCGGAAGGCCCGTTGCGCTGACGCCCTTGCCGAAGGCATGCCAGGTAGTTCCGTCCCAACGGGCGATGCATCCGCAGGACGTGCCGCCGGCAGTTCTGAATTGTCCGCCGGCGATCACGTGGCCCTCATGGCCGGGCGTCTCGTCGGGGAGCAGTGCCCAGACCCAGTTGTCCACACCGGTACCCATTGAACAGATGCCATCCGCGCCCAGGAGGCCGATGCGGTTGCACTTCTGGCCGGCCGTGTCGCAAGTAATGAACGAGCCTCCCGCGATCACGCCGTTGGCGCAGGCAGTGGCCGCCGTGACCGTCGTCGGCGTAGCGGACACGGCGCTGTCGCTGCCCAGCCCGGTTCCGAGGGGTGACCACAAGCTGCCGTTCCAGCGGGCGATGTTCTCGCACCCGGTGCCACCTGCGAGTGAGAACCCGCCGGCTGCGATCAATTCGCCTTTGTAGACGGCGAGGCAGTTGACGGTGGCGTTCGTGCCCGTCGTGAGGGTCTGCCAGGCCCCACCGTCCCAGAGGGCGATGTGTCTGGCCGGCGCGGCACCTGCGTCGGTAAACGCGCCGCCGGCGGCAAGCCGGCCGTTCCAGACGCCGAGAGCGAGCACATTGCTCTGGGTGCCGCCTCCGAACGTGCTCCAAACGGTGCCGTTCCAGGCTGCGATATACTTGGCCGGCGTCTGGTCGCCGAGTTCCGTGAATTCGCCGCCCACAATGAGTTTGCCGCCGTAAACGGCCAATGCCCTGACCGGGCCGCCAACTCCTTCATCGAGCGGCTGCCAGAATCCTCCGTCCCACGCGGCGATGTTGCTGCACGGGTCGCCTCCGGCACTAATGAAGTCGCCGCCGGCAATCAGATCCCCGTCAAAAGCCGCCAGCGCGCTGACGGTTCCCCACATCCCGCCGCCCACATGGTTCCACGAGGCCCCGTCCCAGCAGGCGATGCCGGTGCACCACCACTGGCCCGCCTCGGTGAAGTCGCCGCCAACGAAGAGCCGGCCGTCGTGGACGAAGAGCGCCTTGACCGCGCCGTTGACGCCGGTGTCGAGCTGAATCCATGAGTGTCCGTTCCAGCGCGCGATATTGCGGCAGTTCAGGTTGCCCGCCTTGGTGAAATCGCCGCCGACGACAAGGTCAGCGCTGTGGACGGCGAGAGCGTGTACGGCTCCGTTCAGGCCGCCGCCCAGAGACAGCCATTGTCGGCCGTCCCACGCGGCAAGATTGCCTGCGTTGCCGAGGTTCCCGGCTATGGAGAATGCACCGCCGGCTACGAGCAGTGCCGGCTCCGGGCCCGCGCCGTCAGGGTCCCAGGTGACGGTGGCGAAAACCTCGCCGTTGATACCAGGAAGGCTTCCGCCTGGAAGCCAGCCGTAGTTGCAGGTCATGCTGATGATGGCGAGTTGACTGGTGGTGGACCAGCAGCCGTCGCTCACAATGACGTCGTAACCGCCCGCGTCGGCCGCGGTTGCCTGGGTGATAGTTAATGTGGCGGTATTGGTTCCGCTGATCGTGCCCGGTTTGTCGTTGAGCGGCACCGCATCCTTACGCCACTGATAAGTCAGGCTGCCGGTGCCGGCGGCGCTCACGGACAGCGACACAGGCTCACCCGGCGTCACGGCTTGCGAGACGGGCTGCTGTGAGATGATTGGCCCGGCGGGGCCCCAGCGGGCGAGGTAGGCGGAGTATGCATCGCCCGCCAGGTCAAACTCGCCACCGACGAACAGCTCATCCGCGTACTCTATCGCCGCCCACACGGTACCGTTGAGTCCGCCATCCAGCGCCTCCCACGCCGTTCCGTTCCAGAAGGCAATGTGAATGGCGGCAATCGATCCGGCCTTCGCGAATCGGCCGGCAGCCACAAGCCTGTCGCCGCAGGTCGTCAACGTCAGGACGGTGTAGTCCGTGCCGCCGCCGAGAATCTGCCACGAGGCGCCCTCCCAACGGGCCACGTAGCCCGGGAATTCCCCGCCCGCGATGATCTGGCCGTCGTAGAGCGCTAAGGCTCGAACGCTTCCGGCCAGCCCGTCGGCGGCCGCCTGCCACGTGCCGTTGCTCCAGCGGGCGACATGCGAGCATGCGACGCCGCCCGCGGTGGTGAAATCACCGCCGGCAAATAAGACGTTGCCCTGAACCGCGAGCGAAAAAACGGTCTCTTCCATGCCGGTGCCGAGAGGCTGCCACGCGGTGCCGTTCCAACGGGCGATGTGATTGCATGTGACGCCGCCCGCCTCGGTGAAGTTTCCGCCTGCGATGAGGTCGTCGCCGAGGAGCGCGAGAGCGTAGACGGGACCATTGAAGCCGCTGCCAAGTGGCGCCCATGCCCAGCCATCCCAACGGGCGATGTAGTTGCAGGTCGCGGAATCCGCCGCCGTGAACGTCCCTCCCGCAACCACCTGATCGTCAAACTCGATCAGGCATTGGACGTCGCCGTTCATCCCCTCGCCGAGCGGCTGCCAGGCGGCCCCGCTGCGGCGGGCGATATGGTTGCACTCGACGCCGCCGGCAATGGTGAAATCGCCGCCCACGAGGAGGGCGTCCTGGTAGCTGAGCAGGGCGTGAACCGGGCCGGTCATCCCCGCGCTGAAAGCCTGCCATGAAGTGCCGTCCCAACGGGCGAGGCGGTTGCACACGATGCCGCCGGCCTCAATGAACTCACCGCCGGCAATCAGCTCACCTCTGTATGTGGTGATCGCGAGGACGACATTGTCCGTTCCGGCCGCCATGGTTTGCCAGCCGAACCCGTCCCAGCGGGTGATGTGATTGCAGGTGGTGCCGCTCGCGGAGGTGAACCAGCCGCCGGCAACAAGATCGGTGCCGTAAACGCCGAGAGAGAGCACCGCGCTGGCCGGGCCGTTGCCCAGATCAAACCAGCTCCATCCATTCCACTGTGCGACGTACCTGCACGGCAGGCCGTCGGCTATGGTGAAGTTGCCGCCGGCCACCAGCAGCCCGTTATGTACCGCCAGCGAATAGACGGTGCCATTCATGCCCTCGCCGAGGGCCTGCCATGCCGATCCGTTCCAGCGGGCGATGTGATCACACGGGTTCCCGCCTGCATTGGTGAAATCACCGCCGGCAATCAGGGCGCCGTCATGTACGGCCACGGTGTGCACGACGCGGTCCATGCCGGTGGCAAGCCCGTACCAGGACTCGCCGTCCCAGCGGGCGATATGCCTGCACGGCAGCCCGCCGGCCAAGTTGAAATGACCCGCGGCGATCAGCCTGTTTCTGTAGACGGTCAGGGAGCACACGCTGGCGTCCATGCCGCTGCCGAGTGAGGCCCATGCAGAACCGTCCCATGAGGCGATGTACTTGGCGGGGAGGCCGCCCGCCGCGCTGAACGCGCCCGCGACCACGAGTTTTCCGTTGTAGATGCCCAATGCGCGCACCGCCCCGTTGGTGCCGCTGCCCAGCGCACGCCAGCCTTGTCCGTCCCATGCGGCCACGTTATTCGCGGCTGCGTCACCTGCCGTGGTGAACGCGCCACCGATCACCAGCAACTCCGGTTGCGGCCCGGCACCGTCGGGGTCCCATGTGAGCGTGCAGTACACCTGGGCGTTTGTGCCCGGCAGGCACTGCCCCGCTCGCCACTCGTAAGGGCACTGACTCAGCGCGGAACGCGCAGAGATGCTCGATACCAGACACACCACCCACAGGTATTGCTTCACCTTCATGATCACAGTCTCCTTGGCGCAGACCCCCGCAAATGCCTGAACGTGTCCCCTGTTTCTCGCACCCGAATGGCGGCCGATCGGTTGCCCCCCGGGTGCAGCCCGTAGACCTGCTGAACAGCTCGCTATGAGCCCCCAAAACTTCCGGAAGAAGGCGCGGAAACGATCTACCCCGTTCGCGCGTGCGTCAGATGCCGCCCGGTTCGCGATAAAAAAAAGCATCTCCGCCTCAGCCGTGCTGAATCCGCAACGACGTCAGATCGTCCAGGGTTCCTCCGGGAAGGCCTGACCAACACCAGTACTGCAATAACTGCGTGCACATGAGATTGGACAGGCGGGTGTATCACCCACGCACCGCCCAGTATACTTGGTGTGCAGCAACAGGACAAGCAGATTTCCAAGCATTGAGGCTGCACCAATTCGATTTGTAACAGATTGGTAACCGGTATTATGCGTGTTGACGAGATTAACAAAGCGGCAAGACGGCCGTAACGTCTTTAGCAGTTATGTTTTATGGACTACTACGGATTGTACTAAAAGTTTAGTTCTGACATTTGTCTGATCGTCTGTGATATGTTACTGATATGAGAATCGCCCACTCTCCTCTGGTCAAGTATCATTGAATTTGAAGTGAGTGTGCAGTTTAATAGCTATATTCGGCGAATCTCGGCGTGGCCGATCCAGCGGGCGAGACGGGGGCGCCGCGGCATAGCAGCCTTGCAGTCACCGGCGTTTATCGCGAGGATGCGGTGGGCGTATGGTCGGCCGTGACTGGGTCAGGGTTGGGCGTCTGACGTCCCGGCTGCGGAACGTGGTAGGAGACATCCATGACAGGTAAGGAGCGTGAAACGTGAATGCGAGGTTGAACAGAAGGCAGGTGCTTGGCTCATCGCTGATCGCCGCGGGTGCGGTGGTGTCGGGTGGTCCGGCGGCGTTGGGCGATCCGGAAAAGACTCGCACAGGTGGGGCAGTGCCGCGCGGCGCGAGGCACATGAGGCTTGGCCTGGTGACGTACAACCTGGCGAACGATTGGGATCTGGACACGATCCTGCGTCGTTGCCGCGAGATCGGGCTGTCGGCCGTGGAGTTTCGAACCACGCACAAGCACGGTGTCGAGCCGTCGCTCTCCAAAGACCAGCGGCGTGAGGTCAGGAAGAAGCTCGAGGACAGCGGCCTGGCGTGCTGGAGCCTCGGATCGACGTGCGAATACCACTCGCCCGACCCGGCGGTTGTGGCGGAGAAGATCGAGGAGACCAGACGATTCATCGAGTTGGCGGTGGATATCGGAGCGAAGGCGGTCAAGGTGCGGCCGAACGGCCTGCCGAAGGAGGTGAGTGAGGAAAAGACCCTTGAGCAGATCGGCAAGTCGTTGCATACGGTTGGAGAGGCCGCGGCCGGGGCCGGCGTCGAGATCTGGTGCGAGATGCACGGCGGCGGCACGTCCGAACCGAGCCGGATGCGGAAGATCCTGGATATCGCCAACCATCCGAAGGTGGGAGTGACCTGGAACTCCAACGGCACGGACGTCAAGAACGGTTCGGTGAAAGAGTCGTTCGAATTGATGAAAGGCCGGATCTACTGCGCTCACATCAACGAACTGGTGGGGGGGTACCCCTATCGCGAGTTGTTTGCGCTGTTGAATGCAGCCGGCTATGACCGATTCAACCTGATCGAATGCCAGGCCC
Organism: uncultured Planctomycetales bacterium; assembly: GCA_964586235.1. GTDB lineage: Bacteria > Planctomycetota > Phycisphaerae > UBA1845 > PWPN01 > JAUCQB01. The sequence goes on from CAZPIO010000090.1 coordinate 29,010, forward strand.
TGAGATCCGGCAACCAGGACGACACGGTCCGCTTCCTGAAGTTCTACAAGGCCCTGTGGGAGGAGTGGTCGAAGGGGGTAGGCAAAGAATGAAGGCCGAGCCGGAGCGAGCCGGCAGGCTTGTCCTGCCGGTGTGCCCGCTTGGCGTGGTGACGGAGGGAGTATGGGGCGGACGCCCCCGTCGGCCCACCAGGACGCGGGGGGGAAATCGCGGTGACGCGGGGAGGGTAGGGGTGACGCCCTCGTCGGCTGTCCGTCCACCCTTGACACGCTGCAAGCCGCAAAGCGGCATCGGTCGCGGTCGCGACTGGCGGGCCTTGCCTGCAACGGCGAGTCAAGGGTCAGTCGTTGAAGCTGGCTCTCGAACGTCAGACCTCTCTACGCACGACCGTGTTATTGGTCCGTCGGCCCTTCGGGATACACTTCGCGTCTTGGCCATGGAGGTACATAGTATGAGCCGTCGACAATCTTGGTCGATCCTGGTTCTCGTTCTCGTCCTGGGTTCTTCGAACGCAGGGGCGCAGGAGTCCCGGCCCGCTCTCGCGTCGGACAACGTCATCCTGTTTCTCGTTGATGGTCTTCGCTGGCAGGAGGTCTTCACCGGCGCGGACGAGCAGTTGATGAACAAGGAGAATGGCGTGGCTGACGTCGAGGCGCTGAGGAAGGAGTATTGGCGAGACACGCCCGAGGCCCGACGTGAAGTGCTGATGCCGTTCTTCTGGAAGACGATCGCCAGACAGGGCCAGCTTTTCGGCAACCAGAACGCCGGCAGCGTTGCCCGCGTGACCAACACGTTCCGGTTCTCGTATCCTGGCCATAGCGAAATGCTCGTCGGCTACGCGGATCCTGGGATCAACAGCAACGACAGCGTGCCGAACCCGAACGTGTCCGTACTGGAGTGGCTCAACCGGCAGCCGCCGTTTGCCGGGCGGGTCGCCGCGTTCGGCATGTGGGACGTCATCACCGCGATTCTGAACCGCGAGCGGTGTGGTTTTTACGTCAACGCGGAATACGAGCCGGTCAAGGTTGGCAGGATCTCGCCGCGGCAGGTACTCCTGAACGAGTTGAAGGCCAACCTTTCGCCGAATTGCGGCCGTGGCGATTTCGACGCGCTGGTATTCTACTCTGCAATGGAATACTTCAAGGCCAACAACCCGCGGGCGTTCTACGTTGCCTTCGACGAGACCGATGCGTTTGGCCACGAAGGCCGCTACGACGACTATCTCGACGCGATCCGGCGGACGGACAGATTGATCGGCACGCTCTGGCAGACCATGCAGTCCATGCCCCAGTATCAGAGCAAGACGACGCTGATCATTGCGACTGACCACGGCCGGGGCCACGGCGCCGAATGGAAGCATCACGGCGAGAAGGTGGCGGGAGCCGAGAACATCTGGGTGGCCGCGATCGGAACCGCTGTCGCCCCGCTTGGCGAGCGGAAGAACGTCGAGCCCGTGACGCTGGCCCAGGTGGCCGCGACCGTTGCGGCCTCAGTTGGCAGGGACTACTGTGCGGCCGTGCC
>CAZPIO010000091.1:0-30363 GCA_964586235.1 uncultured Planctomycetales bacterium
AAATGGACCAGGCGGATCTTGATCGGGTTGGCGGCGGGGCTTTCTCTCCTGGGCTGCTACCTCAGCACGCAGATGCTGCTTCAGCATACCATCGGCCAATCAACCGGAGGGTTGCTGCAGGCCATCTGCGGCGTGAGCGGCGACGGCTGCGACAAGGTGAGCAGCAGCCGATGGAGCGTCATTCCCCCGCGCCCGAAGAAAACCGCGGAAACCGACATCGGCACGACCGGGGCGCCCGCGCAGTCGCCCAGTCTGCACATCCCTGTCCCGGTCTTCGGGTTGTTCTACTTCTCGGCTCTGGCTGCGTGGTTCATCGGGATCGGTTGTCCGAACCAGCTCGGCAGGCGGTGGCAGTTGGTGCCCTTTCTGGTCATCCTGTCAGGGAACGTGGCTTCGGGATGCTTTCTGTACATCATGGCCAAGGTCATCAAGGCCTGGTGCGGCGGCTGCCTGGCGGTCCATGTGATCAACTTCCTGTTGTTGATGATCGTGATCGCAACCTGTGTGGTCCGGCGGCGCCAGGCGGCTGCGATGCGGCCGGAGACCACTCCGCCCGACGCAATGGTCCCGCATCCGTCGACTCGCCTGGCCCTGGTCACCATGACCCTGGCGGTCAGCCTCTGGCTGATCGGAGGAATGGCCGCCATTTCGATGGGCATGTACGTTCAAGCCCGTGACACGGCGAGCGTGGTCAAGGAGGTGTCCGACGACCCGGACATCCTCTCAATGATGTACGCCAAACGCGAGAAACATGACATCCCCGTGCGGCCGGATGATCCGTGGCGGGGCGGCCCGAGCGACGCCCCCGCGATCCTGATCGTGTTCGCCGATATGACCTGTCCGGACTGCAAGCGTTTCGAGAAGCTGGTGACCAGCGAGATTCAGCCCCGGTTCGGCGAGCGGTTACGATTGGTTTTCAAGCACTTCGCGCTTTCCAGCGACTGTAATCCATCAGTTGAGTCCAGGCGGTCGTCGCACTCCTGCCCGGCCGCCTGTGCGATGGAGGCCGCCCGGCTCCAGGGCGGCAACGACGCGTTCTGGAAGATGCACGACCTGATCCGGCGGCATTCTGACGATATGGCCTCGATGGACTACAAGGCCGCCGCCGCCGAACTGGGCCTGAATCCTGACCGGCTCCTGGCCGACATGCAGGATCCATTGGTGCGGGCCCGCGTGCAGGAAGACGGCAAGCTCGCCCAGGAACTCAAGGTGGAGGGGCCGCCCACGGCTTTCCTTAACGGCCGCCGAGTCCCGCCCGTCGCCCAGAAGAGCATGTTCTTCTGGACCCGGATGGCCGAGACGCTCGCCGGCGGCAGGGCCGCTGAGGGTCCGACCACCCTGTCGGCCCATCCCGCGACGAGACCGTCATCGGTCGTGAAGGACTGACTTTGTGCCGCGTGAGCTCAGTCGGAAACAGAACCGGCGGAGCCTGTGGGTCCGCCGGGAAAACCGATGAAACTTAAGAGCCTGTCCGAAAAGACTTTATGTGGTCAACCTGCGCCTATGACTGCTCAGCGAGCAGGCATGATCGAACCAGGATGGCCGCATCTCTCTTCCGACAGGCTCTGTGGTTTCCCGGTTTTCTCAGACAGACTGCGCCGGACTAAGCCGGGGTGCCGCCGCCCAAGCCTCCGAACAACAACCACAAGGCGCCGAGGATCATTTCGATCACCACTGATATGCACATACTCAATAACCTCCCGAAGACGGAGCCTTTGGATGCGACCGCCGATGGCTCCAGTAGATCGTGCGGCCGACCACGAAACCCGGATGGTGAGGGTTCCACACGCAACCGGTTCGGCTCAACGCGAGCCCGGATCAATATCGGCCCCGCGCAAGGCTTTTCTCAATGAATTCTCACAGGGGTCCAGGCAACTCATAAAAGGCGTCGCGTGATCGTTGCGCGCGCTCGTTTTCGGCACTTTTAGGCTGCAAAAACGGCATTTTTTTGGCCGCCGGGGTACTGCAGCGGCTGAGCGGCACCACCCGCGGCAGAGATCCGGCGGACTCGCCCGTTCCTCCAGGATTTGCGGCGCGTCGGGCCGCCGATCAGACCGGGGTCGCGATTCGCGTTACAGTGATAGAGCGTTCATTGATTCTCGAATGCCCGTCTATATGTTGTAGTTTTCAAAACGTGTTTTATAAATTTTATAGAGGTACACTGCTATCCACGGTTGCCGGCACCTGGGATGTGCCCTCCGATCAATCCTATTGCTCACCAGATCAATGGTCTTTTGCGGTTTTCTGAGGCCGCCGCTGCTGTGTTCACTGACGAAGAATCGTCACAGGATCGGTTGTGAGGCGTCCATCGTCTGCGATGGCCTTCAGAAGCGAGTTCTGCCCAGGTTTCGCCGGTCACCGGTAGAGCCCATCGCCTCGGTCGGGTGGCCGTCCACGGAGCGATGGAGAGGCTCCGGGCCCATGATTTTTCAATGAGACGCCGGTTGGTTCAGCGATGTTGATGAATACTGACAGGCTGGTACGGCTCTGGCAGAGGCCTACCGAGGTGGTCCATTTGATCGGTTGACGAGTCTGTATCTGAAGAGCGAGTCTGAGACCAAATTGACCCCATATAGCAGCTACAGGTCAGAATACAGGTCAAAAGGAGGCGGAGGGCACCCGAAGGGCAACCCGCAGATTTTTGATTTTGGGGCTTGCATTTGATCCCGACCTGCTATATGGTTCTGCCTGCGCTAAGGATCAGAGAGTGTCCTGGCAGACGGTAATCAGTCAGCAGCGGCCTGGGCGCGGTGGGCGTGTCTGACGTTACCGAACTCGGGAATCAGGCTGGTTGGCGCAGGCCTATTGCCAAGTATGCTCATGGACACTATGCTATGCGACCGATGTTTATAGGTCTGCGGTATTCTTGTGATGGAGGATATAGCTGCAGGCCGATTTGGTTAGACGTTTCGGCGCGGAAACGCCGATAAGTGGACGAGTAGAAGTGTTTCCCTTTTTTCTTGGTCATGGCGGCCTGGTAAGTGAGCTCGCCGTAATCTTCTAAAGGAGATAGAAAATGAAGAAAGTAGCGTTTGCGTTGGTCGGCCTTGCAGCGTTGATGAGCACAGGCTGCTGCCTCCCTGGGATTCCGTGCTGCTGGGCCGGCGTCCTGGTGGACCTCATCGCGCTCCTGGGCATTGCGGTCCCCGTTGCATGATGGTCGACCGTTAGTATATAAGCGGTCGATGGTATTCTGGTATGGTCTTCTAAAGGAGACAAGAGATGAAGAAGGTAGCGTTTGCGATCGTCGCGGTGACGACCATGATGATGACGACTGGTTGTTGCATCCCCGGGATCCCCTGCTGCTGGGCAGGCGTCCTGGTGGACCTCATCGCGCTCCTGGGCCTCGTTCCGCCCGCGGCCTGATTGGGCGGGTACAGCGAGCAGCCGGCACGGCCATCGTTCGGCCGTGTTGGCATTTACACAGCAGACTATGTGGGGTGGGCTGACTGATTGTTGGCTCACCCCGTCTGTTTGCGCGGTGGGTTCGGCGGCGGGCTCTGTCGGCGACCCGGCCGTCTGGGGCTGGAATGGCCGAGGCGAAGCTTACTGCAGGATCTGAGTGCCGATTCCCCTGTCGGTGAAGATTTCCAGCAGGAGGGAGTGCGGGATTCGGCCGTCGATGATGTGGGCTTTGCGCGTACCCGCCGCCAGGGCCTTCAGGCACGCCTCTACCTTGGGTTTCATCCCCTTGTCGATGATGCCGCGGGTCATGAAGTCGGTGATTTCCTCGCGGTTCAGGGATGGCCGAAAGGAATCCGGGTCTTTCGGGTTCTCACGAACGCCGTGGGTGTCGGAGACCATGACCAGCTTCTCCGCCCCGACCGCGGCGGCCACCTCTCCGGCGGCAGTGTCCGCGTTGCAGTTCAACTTGCCCCCGCTGCGGTCGCGGGCGATAGGCGCGATCACGGGAATGGTGTCGGCGGCGCACAGCAGCTTGAGGATCTTGGCGTTGACCCGCTCGATCCTGCCGACGTAGCCGACGTCGATGCGGCGGTTTTCCTCGCCGGATAGATACATGCGATCCGCGAAGAGCACGCAGCTCGTCAGGCTGTTCAGTCCGATGGCCTCGACGCCAAACGACTCGAGGGTCTCGACGATCCGGCGGTTGATCCGCCCGCAGAGCACCTGTTCGGCGATGGCCAGCGTCCGGTCGTCGGTATAGCGGAGTCCCTGTACAAACACCGGTTCCAGACCGGCCTCGTCCATGGCCGCGTTGATCTCCTTGCCCCCGCCGTGGACGATGATCGGCTGCATGCCCACGTAATTCATGAAAACCACGTCGCGCAGCAGCTCTTTCTCGGCTGCCGGATTGTCCATCACCGACCCGCCGAGCTTCACGACGACGATCTTCTCGTAATAACCTTGGATGTAGGGCAGCGCCTCGATCAGTGAGTCTGCCTTGGCGATAGCTTCTTGCACGCTCAGGTTCCTCTCAAACAATGACTCGCAGACGTTACGAATCGCATCCTCGCAAGTCAAGACTGCCGCCTGGTCGCCCTCCAAGCCATCTCTTCGGGTCCCGCGAGGTATAATCTCCGCCCACAGGGAGGACAGGGCATGATGCGGGAGGAACGACAATGCTGCTGACACTGCTGAGCGTGCTGTCGATCGCCCCAACGGCCATCCCGCGGATCGTGCCGCCGCCGCGGGAAGCCACATGGGCCCAGGGGACCTTCCAGTGTCCTGCGGAGGTTCGCGTTGCCGTCCCGGCCGGCTGGGCGGAGCCGGCCGCAAGGTACCTTTGGCTTCTCGCCTCCGCGGCGCACAAGACCAGGCTTGGCATCACGTTTTCCACGCGGCCGTCGGACGGTCATGTAACCGTCCGGCACGTCGATGACTCGAGCCTCCGCCCGGACGGCTATGAGATCTCGATAGACGCCGGGGGCGTTGGTATCCAGGCGGGTGAGCACGCGGGCCTGTTCAATGCCTTTGCCACGTTGAGTCAGATCATCGAACAGTCGGGAGGGGCTTCGCTCGAACTGCCTGCCTGCCGGATCCGGGACTGGCCCGAGGTCCGCCTCCGAGCGGCGCACATCGACCTGACCTGCCAGCAATACACCGCCGGTTACATCCAGTCGCTGATGCGCACGCTGGCCGGCTACAAGGTCAACGCGATCCTGATGGAATACTCCGACATGTTCCCGTTCCGCCGTCACAAGCCCATCTGCCGGCCGGATGCATTCTCGGAAGATGATCTGAGGTCGATTCTGCAGACGGCTGCCGAGTGCAACCAGGAGGTGATACCGTTTCTTCAGTCGCTCGGGCATCTCGAGTATGTGCTTCACGTCCGTGAATACGCCCGTCTGGGAGCCAAACACAAGGGCTACATGTACTGTCCCAGCTCGCCGGAGACGATACCCTTCGTGCGGGAGTTGATCGACGAGATCCTGGAGCAGCATCCGGGTGTGCGGCGGCTTCACATCGGGGGCGATGAAGTCTCAATCGACCGCGGAGGGGCATGCCCTTCCTGTGACGCATACATAGGGGAGCACGGATTCTCCCGGCTCTATGTCAATCACTACCGGCAGGTAGCCGAATACTGCCGCGCCAAAGGCGTGAGGCCGCTGATGTGGAGCGACATGATCCTTCAGCATCCTGAGGCGATCTCCGAACTGCCCCGCGACATCGCCTGGGTTGTCTGGGACTACGGTGTGACCAGCGACCCGACGCCGCAAGCGTTTCATGGAGCGACCCTGGACAGGCTCGCCCAACTGAGTCCCGCTTACCGGCGATACTTCGGCAGGGGAATCGGGCTGGACGATGCAAAAAGTCGCGGCGGTTTCGTGGCCTTCGGGCACGCTCTGGGTTTCAAGGATCTGGGCTTTGAAGCCTTTACCGCCCCAGCGGCCAGGTGCGCCGGCGACAACTTCGACTGGCCGCGTTTCGACCTGCACATGCGAAACATCCGGCTTGCCTTCAGTAAGGCCGCGGATTTCGGGCTCGCGGGCGCCATCGTCACGAACTGGTCTTACCGCGGTTCGCCCCACGAGCTGTGTCTGCCCGAGCTGGCCTGTACCTCGGCCGGATGGAACAACGAGCGGGCGGAGGTCGCGGCTATCCTGGCGGCCTTCCTGGGCCAGCGATACGGAATCAATGATCCTCGGCTGGTCGAGGCGATCCTCAAGCTTTCAGGTGTTCTCCCCGCCACCACCCTGGCTCGTCCGAGACGTGACAACGACAGGAATGCCTGGGTTCTCGGTTCCGAACTCCAACTTGCTCAGCTCAAGGATCTTGTTAAAAGCCCCCAGCGGGAACAGAAGCTCGAGCAGCATCGGGTCTGGTTGGACCTCGTCCGGCGGGCCGTCGGCCTCTGGGGAGAGGCCGCTCAGACGGCAGTCCGCCACCAGGAGGAGTTGCGGCACTGGGATCTGGCCCTGTCGCACATCGAGCACCGGCTGCTGCTCATCCAGCCACTGACGCGGCTGGCGGCGGTCGCTTATATGAATGCTCCGGCGACCGGTGAGCAGATCCGCCAATGGGAGCGGGAACTACGCGCATCCGACGAGCGGCGACTGGAGCTTCGCGGCGTCTGGGAGCGACTCTACGGCGGGATTGCCACCCCGCGACATCTGCGAATACAGCTTCTGGAGCGCTTCGACGCCGAGCGGGAGATGATCGATATTGTGCGCCGCGAAGCGGCCACAAAAACGTCGTTGCCGACGAGCCGGCCGTGAGCGATTTCTCGCCGGTTGGCCTACCGGCCGTTGACAACTGGGCGGACGGTAACTACCGTGGCGGCAACGGCTACCTGATCAGAGGTCCGCGTGCGGCGCGCCTGCGGATGGTCGGCGGCGACGGCTGTTAGAGATGTCCGCGCCTCCGCGTTCCAGCGGCGACGTCGCTCGCTAGAGGCGTAAGAGACCGCCTGATCGGCCCACCGTCACCCTGGCGCGAGGGTGGCGGTTCGACGGACCAAGTGCCAAGCCACGAAAACCAGGGGCGGCTTCGACGTGATCGGACCAGCGTCTTGGTGATGTTGCCCCGTAAAGCTGAAAGGTTTGACTTTGTCCGCCGTCCACAGGGATGGGATGCGGGCGAGCAGAACATGGCGTTACAGAAGCACGGCATGAGTCTCCGCCTCCGAGTGGGCGGGGCCCTCAAACGTGCTCTCCGCCATGGGAGAGCAGATTCACCGTGAGCCCATTCTGGGATGCGATTCTTGTGGGACTGTTCATGGTCAGCACGGCCATGCTGTCCCTGTACGGCCTGCACCTCTATGTCCTCCTCTACCTGTTCCATCGCCGTCGGCGACAGAGGGGCGTCGAACAGAAGGCTTTCATGGACCGCTATATCGCCGAGACCCCGGACAGCGAGTGGCTGGGCGTCACCACTCAGATTCCGATTTACAACGAAGCCGACGTCGCCACGCGGGTAATCGAGGCAGTCGCGGCCATGGACTATCCCCGCGACAAGCATGCCATCCAGGTGCTCGACGACAGTACGGACGAGACCCGGTTGCTGGTTGACCGCACCGTTCGCAGGCTGCGCGAGCAGGGTGTGGATATCGAGGTCGTCCGCCGCGAGAACCGCACGGGGTTCAAGGCCGGGGCTCTCAAGGCGGGCCTCCCCCGCTGCCGGCATCCGCTGATCGCGATCTTCGACGCGGATTTCCTGCCGCCAAAGGATTTCCTGCGGCGAGCCACGCCTCTTCTCGCCCGCGACGAGAAACTCGCCTGTATTCAAGGCCGCTGGGCGCATCTGAACCAGGATGAGTCCTGGTTGACCAAAGCTCAGTCGGTGGCTCTCGACGCTCACTTTGCCGTTGAGCAGGGAGCCCGTGCCTGGAACGGGCTGATGATGAATTTCAACGGTACGGCCGGAATCTGGCGCAGAGCGGCGATCGAGGACCCGGCGGTCGGGGGCTGGTCGTCGGACACCATCACCGAGGACCTCGACCTGTCGTACCGGGTTCAACTGGCCGGCTGGCGGATCGATTACTGCCTCGAACTGGCGTGCCCGGCCGAGCTGCCCAGCGGCATCAACTCTCTCAAGGCCCAGCAGCGCCGGTGGGCGACGGGCGGTGTCCAGACGGGCATCAAATTGCTGCCGATGATCTGGCGGTCGCCTGTCGGGCTGGCTCACAAGCTCGAAGCCACCATGCACCTGACCCACTATTCCGTTTACATCTGGACGCTGCTGGTGGCACTGCTGGCCCGGCCGATGCTGGCCATGGTGGATCCCCTTCCATACTGGTGGTGCTTTGTGTTCGGCTGGACCATGATGATATTCACCGTGATGGCCTCGCCGATCGTGTACGGTTACGCCCGTTATCATCTCGGCGGCGGGCTCAGCGGCGTGCGGACCATGCCCGCGATGCTGCTGTTGGGCACCGGCCTGTCGATCAACAACGCGCTGGCGGTGATACGCGGCCTGTACACGCGCGGCGGTGAATTCGTGCGCACGCCCAAGTCCGGGAGCACCCAACGAGCGAAGTTCAGCAGCCGTTACAAGGCACAGAAGTTCCGCTGGCTGTGGTTCGTCGAGATGCTCGTCGGGGCGTACTGCCTGGCCAACTGGGCCATCTACCTGACGGCCACCCACTGGATGGCATTCAGCGTCTTCCTGGCCATCTACTCGGCGGCGTTCCTGACCATCGGCTGGATCTCACGCCCCGAGGCCAGCGCCGCCAGGCCTCGCGTCCTGAGCCAGCATCAGACCCCAGAAACAGCAGTCCCGACCACGCTCGCCCCCGCCAACCCCCTGCAGATGGGCTGATGGTCTGAGGCAATCTTCACGAACCGCGTTTGAACACCACACTCACCGGTGCGAACCGGGTCATGGGCACCTCGAAGCCGCCATCCTTTGCAGGGATCGGCTCGCCCGCGGGTCGGCCGCGAAGATCGCACGGCTGGACGCTTGCGGGGCGTAACCCCTGCGGCAGGCGAACGCGGCAGGGCTGATCATCGCCGATCTGCTCCCACAACCGCAGCAGCAGACCATCGCCGTCCGGGTTCGGGCCGAACGCGGTGATCAGCACACCCGGCCGCGACAGCGCAATGCCCGATTGAGCAACTGGCAGGGTGCCCGCCGGCCCGTCGAATACCGCCGCCTGGCAGGGCACGCGAGCTTCCATCGCCGTCGGAACGAGTGCTCGCTCCGGAGAAGAGCCGTCAATCGACCAGAGCCGGACGGTACACGACCACGAGCCGCCGATCCATTGCTGGAAGTTTGTGGACCAGAGGTTGTTGAACAGGTTCACGTAGACCATCGGCCGCTTGGGAACGAAGTCCGGCGAGAATTGCCAGAGCCCTCGCTGATCGAGAGACACCAGCGGCGAATCGATCGGGCAGATGGCCAGCCCGCGGCCGTCGGGGCCGGTGACGGTCAGACCCGTGGTCACGGCATACATCGTGTGGTTCGACGATCGTTGCAGATCGCGGGCGGGGTCGACGATGCAGCCGAGACGCCCGAGGCGGAACGATGGATGGTCGATTCGCAGCGGCAGGCACAACCAGCCGGCCTCCGGCCAGGGTGTGGGCTGCTTGTCGGTGACCGTCCAGGTCAGATCGACGAACGGGAGATCTTCGTAGAGCTGGACAGCCAGGCTCAATCGGCCCTGGAAGAAATCGGATATCTGGGCGGTCATGAGCATCCGGGTGCAAACGACCCCGTAATTGGCGATATAGTTGAATCGCGGAGGCGAAAAGACACTGTGCGGAGCCTCGGCAGCCGGGGGCAGCCCGGGTTTGCCGAAGTCGCCTTCGATCCACGGGGCCTTGCCCCTCGCGTATGCCTCGACGAACCGCCGGGCGTCGTCGGCGTCGTAGCGTTCGTAGAGGAACTGGCCGAACCCGATCCCGTCGAGGTCGGCGGCAAGGTTCTGCCCGGACTTCTTGTCGAAAAACGAGGTGATGGTGCCCGAACCGGTGTCGATGCGAACCCGCCACCGGCTGTTCTCGATGACTTGCAGAGTTTCCGCGGCAGATGCGCGCTTCCAGGATTCGTCGCCCGAAGGCGACACGGTGGCGGCCTCTTCGTGGACATAGGTGCGGTAGCCCAGCGGCGGCACGTTGCGGGCCACGAACCGGAGCCGGCGGTCCGCCAGCTCTGCGGCCACGCTCTGATTGGTCTCAAGGTCGCGTATCTTGCCGGCCATCTCGCCGGGCCACGGCAGCGAGATCACATCGTCTCGCGACCATGCAAGGGGATTGAAGACCACGATGCGAGGTCCACTGACCTGAACCGCTGCGGCGAGCGCTCTGGCACCCTCGTTCAGCGTCGGCCCGATCAGCCGCTCGACGCTGCGGATGTACTCCCCGTGGTCGGCCCAGGAACGCTCGAGCTTGTCGTATGTTCCCTTGTCGCGCTCGGTCTGCCACGCCTGGCCGTAGAGCCGCGGGAACCGCTTGGCGTCCATGCCCCAGGTGTGCTCGCCGTAGAGGAAGCTCTGCTCGTAAGCCTCGGCGATCGTCCTGCTGATGTCCTGGTCGCCGACTTGCCATACATCGAGCAGCGTGCCCAGCGACTCGGCGGCACCAATCAGCGGACGCACGCGCCGGGCCCGGCCGGTCTCGACCGGCATGGACATGATGCCGTAGATCCAGGTGTCGGGCATGTCATTGCGGATCACGGGCAGGTCGGGCTTCTCGGCCAGGATCGCGTCGGCAAAGTCCGACAGCCGGCCCATGCGCACTTTCACCCCGGGCAGATCGCGCTCTGCCTGGTCGAGCAGGTTCTGCATTTCCTCCGGTGTCGGCGGGCCGTGGTTGTCGCCGGTGTGGATGAGGCCGAGCCAGGTGGCGTGCGGCCAGCCGGCCGGCGGCTTGAGGCCTGTGCCGTAGCTGGGCGACTGCATGGTGAGCACCCGCAAGCCGTCGGGCCCCTCCCACCAGAACAGCACGGGTACATCCGGCGGCGTGCTGGCCCCGTTGCATCCCAGGTGCAGGAAACGTACCCCGGCCCGGGCCAGAATGGTCGGCAGCGCCCACGCGTGCGAAGGCACATCGGTCATCTTCGCGTCGCGAGGCAGTTCCTGGCCGAACCGCCGGGCCAGGCGCGAAGAGAAGCCCATGCCCCGGACGAGGTCTTCCAGTTCAAGCGATTCGGTGTGGGTCGTGCCCGGCAAGGCGTGCCAGACCAGCCGCCCATCGCGAATCATCGCCGCGATGCGCTCGCGGCGAGCATCAGTCTGTTGCGGGCCCAGGATCTGCTCCAACGGCCAGCCGGGTAAGGTCCAGGCAAACCGGTGCTCCGGCGGCAGGTCGCTGCTCTGTTCGCGGACCGCCAACGCTTTATCGATCATCTTCGTGCGGTAGTTCTCCAGAACATTCGACACCAGATCGGTGTAGCCGAGGTCAAAGTGCGTCTTGCAGACGACGATGATCTCTTTCACCGGCGAGGGCGCGGTCGTCTGTGCCGCAAGTTGCCCACCCGTCGTCATAACAAGAGCTATCGTCAGGCACAAACACGGCATCGATCGTTCATCCTTCATCCTTCCGCCCTCATCCTTTCTTCACTGAACCCCGAACCCTGAACCCTTCCTCCACTCTGCCGGCGGCACTTTCTTCCCGTAGACAGCAAAATCATCAATCTGCTGCGCCAGGCCGATGAGGATCTGTGCCTCGGCCCGGGTCAACTGTGCCCGCGAGAGGATGTTGCGGATCGGGAACATCAGGTGATCGGGTTTCTCTGGCCGCAGGTAGCCGATGGTCAGCAGGGCGTGCTGGAGCTTGGCCATCAGGCGATCCATCATCGCCAAGTCGGCCGGATCCAGCCGCCGCTTGGGGTGGCCTTGTGGTGCCGGCGCGCCCGTGATCGCCATGAACGACTCATAAAGACAGATGGCCACGGCGTGTGAGAGGTTCAGCGTGCCGTAGGTCGGGCTCGCCGGGATATTGATCACCGCATCGCAGCTCAGGAGGTCCTCGCGCGAAAGACCGTTGTCCTCGGTGCCGAACAGGATGGCCACGTCGCCTTCGGCAACGCGATCGGCCAGCGCCCATGCCATGGCCGGGGGCGTCAGGTCGTCGGCCTGGTGCACCGGTCCGCGGCGCCGGCTGGCCCCGACGGCGTAGATGACGCCTTCAAGGGCCTCGCCCAGCGTCGAGACGACGCGGGCAGAGGTGAGCCGATGCTCGCCGTGCGTGCTTCGCTGCATGGCCTCGCGCGAGATGGCGCTGGCCTGCGGCTCGACCAGGACAAGCTGCCCGGCGTCAAAGTTCTCCATGAGCCGGGCGACTGCCCCGATGTTTCCGGCCACCTGCGGGCGCACAAGGACCACGCGAACGCGCCGCATCAGATTGAGACCGCCATTAGTCGCCTGCTCGTCAGCCATGACTTCGCTCACCGCGAAGTATTCTACCCGAACGGATCGATCCGTGTCCCCCGCCCGGGTGGCCCACCTGCTTCTTGCAGGTGGGTTCGCGATTATTACTTACCGCACTCTTGCCGTCAGGGGGAAAAATCGCGAGCCCAGGTCCAAGAAGGACCTGGGCCACCCGTACTGAGAGACGTGCCACGGGTCACAGTGTTGGCCCCTCGCTTGCGGTCGCCACGAGCCTGCCCGGCGTGGCGGGCGGACCAGGGTCGCCACGTCGACCAGGCTCGGGGTCCTGAGATGGCCGCGCGTGGGGCATCCCGGGCACATTTCCGGTAGAATGCCCGCCTGTAGCAGCGTGACGAGCAGTCTATGATTGAACTGGACGGACCATGAGCGAGTTGACGCCGAAACAGATTGTCGAAGCCCTGGATCAGTACATCATCGGCCAGGATGAGGCCAAGCGAGCGGTGGCGGTCGCGGTGCGGAACCGTTGGCGGCGACAGCAGTTGCCCGAGAACATGCACGGCGAGGTGGGGCCCAAGAATATCCTGATGATCGGGCCGACCGGCGTGGGCAAGACCGAAATCGCCCGGCGGCTGGCCCGGCTGGTCAACGCTCCGTTCGTCAAGGTCGAGGCCAGCAAGTACACCGAGGTCGGCTACCACGGCCGAGACGTCGAGAGCATGATCCGCGACCTGCTCGACCTGGCCATCCACATGGTCCGCTCCGAGCAGACCGAAGTCGTCCGCCAGGAAGCCGAACGCATCACCGAAGAGCGGCTGCTCGACGCTCTCCTGCCGGCCGGGTCGGCTGCCCCCGACGAGGACCCCAACAGCGAGGCTGCCCAGAAGCGCCACCGCACGCGTGAAAAATGCCGCCAGAAGCTGCGGGACGGCGAATTCGACGACCGCGACATCGAAATCGTTGCCGAGGAGCGCCCCATGCCTGCGGGCATGATGGCCACCTTCGGCATGGAGCAGCTTGACCCGGAGGTGCAGAACTTCTTCGAGAGGCTCATCCCCCAGCAGACCAAGAGCCGGCGGCTGCCCCTGCGCGAGGCCCGCAAGGTGCTGTTTCAGCAGGCGTGCGACCAGCTCATTGACCGCGAGAAGGTCACCGAGATGGCCATCCGCCGCACCGAAAACAGCGGGCTCGTGTTCATCGACGAGATCGACAAGATCGCCAGCAGCGGCAGCCTGCACGGCCCGGACGTCTCGCGCCAAGGGGTGCAGCGCGACCTGCTGCCGATCGTCGAAGGCGGGGCGGTGCATACCCGCCACGGCGTCGTGCGGACGGATCATATCCTGTTTATCGCCGCCGGCGCGTTCCACATGTCCAAACCGTCGGACCTCATGCCCGAATTGCAGGGCCGGTTCCCCATCCGCGTCGAACTGAACGACCTGACCAAAGAGGATTTCGTCCGCATCCTGACCCAGCCGCAGAACGCCATGACCCTTCAGCAGATTGCCCTGATGGCCACCGAGGGCGTCAAGCTCGATTTCACACCCGCGGCGATCGAGGCCATGGCCGAGATCGCCTGGCAGGTCAACCGCAACACGCTCAACATCGGCGCCCGCCGCCTGTATACCATCATGGAAAAGGTCGTTGAAGAGCTGTCCTTTGACGCCCCCGGCCGCTCGGGCGAGACAGTGGTCATCGACGAGCCCGACGTCCGCAGGCGACTGACGGACATCATCAAGGACGAGGATGTTAGCCGGTTCATCCTGTAAAGCGAGCCGCACGCTGATCCGGCGAGCCGCCGGGCTTGTCCCGGCGGTCACCTCGGGGAGGGCGTAGGGTCCGAGGTTCAGGGTTCACTGAGGTCAGGTCGACGGCCTGATGATCGTTCTGAACCCTGAACCCCGAACCCTGAACCCCTCTTCGCCCGTCTTGGCACCGGATCAAACCCGCCCACGGTGAACGGCCGGCAGCGGAGCAGGCGCTTGATCCCGAGCCACGAACCACGGATCACGCCCCATTCGTGCACCGCCTGGATGAAATACTCGCTGCACGAGGGAATGAACTTGCACGACCCGCTCAGCAGCGGGCGCAGCGACACCTGGTAGAAGCGGATCAGGCATTCGATCAGCAGCGCCGCGACGCGCGAGAAAATGGCAAGGACGGATCGCATAAGACCCGTCATTATAGCCGCACGGGAGGGGAAGGAAGAACGACGAATGGGGAGAAGCGAGCGATCAGCGATCAGCAGTCAGCGGTCAGCCAGAAAAAGGCCAAGGACTGAGCCATTACAGTCCGTTGACAGATCCATCACGAAAACACGAAAGCATCAAAGCACGAAAAAGAGCAGACGGACGGTGCGCCCTCCTGTGCCTCGCCCAAGGGCATTGCTTTCTTGCGGCCTTTTTCGTGTTTTCGTGATGAGTCTTTCGAGACACTACAGTGGCCGAAACGATGCGAGTTGGTCGCGCTCGCCAACCGGCTCACTCGGCCGAGAGCCAGGAGCCAAAAGCTAAGAGCTAAAAGCTAACAGCTAAGAGCTAATAGCTTCCTCCCTCTTCTCTCCGAACAGCCGCCGGCGGATCACCGCGAACGTTGCCGCCTTGCCGGCGCGAGCGAAGAACAAGTCACTGCCGGCGCAGTACCGCTGCACCGCGCGGTCGTACAGACGGGCTGAGATCAGCAGGGCGGTCGGGTGCTCGATGCCGCTCGCCTTGGCGAGCCGCCGCAGAAGCCAGCGTTCCGGGAGCGACAGTCCCAGCTTGCCCAGCACCCGCCGATACAGGCTCAGCGGTTGTGCCGGGGCCGGGTTCTGCCGGCGCCTCTGCCAGTGATAGAGCAGCCAGGCGACGAGCAGCAACAGGGAGATGGCCAGGACGGCGGTGATAACGCCTTCGATCAACTCGGGCTCACCGAAGACAAACCGCCTGTGCGCCGACTCGTACCATTGCTCGCGGTCGATCCGTCCATCCGGCTGAGCCAGCAGATTACTCGTGAAGGCAAGCATCGACATCGGTCACTTCCCCGCAACCACCGGCACTCGGGCGGTGATGTGGTCCGTCAGATTCTTCGCTCTGCTTCGCACCACCTTGTCCTGGTCGCACTCGGCGAGACGCATCACCCGCGAGGCCAGCGTGAACAGGCCCATGTGATCGATCAGCCACAAGGCGCTGATCCGCTGGGTGCGGTCCGGGCTGTCGAGCATTCGAAGAAGCGCAAGAGCCGCCTCGCGCACGCCCAGCTTGAGCAGGGCCTTGACCGCATTGGCCCGCACCCGGTTATCGGGTGACGCCAGCATGGGCAGGAGTTCGGTCACGATGTCCGGGTCGCCGGTCCGCTCGACCGCCTCGACCGCATTGGCCTGCACCCGCGTATTACCATCCTGGAGGGCCCGTTTGAGCAGCCGCTTGCTGACCGGACCGGGTACGTGGCCGAGCACCGTCACAGCCGCACTGCGGACCTCGGGCTGGGTGTCGTGGCTGAGACGATAAACATGCTCGATGAATCTCTCGCCCAGGCCGAGCACCGCGACCATGCGCACAGCCTTGAGGCGATCCGCCGCGTCCAGAGCGGCCAGTTGTCGGGCCAGCAGTTGGACCGCCGTGGCATCGCCGTCGATTACCCGCCGGCCCTTCTCCCGCCGCTGGTCCTCGGACATATCGTCGAAGGCTGCACAGTACTGCTCGAACGTCAGATCCGACCCGGGCCTGCCCCAATCGTCGCTCGGCTGAACCTCAGACCGCTCGCGCTTCTCCAGCAGTTCCGAGGGCGGATAATCCAGCGGGTATCGGAGCGCCAGCTCGAACCTGGCGATTGTGGCCGATTCCTCATCGCTGTCCCGCGAGATCGCCCTGAGCAGCGAGGCTGTCCGCTCGTCGGATTGAGACAACAGGCTCAGCACGGCCGCCCGCCGGTGCCTGCGGTCGCCCCGCCGGTAGAAGTGCCTCGCGAAGTCGAGCTTGGTCGTCTCCGGCAGCCCGGTGACCCCGACCCATCGCGGCAGGTGGCGCTGCACCGATGGAGCCAGCTCCGCCAGCTCGGCCGCTCGGTTGCTCAGGACCGCCAGTTCCTTGATCCCCGCCATGGCCCGGGCGATCTTGGGTTCCGCCAGCCGCCAGGACTGCCGCACCCATTCCTCGATGAAGGCCGTGTCGACGCACGATCCCAGCGCCTTGGCGACGGGCGCGCGGAGAGCGCTGTAATGGATGGCGGTCATGCAGAAGGGCACCAGCCGGGTGCTCTTGACCCCCGAGACGGCGCTGATCGCGGCGTGCGCCGGCCGGCTGCCCGGCACGCTGACAACCGCCCAGAACTTCTGCCCGAGTTCATCCACGAACCACATCGCCACCTCGATCACCTTGGGCTGGAGGTGCATGCCGTAGCACGACAGCCCCCCCTCGATCGCCCCGATGACCTGCCGGCGATCTTCGATATGCTCTTCGAGATCGGCGGTCAGCGTGCGCGTCTGGTCCGGCCCGAGTTTCCCGCTGTGGAGTTCCGGGATCGGCGATGTCTTTAACAACTGGTCGGCAAGGGCATACAGCGTCTCGGCGGCCGCCTCGCGGACCCTGGCTGCCCGGTCGCGCAGAGCCGCGTCAACCAGGTAGGCCGCCCGGTAGGCGTATCCCCGCCGGATGATCTCCAGGGTGTTCAGGCGGACCTGCTCGTTCTTGGACTGTGACGCAATCCGCAGGGCCCCGAACAGCTCGTCCACGTGCTCGAGGATGTTGCGGCAGATGGGATCGTCGAATTCGTGGAATCGCTCGATCAGGCCCGTCAGGCCCGCCTTCTGCTTGCGGAGCAGCAGCAGCCCGACGATCTCCTGTGCGGTTGGCGCATCCACCTCCTCCAGCGCGGTCAGCAGCGCCAGATCGGCGGTAGGACCCCCTTCGCTCTTGAGGATCGCCAGGATATTCGGTCTTACGGCCATCGCGCGCAATACTCCCGCTGGCTGTATCGGTTCGTCGCCAGGGGGCAATGAGATCCTCGGTGCGTCCGATATCCCCGACGGTCGATAACGTCGATCTGTGATGCATCCTGTCTTTCGCGGCAGACCTTCTCTGTGTGCCACTGCTCTGTGAGCAGTGTTGGCGGGCCTGGGCACTGCTGATACAGCATGGCACAGGGCGCCGCCTGCCCGCTTCACCGGCCACCACAATCTGGCGGATGCAGCCGTCGATCTGCGATGGCTGACTTGCGATCTTGATCTTCGCAAGATAGGCTGCTTGCATCAGTGTGGCATTCTTACGCGTGTGGCGGAGTCTGCGGCGCATGTCGAGATCAGGTTCTAGCTCCTATCTTGCTTACTCCAATTGTCGGCAAACGCGGGAGCGAGGTTGGCTTCGCGTGCTCGCGGGTATAGCTGCTGTGGGCGCGGGTGTCGCTGTTCTGGTGACATGGCTGGAGATTGCCTATCGGTTCATGCTGTTCTACGGCACGTATGGTGCGAAGAAGGGCTTGAATCATGTTGCTGACGACTATTTCAGCTCATTCTGCACGATTGCCGCAGCGTCTCTTGCCGCATCTCTCGCGGTGACGTTTCTGTTTCCGCGACGCTGGATAAGGATCATGACGTTCGGAGTTGCCGTCGCGGCTCTCATGAGCGGCCTCACGCTGTTTCTGATGCACCGTACGGGGATCCTGGTCACGTACGGCGAGTATGCCCAGATCTATGGACCATGAAGCCGGGCCAGGAGTGCGCCGGACGCCGACCTCTTGTCACTGAACCTTGCTCGCCACGCCGTAGCCCGGCGAAGGCGGGAACCCTGTCCCGCGCCGCCGTGCCCCTGGACTCGGCTTTGCCGGGCCCAGCAACGATCCGCCAGGAGGAGCCATGAGAAATCGCAACTCCTTGCCATGAAGCTACTTAGGTCATATGCGGACATCGCTTGGCAGCCGACTATTGCCGTTGCTGCACCATGGTATCTACAGTTGTGCGTCATCCTGTGGAGGAATGCACTCCGTATGAGCCTCACAAAGCTCTCAGTTTTAGTCTGCGCAATGATCCGCGGCCAGGCGGCGGGCCTTGCGACCTGCGTGTCGGCATTCGCGGCCGTGCTGATGCTTTCCGGCTGCGAGGCGGAGTCCGGGCCGGCCGTTGCGGCGGGCGGCAAGCCACTCGTGCTCTGCACGACAACCATGATTGAAGATATGGCCCGCCAGGTCGGCGGCGACCGCGTGCTCGTGATCGGGATCATGCCGCCGGGCACGGACCCGCATGTCTACGAGCCCCGGCCGGATGACAGCCTGCTGATGAAGAAAGCCTCGCTTATCCTCTACAACGGCCTGCTTCTCGAGGGCAGAATGGTCGCGATGATCGAGCGGGCGGGTACCAAGGCGGTGGCCCTGGCGGAGGACCCGCGGATCAAGGTCCGGGGGTCTGAGACGAACCAGGGGGCGCCCGATCCACACTGCTGGTGGAATGTCCGCTACTTCATGATCTACACCGAACGGGCCCGCGACGCACTGATCAGGATGGACCCGGCAGGCGAACCCGGCTACCGCGAGCGGGCGGAACGGTATCTGGATGCACTCCGCGAACTCGACGGCCAGATTCGAACGGCTACCGAGCGGATTCCCCCCGAGCGGCGATACCTCATCACCAGCCACGACGCATTCTACTACTACGGCGCCGCGTACGGGCTGACGGTCGACGCGGTGCTGGGAATCAGCACCGAGGCCGGCGTCCGGGCACTGCGGATCGACGAGCTGGCGAGGATCGTGGTGCAGAAGAAGATCCCGGCCGTCTTTCACGAGACGTCGGTGTCCGCTTCGCTTAACGAGATGGTCAACCGGGTAGTCGAACTGGCGGCCAGGCAAGGCCAGAAGGTTGTCATTCCCGACAAGCCGCTCTACAGCGACAGCCTCGACAAGCCGGGCACACCGGCCGGAACCTATCTGGGAGCGCTGCGCGAGAACACGCGCATCATCGTCAGCGCGCTGACCGGCGAAGACGTGAGTGAGCTGCTAAAACCGAAGGGAGGGGGCAGTGATGATCGGTGAAACGGGCAATCGCGAAGCCCAGGCCGCCGCCGCGGTGCAGCACGACGTCCCGGCCGTGCCCGCGTTGGAGGTCGTCGGCCTGACCGCCTCGTACTGGCACAAGCCTGTGCTGCGCCACGTGAGCCTGACGGCACTGAGAGGGCAGATCATGGCTGTCGTCGGCCCGAACGGCGCGGGCAAGAGCACGCTCTTCAAGGCGGTCCTCGGGCTTGTCCCCGTCGATGCCGGCGCGATCCGCGTGCTGGGGCAATCGCTGGAAGCGGCCCGGCGTCGGATCGCGTACGTGCCTCAGACCGACAGCGCCGACTGGGACTTCCCCGTGACCGTGCGCGAAGTGGTTTTGATGGGCTGTTATGGAGCTCTCGGGCTTTTCGGACGGCCCTCGCGCCGCGACGCCGAACTGGTCGGACAGTGCCTGGCGACCGTCGGCATGCAGGATTACGCGGACAGGCACATCCGACAGCTCTCCGGCGGCCAGCAGCAGCGGGTCTTCCTGGCCCGGGCGCTTGCCCAACAGGCCGAGGTCCTGCTGCTGGATGAGCCGTTTTCCGGTGTGGACGCGCGAACCGAGTCGGCCATCTTCGACCTGATGAGATCGTTCTCGCGCGCGGGCAAGACGCTGATCGTCATCCTGCACAACCTCCAGATCCTCGATCGCTTCGACCGGGTGCTGCTGCTCAACCAGCAGGTGATCGCCTGCGGCCCGCCGCAGCAGGTCGTCACCGCCGAGCATCTGCGTCGCACCTACGGCGGGCGCATGAGTTTTATCGACGAGGCCGAACAGGTCATTCAGCAAGGACTGCCGGATGCACATTAACACGCTGTTTCTGGCTCAAATCGCTTCGGACCTGATCAGTTGGCAGGACCGCCTGCGGAGCCCGTTCGTGAACCACTGGGAGCCGCTGCTGTGCAGTGTGCTCGTCGGGACGGTCCTCGGCCTGCTGGGCTGCTTCGTGGTGCTGCGGCGGATGGCTCTCATCGGTGATGCCATCTCGCATGCGGTGCTGCCCGGTGTGGTGGTCGCCTTCCTGCTGGTCAGTACCGGTGTGACCGGCCTGTTCGTCGGCGCGCTGGTCGCCGCCGTGATCACCGCCGTCGGGATCAACCTCCTCACCCGCTTCAGCCGGGTCAAACAAGACACGGCGATCGGCATCGTCTTCACCACCATGTTCGCGGTGGGCGTCATCCTCATCAGCCGCCTGCCCGCCGGCACGCATTTCGATCTGAAGTGTTTTCTGTTCGGAGATCCGCTGGCCGTGCAGCGCGTGGACCTGCTCAGCGCGGCCATCATCACACCGCTCGTAGCGGCCTTCGTCGTGCTGCTCTTTCACCCGCTGAAGCTGCTCAGCTTCGACGAGACGCTGGCCCGCACCATGGGCTTGCCGGTCACGGCGCTGCACTACCTGATGATGGTTATGTTGTCGGCCACGGTGGTCGCGGCCTTGCGCAGCGTGGGGGTCATCATGGCGGTCGCGATGCTGGTCACACCCGCGGCGACCGCGTACCAGCTCACGAACCGCCTGCGCACCATGCTCGTGCTTGGGTCGGTCGGCGGGGCCCTTTCCGCCGGACTGGGTATGTTCCTCGCCTTTCTGACCAACACTCCGCCGGGCCCGGCGATGGTGCTGGTCGCGGCAGGCTTGTTCGTGGTGACCATTGTGTTTGCCCCGCATCGCGGCATCGTGACCGTGTGGCTGAGGCGGCGGCGGGTTCGTCGTCACATTATCGAGGAAGACGTGCTCAAGGAGCTGGCTCGAATCGAGGAGTCGGCCGCAGGGCAACCGCCGTCGCTGGCGGATGCCATGTCATCCGTACCGGCCGAAGAGGTGCGGACTGCGGTCGAACGCCTGGTTCGTGCGGGCCTGGCTGTCGAAAGCGGTCCACAGCCGGTGCTCACCGAGCGAGGCCGCCAGCGGGCGCTGGAGATGCTGCGCTCGCATCGGCTCTGGGAGACCTACCTGGCCGGGCTGGAGGTCGAGCGGACCCATGTTCATCCCGAGGCCGAGAGGCTTGAACACGCCCACGAGGTCGCCGAGCAGCTTGCCGAGACGCTGGGCGAGCCGCGCCGCGACCCGCATGGTCAACCGATTCCCACCCGGCCGCAGACCGGTTGATGTCCTTGTCTGCCGCCATGCGTTCGCGGTGCACTACTGATTGCATGGACCATCGGCCGGGATGCCGGGACCACTCGGGCATCCTGCGAACGCGCTTATCACGTGAACAAGGTCAGGGATTCAACAGCAGCGCGCTGCCGGGGTAGTGCTTCTGCAGGGCAAAGCGGCGAGCGGCATGGTAGTAGCGCGTCATGTGGTCCCAATCGAAGTGCTCCGCGTAGGCCTCCACCTGGTTGCGGAGTTGTATTCGCTGGCGGACCGACATCCGGGTCAGGGCGAACATCCAGTGGACGATCAGCTCGATGGTCTTCTCCGCGCTCACCCCGCGCCGGCGGGCGATGAAAATGCCGTGCTTGTTGTGCTCGGGGAAGTGGCCTGCCACATAGGCCCCGAAGCCGCTGTAGTCGCTGGTGATGGCCGGGATGCCGCGGATCACGCACTCCATCGGCGTGTAACCCCATGGCTCGTAATAGGACGGAAATACGCCCAAATTGCAGCCGCGGACGAACTGATCGTACTCGAGGCCCAGAGTGGGGCTGGTCGAGGTGATGAACTCGGGGTGGAAGATCACCTTGACGGGATCGTCCTTCAAGTTGATCAGCCCCCGGTGCCGCAGGTGGCACAGGATCGCGTCGCTTTCGCCGTGCATCAGATCATGGGTCACGATGGTGGGCGGCGGACCCTGGCGCCACGCGTGCATCATCCGCTTCAATCGCACGCGGGCGAACTCGTCGAGCAGGTCGTCAGTGGTCGGCAGGCGTCCCTCGGCAATCGTCCGGAACAACCGCTCGCCCATCTCCTGCTTGATCGCATCGCATGTCGAACGTAACTCGTGAAACATCGCCTGACGGTTGAGCGTCTCGACGTTCAGAGAGCGATAGGCGGCCGGGGCGATGATGAACGCGACCACGGTCAAGCCGTTGGGGCTGGCTTTGAGCCGCTGGTTGAGCCGGTGCAGGGCCTCGATGAAAACGTCGAAGCCCTTGTTTCGGTACTCGTAGCGGCCGGCGGTGAAGAAGTAGAGCGTCTTGCTCAGATCAAACGTGTAACTGGGGAAGAAGTGCCCCATCACAAATTCGTGAATGAGGTACTTGTTCTCGCGGTGCAGCTCCTGGAACCGGTAAGGGGCCGCGAATCGTTCCACGTTCAGGCCGTTCGGCAACAGGATGTCGGGTTTGCGGTGCAAGAACTGCTCCGCCTCCAGCGCGGTGATGCCCGATACAGTCGTGAAAACGTCCGCACAGTGGGCGGCCGCCTTTTCAATGTGAAACCTCGATGCGATGTTGTGCTGGTTCCCAACGGCCTCACCGTCGATATGCGGCAGGTGGTCGTAAAGATCCACGTTGGCGGCACTCAGGCTTCGGCCGACGATGGTGGCATGTGTAGTGAAGACCGTCGGAAGACCGACACCTCGGTGCTTGAGGATTGGAAGAGCGGCCGCACCCTGATACTCGTGAAAGTGGGCCAGCATCGGCCGCTCGCCGGCCCGCTCGCGGATAGCGGCCAGGAGGTCGGCCACTACGTAGCCGAAAGCGACGATCTCGCCCAACTCCCAGTCGCCGTGGGGTGTGCCGATGCCGATGTCTTTCCAGAAGAAGTACTTCATCTGGTCCATGGAGCCGGCCACCGATTGGAAATCCACGAGCATCACTCGGGGTCGGCCGGTGATCAGCCAACGGCCGCAATGGATCACGATTCCCCGGTCCCGCAGGGCGGCGACCGCCTCGCCCACGGCGCCCGTGGCCGGCTCCGGCTCAAACTCGACAGCGGCGGCGGATGATCGATAGGGGCCGATGAGCCAGTAACCGTCTTCCCAGCGACGGCTTTCCGCCGGGGCCTTGGTGCGTAGAACCGTGTAGATTCCCCCCGCTTGACAGCAGACTTCCCAGGCTACCTCGAACAACAGGGGCAGTTCGCCGGGAGTTGCAGCCTCAGTCGAGGACGCCCCCGCGGTCTCAACTGCAGGTGGTTGAGCCTCGGCCGACACCGGAAAACCAGCCGAAGGTATAGCAGGCGCAAACGAATGACGTATTTCGCTGTCGGCCATCTGGGAACCTCAGATTTGCCCCTCCCCCCGCCGAGACGGCCCGGAATAATACGCGGACCCGACCCGGCAGACAAATCCCTTTTTTGCCGTACGATCTCTGCCCCAGGGGTGTCGGGTGGTCCGGTTCCTGATGCGCTTACCTGCCAATCGCAGGTAAGATAGGGCGGCGCACAGAGCGCACTCTACCGCACTCTCCGGCGCATCCCGGGCGGCCGTGCAGCAGGGGAATCGTGGAGTCGCCTGGGATTGGGCCGGAATCATTGGCCCTCGATTGCAGGAGATCCTGACGATGAAACGCAGGCAGTTTCTCGAACTTGCGTCGCTGGGGACGACCGGCCTGGCCGCCCAGCATCTCTGGCCGCGGGCCGTTTCCGGCGAGACGAAGCCGGCCGGGGACGATCAGGCGCAGGCCTACCGGTATCGGATCGCTTTCGGTGCGTGGATCAACGATATGCGGAATGATCCGCTGCCCCTGGAGAACTGGCCGGCGCCGCAATTTGACGAGGAGACCATCGCCGGCCTCACTCGGGCGATGGACGTTCAGGCCAAAGCCGGTTTCAACCTGCTCGATGCTTGGGGCTTCTTTGCCACATACGGATGGCCGACGGATATCGTCAGCGCGTTGACCGACGATCGGCGAGAGAGGATCCGCCGAGTCCTGGCGGCAGCGAAGGAGCGCGGCATCGGACTGGTCCTCGGGCTGGGGACATACAGTTGGGGTTACGACAAGATCATCGCCGCCGACCCCGAAGTCCGCGGGAAGAACCAGGACGGCACGCCTCACGCCCACGCGATGTGCGACGCCAACCCGCGGTCATTCGAGTATGTCAAGAAGATCATTGATTTTGTCCTGGGGCAGTTCGATTTCGCGGGCGTTCACCTGGAGTCCTGCGACCTCGGCTGCTGCGCGTGCCCGCAGTGCGCCGGCAAGGATGGCGTGGTGGGCTACAACGTGCGGATCAACCGCAAGACGGCCGACTACATCAAGGGCAAGTGGCCGGACAAGATTGTCTACGTGATCACGATCAACTGGAAACCGGCCGGACAGCACTTTACCGATGCGGAGAAGGCCCAGGTGATCGAATTGGGTCGCCACGTGGACTGCATCTTCGACCAGGGTCACGTCGGCTACCACGTCGCGGAAAGCGAGCGGAGGCAGTTCATTCGTGATCTGCGCTGCGCCTATGGCACGTCAGGGCACCTGTGGCTCTACCCGGATGCCCGCTGGGACCGCGAATCCTACTTCCTGCCTTACCCGCGGCGCACAAATGAGGCGATCAGGAAACAGTACGACGAAGGCGTGCGCGGATGTCTGTACTACCAGGGGCCTGTCCAGAACCCGGGGCAGGAGTTCATGATCGCGGTCGGCGGGCGAAGCCTGCAAGACATCCGGCGGAGCGTTGACGACGTGGTGGCGGAGGTGCTGGACGAGTACTACCGGCCGGCGGATGCTGAGGCCCGCAAGCGCCTGATGGGTATCTTTCAGACGGCCGAGGAGTCGTACTTCGGGCAGTGGTCCGCCGAGCGGTTCCGCAAGGTCTGGGGCATCCCCATGCCGGGCGAGTTCAAGCTGGATAATCACCTGTTCGGGACCAGCCCCGGGCCGGCGACCTACCTCAAGGACCCTTGCCTCGACGCCAGCGGCCGCAAGGAGTACCGTAAGGGCCTCAAATCGATCCTTGAAGAGTTGCCGAAGCTTGCGGGGCGCTGCCAGGACGACGGCCGCCTGGCCCGGATCCGGAGGTCCATGATTGTCACGCTGAGCATGCTCAACACGGTGTGCTATTGCCTGGGCGAGCCGATCTCGTCGTGAGAGCCGCTGGTTTTTCGACCAGCGAGCCGCCGGGCGTGTAGCGAGTCACCGGGCTTATAGCGAGCCACCGGGTTTATCCCGGTGGTGTCTTCCGTCGCTGACCACCGGAGGCAGTGACCACAACCCGCGTCATCCGCGAGAGCAAGCGTATGGCCCGCAGATCACGCGGATCACGCGGATGAAGAAGCAGAGACCATGACCATGCACAAGAGACCCACGAGACGAGACGTCATCAAGGCCACCGTTGGCGGAATTGCCGGGCTTGCGGGCTGCGCGGTGACTGAGAAAGCGAGGCAGAAGATGGATACATCAGGCACACCGGGGTGGGTCGACGCTCATGTGCACGTGTGGACGGATGACGTGACGCGATATCCGTTGGCCCCCGGTTTTAGCAAAAAGGACATGCAACCCGCCACGTTCACGCCCGAGGAGCTGTCTGCCCACTGCGAGCCGTGCGGCGTGCGGCGAATCAACCTCATCCAGATGAGCTACTACGGCTACGACAACCGGTACATGCTCGATGCCATGGCCCGCTACCCGGGCCGGTTCGCGGGGACGGCCGTCGTGGACGTCACCGCCTCGGCCGTCGGTGACGAGATGCGGCGTCTCAGGCCGCTAGGCGTCCGGGCCTTCCGGATCTACCCCGACGTGGCCAAGCGGAAATCAGCCGACTGGCTGCGGCCGGAGGGATATGACGAGATGTTCAAGGTCGGTGCCGAGTGCAACATGGCCATGAGCTGCCTGATCAACCCTGCCGACCTGCCCGAACTCGACCGCATGTGTACAGAGCATCCGGACACACCGGTGATCATCGACCACCTGTGCCGCATCGGAATCTCCGGCCAGATTGTCCCACAAGAAGTGGACGCCCTCTGCCGGATGAGCCGGCACCAGCGCGTCATGGTCAAGGTCGGGGCGTTCTACGCGCTGGGCAGCAGGAAAGCGCCCTACGACGACCTGATTCCGCTCATCCGGCAGGTCGTGCAGGCTTTCGGACCGCAACGGTGCATGTGGGAAACCGACTGTCCCTTCCAGGTGGTCAACGGCACCTATGAGGCCTCGCTGGCCGTCATCCGCGACCGGTGCGCCTTCCTGAGCCCGGCTGACAGGGAACAGATCCTGCGAAAGACGGCCGAGGCGTTCTTTTTCGGTGGAGCGTGAGTCGGGGACCGAGGCAGACGCGGAGAGAGGTGAATGACGAATGTCGAAATCCGAATGACGAAGGAAACCAGAAATCCGAATGTCGAATGAAGCACGGTTTTCGCTTTGGGCATTCGTCATTGGGTCATTCGGATTTCTTTCGTCATTCTGATTTCGACATTCGGATTTCCTTCGTCCCCCCACGCCGAAACCATCGGGATAAGACCGGCGGGATGAACCCGCCGGCTCGTCAAGAACAAACTGAACCCTGAACCCTGAACCCTGAACCCTGAACCCTGAACCCTCTGTCTCATCCCTGGCTGATCTTGGCAAGTCCCTGCTGCAGGTCGGCGATGATGTCATCGGGGTCTTCGAGGCCAACGGAGAGACGGACGAGTTCATCGATGATGCCGAGCTGGTAACGCTCCTCGCGCGAGACGTTGTAGTAGCTGTTGAGGGCCGGGTGGGTGATCAGCGTCTCGGGTCCGCCGAGGCTCGGGCCCATCAGGCACAGCTTGAGAGCGTCGAGGAAGGCGAGCGTCTGATCGAGGTTGCCGTTGATCTCGAAAGTGACGACGGCTCCGAAACCCTTCATCTGGCGGCGGGCAATCTCGTGATGGGGGTGGCTGGGCAGGCCGGGGTAGTAAACACGCTTGACCTGAGGCTGTTTCTCCAGCCATTGGGCGACCCTCATGGCCGTGCTGTTCAGCCGCTCCATCCGCAGCCCGAAGGTCTTCAAGCCGCGGATGAGCAGGTAGCAGCTCAGCGGGTCGAGCACCCCGCCGGTCACCCGCTGCCACTGGTAGATCGGGTTGACCATCGACTCCTTGCCGGCCACCGAGCCGCCCAGGATGTCGTTGTGGCCGCCCAAGTACTTGGTGGTGCTCTGAATGACGATGTCCACCCCCTGGTCGAGCGGCCGCTGGTTGAACGGCGTGGCGAAGGTGCTGTCGATGACGCTGAGGACTCTCTTCTCGCGGGCGATTCGGACGACCTGCTCGACGTCGGCGACGTTGAGGTACGGATTCGTCGGCGACTCGGAGACGATCATCACCGTGTCCTTACCCACCGCGTCGGCCATCGCGCCGTAATCGCCCATCGGGACGATGGTGGTGCGGATGCCGAATCGCGGCAGGACGGTGCGGACGAAATTGAGCGTCTGTTTGTAGGCGTCGTCGGTGATGACCAGGTGCTGGCCGTTGCTGCAGTACGACAGGATGGTGGCGCAGACCGCGCTCATCCCGCAGTCGAAAAGCACCGCCCGCTCGGCGTTTTCCAGGGCGGCCAGCTTGCGCTCGGCGGCCTGGCGGGTGGGGTTGCCGTAGCGGCTGTATTCGTAGTGCTGGACTTCGGCCTTGCCGAACGCCAGCATCTCCTGCACGTCCTTGAACACGAAGGTGCTGCTACAGGCGATGGGTGTGGTAATCGTGCCGCGCCAGCGGTTCTCGCCGTAGTGAACGGCATCAGTATCCGTATGACCGCTCGGGTGCTCGGTAAACTCGTTCATGGTGCTTCTCGGTTCACATTTCGCATCTCCGCAGCGGCCCTTGGCCGCAACAACGCAGACTGCGAAACGGGCGCCCCATGGCTTCAGCCGTGGGGGAGACGAACTCAGCCACGAATTCGCTTCCCCACCGCTGAAGCGGTGGGCCACCCGACAAGGCAGGTTCACATTCTATTGATTGCGTCGGGGGGAGTCCATCCAGGGTCTCAATACCGGAACCTCGTGGCGATGGGCATCCGACGACCGACGCCGAATGCCCGGCTGGTGACCTTCAGGCCCAGGGCGGCCTGTTTGCGCTTGTATTCGTTGGTGTCCACCATGCGGACGACCTGCTGAACGACCTGGGGATCGAAGCCCGCGGCAACGATCTCGTCGCTGCTCAGTTCCTCTTCGACGTACTTGTGAAGAATGGCATCCAGCACGTCGTACGGCGGGAGCGAATCCTGGTCGGTCTGGTCGGGGCGCAGCTCGGCCGAAGGCGCCTTCGTGATGCTGCTGCGGGGGATGACCTCGCGCCCGGCCCGCTGATTGATGTACTCGGCCAGCTTGTAGACGGTGGTCTTGGGTACGTCGCTGATGACCGCCAGTCCGCCGCACATGTCGCCGTAAAGCGTGCAATAGCCGACGGCCAGCTCGCTCTTGTTGCCGGTGGTCAACAGCAGGCAGCCGAATTTGTTCGACAGTGACATCAGCAGCAGGCCGCGGATGCGGGCCTGAATGTTCTCCTCGGTGATGTCGGGCGGGCGGCCTTCGAAGTGCGGTTGCAGCTGGCCTTCAAGCACGTCGTGCATTGCACCGATGGGGATGGTCTTGTATCGGATGCCCAGATTGCGGGCCAGCACCTCGGCGTCGGACACGCTGTGATCACTGCTGTACCGCGAGGGCATGGACACGCCGGTGACATTGTCCGGTCCCAGGGCCGCGGCGGCCAGGGCGGCGGTGACGGCCGAGTCGATTCCGCCTGACAGGCCCAGCACCACGCGTCTGAACCCGCACTTGCGCACGTAGTCTCGCGTCCCGAGCACCAGCGCGTCGTGGACCGACGCGATGCTCTCGGGGTAGGGCTCACGGCGGGCAGACGAGGGAGACTCCGTGTCGACGATCAACAGGTCGCTTTCGAAGGCCTTGGCCTGTGCGACGACGTTTCCTCCCGCGTCGATCAACATCGATGCCCCGTCGAAGATCAGCTCGTCGTTTCCGCCGACCTGGTTGACGAAAACGATGGGCAACTTGTGCCGGCGGGCCTGGTGGCCGAAGAGACGCTGCCGGAACGGATGCTTGTCCTGCCAGAACGGCGAGGCGCTGACGTTGATCAACAGCCTGGCGCCGGCCGAGGCCAACTGTCCGACGGGGTCCTGGTGATAGATGCGCCGGCCGATGAGCTGCTCGTCGTTCCAGAGGTCTTCACAGATGCTCACGCCGAGCGGCGTTCGCTCGTGCTCGATCAGCGTGACACCCGGGCCGGGTTCGAAATACCGTTGTTCGTCAAAGACGTCATAGGTCGGCAGCAGCGACTTGTGGCGGATCTCGCGCACCTGGCAGTCGCGGCAGTAAGCCACCGCGTTGCGGAGCCGCCGGCCCTCGGGTTCGGTGTTCTGCTCTACGAAGCCGACAATGGCCGAGATGCCAACGCAGCGGTTGGCGATCTGACGGACGGCGTCGATGTTGGCCTGGATGAAGCGCGGCTTGAGCAGCAGATCGCGAGGGGGGTATCCCACGACCGACAGCTCGGGAAACACCACCAGCGATGCACCGGCCTGCCGGGCCTCCGAGATGCAGTCGATGATCATGGCGGTGTTGCCGACGATGTCGCCGACGATGGGGTTGATCTGGGCGAGGGCAATTCTCATATTTGTCACGTCCGGCCTCGCGGCCGGTTCTGGTACCCGCTTGCCGCTCCGCAGGAGGCTCCTGTTGTCATCCGGGCGATGAATCTTACCCTCGGAAGGCCGCGTCGGCCAGTTGCCCGACGCGGCGGGGTGGGCAACAATAGGGTCAGAGATCGGACGAATGAGAATACATGAATACCAGTCCCGCCAACTGCTTGCCGATGCCGGTGTGCCCGTGCCCGTAGCGGAGGTCGTGGAATCGGTGGATCAAGCGGCCGAGGCCGGCAAGCGAATCGGCGGCCGCGTGGTGGTCAAGGCACAGGTGCTGGCCGGCGGACGTGGTAAGGCCGGGTTCGTCCGGCTCTGTGAAGAGGTTGACCAGGTCCGGGACGCGGCCGCGTTCATGCTCGGACGGCGGATGGTCAGTGCGCAGACAGGGCCGGCCGGCGTCTCGGTCAAGAGACTGCTGGTCGCCTCGGCTGTCGAGATTGACAGAGAGTATTACCTTGGCGTGATCATCGATCGCTCTCGGCGATGTCCGGTGCTGATGGCCAGCCGCCACGGGGGCGTCGAGATCGAGGAGACGGCCGCCCGTGACCCGCAAGCCATTCACAAGGAGTGGCTGCACCCGCACCTGGGTCTCCAGCCCTTTCAGATTCGTCGCATCACCAAGATGCTTGGTATCGAGGCACCG
>CAZPIO010000092.1:0-15490 GCA_964586235.1 uncultured Planctomycetales bacterium
AACATCCTGATCAAGCTCATGAGCATGGTCTCGGTCGTGTTCGCCGGATTGATCGTTAAGTTCGCTCCCCAGATCGGGGCATTGCTCGGCCTGGATTGACCGGGCCGCACGGACGATCAACTTTGATCTCAGGGCACTTTATTGGTGCGCGACGGCCGCGGCTCCGAGGATGATCCGACCGGCTCGGTCAGCGGGAACGTCTTGGTGAACTCGGCTAGGGTTGCATCGGCCTGGTCGAGAGCCTTGCGGCAAGCGGCGGCGTCGCCAGCGCGCGCCGCCCGCTTCAGGTCGCTGACCTGATCCAGCAGCCTGCCGGCCAGCGTGCGGTACTTCTCCGGGTTGTGAGAACTCGAAGCGTAGCCGTTGAGGTCGCGGACATCGACGGCCCAGTCGTCGGCTTCCTCTTCGAGGTCCTTCCAATCCTGCTTGGCGAACTTCTCATTGACCTTGACCTGCTGCCGGTTCACCCGTTCCAGGGTCTTGGCATACGGCGTGTAGCGAACCCTCTCGGCCGACGCGGGTTCGTTCGACGACGAGCCGCTTCGCTTGTAGGCGTTGACCGGATCCATCACGTCGACTGAGACATCCGGCGTCTTCACCGAGACGCACCCGACAGCAAACAGCAACATACTGACCGGAGCGAGCAACTTGACACGTGACATGAGACGACTCCTTCCCAGGTTCTATGTTCTGAACGCACCCAATGGACGGCGGAGTCGGCGTCCAGCAAGTATTTCTTCGGAATCTGTGTCTCCCGTGGGCCAGCAAATCCCTGCCGTGCCGGAAGCCCGTCACCCCGCCCGGACGGGCTCGCATATGAGTATAGCTCTTTCACATGCGGGGGCACAACGACATTCACCGGATTAGACCCGTGTCGGAACGAGAGGTTTGCATCCGAACAGACCGCCCGGTCGGGCGTAGTGTCTGGGCATACTCCGGATGGGGCGGATCGCCAAGTGGGTGATTTCCGCCCACTGGAGGTTGCCGGTATAGTGGACGCCATGGCCAGTACAAGCGAGGAGCAGACAGTCTGGACGGTGGGCAAGCTCCTGAGCTGGACCACGCAATGGTTTCAGCAGAGGCAGGTCGAGGGGGGACGGCTGGCGGCTGAGTTGCTCCTGGCCCGGGCGATGAACTGTCGGAAAATCGACCTGTACACGCGGTATGACACCCAGCCGAGCGATGAGCAACGAGCCGCATTCCGCGAACTGGTCCAGAAAGCCGGCGAGCATACCCCGATTGCGTACCTGCTCGGGTCGCGCGAGTTCTTCTCGTTGGAGTTTCAGGTCACGCCCGCCGTGCTGATCCCTCGGCCGGAGACCGAGGCCCTCGCCCAGCGGATGATCGACCTGTGCCGCTCGGCCCCCGACCGGCAGTGGCGAATCCTTGACCTGGGCACCGGCAGCGGGTGCGTGGCGGTGGCCATCGCCAGATACGCCGCGAACGCGAGCCTGGTGGCCAGCGACGTGTCCGCCGACGCCCTGGCCGTCGCCCAAGCCAACATCGAGCGGCACGGCTTGGGCGATCGGATCCGGACCATCCTGGCCGACGGCCTCGTCCTGCCGCCCGATTGCATCCCGGAGGGCGGTTTCGACGCCGTTGTCTCTAACCCGCCGTACATCAGTGAGCCGGTGTACAAGGGCCTGCCTCCGAACATCCGCGAGCATGAGCCGCGGGTTGCTCTGGTGCCGCCGGGGGGCGACGGCCTGGAGATGTACCGCCGGTTCGCGGCAGAGGCACCGAAGGTGCTCGCCGCCGGCGGGCGACTGCTCGCCGAGATCGGCCACGACCAGTTGACCGCGGTGCGTGAGATCTTCCAGTCCACCGGCCGCTGGACGTTCATCGGCACCCATCGCGACAAGAGCGACCCCTATGAGCGGGTCGTGGAGTTTCAACTGGCCTGAGATGCCGGCGGTGGTGTTGCTTCGCGCAGGACCATGATTCGGCTAGAATGAAATGGACGGCCAGCTTTGGACATGAAGAACCATGCCACCGGTCAGTTATAGCGATGTCTCCTGGGAAAGGATGATCCGAGCCGTGGAGAAGGTGCGCGAACGATTGCTACGGGCTGCGGCAGCCCTCGACAGGAAAGGCGTGCCCTACGCCGTGGCAGGCGGAAACGCGGTGGCCGCCTGGGTCTCACGAGTGGATGAGGCCGCCGTCCGGAACACGCAGGATGTCGACATCGTGGTCCGCAGGGCAGACCTGCCGGCCGCTACGGCGGCCCTGGCCCAGGCCGGTTTCGTATACCGGCACGTTGGCGGCATCGACATGTTCCTCGATGGCGAGCACGCCAAAGCGAGGGACGCCGTCCATCTCGTGTTTGCCGAAGAGAAGGTACGTCCCGATTACCCGCTGCCGGCGCCTGACGTGACCGAGTCGGAGCAGGCCGCAGATTTCCGCATGTTGACGCTCGATGCGCTCGTGCGGATGAAACTGACTTCGTTCCGCGATAAGGATCGGACGCATCTTCGTGATTTGATCGAGGTCGGACTGCTTGATGCCGATTGGCTGGACCGCCTGCCGCCGGAACTGTCCTCTCGGCTGAAGCAGTTGCTCGATACGCCCGGGGGGTGAGAAGACTGCCGCGTGGTGGACGGTAGGGGAGGTTTGACCAGTGCATCCGGATTCTGACCAATCCAAGAAACCTCCGGATGAATCGGCCGCACGGCGGGATGCTCCTGACGGCCGCAACTACCTGCCGATGTTTGTGATCTACGGGGCCCTGATGCTCTTCTTTCACCCGGCCTGCGCGGCAGGCACTTTCGGGCTGCGACATGTGTCCTCACCCTATCGCAATGTCTACTGTGTCGCGATGATCCTCTTGGTCTTGCGCGGGCTGTTTTCTTCGCAGAAGCCTTTGTTCTGGCTGGGTGTCGTCGCCGCCCTGATGTTTGCCACCGTTCTTCTCCTGCCCACACTGAGTTGACCCTGGCTACCCAGGTCATCGTACAGGTATCCCCTTCCCTCCCCGCGCTCGCCGGTGGCTGAGGAACCACTTGTACAGTTCGGGATTGTCGTAGGTCTCGGTCCAGGCGTCATGTCCCGCGTCGGGGTAGACCGTCAGCCGGGCGTCGCCGCCGGCATCCTGGACGGCCCTCACCATCCGCTCCGACTCCTGCACCGGGATGACGTCGTCTTTGGCCCCGTGAAACGCCCAGACGGGCACGTCTCGCAGCAGACCGGCGATGAACCAGTACCCCCCGCCGCAGATCGGGGCGATGGCCGCGAACCGCTCGGGGTGCTCCATCGCCAGGTACCACGTCCCGTACCCGCCCATGCTCAGGCCGGTCAGGTACACCCGATCGGCGTCGATCGGTTGGGTCGCGAGCAGGTGGTCAAGAAACAGGATCAGAAGGTCATTGTTCCACCATTTCCCCATCGGGCACTGGGGAGCGGCGATGATGAACGGCAGGTCCGCGCCCCGCTCGACCAGCTTCAGCGGCCCGTGGCGCTTGACCAGCGAGAGGTCCTCCCCGCGCTCGCCCGCTCCGTGAAGGTGCAGAAGCAACGGCCAAGCGGCCTGGGGGGAGAAATCGCGAGGCCGGGCCAGCAGATACCGGCAGCCGATCGTTCTTGTGACACTCTGCTCGAATTCCTTCGCTTCCAACGGTTCACCCGCCCCCGCGTGTCGGCCGTGGCGGCCTGGAATGACAAGATCGTCCGATACAACCTGCGTCCGCAGGCCGCCGGGCAGTATAGGGCAAACGCACCGGCCCGCACAGACGCGAACCGAACGCCCGCGGGGCCGTCGACGCGGCCGGCCGACAAAAGCCTTGAATCCGAAGCTGCCAGGCTTTACGCTGAAGGGAGAACATCTCGACGTGTACCGCCTTTCGGGGCACGGCAGGTCGACCTTCCGAAAGAGGTGCTGATATGTTAACCAGACCGATCACGGAAATGCCCCATCTTTCGAGGGTAATCGAGAAGCAGATGCGGAACTGGGAGATCGGCCGTGCCCAGCGGCCGGAAGTGTTCCGCTCCTCCCGGAGCGAGATTGCCCAGTTCGTCACCATCGCCAATGTCTGCGGCGCCGGCGGCAACGAGGTCGCCCAGATGCTTTCCGAGCGGCTGGGCTGGCCGGTGTTCGACCGCCAGATCCTGACCCTCATGGCCCGCGACGACGAGGTGCGCGAGTCCTTGTACCGATCGATGGACGAGCGGGACATCAGTTGGTTCGAAGGCGTCTTTCGCACGCTGATGCAGCAGGAGTTCCGCAAGAACGACTACTTCCACCGGCTGACCCAGGTCATTCTCTGGCTGGCCCGGCAGGGCCCGGCCATCTACGTCGGCCGGTCGGTCGATCTCATCCTGACCAAGGACAAGGGGCTGCGGGTCAAGGTCATCGCCTGCATGGAGCGGTGCATCGAGAATTTCGTCCGCTTCAACAACACCACCCCCGAGCGGGCCCGCAAGGAGATCGATCGCATCGAGCGCGAGCGGGCGGAGTTCGTGGAGCACCATTTCCACATCGATCCGCACAGCCCGACCCGTTTCGACCTGCTCATCCGCGTGGACCGCTTCTCGACCACCCATGTGGTCGACCTGATCACCTGCGCCATGAAGGGCCGGGGAATCGCGTATTGAGCCGGCGAACAGCGGGAGCCGGAACAACGGGGGTGAACAGGGACAGGCGTTCCGATTCTCACCGCGCCATACGCCGGCCCATTCAGCCGTGAGTGAGGCCGTTCTACCCGTGAAGCCATCCGATCATGGCCGTGCCTCAGTGTACGCCGGCATCCCCGGATCCCTTGCCCGTTGGCGCCTCGGGCCGCGCAGCCGTCGAGAGAGGGCGGAAGTCGAGCTCAGCGCTTGCCCTTCTTCTTCGGTGGGGGCTCAGCAGGTGGGACAAAGGGCACAGCCAGCGGTGAACGCTCCGGCATTTTCTTGAATGCGTAGAAGAGAGACACCCCGACCAGCAGCAGCAGCACGCTGACGAACTGCGAGATGGTCAGCCCGGCCGTGTCGTGCGGGTTGTCGATGCGAATGATCTCCTCCATGATCCGGGCGGCGGGGTAGAGCATCAGCATCAGGGCAAACACCATGCCGTGTCTCTTGCGACGGTAAAAGATCTCGTTCAAGAGGATCGCCAGGAGCAGGCCGTTGAGCGACGCATAGATCTGCGCCGGGTGCACCGGCAACGACCGGCCCCGCTCATAGGCCCGGTCGGCAAGCTCCGTGACCGTCATGTGGTAATCATTCAACTGGGCTTCCAGTTGGCCGGGCATCCTGTCGGCCATCCTTTCCGCCCAGGCTTTCTGCTTGCGCAGCTTGGCCAGCGTCTCCTCGCCGGCCCGCCTCGCTTCGGCGTCCCTCAAGGCTTGTTCCGCACGCTCCAGCTCCCGCCGGGGCCCGAAGCGCCTCTCGGGCGACATTGTGAACAGATCGCGAGGGATAGGTTCGGCCCTGCCGTCCCTGTGGACGTGAATCAGCTCGGCCGGTAGGGTCAGTTGCCGATCCTCCCATTCCCTGACCATTGCCGGACTGGCATACGGAAATCGCACTGCCCACGGCAGCGCCGGCGTACAGGGCCCGCCCCAGCAGCAGCCGTTCAGGAAGCAACCGATCCGAGCCATCCCCATCCCGAACATGAGCGAGGGGGTGATGATATCGAGGTAAAGCCTGATCGATACCTTGCGAAGCTTCATGTAGACCAGAATGGCCAACATCGCCCCGATGAAGCCGCCGTAGAACTCGAGCCCGCCCTGGGTGATGTCGACCACCGCCAAGAACCCGCGCCCGGCAAAGTGCTCGTCCCAGTAGTGGACCACGTAGAAAACCCTGGACCCAACGACACTGGCAACCAACGCCAGGAAACCAAGATTGATGACGAAGTCGGGATCGCACTTCACCCGGGCCGCCCGGCGAGCCGCCCACCAGGTGCCGCCGAGGAAACCGACCATCAGCATGAAACCGTAGCTGCGGATCGGCCAGTGAAGAAACGGCAATTCAAAGAGTGTAGGCCACATGGTCTGGGACGCTCATTCTCCGCATCGCCGCCGCAGGTCCGCGTGGACCTCGCCTACCGGCGAATCGAGGCATGTTAACGGCGCTCTCACCCAGCGTCCACCACGACGTTGTCAATGAGGCGGGTGTCGCCGATGCGCACGGCCAGGGCGACCAGGCATCGCCCGCAAGCCCTTGAAAGCGGCGTCAGGTCTTCGGCGTCGACGATTTCGATGTAGTCGATTGTGCACGGACCGGCCGCCTCGATCATTTCTCGCATACGGGCCACCAGTCGTGCTACGTGGCACTGCCCGGCGAGGATCTGGTCACGAGCCCGCAGCAGGGCCACCGACAGGCTCACCGCCTGCTGACGCTGCGCCTTGCTGAGGTACACATTGCGGCTGGACAGGGCCAGCCCGTCCGCCTCACGGACAGTCGGGCAAACGACAATCTCTATCGGCCAGAGCAGGTCCTTGACCATCCGCCGGATGACCGCTGCCTGCTGGGCATCTTTCTGACCAAAGTAGGCGGCGTCAGGCTGCACAATATTGAACAACTTGGCCACCACGGTCGTAACGCCGTCGAAATGCCCAGGCCGATGAGCGCCGCACAGGCCATGCGTGAGACGGGCAACCGCCACAGTTGTCGCGGACCCGGTCGGGTAGATCTCGGACACCGGCGGGTGGAAAAGAGCGCCCACCCCCTCGTCATTGCAGGCGGCCATATCTGCCTCGACCGGCCGTGGATACCTGTCAAAGTCCTCGCCCGGGCCGAATTGAGTGGGATTGACAAAAACCGACACGACAACCTGGTCGCACCCCCTTCGGGCAGCCCTTATCAGCGACCGGTGCCCCTCGTGAAGGGCCCCCATGGTTGGCACAAACCCAATCCGGCGACCGGCCAGCCGGTGCGGCCCAAGATATTCGCGGACCTCGGCAATTCTATGTAACACCTTCATTGACAAGCACCTACAAGAATCCAGCCCCTGCCTCCCGGCATCCGACCCATAATACCCGCCGGCGTTGACAGGGCCGCGCCGCCCTCGCTACACTACTGCACCCGCGTGAGTTCTCCCGCATCTAACCGTTTTCAGGCAACGGTGTCTATACCTATGACGCAACCAGACCGGCCGCTCTTCAACGAAGACACCGGCAAGCGGGACGCTGAGTGGGTGCAATCGGCTCTGTCTGGCGACACGGACGCTTTCGGACGGCTGGTGGCTGCGTACCAGCGGGCGGCGGTCTCCACTGCGTATCGGCTGTTGGGCAACAGCGAGGATGCGGCGGAGACGGCCCAGGAGGCGTTTTTACGAGCCTATCGCTCCCTAAGCCGGCTCAAAGACGCAGCCCGATTCGGACCGTGGCTGCTGCGTACGGTCACCAACCTGGCACTGAATGCACGGCGCTCGCGCCGGCGCGGGACCACGGTGGAACTGGACGAGGACCGGGGAGCGGAGGGCTCGGCGGACCCGAGAGGCCGGCTCAGTGCCAGTTCGATGACTCCGGACCGGGAGATGGAGGGAATCGAACTGCAACGGGCGATTGATGCGGCCCTGGATGGCCTCCCCGAGAAGCAGCGACTGGCGCTCGTCCTGTTCAGTATTGAGGGTTGGGCGCAGAAGGACATAGCGGAACTGCTGGAATGCAGCCTGGAGACCGTGAAGTGGAACGTGTTCCAGGCTCGACGGAAGATCAGGGAACGTTTGGGGGACATGATTGCCGACTGAGGTGGTCTGATCATGAAGCCGCTCATCAACGAACACGATGAATTTCTCCTGAGCCGGCTGTTGGACAACGACCTGCCCCCGGCCGAGGCCGAGACCCTGCGCCGCCGGATCGAAGCCGAGCCCGCCCTGGCTCGGGCCTATGCCCGAATGGCCCGCCTGGACAGCCTGCTCAAGGAGCGGCGGGCGGACCAGCCCCAAATGGACTGGAAGGCCTTTCATGCCCGGGTGACCAACCGGGTCGAGCGGGCCGCCGAGGCGAAGGCTTCTTCGCCAATCATTCGGCTGTCGCGATGGCTGGCGATCGGCGTTCCGCTGGCCGCCGCGGCCGCAATCGCCCTGGCCGTGATCCTGTGGCCCCCGATCGGCAGCACCAAACCAGACGGCAACAATGTGGCGGACGGGCCGACAGGCGGCCGTCCACCGCTGGGTGAACTCCTGGTGAAGGTTGACCAGCCAACGCCGGCCCCGCCGGCCGTGGAAGGCTCGATCAAGGTCCACTTCAAGCGGTCGCAGCAGTTGGCGGAGTTGACATGGCAGGCCGACGCCGTGGCCGATGAGCAACCCGAATCGTTTGTGTCCGGCGTCGTGCCGGGGGCTCTTCCGCTGGATATCGGAGAAGCCTTGTTGGCTGAGTTGCCTCTGTGAAGAACAGTCTCTTTCGGATCCGCTGTCCGAGGTTAAACCCATTTTGCTGACAGGAAAACAAGATGCCGCTCGAAACCTCCTTCTCCCGCGGGGGCGTTTTGCGCGCCCTCATGCCGTTGCTGATTCTTCTCCTCGGTGTTCCGCTGTCCGCGACAGGTCAGACGAGCACCTCGCCGGCCATGGTCCTGAGCTTTACAGGCACGCGGCCACAGCCGACCACCCAGCCGACCAGTGACGAGGCCGACATCCAGATCATGCAGGCGTTGGACAAGCGGGTGAGCCTGGACGTCGACGATGCGCCCATCCGCGACGTGTTCCAGTCGCTCGCCGAGTCCGCCGGCGTCTCCGTCGACCTGTCCCAGGAGACGCTCGACCTGCTGCCCTACGGTTCCCGGACGCTGGTATCGGTCACCATTGAGAACCGGCCCCTGAAAGAGTCGCTCACCGCGATACTGCGCCCGCTCGGGCTGACCTTCGGCCCGGAAGACTCGACGATCGCGATCGTGCCCACGCCGCCGCTCCAGCGGATCGCGAGGCGAGCCACCTGGGAGGAGCTGGAACTGCTGGAGAAGCTCTACTCTACCTCCTGGAACAAGGAACTGTTCGACACGCTGCAATTCCAGTTCCAGGACGCCCGGGCCGGTTACGCCGACGCCAATCGTGAACGACTGTTCGAGACGGCCGGCTCCGTGGGCGTGGGCTCGGCCGCGGAAGTGCTCGAACACGCCTGCGACAAGTACGGCTGGTCGTGGGTACCGAACGGCCAGGTCATCGTGATTACCAGCAAGGTCCGGATGATCGAACGCCAGCTCAACAAGCGGGTGACGGTCAACTACCTCCAGACCAGCCTCGAGCAGGCCCTCCTGGACCTGGGCAACCGGGCGGGCGTGCTGGTACACCTGGATCCGGGCGTGCTCGCATCGGTCCCCGCCCACATCGCTGAAGGGCTCAACATCTCGGTCGAGAACGGCACCATCCGGCAGGTGCTGGAGTTCATCGCCGGAATGACCGGCCTGGCCTACTCCATCGATCAGAACGGGATTCGTATCTCCCCCAACCCCGCCGCGCCGCCGGTGACCGGAGGCCCCTCGGACGCCGATACACTGCGAGCCCTCCGCTCCAACCCGATCGTCGGCCAGATCATGATCTCGAACCCCGACGGCACGTCTTTCGCCTTCTTCATCCGCGAGGAGGACCTGCCGCCCGAGGTCAACGAGATGCGCAAGGCCAGGATCAAGAAGGCGGTCGACGAGATCCGCAAGTCGCTGGTGAACGAGCAGCCAAAAGACTGAAGAGGCATCCGGGCGGCAACGCCCCGTGCTGCGACATCGGGGGGGGAATTCGAGAACCAGATCGCGGCTGCCCGCGCTGCCCGGCAGAACTACCTCCCAGGGTAACACCAGCCGCCTCTACGGCTTGCCCCCGCGAACCGGTTTTTCAAGCAGATCCACCTCGGTCACCTTGCGTGTCCGGCGGCTGACGCGGAAGGTCTTGATCTCGAACGGGCCGAGTTCGACCCTGGTCTTCACCCCGATGAACGGCAGGGACAGAGTGGTGCGTCGCGCCTGGCCGGTCGGCTCGAAGAGCCGCACGATCACATCGTCGCCGTCCTCGGCCAGCTTGAGACAACTGACCTGCACCACGTCGTCGTCGAGCACCGCGCCGGGCTTCGGCTTGCGGCCGATGCCGGACGGGTAAAACGACAGGGCGAAGGGGGTTTCATTGTGGACCAGGGCTTCGCGATCCACGACCGACAGACGTTCGTCCACCGACCCGGCGTTGAACCAGAAGCGGAAAACCCTTTCACCCTGGTCTATCCGCGGCGTGTAGCGATCCTGCACCACGATCGGCCGATCGAAGAACGGATGCCCCGCGTACGCCGGCGAGCGCAGCAGCGTCAGTCGCAGACCGTCCTTGGAGAAGTCGGAACCGTACGAGCCCTCGTTGATGCACGTCAGCGCGATGTCGAACCTCCGGTCAACCACCGCCACCCACTTCTGAGCCACGGCCTCGCAGCCGCCCGTCGGCAGCGGGTTGATTCCAAAAGCCGTCTGCCCGAGATACTCGAAACGGCTGCCCCGGACGGGCACCGAAAGCTTGAGCATGCGGTTCTTCTCGTTCCAGTGCACCCGCACCTCGACCTCGACCTCCGTTCCCTGCTTGGGCAGCTTGTACCTCTGGCAGATGAAGGAGTCGCCGTACCGCAGAACCGCTTCAATCACGGTCCGCACCGGCCCGTCTTCGATCACCCGGACCGACGGCAGCTCCGCGGCAGTCACGCCCGAGAAACGCGTCCCGTCCTTCGCCGACATCAGCTTGAACCGCCCGGCCACGTCGCGATAGCTCCGGCTAAGCATGCCCCACGGATCCTCGTTGTCCATCATGACCAGCGGCTGGAACGCGTTGCGGCCCAGATACTCGATACCCCGGACCTTGTACCGGTCCACGAAACCCGTCTGGGCATTGAGGACGATATCGAGGTCCCGGGTCACGAAGGTGATTTTCCCCCTGCGGGCCTTCACTTTCGCCGACGGCCGGGCCTGGACCACCTTTTCCGCCCGGCAGTCGAAGCGGTTCATCCGTCCCGGCTCGAGGTCGGCGACGAAAGCCATCCGCTTGCGCCTGTCGATGCTCAGGTTGCTCAATTCTTTCTCGAGCTGCGAGGCGATCGGCCGGCCGTTCTGGTAGACCTCCGGAAGGGTCCATGTGCCAGCCCAGTTGGCGTCGGCTAACTGGAACTCGCATTCGACAATGGGCCGCACCTGGAACGGATGAGGGTTGTAGACCAGGAACGGAATCCGGCCTGCCCTGGCCTTGGGCTGGCCCGACGCCAGCGCGAAGAACGCCCGGGCCTTCACGCGCGACAACTCCTCCAGCGCATGGTCGAAGAGGCGCAGCGAAGTATCCTCGACCGGTTGGATCGACGAGCCCGGCAGAATGTCGTGGAACTCACCGCTCATCAGGTCGCACACCGCCCGCCGCAGTTCCTCACGCGGGTACTCCATCAGCCCCTGACCCGCGGCGGTCGCGGCCATCTTCTCAACCATGTAGAGCTGGTTTTCGAGCAGGCGGTGCCTCTGCTTGATCCGCACCTGCGACGTGTAGCAGCCCACGCCCCACGGGTTGAGGTCGCGCTTGTGGCGCGGGAGCAGGTCGTATTGCTTCCTCAGATCGTCGAAGAATGCTTCTGTGCCGGAATGGACGATGTTGAAGTCCCTGGTTCGGCGGATGAGCCGGGTGATCTGCTTGAGATCGTCTCGCGAAGGCCCGCCGCCGTGGTTGCCCACGCCCCACAACAGCAGACTGAAAGGCTTGTCCGGGTGGTTCTTGATCCGGTCCCTGATCTTCAGGTGGGCTTTGCCCAGCGGCGAGGTGTACCAGCCGTCGACGCGGCAGGCCATCACCTCCGAGCCGTCGCAACCGACCCAGACAAAGTGGTTGTCGGGCAAGGGGCAGTCGTTCTGGTCCGGCCGGCAGAAAAGATACGAGTCGTGGCCGCTCTTGCGCAGGATCTGCGGCAGACCCCACGAATGGCCGAAGGGATCGAGGTTGACCGCCGTGCGGACATCGATACCGAACTTCTGCTTGAAGTACGCTTTGCCGATCAGGACCTGCCGTGCAAAAGACTCTCCGCTCGGCATGTTGCAGTCAGGCTGCAAGTACCAGCCGCCCATGATCTGCCACCGGCCCTCGCGGACCAGCCGCCGGATCCGCTTGAACAGCGCCGGCTCATACTCCTCGATCCACTGGTAGAGCGTCACTTCGTTGTGGTTGAAGATGAAGCCGTCAAATTCCTCGCACAGGTCGGCGGCAGTGCGGAAGGTGGAGATGGCCTCGGCTGCTCCTTCCTCCCATTCCCACAGCCAGACCGGATCAACGTGGGCGTTGCACAGCAGATGGATCGTCTTCTTGTCGTTACTCATCATCCCGTTCTCGGCAAAGAAACTTCTGCTCCCGATAGGGCGCCCCGGTCTAGGCCAGGGGCCGGAGGAGCAGGTGCAGAGTCTACCCGGCTTCATCGATGCAGGCAAAAGAGGCACGGACCGTCCTTCCGGCCGAGACGGCCGGGCCCTTCGGACGAGGGATTCAAGCGCGCTATATCGCCCCCGCCAATACGCCCGAGACGGGCAACGCCAACGTCGTATCCTCCTTCACCAGGCGAGGTTCCTCATCCCGCTGAGCGTTTCTGACAGGAACCAAAACGCACGCGCGGAGCCTGCAAGCCTGGGGGCAACAAGAGCACGGCCTGTCGCCGGCGCTCCCGGGTTTGTTAGAGCGCCTGGGGCCGGCGCATGGGGAAAACGCGCGGTGCCGTGACCCCCGCGGATGAAGCAACACCCTCAGCCGGTCGTTGCGGGCTGCGGCCGGGG
This sequence comes from uncultured Planctomycetales bacterium, assembly GCA_964586235.1. GTDB lineage: Bacteria > Planctomycetota > Phycisphaerae > UBA1845 > PWPN01 > JAUCQB01. The sequence continues at coordinate 12,688 of CAZPIO010000092.1, forward strand.
TGAGTAAAGTGGTCACGTTCCTGCTTCGTTGGTCACCGTAAAACTGGAGGCACTCATGTTGGACAGATGGTCCGTCTTGAGCGTCGTGGCCTGGGCGATCCTGGCTGGTCCGGCACCCGGTCTTGAATTCAAGGAACAGTTGACCGGAAACGCAATCCCCGACTGGGAGATCAAGGAAGGACCCGCGGACGCATGGTCCGTCACCGATGACGTGTTGCACTGCAGCGGGAAAGCCGGCGGCTGGATCGGCACGAAGAAGACCTACACCGACTTCATCATCGAGTTGGAGTACAAGCTCACGCCCGGCGGGAACAGCGGAATCTACCTGCGGGCGCCGAAAGAGGGAAAGCCTTATGAAGTCGCGATGGAGGCCCAGATCCTCGACGACAAAGCCGAAAAGCACCGCGACATCAAACCGGGCCAGCATTGTGCCTCACTCTACATGATCTGTCCGGCCTCCGAGGACGCCTCCAAGCCCGTCGGTCAGTGGAACACGATGCGCGTCATGGGCGACGCCGACCACATCGTCATCACCCTGAACGGCAAGATCGTGGCCGACGCCGAAGTGCGGGCTTGTCCGGAGATCCTCAAACGCTCGAGAGCCGGCGCCCTCGGCCTGCAGAATCACTCGTCTGAACTCTGGTTCCGCAACATTCGCATCGCCGACCTGGCCGAGGACCGGGCACGCCGGATGAAGTGGTGGCAGGAGGCCCGCTTTGGCATGTTCATCCACTGGGGGCCGGTGAGCCTCAAGGGCACGGAGATCGGCTGGTCGCGCAAGGAAGAGGGCTCCGGACACGAAGGGGGCAAAGGGACGATCCCGGCCGAGGTTTACGACAACCTGTACAAGGAGTTCAACCCGACGAAGTTCAACGCCAGGCAGTGGGTGCAGATCGCCAGGGACGCCGGGATGAAGTACATGGTCTTCACCACCAAGCACCACGACGGCTTCTGCGAGTTCGACAGCAAGCTCACCGACTACAAGATCACCAATTCGCCCTTCAAGCGGGATGTCGTGGCCGAGCTGACCGCGGCCTGCCATGAGGCCGGTATGCCCATCGGTTTCTACTACTCGCCCCCCGATTGGCACCATCCGGACTACCGGACAGAAAACCACGCCCGATACGTCGAGTACATGCACGGCCAGATCCGCGAGCTGCTGAGCAATTACGGAAAGATCGCCATCATGTGGTTTGACGGCCTCGGCGGCACGGCCAGGGACTGGAACTCAACGCCGCTGTTCGAGATGATCCGCACCCTGCAGCCGGACATCGTCATCAACAATCGCGCCGGGCTGGCCGCCGACCACGACACCCCCGAACAAGAGATCGGCAAGTTCCAGAACACCCGCCCGTGGGAGAGCTGCATCACCATCTGCCAGCAGTGGGCATGGAAGCCCGACGATGCGATGAAGTCGTTCAAGGAATGCATCAATACGCTGGTCCGCTGCGCGGGCGGCGACGGCAACCTGCTGTTTAACGTCGGGCCGATGCCGACCGGTGAGATCGAGCCCCGCCAGGTCGAGCGGCTCAGGGAAATGGGGCAGTGGCTGAGCAAGTACGGCGAGAGCGTCTACGGCACGCGCGGCGGGCCGTTCAAGCCCGGCCTATGGGGTGCCAGCACGCACCGGGGCAACAGAATCTACGTTCATCTGCTCAACTGGCAGGCCGAGGGCGACACCATGACGCTGCCCCCGATCGGCAGGAAGATCACCGCCAGTAACATCCTGACCGGCGGGCAGTGCACGGTGAAGCAGAATGAAGAGGGAATCACGATTACCGTTCCGGCCGTCGATCGCCGCGAGCCCGACACGATCGTCCTGATCGAGCTCGACGGGCCGGCGTCGAGCATTCCGCCGATGACGACAAAGCTGGGGTCGCTGGCAGCGGGAAAAAAGGCGACATCCTCCAACACCTTTCAGAGTCAGATCACCGACTTCGGCCCGGCCATGGCCGTCGACGAGGATGAGAGCACGCGATGGGCGACCGACGCCGGCGTACACGAGGCCTGGCTGGAGGTCGATCTCGGCCAACCGGTGCTGATCGGCCGGGCGGTCATCGACGAAGCGATTCGCCGCGTTCAGACCTTTGAACTGCAGTACCTCGACGGGCAGGAGTGGAAGGTTCTGGCGAGCGGCACCCGGATCGGCCATCAAAAACAGCTCACCTTCCCGCCGGTCACCGCCAGCCGTGTCCGGTTGAGCATCACCAAGGCCACCGACGGCCCGACCATCTCGGAGTTCCAGCTTTTCCCGCCGGCCAGGTGACCGGCGACGATGGCCGAACCCGCCGGTTCGCCAAACCTGTGGGGGCGCACTGCCTGAGCCCCAGCGCCGGTCGTGCGGCTTCCGACTCTGAAAGGATGACGGTGTCCAATCGGGATTCGCGAGTTCCGGGCCTGCCCATGAATCCGTGGATCGTTCGTGCTCGCCTGGTAAACTCGCCGAGACTGCGCCTGTTCTGTTTTCCTCACGCCGGGGGCGGGGCCTCGAGCTATCGGAACTGGGCCGCCGGCCTTCCCGACAAGCTGGAGGTTTGTGCCATCCAGCCCCCAGGTCGCGAAGAGCGACTCGATGATTGCCCCTACGCCCGCCTCGACACCCTGCTGCAGACGCTCGCCGATCAACTGCGCCCGTGGCTCAACGTCCCGTTCGCCCTGTTCGGCTATGAATTGGGGGCACTGACGGCCTTCGAACTGGCTCGCCGCCTGTGCCACGGCGGCGGCCCGGCCCCCTCACGATTGATCGTCGCCGGCTGGCCGGCGCCGCACCTGGCCCTGCCGCGCGAGCCAATCCACAACCTGT
>CAZPIO010000092.1:15590-30326 GCA_964586235.1 uncultured Planctomycetales bacterium
GCCGGCTGGCCGGCGCCGCACCTGGCCCTGCCGCGCGAGCCAATCCACAACCTGTCGGACAGCGATTTTCTGGACCAACTCGCTCACACCTGCGCGGCCGTCCCAGACGCGGTACGCCGCGACCGGGCGATGCTCGCTCGCATCCTGCCCGGCCTGCGGGCGGATTTCACGATGCTGGAGGCGTACCAGTATCGGCCGGCAGAGCGTCTGGATTGTCCGATCACGGCTCTCGGCGGCGCCAGCGATCCGACGCTTTCCACGGACGCCTTGGCCGCCTGGGGCGAGCACACGAGCACGTTCTCCCTGCAAGTGTTCCCCGGGGACAAGCACTTTCTCCACACAGCGGGAGGCGAGGTCCTGGCCGGACTGGCCAGCCTGCTCCTGCCCGACTATGCGTGACCTCGTTCGTGACCCTCCCGGTCCGCACCCCCCGAGGACGGTGTCTGCCCCCCCAATCCGCACGGGAGTCGTTTTTTTGTGCCCTGACACTTATAAACGGCGTTCAGCAACGTCTAGAAAGAGGGGCCCCCTGGGCCGCGCGCCCACATGCGGAGCCCCAGTCAGAATCGCGATCCTGGTCGCCCGCCACGGCGGGCAGGCTCGTGGCGACCGTAAGGGAGCGGCCAGAGCCTGGGCTACACGCGCGGAGCCCCAGAGCCGCCCCCCGGTAATCGAGGGATACCATGAAACCTCTGCTGCAAGCCTCGACGTTGCTGACCACCCTGACCGCGTGGGGTCTGACCTCGGCCACGGCTGAGCCGGCCCACCCGATGTCGCAGACCCAACTGGCCCGTGGAATAGACACCGTCATTCGCGTCGCGCGGTCCGACGACGGCCTGGCCTTCCGGGATACGGGTGAGATCTTTGCGGTGAACGCATCAGCACCCGACCTCATCCGCCTGCCCAACAACGACCTGCTCGCGGTGTTCGACTGGCGCGAGCGGCCGGACGAGCCCGTTGTGCTGGCCGCGTCGCGATCCCGCGACGAAGGGGCGTCCTGGTCCGAGCCGAAGGCGATCGTCATCCAGGGAGGCTCAGACTCGGAATCGCCACGCCACGCCGACCTGGTGCTCGACCCCAGCGGAGCGGTCCGCATCTTCTATTGCGCCCAGTCGCCAGCCGGGCAGCGCAGGACACGTTCGACCGGGTCTGTCGTGAGAGCCGCGGTCTCCCGCAATGGCTGGGAGTATCGCGTCGATCCGGTGTGTCGGATCCTTTGCGAACGGCTTCCGGACGCACATCCGACGGCCGTGTCGCTCGGACCAAACCTCGATCTATACGTTGCCGCGATCAACGAAGGCGGCCCCGAGCGGCCGGGCTTCATGCAGCGGTTCAGTTCACGGGACGGCCGCCGGTTCAGGCCGGTCGAGCGCGCCCGAATGCCGGGTCTGCTCGGGAACATCATCCGCCACGGTCGCGGCCTGCGAGCGTTTGTGACCGGACGCAACGAAGTCCAATCCATGGTCTCGACGGGCACAAGCCGCTGGTTGCCAGAAGAGGGCGTCAGACTCAGAGACGCATCTGATCCGGCGGTCGTCGAGTTGAGAGGCGGCAAGTTTCTGATGCTCTACTGCGCGCCGCCGCTTGACCTCACCGACGAGCAAGCCAACAAGGTTCTTGTAGGTAGCAGCCTCCATCGGCCGTCGGGCTCAACACCGGACTCAGGTACGACGGCACAAAGCGATGCGCAGGCGGACTCGTCGATCACGGCCGACTGGGAGCCGTTTACCGACGCAGAGCCGGCCATGGAAGCAGGCGTGGGCGAGACCGAAGCAACGGCCGCGGAATTTGCCCCAATAGCAAACCTCGATCAACCGGTCGATTATGTCGAGTGGCTGCAGAATACTTACGTGCCGGCAGCCGGTGACAACGCCTTCGAAGCCTACGAGGCAGTGAGGCGACTGCTCGATGCCACGGAGCAGGCCCATCCTCAACCTGGCGATCGAAGCGTACTCTGGGACCGGCTCAACGGCGAGGGGCCGTACGGGCCGCCGGCGCCCTGGATACCGGCTGAGCACCCTGATTGGGAAAACTCCTACCAGTTGACACAAGACGTGTTCGATCTGTTCAAGGCCGCCGCTCGAGACGGCCGACCCTACGCCCAGCCGCTATCAGACGGCCAGCAAGGTGAGCCCCCCGATGCACTGATTAACCTCATGCTCCCCTCACTCGCCATGAACCGGGGGCTGTGCAAGGGCACGCTCGCACAGGCATGGCGGGCGCCGACGGGCGCGGTGCCGCCTGAGCAGATGACCGAGGCCTGGGAAACCGTTCTAGATAACGTGCAGCACCTCCGCGAGGGCTACGCGCTCATCGAGAACCTGGTCGGTCTTGCCGAGCAGAACCTCGCCGAAGACGAAGCCCGGTGGGCGCTTCGGCAAGGGGTGTTCACCACGCCGGAGCAGATCGAGTCGGCGTTGCAGACGCTGCGCGAACACGATTATCCGCCGCCGAACGCTTCCCGCTGGATGCCCTCGGTGCATGCCCTGTTCATGGATACGACGCAGAGGCTCTTCGACTTCTCGCAGCCGGACGGCACGCCCCGCATCCGGGAAATACCGCTCGAAAGGCTCCTTCTGCTGAGCGACGGTAAGCCGGAACAGATCGAAGCACTCGAGACGATGTCCAAGGAGGAGGTCACGCAGGCGATTGAGGTGGTAGACGGCCTGTACCGGGAAACAACGGCGAAATGGTCCGTCGGTTACCCGCAGGTGCGAGCCGAGGATATTAAGACGCTGATGGTCAATCGGACCGAAGCGAACCCTCTGACGAAGTTGATGACTCCCAGCCTCGGGCGGGTTTACGAGATAGAGCATCGGGTGGAAGCCTCGCGTCGGGCGACGCAGCTCGCTTACGGCGTCGAACTGTACAGGGCCCGTTACGGCCGATACCCGGCCTCGCTGGATGAACTTCCGGACGACTGCGCGGCCGACATGCGGACCGATCCGTTCACCGGCAGCGACTTCGGCTACCAGTTGACGCCGGAGGGGCCGAAGATCTACACGCTTTCCCTCAACGGGACCGACGACGGCGGCGTGCACTCTCGGCACTGGGCCGACGACAAGCCCGCTGAGCCTGGAACCTCGGACGACCATGTCTTCTGGCCGCCTCAACGGTAGACGGCGAGTTGGACGAGGGCACCGGATTATCCGTAACTATTTGCTCCAAGGTCACTTATACGATTTCATGCCCCAATCAGACAAAAAACTCGGGGAGGCCCTTGACCCAGATCCTGACGACAGATATAGTCAATAGGGTGACTACATCAGTAGGCTGATCGGAGCACGCCATGCCTCAAGTCAACCTCGGGCAAGCGGAATGGGAAATCCTGCAATACGTGGGCCAGCACCACCCCGTCACCGTCCGCGAAGTGGCCGACTACATGGCCGACAACAAGGGCCTGGCCCGCACCACGGTGCTGACAGTGATGGAGCGACTGCGGGCCAAGGGTTTTCTCGTCCGCCGCAAGCAGAACGACGTCTACCGGTACTCTCCGAGGAAGTCCATCGCGGAGCTGACGCACGAACTTGTCCAGAGCTTCGTGGACAACATGCTGAACGGGACATTATCCCCGTTTTTCGCTTACCTGTCCCGTTCGGACAAGGTCAGCGATGAGCAGCTCAGAGAACTCAAGAAGCTGGTCCGGGATCTGGAGTCGCATCGTGGCGAGGCAGCGAAATGATCGGTATTGACTTCATCCCGTTCACTCACGCCTGGCTGGCGGCGCTGTTTCGCGCGTCCTGGCAAGGAGCAATCGCTGTCGGCCTCGTCTGGTGCCTGTGCCGATGGGCAACTCGCATACCCCCATCCGTCCGCTGCTGGCTGTGGCGTCTGGTGCTGGTCAAGTTCCTGCTCGTTGCCTTCTGGCCCGGCACAATCGATCTGCCATGGTTGCCCGGGGACAACCTGTGGGGCAAGCGACCGTGGCAGGAAACCCGGCAGCCGCTCGCCTCGGGTGACAAACCCTCTCCGCATGCCGTCGTGGCGATAGGCGGTGAGAACGACGCCGCTGCAGATTCCGCTCCTTCAGTTGCCACGCCCGGGGGGATCACGGTCGGCGGCGTGCTCTGGATAGTGTGGGCGTCGGGGGTTGCCGTTGTCGCGGCCGTCCTGATTGTCCGTGCCAGAGCTGCCCGGCGCTGGCGGAAGCAGTGCACGCTGATCAAGGATGCGGGCATCCTCACGGAGTGCGAGCGCCTGGCCGACGAGCTCGGCGTCTACCAGCCGCCGGTGCTCTTCGTCAGCGAGGCGTGCGAGAGCCCGGTGGTGTTCGGGGCCCTGCGCACGTCAGTCGTTCTGCCGGCCAGGCTGCTCGACGGGGCCGATTCAAAGCGGTTGCGGCTGATCCTGCGACACGAGCTGGCCCATATCCGCCGCGGCGATCTGCTGTGGAACTGGATGGCCACGGCCGTCTGGGGCCTGTTCTTTTTCCACCCGCTGGTCTGGGTTGCGTTGCGCGAACTGCGGCTCAACCAGGAACTCGCATGTGACGCATACGCGATCAAATCGCGAGATACGTCGCCCGCTGACTACGGCACGCTGCTGGTCGAGCTGGCGGACCAGGCGAGGGCGCCCTCGAACATGCTGGTGACGGTCGGCGTGGTTGAATCCTTCGAGTTTCTCAAGAGGAGACTCAAGGCGATGAAGGATTTGGGGGATCGCCGCCACTGGGGCAAGCCGGTGTCAGTATCGCTGCTGTCGCTGGCGGTCGTCGGACTGCTGCCCTGGCGGCTTGTTGCTCAGCCTCCCACCGCGACGACGGGGCGTTTGTCAGCGGAGTCGGTCACACAAACGCGAGACGCGACCGACAACAAAGTCGCATCGGGCGCCGCTGACCGGGTCGGGCGACCTCTCGCAACTGTCTCGGTCGGCGAATTCAACGTCGCCGTTGATAACGTGCGTTGGGCTGAGAGGGAAGTGTCGTGGGTGGAAAGCGGTTTCCCGTTCGAGGCCACCCGCTCAATCGATGACCCTGCGGTCGGGGGACCATCTGGCATGGGCGGTGGCGCTGGTGGGGGCAGCTCCGGCGGCTTCAGCTTCGGCGGATTACGCGGAACTCCAAACCTCGTGGTGGATCTCCGCGTCAGCAGGCCCGGGAATGCTCAAAGTCCGCTCTTGTGCACGGTTCTTGGCAAAGTCTTGGCCGAAGACGACCGCGGCAACACGATCGACGCCCCTGTTCTACCGGCGCACCTGAGGATGGAACTCCGCGGCGTCGAGTACCCTCGGGCCAACGGCTGCACGCCCGTCCACTTGAGTATCAGAGACAAGAACGCCAGGAGCATCAAGTCGCTCGCGGGCAAGCTGCTGGTCATGAACGTGGAGACGCAGACGGTCGCGTTCGAGGGCAGCGATCTAAGCAAGGTGTCAACCCGCCGGCTGGACGGCGGGACGATCCAACTGGAGGAGGTCCAGCAGACGCAGGACGGCATCGGTGTGAGTGTCAGCTTCTCGATGCGCGGGGGCGGCGATCCGATTGACAGCACTCGCGACTACAGCACGATGCACAATCGGCTCCGTGTCGTGCTCGAGGACAGCGAAGGAGAAACCCACGAAGCTCAGAGCTTCAGCGCTGGTGGCGGAGGGAGCGGTTCGTTCACCTCTTCCGGCACACGGGAAGTCCGCGCCGGGAGCTACGCGATGTCACAGAGCCTGCAATTCCCGCCTCTGCCCCAGGGTGTCGTGGTCAAGAAGATCGTCTGCAGCATGATCGACCCGCGGGGCGAACCGCGGCGCATTGCATTCCAGTTCGCCAACCTGCCGCTGCCGTAGAGGTGTCGGGCGCTGGACGCCGAGAGAAAAGGAGAGCCACGATCATGAAGAACCTGTGCTGCCGTTCACTTCTCGCGAGGCGGTTGTCCGTGTCGCTGTTACTGGCAGGCGTTGGATTGTTGTCCTGTGGACCGATCGCCCTGGCTGCCAACCCGGACGAAAAGCGCTCTTCCGCTGCACCCGCAGCGAAAGCACAAGGCTCGGCCGGCAAGGCGGTCGCACCCGGTGCCACGGCCACGCGTCCGGCCCTGGCGACGGTTTCGGCCGGGAAATTCAAGATCGCGGTCGAGGGCGTACGCTGGGCCAAGGGCGAACACACTCCTTCGCTCGAGTACAGCGGCCTTCCGGTCTCAGCCAACCTCACCACCGATGGAAAAGGGGCGAGCGGTGTCCACGGTGCGTCCGGCGGATCGGGCGGGGCCAGCGGTGGTGGCGGTTCGGGTGCGGCCGGCACCGCCGGCAGAGCCGGGAGATACGTTCCCGCCGGTGTGGTGAGAGAGGGCGGCGCCGGCTGGTCTGCCGGAGGCGGCGGCAGCGGCGGCGCGGGGGGATCAGGTGGGTACAGCGCCGGCGGGTCAGGTGCATCCGGCGGATACAGTGCCGGTGGATCGGGTGGGTCCGGCACGAGTAGCCGGTCGGGCGGAGCGGGTGCAAGGGGCGGATCAGGTGGAGGATTCAGCTCCGGCGGCGGTTCGGGCGGATACAGTGCCTCGGGTGGATCAAGTAGCTCAGGTGGCCACAGTGCCGGCGGATCAAGCGCGGGCGGCGGGGGCGCAGCGGCCGGCGGATCCGGCGGCAAGTTGAGCGACGTCAACCTTGTCATCGATCTCCGCGTCAGCGGCCCGAAGACGGGGCGGAACCAGCTCCTGGGTACGGTCGTCGGCAAGGTCCAAGCCGAAGATGATCAGGGCAAGGCAATTGACGCCCCGGACCTGCCGGCCCACCTGAAGATGCAACTGAGCGACTTCGAGTATCCGCAAGACAGCGGATGCGCGTCCGTCCATTTGAATATCGAGAACAAGGATGCCAAAAGCATCAAGTCGTTGACAGGAGAACTGGTGGTCATGGATGCCCGGATCCAGACAACCGCCTTCGAAGGCCGGGCACTCAATACTGTCTCCACCCGCCAACTCATCGGTGTGAAGGTCCACCTGGACAAGGTGAAGACCACGGAAGAAGGTATCGACGTCTCCGCCGGAGTGTCCATGCCCAATCCGTTCACCGACCAGCTCAACTTCCACAACATGCAGAACCGCCTTCGCGTCGTGCTGGAGGACAGCGAAGGAACGATCCACACGCCTCGATCCGGGAGCGGCGGGGGCGGGGGTGGTGGCGGCGGGGGCTCATCCTCCTCCACAAGCGGCAGTGACAGCATGCGCCGCGGCGGCCGCGGCAACGGGCCGGGCCAGTCGCTCCCCCCGGCCATCTACAACCTGAACTTCGCTCCGCTGCCGCAGGGCGTCAGCATCAAGAGGATCACCTGCACCGTAACCGAGCTGCTGGGCACGCCCCAGCGCGTCGCGTTCCGGTTCAGCGACCTGCCGCTCCCGCAGGCAGCCCCCGGCGCCCGGGAGTGAATGCAACGCAACCACACCCAGCCCGACGATGTAGCCGGGCAGGATTATTAACTATATAGATTTTTTTAGGAGGCACACACATGAGTCGTGTCAGGGACATTCTATTGGCTGTTACGCTCGCCGTGACCGCGCCCGCCTCGGCGGCAACGTTCTTCGACGTGTCGGTCGAACTCACCAGCGCCGGGCCGCCGTATCCCACGTCGCCGACGCAGACGAATCTTTTCCAGGGGGGCACACAGGTCGGCGTCATCGACACGGGCCTTCACGAAGTCAGCAACGCACCGCTCGCCGCTTATATGCGTGCATGGGATCCGGCCGGCGGGCCGGGAGTGCTCAGTTCGTCTGCTTTCCTCGGCCTCTTCCTGGCCGCTTCGCAGCCGGTACCACCGTCGGGATCCAGCAGTTACTTGGACATCTGGTTGGAGCCTTTCACCAACGACGGGCAGCCGGGCAGCATCACGAGCTGGGGAGGCGTCTTAGGCGGTTCAGGCAGCGGCGGCACATTCGTCTCCTGCTTTGACGTTTCGGTGAACGTGGTAACCGACGGTGCCGGGCCGAGATCGCTGCGTCTTCACAGTGAAGCGCCGGCCGGGCAACCCGTGCACTTCGCCAGCGGCAGCAGCCTTCAGATGATCGATGGCAAGCTCCACATCATACCGAAACTGGTGTTCGACGGGCCGGTAGAGAACGCGTTGCCGCTGTTCACGATCACGATGACGCCCGAGCCGGCATCGATGCTTCTGCTCCTGACAGGCGCGGCAGTCTGCCGACGGCGCGTGGCCAGATAAGGTATTGCATGTTTCCCGGCAGCGGCTGGCAGGCCGGAAATCACAGCCCCAGGAGTTTCTTCAAGGTCGGCGACAGCCGGCGGGCAATCAGACTGTAGCCGTAGTCGGTCGGGTGTACGCCATCCCTGGAAAGCCCGTCGTGATCATCGAAGCCCAGCAGGTCAGGGCCTTCCAGCAGGTACACCTTCTTGTCGCCGGCCTGCAAGAGCTCCTGGACGGCCTCGCGCATGACCGTGCGCGTGTGGAGGCTCCGCCTGGAGTATTCCTCGCTGTGCATTTCAAGCGAGGAAGTGATCGGCGTCACACACATCAGAGGTACGTCGGGATGCGATGCCCGCACGGCTTGCAGCATGCGTTTGTAGGCCGTCTTGTCCTGCATGCCGTAGGATTTTCCGAGGTCGAACACATAACAACAGGCCGGGATCGAGTTGACCAGATCGACCACGTTCGCCTCGGCCTTGCCCGCGCCACCGAATCCCAGATTGACAAAGTCGACGTTCAATTCCCGTCCCAAGATGGCCTCGTAGGTCATCCCCGGCTTGTACGCTCCGCTGCCCTGGCACACCGACGACCCGTAAAACACAATCGGCAGCGGCCTCGAGAAACTGTGCCGCGGCTCGCCAAAGACCGTATCCTTGTCGACGCCCACGGCCTGGACGACCAGCTCTTGCCGGTACGGCAGGTAGACGACGATCTCTTTCTCTTGTCTGTCGAGCCCCGTGAACAGTGTCAGGCTTGCTTCGGTGTTGGCCGCTTCCGCAGCCACCGAACGCAGGTAGCGGCCGTTGACGTATACATCCAGGTAACTCAAGCTACCTTTGCTCTGGGGCAGAACCCTCAGCCCAAGCGACCCCGCGTTGCACCTGAACAGGATCCGCCCGCCGGAAGGGGCCTTGGCTTGTCGCTTGACGCCGCTGGGCAGAGCGTCGAACGTCGCTGCCGGCATCCGCCACAGCTTCGGCTTGTTCTCATCGAACCAATGCAGCCCCAGCACTTTGAATCGTGCCGAGTCCGGGAACGGGAGCCACTCGACATCGAGTCGCCGCTTTGCCTCGACAATGCCTCCCTCCCCGGCGGCCTCCTGAACAACCGGCCGACTGGATGCAGCCGACATCTCTCGCCGAGCGTCGCGGTCGGCTGCCCGGGCGGGCAAGCCCGGCAGCACCAGGGCCAAGAACGGCAAGACCCGGCCGATCATCACGGGCAACCGCATGTTCATTGACGTGTGCTCCTGCAGAAGCCCCCGAACCGGTCGCGTCGCCGGGCTCCGGCGGGAGCATTATAGCGTCCCGTGCGGATCGGGAACGCCCCCCGTTGATGCCCCGCTCTCTGGCCCTTATCCTCGCAGGCCGACCGACAGTTCATGCTCTTCGACTGCAATGGAGCAATCGCCATGATCCAGTCTCTGTGTGCTCTCCTGGCCTGCCTGTGCACGGGTCCGTTGGCAGTTGCAGCCTCGCCAGACTGGCGGATCGTGGTCAATCTCGGTCCATACGGTTCTGTCGAGGAAGCTGCCGCCTCGTACCGGAAAGTGAATTGGCATGACGCCGACCTGACCGATGACACCCTTTGTACCGAAGCGTTCGCCGCAACCGAGTTGCGGCACTATCTATGCAGGATGACCGGCGCCGAGCCGAAGAATTCCGCTGCGTTTGCGATTGTCGATGATGACGCGGAGGTCTCGGACTACGCGATGCTCGTCGGCAACACCCGCTCCAACCGGCTGGTCGCACGCCTCGCGCGATCGCTCGATCTCGACGAAATCAAGGAACCCGCCAGCGGCGGCTTTCAGATTCGGAGCCGGCCGCAGGCAGACGGAGGACTGGTCATACTCGCCGGCGATGACCGGGCCGGAACGCTCTACGCCGTCTACACCTTCCTCGACAAGTTCGGTGTACGGTGGTTTGCGCCCGGCGAGGTCCATGAAGAAGTCCCGCATGTCGACCGGCTCACGATACCCGCCCTGAGCATGCGCGAGACGCCGGCGTTTTACACGCGGGGCTTCTGGGCATGGGAGGACCGCGCCTCGAACGACTTCTTCCTCTGGATGGCCCACAACCGAATGAACCTCTGGACTGTCGCCTGTCGAGACCCGGCCTCGCTGAAGAGCCTGGGCATGACCCTGACCTGCGGCGGCCATCAGCACATGCCGCGGTTCATGAACCCGACCCACGAGTATCCGTACCGGCAGACGGGCTTCAACGGCAACGAAGGCAAGCCCGAGGATCCCTATCCCAAGGGCGAAGGCAAGGGCGACACCGACGGTGACGGCAAGCTCACCTACGCCGAGGCCCACCCCGAGTGGTTCGGCTGGCAGGACGGCCAACGCAGCTTCAAGATCAAGAACGAGTTCGGCGACAACTTCTGCACCGCCAACCCCAGCGCCGTGGCCGAGTTCACCAGGAACCTCATCAACGAGTTGGCCGCGGGAGACTGGAAGTGGGCCGACCGCATCCAGTTCTTCATGCTCGACGGCGGCCGATGGTGTACCTGCGAGAAGTGCAAGGCCCTGGGCGAACCCAACGACCGCAACGTGCTGCTCGTCCACCAGTTGCGCCAGGCCATCGTGCGGGCTCGAGCCAGCGGCCTGCTCAACCGCGACCTGTCGATCATCTTCTCGTGCTACACCGGCTACCTCGATCCTCCGACGCGGCCGCTGCCGGCCGACTTCGACTACGAGCATTGCATCGCGGGCTTCTACCCGATTCGCCGATGCTTCGCGCACACCTTCATTTCGCCGGACTGCACCGAGTTCAACGCCATCGTCCACGGCAAGTACGAAGGCTGGTTCCTGGGTCCGGCGCACCAGTACCACGGCCGGTTCTTCGTCGGCGAGTATTACAACATCTCTCGCAACAAGAGCCTGCCCTCCGGTTTCTCGCAGTCCATGGCCGTGGACATCCCGTACTACTACGAGACAGGCGCGAGGCACATGGACTACATGCACGTCCCGCACGCCAACTGGGGAACGCGGGCGCTGACCAACTATCAGTTCGCCCGGATGCTCTGGAATCCTGGCCTGGATGTGAATGCGATGCGCGACGACTACTTCCGCAAGCGATACGGCGATGCGGCGGAGGTCATGCGCACATTCTACGACCGCCTCGAACTGGCCCTGTGCAACGCAAAGATGCTCAAGTACAAGCTGGCCGGCGGTCTGGCCTCGCAATCCTCCAAGCTGTTCCCCATGGAGCACCAGCAGTACGAGCCGACGCGATATGAACACAACAACGCCCCCTCGTTACTGGAGAGCGTGGCCGAGATGCGGGCCTGCCGCGAACTCATCGACTACGCCTTGTCCAAAGACCTGCCCGACCGCATCCGGGCCAGGATCCGGGAAGACGCCGCCCTGTTCGCCTATGGCGAGAACACGGTTCATTTCTATAACCACATGGTGCTTGTGGACCGACACCTGCGGGCGAAGCGCAAGGAGCTTGCCCGGCAGGAACTCGCGAAGGCACAAGCGTGTGCGCGCCTGCTGGAGGCCGACACGCGATCGACGACTTGTGCGTCCGAGCACGCCAACGCCCTCAATGGCCTGGCGGCCAGCTACGCGGAAAAAGCGTTGAAGCGATTCCAGGAGAAACTGTCCCCCGCCTCCGCGACAACGAAGGAGACGAAGACCCCGTAGCTGCGGCAGGCCATCGACTTCCAGCTACCGCGAGTGCCCATGCCGGGACCGGTTCGCCGGCGGCTCAGGCGAGATGATCACGTAGTTGGCCCCGTTGCCCTGCACGTCGGCGGTGAGCTTCAGCTTCCCGTTGCGATCGACCGAGTAAGTCGATGTACCGGTCGTGCGCAGCGTCGCGAGGGTCTGTATCTGGTTCACTTCTTGTGCGCTATAGCACACGGCGGCGTCGCCGATCTTCAGAAGCGCCTCAGTAGCCGCCGAACGGACTGCCTCGTCCTTGGTTTCGCCGGCCAGTTTGAAGATTGCCTGAATGGTCGGCCGGGCGGCCGGGCCCATCACGGCCAGATCCTTCAATGTAGTGATGACCGCCTCGCGCTCGCCGCTTTCGAGCACACGAATCGCCTCGTCGAGCGCCACAGGGCTCGTAGCCGTGACGCCAGGCGGCAAGTGCGGCCGGTCACGCAACTGCCGGCCGAGGTCGTAGTATGAATTGTGCTTGCGGTCGAAGCGGTACTCGTCCACGCGAACCGTCTCCCACGGAATGCCCGTCAAATCGAGAGAGATCTTGAACACGCGATCCGAGCGGGATTGCGTGTCCTGGGGGTCGTGTGCGTAAAGCAGGATACGAACGTCGGACTCGTTTTGCGTCGCCATGCCGCTGACGACGTGCCCGCCGAGGGTCTGCTCGGGCAGCACCCGGTAGTCGTCGTTCATGCCGGCCAGCAGACTGAGGAAGTTGAAGATCTGCATCGGCACGAGGACCTTCCGATCCGTCCGGCCGTCGCCGTCATCATCGACGCTGATCAGGCGCGTGCAGTTGTTGAGGCAACTGAAGTTCTGGTTCGGTCCCATCCAGAAGGTGAGGATGGTCTCGCCGAACGCGTATCGCGGGTCTTTCGCCGCCGCCTGCAGTTGGCGTCTGGCGACGTCGGCGCACCAGGTGGAAAAGTAGCCGTTGTCCAGGTAGCTGTCGGCCGCGGCCGGGTCGGCAGGCGGGCTCCAGCCGGGGCAGGATTCGTGCGAGTTGACCCAGAGATCCTTGTAGTACTCCGGGTCGATCTGAAGAGCGATCTCCTTGGCCCGGTTGAGCTTCGCGGCCATCACGTCCGAGCGGTTATACGCGTGGATGGAAACAAAGTCGCACGGAGTTCCCTTGCCGCCGTTCGGTCGGCAGAGCGCCTCGACCCGCTTCGATCGTTTCCCGTTCAACCGCGGATCCGCAAATGCGGCGTTGACCGGCAACGCACCATCGCCCCTGGCTCGTGGCGAGCAATGGATGAGGAACTCGCGCAGCTTGAGGTTCGTGCCGAATATCGCCCCGAGCTCCAGCCCGCCGATGAACACGCGATTTGAATCGTATCCGCGGTCCTCGAACGCCCGCAGGATTGCATCCGTCGAGTAATCGTAGAACTTCTGCAGCTCGTTCCAGTCCGACCGCCAGCACAACCGGCCCAGGTCCGGCTCGTTGAACACGCTCCAGACAAAATCAAGGCAGGCATCACCGTAACGGGCGATCAGGTGGTCGGTCATGGTCCGGACCACTTCGTGCAGTTGCACGTAGTCCTTGGCCGTCGTCCAGTTCCGCCCGTCGATCGACAGGTCGCCCGGAGCATCTGCGACGTTGGGCATCAGCCGGTGACCGAAGCGTTTGTGGGCGATGTCCCACTCCTTGTCGAGCCGGCCCCAGTAATAGCACGGGGTGCCGCTCGGGTTGAACTTGCGAAGGTAACAGCCGCCCCACGCGAACAGACCGGGCGCCTTGGGGTCCTCGTTTGTAGGCAGGGGCGCGGAATAAGCGGGCCGCCAGCCGCCGGGAGGAGCGTCGGCACGACTTACCAGGACCGTGCTCGCCTGATCGTCGGCCGCCAGCACCTTCACCCTGGCATCATGCTCACCGTCGGCGATGAGCACCTCGTCGCCGGCATGATAGTCGGCACTAACCGGACGGCCGGAAGGGATGCCATATTGCTCGTGGCCAAAGAAGTCCTCCACCTTGAGCAGCAGGCCGTCGGGTTTCTCCTCGATGGCCACAATCCGCCGAGTCTCGCGCTCGCGCACGACATTCGGAAGCCGCTGCGCGAGGATACTCGGTTTATCGTCCATGCCGGTCATCCAGAAGTCGCGCTGAAGCCTCCACGCCTTGGGATGCCGCTCATGCACTTCCTTCAGCAATTCGTAAGTGTCGATCATGACCGGGTCGCTGGTGCAGAAGGACGGCTTGCAGAAGCCCGAGAAGAACGCCCCGTGCCACCGCAGCGGCGGTGTGTTCAGGTCGATTGCGGCCGACAACTCGTGAACCAGCGGCACCGCCTCGGTCGTGAAGGACCATCTGCCGGCCTTCGCCGAAAGCACCACCCCTTTCCGCGATTTCGCCGAAACCTCAATGGTGTAGGTCGTCGAGGGCTCGAGCGGAACGTCTGAAGTGGCATACACGCCCACCACCGGGCCGCCCTGGGCATTGTTCCGGGGCATGAACCTGCCCGAATACCCCGAACCGAACTGCCGGCCGGGCATGAGGACGTCGAAAGCCTCGCCGCCGGCGCGCTGCAGTCGGATGCTGACCGACTCGGAGGGAACGAAGTCCGCCTTCTCCGCCTTGTCCAGGCCGAGCTCAATGTAGAAGCTCGTTCGGAGCGGCACGTTCTTCTGGTCCGCGCCAGGCCGCGGGATACCGTAGGGGTCATGCGCCTGCTTGAGCAGCTTGATCTGCTGACCATGCGCGGAGACCGCCAATCCAAGCACAATCAGCGGCCAGGCCAGTTGTCGAATCATGCGACGAGCCCTGCCGTATCGGATCCGCCCCGAAGGTCAATCGGCCCGCAGGGCCCTTGTCTTTCTCCTGATCACCTGCTTCGTCGCGCGCAGCTCTCAGATCCTGCCAAGCGATGCAGGAAACAAGCAGAACGGAGGCGGAGGGATTCGAACCCCCGATGCAGTTTCCCGCATGCCGGTTTTCAAAACCGGTCCC
>CAZPIO010000093.1:0-30225 GCA_964586235.1 uncultured Planctomycetales bacterium
ATCGCCGGCGGCCTGCAGTGGATGACTTTCGACGCCCGGTCTTACACCGACGACCCGGACGAGAGCTTCGAGCACTACTTCGGCCTGTGGAGGTACGGCTACAGCCTGAAGCCGGCCGGGATCTACTACCGCGACAACTACCCGGTCATGCGTTTCCCCGGGACGCCGCCTGGTGCCGTGACCAACCTTCGGCTGCTACGCAACGGTCAGGGGCTCACGGTAAGCTGGATCAACCCCACGGACGCGGATTTTGGCGGAACCATGGTCCGGTTCAACACCGGTGTCGCGCCGGCCCTGCCCACGGAAGGTACTCTCCTGTGCGATCATCCGGCAACCGCCGGTTCATCGGACAGTTTCATCCACGGCGCCCCGCCGTCCGGTCTCGTGTTCTACAGCGCCTTCGCCTATGACAACGGCGCTCCGACCTATGCCGCCCCGGCCTCGGCGTCCATCCGGGTGTCCGGCCCAGGCGATTTCGACGGCGACGGGGATGTCGATCAGGTCGACTTCGGTCACATGCAGACCTGCTTCACCGGGTCCTTCATCCCTCAGAACGATCCGGGCTGCCAGAACACCCTGATGGATGATGACATCGACGTGGATCAGACCGATTTCCAGGTTTTCCTGCGATGTTTCACCGGCCCCGAGGTTGAGGCCAATCCCGACTGCGCCAAGTAAGCGTGTTCTCCCCAACGCCGCCAGGAGGCGGCCGCGGCGCACAGGAGCGTTGCTCGGCCCAACGCATCCTCGAAACAGACCACGGGCCGCGAGCATCAAAGCCCTCGCGGCCCGCGTGATTGATGAACAGCTACTCGTCCGGTCGAAAGGCCAGTGTCTCAGCTCATGCACGCCGACGACGGATCAGCAGCATCGGCAGACCGAGCAGCAGAATAGCTGCCGGCTCGGGAATCAGAACCAGACCATCAAACCAGCTCTGAGTGGACTGATCGGCCCCATAAGCGGTGCCGCTCGCGCACCGATTTCCCCGCGAGAAATCCCAACCGCTGGCCAGGAACAACGTGATACCGTTGGTTCCGCTGCCGGTCGCGCTGACGCTCAAAGTCTGCCACAGGCCGTAGGCCGTGTTGGTGTCTCCCCAGATGACGTTCGGCGAACTGGGATCCGTGCCGCCGGTCGGGTCAATGCCGAGCCGGTTGTCCGCGTTGTTGTAGTTAACGGTCTTCACGCGGGCGGTGAAATCCCACGCGTGCGCCGGCAGGCCATCGTTGACCCGCTGGAAGAAGTACTGACGCCCGCCGCCCTTGTAGGTGTCAACCATCAGGGAGAGGCCTTCGTCGTTCTCACCGAGTTGGGGCTGGATTTTGCAGACCTGACCCGAAGTACCCCCGAGGGGCAGCCAGCCGTCAAACATGTACTGGTCGGTCACCGAGCCCGAGTCGGCGGGAATGCCATTGGACCAGTTGGTCACGTTGTAAGAAGCACCTTCAAAACCACCGTTATAGAGACCGGTGTATGCGTTAACCGGTGACTCCAGCACGCGGAAGCCGTCCGCGTAGATGTTGACACCGTGGCTTCCCGCGTTCCGAAGTCCAACATAGGTCGTGACTTGACTGCCGGTGGCGACCATGCCGTAGTTGAACGTCTGCTTGCCCAGCGTGCCGCTGCCGCCAAACAGCGAACCGTTGCTCTCACGGCCTACCGTGGTCGGAACGCCGGCGCCGTTACCGATGCCCCACTGGTGATAGGCATTCGTGGCGGAAGCACCCTTGGCGGTTCCGACCAGCCAGTAGTGCCTGCCGGCGGTGGAGTTGATCGTCTGCATAATGCCGTGGCGACCCACGCCGCCCGCACCGCCGAAGATGATGCCGTGACCGCCGTAACCGTTGGGGTCCGTTCCCGCACCGGTGGTGGACAACGGCTCATGCTCGCCCCTGAGGTTGTAGGCGTTTGCGCTGCTGCCGGTGTTGTACGTGCGGCCGAGCCCGCCGCCGAGGCCTTCGGCGTACCATTGCCAGTTGAATGGCGTAGCTCCGCTGGTGTCCCACGGCGGGCCAGGCTGGGTCCAGTTGCTCGCCAGTTCCCCGTTGTTATCCACCCGCGTCGGCGCGGCTGATGCGACCGTTGCCGCCAACACGCCAACCAGAGTGATCATCAGAAACCTGCCCATAGCCTTCCTCCTCTAAAAAGATCCTTCCACTTGTATCATGACGCTGATCAGCCAACATGATCAAAACGACGACCCGCATTTCAACACGTTCGGGTGTCGCATGGTACTCCCTTCCAGCCCAATCCAGCTCAATCACCGGCACCAAACGTACCAACCCGCTCTTGTGCGGTTTCGTTCGGACCCCAACGGTCCCGTGGCGGCTTCCCAAGGCTTTCGCCAAGCTACCGCCTCTGTTTGGTTGTGAGCCAGCGAAATGCTCGGGGGAAACTTTTCCGACCTCCTCGAGCGGACCTGCTACGATGCTACGGCAGGCCTTTCGCCTCCATCGTCAACTCTACCGCGAAAGGCCCTCGAAGTCAACGTTTTTCTTGAACTAAATCATTTTAGTTAGATCGCTTTCTGAGACGGCCCGGCCACACCGCCCGACGAAAGACCGGAAACCCGCCCATGCTCGAATCGCCCCTGAGAGGCCCGCTGAACAGCCCGTTCCCGCGTCTTGCGACCGCAGCCCCGGCCGGGAGCTCCTCACCTGGGCAGACCCGGCTGCGGAATGGAACTCCTTCTCTGATAAGGGTCTAGGGAAACAGCCTGTCCGGCAGGCCGATTTGGGCACCGAGATCTCGCGGAGGGCCGCCTCCCGGCCTCCAGCCGGGAGATCAGGCCTGCGAACTCCCATTGGCTCGGTCGCGTGACTTTCACCTCCGAGGAAGACGAACTCACGCAGCCGAGGGATCTTGGCAGCAGATAAGCCCGCATCGTCCCATCCTGTCCGGCAAGGTAGGAAGCTTGGTGGAGCCCCGTCAGGGGGGCTTAAGTCGCAGTCCGACGGTCAGTGCTGGATGCCCCAGACCGAGGCCGGTTCCGCGCTGTCGATGAAGCCATATGCCGCGTACTCTCCGGCCTTCGTCGTCCAGCTCCTGCCGTTCACCCACTTGCGGCCGACTGTTCGGATGCACATCGCCTTGGCATTGAAATAATCCACGGCGCTGTAACTGCCGCCATACGGCGGAGCCCGGAATCTGACCCGGTTGGCGTGGCCGTCGTGATACGCCACGTTGGCCGAGCCAGAATCGGATCCAAAACGCAGGTGCCTGTCCGAGATGGTGTCGTCGTTGCACCAGGAACTGTCATCCACAAACGCGAGGTACCAGTTCGGATCTTCTTCGATCAGCACGGGCACGCCCTCAAAGGGCGCCATGTCGGTGCGGTGGTCGGTGCGATTGAACGGTTTGACCCGCGGATAGTGGCCGCCGGCCAACTGCTCCACGGGAGCCCCGGACACGAGGGCATTGGCGGTATAGCTGTAGTCGCACGCCGTCTGCCCGTTCACCGGGTAGGAACGCTGGGCGACGTCGTCCGGACAGGTGTACGCGGCGGCCGACCTGCCCATCTGGCGGAAGATCGTGCCGTCGTCCGGCGTGCGGATCGGGCGGCCTTTTCTCTGGGCCGCCTCGGGATTCGCCCCACCCAGCCAATCGGCCTCTGGATCCTTGCTCTGACCTGGCAGGCGGTTCTTGTACTCCGTGGCGTAGACCAGGAAGCCGATCATCACCTGCCGGATATTGGACTGGCACTGGACCATGCGCGATTGGGCTTTCGCCCGGCTCAGCGACGGGAGAAGAATGGAGACGAGCAGGGCAATGATCGCCACGACCACCAGGACCTCGATCAGCGTGAAGCCCTGTCCAGCCCTGCGGGCAACCAGCGGCGCAGCTCGATTGGATATCATCTTGTACCTCCCAGGCGGTGTAGCTACCGTCGTTGCGCGCCAAGCAAAGCGACTCTTCTAATGTATTATATGCCCTCGGCCGAAAAAAGTTTGGTCAATCGTTGAAACCTCTCAACTGGAGGTTCAGGCGAGCGCTAAATGCCGCGGGGCGGCGTCAGAGGGCCCTTTCGGACTGCTGCGGGAGACGGCCGCCGAGAATTGGACGGGCCGTCCCTGCCACGGGCGAACACCCTATCCATGGGGACAGTGCGGGATCGCACGATCACTTCTCTCCGGTTGCGTTGATCCACTGCCGGATCCGTCAACGGCTGCGGCTCAGGTTTCAGCCACTTCAGGGTGTGTCGTCGCAGGTCTCGTCCGCCGCGATTCCCGGGCCCGACGCACAAGGGATCCAGGCCGAGAAGTCAACGCCGTCTACATCCTGGTCGACCGGAGCATCTCGGTTGAAGCAACTGCACTTGACCGGCCAGTCTGACAGAGTGCCGCCCGCCCCGGTATAGCAGGCCTGAAGAACCGCGAAATCAAGCTGATCCACGTCGCCGTCGCCGTCGGCATCAGCAAACGGATCGTAGCAGACACGGTAGGTGCAGTCGGAGGTAGCGCAAGTCGTGCCGGCACCCTGGAACTCCACGTTTGCCCCGACGCATTCGCCAGCCCACGTTTCCGTACAGCCTGAGGGCGTGCAGCAGGCCCCTCTGTCGTTGAGCTTGGAGTAGAGCTTGAAGGTGGTGGGTGAAGCGGACCCGGCACTCATATCGCAGACCATGGCGTAGACCTTCGAGACAGTGAAATGCAGCGCCACCACTTGTGACGTCCCGCCAGGCAGAGGCGCATCCTCATCCCCGTTCGCTCCGACCGAGTCCACGCCGACCCGATAGACCTTGCCGACCGGGCCGTAGGGGCCTGCGTAGTTGTAGCTGCTGGAAGCACCCCAGGAAACCCACGCACTGCCATCACCCGGATTGATGGCCATGGCCGAGACCCAGTAGTCGCCGCCGTTGGTGCTGCCGCCGGCAGTGTTGCCGTTGGAATGCCAGACATCAGCGTTCGGGTTATTGGCATCAGGCGCCTCGGGAGTCCCGTGGCGAAGTGGCAGGGTCAAATCACCCGGGTTGCCTCCCTCCTTCTGCTGGAACAGAATCGGCTTGGTCGGATCCCCGCTCCATCGGCCCATGATGTTGGTGCCGACGTTCGGAAAATCGCTGGGCGTATTGCGACTGCCAGCCCAGAGTTTCTGCCGGACCGCGTCGTACTCGATTACCGTGGCGTAGTCGCGCCCCCAGCCGGGATTGCTGGTCCCGTACTGGACCATCCGTCGGGGCTGGTCCCAGGCGACAGCATCCACTCGCCAGCCCGCCCCCCCCTGCCCGCCGATCACGGCAAACCAGTCAATGTTCGTCTCCGGATCAACGCCGACATGGATCAGATCGAAAAACCGATTGTTCTCCAACCATCCGTTGTTGTCTGCCAACGGGCCATCCGTCCCGCTCGGGCAGAACCTGGCATTCAGCGGGGCCGACTCGACCTGTTGGGTCTGAAGGTTGTATCGCCAGAAGAAGCGGTACTTCCAGTGGTTGCTGGCCCCGCCGCTCACAGCGCTGCGCATTGTCCAATACACATTACCGTCCGCACCCACGGCGAGCCCTCTGATCTGGGTATCCTCCTTGTTGGTCACCGACGTGTAGCCCGAGTCCGGTGGAAGCGTCCACATCGGATTGCAGGCATTGTATGCAACCCATGGATCCCAGATCACCGTCACGCCTCCGTTGGCATCGATCCTCAAGATCCTGTGGTTCCACCCGCGCTCGAATCCCCAGTGAATCTCGGACCAGTTCTGCAGCGCGTACACCGCGCCGTCGCCACCGATCACCATTCTGGTGATGCCGCCGGGCAGATTGTGGTCGACACGGTTCGTCCCCGCAAAAGCCGCGGGTGAGAGATCGACGTCGATCTTGCTGCCATCGGACTTGAAGATTGTGAGGCCGCTGGGATTCGTGCTGCTGTTGTTCTCGGAGTCGCCGCCCGTCGCGTAGACGTTGCCGTTGCTATCAGAGATGATGTAGAAAGCCCTGATCCGCTTGCGGTCCTTCATGTAGCTGCCCTGAGGGATGGTAAAGGCCGAATCACCGACGTATCCCCAGGGAGCCCCAGCCGCCGGGGACGTCAAGATGGCCAGACCGGCGAGGACCAGAACCGTTCGTGAAACGCTGCTGCGCATGAATCGAACCCTCCATCTCCGCAAGCGACAAGCGATCTTTGAAACGTTACACTCCGTTGCCGGATCGACCTCTTCCGACAGATTCGCCGGAGCCGTGGGATGAACCTCGCCGATCACCCGGACCCCACAGAAGGCATCCGGGGATCGATCGACTCGACGCCTCCGCTATGGAATACAGCCTACCGGGCCAGGGGCCGGATGTCAACCATAATTCCTCGTTTAAAACATTTTAGCTTGCGTTTCTAGGGTGTTCAACCGAATGCCCGCGGGCATGTTTCGGACGGAGGTCTGATGGCCCCGGTCGATGAGGGCCGCGAGGCTTGGGACGGCAGGCGAGGAGCGACAAACGGATGGTCGGGCAATTCCGCAGGTCGCGGCGCCTTGCTCATTGCGTCTCAAGAGGTTACGACAGGCTCAGGCAGGAGTCGAAGACAGGAGGCGAACGCTGAGACGCGGTGCCGGCGAGGGCGGTCCGCAGGTTCCAGGCCGCCGGCCCGAGATGTCGCAGCGGGGCCAACAGCGGGCTCAGATCGATCCCGCCATAAGGCCTTCGGCTGCCGTGTGGCCGACGTGCACGATGCCGTTTTCGAATACGCATAGTGCGGGCCGGCCGGCTCCGGCCGTGGTTTCGCAAAAAGTCAGAAACAGGTTGATCAGGCGGTTCTAAAACGCTATAAATAAGGCATACTGACGGAGAGGTGCCAGGCATCGCTGATCCATCCTGATCGACGACCGCCCCGCG
Source organism: uncultured Planctomycetales bacterium (assembly GCA_964586235.1). Lineage (GTDB taxonomy): Bacteria > Planctomycetota > Phycisphaerae > UBA1845 > PWPN01 > JAUCQB01. The sequence continues at coordinate 6,818 of CAZPIO010000093.1, forward strand.
GAGAAGTCGCATGTTTGAACAGATCATCGAGGCTAAACGGCTCCGGAAAGCCGGGCCGCGGATCACTCTGGCGCACGTGGCCGAGCGCGCGGGGGTCTCCACCGCGACCGCCTCTCTGATACTCTCGCAGCGGGAGGAATACATCAAGCAGTTCCGGGCGGACACGGTAGAGAAGGTTCGTCGCTGCGCCAAGCGGCTGGGTTACCGCACCAACCTCTTCGCCGCCGGGCTCCCGACCGGAGTCCCCCTGTTCTTCGTGTTGGTCATCCGGGACTTCGGCGGCCCCCAGGACGCCGGCAACTGGCATCTCTGGGCATTCGAGGGCAAGCTGCTCGCGGGAGCGTTACGGGTGGCCACCGAGAAGGGCCTGTACCCCATCGTCGCGGCCATCGATCCGCGCGCTCCGGATTCCGGTATCGCCTCGGCCGAGCGGATCATCGGCGGCGGAGTGCTCGGAGCCATCATCCGCACGCCCAATACCTCGCTGGAGCGGCGGGTCCGCTCGCGTCTGAACCTCGGACAGCGGCTGGTGGTGGTGTTTCCCCACAAGCTCTCCACTTGGCCGATGAACGCGATCGACGTCGATAACACGGCGATCGGCCGGACCGCCGGACGACTGCTTGCCGGCCGCCGGCGAAAACGCTGGACCTTCATCTGCTACAAGGCCAGCCGCGATATCCACCACCTGCGGCTCGACGGCCTCAACCACGCCGCCGACGAGGCGGGGGCGACGGTGCAGACCATCCAACTGCCCCTGGAAGTGAACGAGGTCTCGGCCGGAGAGTTCATCGCCTCGCGAATCAAGCGGGCCGGGGTCGACGGCCTGTTCAGCGTGGATTCCGTGTCCTCCGTGGGATCGCTGCTCGGGTGCGTGAAGAACGGGATGAGGCCGGCCGAGGACTTCGACCTGGTCGGCTGCGACTGTTCCCTGTGGCGGCATGAGCCCATGCCCACGATCACCGCCGTGGATGTGTCGTGGGAAGACGTTGGGGCACTGGCAACCGAGAAACTGCTCGAAATGGTACGGTCCGAGACCTGCCAGTTCGATACCATCCTGCTGCCTCCCCAGGTGACTCCGGGGGGCACCTGCCCCCTGCCGGCAGGCTTCGAGCCGGCTCCCGCCCGGAAGTAACAGTGACCGGCGGCAACCCCGGCCGTCACAAGATCGACGACAACCACGAAACCTCCTGCCCGACGATCATGCAAGCGATCGCCGACACCGGCTATAAAGGCTTTGCAGGACAGGAGTTCGTGCCGACCGGCGATCCGGTCGAGGCCATGGAGCAGGCCTACCGGACCTGCGACGTCTGACTCATGGGCGGCCCCGCGGCTGCCCGCACGGGAGTCTATTCTGCATGCTTAAAGGGTTTTAGTGTTGACATTCGGCGCGCTCATCGAGTAGACTTGGACATGAGAGGCGGCAAGAACAGGAGACGGATATTCCTCATTTCGTTGTTTATCCGTAGCCAATTCTCTCCGGCTACTGCTTGTCCTCGCTGCCGGCACGATCGGATCATCAGTCCCCGACTTCGTCCCTGACGAGGCGGTTAATTGAGTTCAAGTGAGTTGTGTGGGTGAATCTGCGGAGAAAACGGAGAGAGAGGAGGAGGAATCGCATGAGCAAGTATCTTGTTGGAATCGCGGTGGTGCTGAGCGCCTCGGTGGGGCAGGCGCAGCCACCGTCGTACACCTGGAACCAGACCTGGGATTTCAACAGCGGCACTCAGGGGTGGACGCTGGGTGGCAACGCTTCGGCCAAATGGGTCGACCCGGCGTTGGAGCCTAATGGCCCCATGCTGCCGGACAGCGACGTGTCGCACGGCGGTGCCGGAAATCTGTACCTGCCGGACCAGGGAACCGCCACGCTCGATGTAACCGCCCTGAACTTGGGCAACACTGTGGCCGGCCGGAACGGATTTGTCATGCAGGTCGATGTCTACATCCCGAACCTGCGGCCGTTGACCGGGTTCAACTGGAATTACCCAGGGAACATGAACCAGTGGGCCGGGATCGGGATACAGCGCGCGGGCGACGGCAAGGGCCCGACCATCCTCGGCCACATCGAAAACGGTGCCAACGAGGCTCAGGATAAATCCTGGGACAACACGGCATGCCGAATTGACTGGAGCATGGAAGAAACGGTCTCGCCGGATACGCTGTGGTGGAACAAGTGGATCACGCTGGTCCTGGACTACAGCTACACGACGCCGGGCAAGTTCGATGCCTGGGAGTACGTCCCGTGGAATAGTCCGGTGACCGCTGCTGGCTGGCACAAGCTGACTCCCGACGGTGGAAGAGATTGCCATCCCAGCGACCAGTTCGTCAACTTCGTCGTCGGCCGTGCCCGGCCGGACAGGAACAGTTGGACGCAGTCGCAGTTTGACAACGTCAAGCTGGCGTACACGCCGGAACCGGCCACGCTGGGTCTGCTGCTCCTGGGCCTGCCGATGGTGCGTCGGCGGCATCCGTGAGCGTTGGCGATCCCGCCTCAGGTGGGATCAGAGCTCTCGAGGATTAACGGAGAACGCGCTCCGCGCGATTCAAGGCGGGCCGCGGGGGTGACCCCTGCGGCCCGTCTCACCGCGACGTGCCCAGGGTGCGAACAGCGACAAGACAAGCCCCAATGACATCCCCATCGATTGTCCTGAAACCACACTCAGGAGAAGTCTCCTACGCAGGAATAGGCGAACCGCTGCGAGCGATCCCCGCCAGCTACTCGCTCGCACAATTCGGATTCTCCGGCACGCCGGGGCCGGAAAAGCACGCCAGGAAGATCGCAAGGTCCTCCGCATCCACGTCGTCATCGTCGCCGCTCAGCCTGGCATCCAGGCAACTCGGCTCCTCCTGCGGCACAAACGCGCCGCTGAAACACGCCTGGAAATGGCCGAAGTCGTCCTGGTCGACGTCGCCGTCGCGATCGAAGTCCGCGACACCGTACGGCGACCCGGACGCTGTCCGGGCCGCGATCGAGTAGAACCGGCTCGCATCCTGGAAGTAGGCGAACGCCGAATAGTAGACCCGTGTACCGTTCACCAGGCCCGTGTGAACGAACGAGTCGGTCGCGCCCGGTGATGCCCCCCTGTCGAGCAGCAGTTCTCCATCGGCAGGCCCCTCGGGAAACCCTGTCGTACTATAACGGACGACCACGCCATTGCAGTTCGAGCTCGTTGAGTTGGTCCAGTTCAACTGGTTCTGCGCGTTGCCTGGCGTCACGGTCAGCGACCCCGGCGCCGTCGGCGGTTGCGCCGGGAGCGTGAAGTCCACCGTCATGGTCTGGTTCTCCACCACGCCCACGCCGCCGACCGTCTGAGTGGTGTAGAAGGTCTTTGACGCCTCGACGTTGTGAGTGCCCACGGGCACAAGCATCGAGTATGAGCCGTCTGCCTGACTGACCGTGCTCGGCACGCCGGTGACGAGGACCATCGCATTGGGCAGCCCGACGCCCAGACCGTCCCGCACGAAGCCGCTGATTGTCCCTTTCGGCCCCGGCGGAACCGAGGACGGCTTGACCGCGTACCACTGCTGCGGTTTGCCGCTGCCCCAGTATTCCCAGATGCAGTACAACGCCCCAGCGCCATCCGCGGCGACCACAGGTGTAACGGTGAATTTGTCAACCTGGCCGTTCATCACCGACTCCTCGCCGGACCAGGCTCCGGCCGTCCATCGCCGACCGAAGACGTGGAAGGCCTCGTAGCCGCTCTCGCGTGCAATGACCATGTAGAAGTCGTTGGTACCCGGAATCCAGCACACGTCACACGAACCTGCATAGCCGCCCACGCAGACGTCGATGACCGGGCCGGCGCCGACTCCCGGCGTATAGAGCTGCGACTTGATCCGCGAATCCTGATCCCAGAGCAGCATGACCTGTCCCGTCGAGCTGATGGCCATGTGCTGACGAACCGGCCAGGCACCGCTGTTCAGGTTGATCTGCGAGCCCCACGAACCGTTGTATCGCCGCATGGCCATGCTGCTGCCGTCCGGGTCGTACGATCGATAGACCGACCCGTCGAGCGGCGATCGGGCCATGCCGAAGCAGTCGTACTCGGAATGGCTGTTCGAGCCGATGTCGGCCTCGGCCGTCCAGTTCGATCCGTTGTAGCGGGCGAAATAGAGCGATTTATCGCAGCCGCCGGTGTCACCCGAGCGGAAGTAGCTCATGATCACTTCGGCGCTGGTCCCTGTGCCGAAGGCCGCGATGTGCGGGTGCTTGGCGCAGCCGCCCGTGGCCGACAGCACCTGGGTGAAGGGGAACGATGCTCCCCCGTTTGATGATTTGTACCACCGGACCTCGGGTTTGTCGTTTTTCTCACCCCAGGCCCAGTCCTCGAACACAACGTGGATGTCGCCGTTCAGTGCCTCGGCGATCGCCCCGTCAGCCATGAAGTTTGTCCCCGGAAAGACGTCGATCGGGCTGGTCAGCGTGCCTCCGCTGTAGCGGCGATAGCGGATCCGGTTGTTGACATGGTAGATTCCGTGAAAGCCGCCGCTGCGCGCCGCGGCGATCTTGGCCGACTTGACGTCCGCACCCGCCTCGCCCGGCATGTTGAACAACTGGGCGGTGGACCATTGGGCATCGGCCGCGGCGGCGAGCATCAGCGTCACCACACCCACAGTGATTATCGTCGTTCGCATCTGTCCTCCTGTCATCGCGTTCGGCTCTCCTCCGTGCCGTCACGGACCTGCACATAGCGGATCGGCTGCAACGCCTGGTCCGGCCAGACATTGCATGAATACCGCGAAGTCCTGCGCGTCCACGTCGTCGTCGCCCCCCTCGAGCATCGCGTCCCGGCAATTCGGGTCATTCTGCGGAACAAATGCTCCGCTGTAGCAGGCCTGAAAATGGCCGAAGTCGCTCTGGTCCACATCGCCGTCGCGGTCGTGGTCCGCGGGCCCGAACGGTTTTGCGGAAGCGTTGACGCCGCCGGCATACACCAGCGCATCCGTGTGGGCGAAGGCCGTGTAGTAATACGTCACGCCGTTGGTCAGGCCGGTGTGCTGGAAGGTGTCGGCGCTGCCTGGAGCGGCCGGCTTATCGATCACCAGCGTGCCGTCGGCCGGCGTCGCAGGCTGGGCGCTTGTCGAAAACCGGAGCATCGTGCCTGCGAAGTTCCCCGTCGTCGGGTTGGTCCACTCAAGAGTGTTGGCGGTGTTGCCGGGTGTCGCTGTGAGACTCACAACCGGATCCGGCGGTGTCGCCTGCAGTATGAAGTCAACACCCGCCGCAGATCCGGCGGTCACCTCGACGCCGGGAACGCTCTGCGAGCTGTACCAGGCCTTGGCGGCCGTCACACTGTAGGTGCCGACCGGTACCGAGGGAATCGTATACGCCCCATCAGCGGCGGCAATGGCCACATAGTAGTAGCCGGCTGCCCAGACGCTCGCGGCGGGGACGCCGTTGCCGAAGTTGTCTCTCACCGTACCGGCAATCGCACCTGTCGGGGTGAGCGGCGGGGTCGGCTGGGTCGAGTACCACGTGTTGAAAACGCCCGTGCCACCGGCCCCGTCGCTGGGCTCCTGCCAAGTCACGGTGATCAGCCCCGCGGCATAACCGATGTCCGCGTTGTACGAATGCGTTCCCGCGGTATTGGAGATGTTGAGCCAGCCGCTCCACGAACCGCCGTCGTTGGTGCAGTAGAAGATGTCGCGGTTGTCCGCGTAGGCGTCGGCCACGACATGAGCAAAGCCTTCCGAGTCAATAGCGATCCTGGGGCGAATGCCGCTGTTCAAGCCACCGGGCAGCCCGGCTGGAGCACTCCACGCAGACCCGTTCCAGATCTGGTACCAGATCGCGCCTTCAGCCTCGTAGACGACGTGTACACGATTGTCGCTGCTCACCGCGATGCCTGGCGTGGCCGGACCGGTCTTGAGCGTGGAGAGCTCCTGCCGAGGCTGCCAGACGCCATCCACGCGCCGCCGGGCGTTCACGTGGTAATCGCCCGTAATACTCTCGGCCCACACGGCCGTCACGTCACCGTTCGGGGCCACTGCGATGTTGACGTTCACCGACCCGTAGACCGTCCCGCCGGGCGTGTTCGAGATGTTGATCGCCGCGTTGAGGCCCGATCCATTCCAATCGGCGAAGAAGGTGTCGTAGTTGTCGTCGGCGTAAACCGCCTCATCCCACGCCACCACGGGGCCGACGCTATTGCGTGCCGCAATCGCCGGTCGGAGCGACTTGATGGAGGTGTTGCTGGCGTTGAAGATCGTTCCCCATCCGCCTGCGGTCTTCTTGCGATACCAGATCTCGAAGTTGGTCCCGTCCGGATCGCAGATCCACGCGGCGTGCAGGTCCGTTCCGTCGGCGGCGATGGCTGGCGAGTAGCTCTGGGCAGAGCCGGCCTGCGAGATCTCCACCGGATCCGCGAACGGGCCGGTCGTATTGTTGGTGTACCAGATCCGGAAGGTCGTGCCGCCGGTCCGTTCGCGCCAGACGACATGGCAGCGGCCGTTGGAATCAACCGTCATCCGCGGGTCGAGGCTGTCCTGGGAGGTCGAGACAACCGCTGACGGCGTGGACCAGGCACCAACGATACCGGCGGTGGCAAGCACCACCACATTCGAGACAACCAGCCTGGCTCCAATCGGTCTCATACCTGACTACCCATCCGCCCGTTCATCACAGTCACTGGCTTGTGCAATTCACCGCCGGCGATACGGCGGGCCCGGCGACGCAGCCGAGAAACAGGGCTATATCATCGCCGTCCACGTCGATATCACCGTCGAAGTTCATCTCCTCGCATCGCGGCGCCTCCAGCGGGACGAATGACCCGCTGACACAGGTCTGCAACAGCCCGAAGTCCGCCTGGTCGACGTCACCGTCGCGATCGAAGTCCGCCACACTCAAGGCCATGCCGCTCACGTTCACACCGCTTGAATACTGGCGGTCGGCGTTGTAGGTGAACGCGGCATAGTACATCCGCTGGCCGTTGACCAGGCCGGTGTGCGCAAACGTGTCGCTGCTGCCGAGCGCTGCGGGGCGGTCGCACACCAGCATGCCGTCGTCCGGGCTGACCGGGTAGCCGGTCGTCTTGTACCAGACGGCCGTGCCGCGGTAGCTCATGCTGCTCGGGTTGGTCCAGAACAGCGTGATCGCCCCGTCCAGAACCTCGGCGGTGAACGAAGTCACCGGGTCGGGCGATCCCAGGGCGGCGGTTGTCGAGTACAAGACGTACCGCTCCTCGTTGCCGTCGACGCTCTTGCGCTCACACCAGACGACGTGAAGCTTGCCGGCCAGGTCCATCACGATGCCGGCCGCGTAGGCCTTCAGCGTGTCCGGCCCGGTAGAGATCATCTCCGAGTACATCGAGCCGCTGTACTGATACTGGCGGTAGTAGATCTCCGTTGAGCCGCTCGCGTGTGCGTAGACGGCGTGCATCGTGTTGCTCGGGTCAAACACAGCATCCTGGACAAAGTCGGTGCCCCAGTCAGCGGGCGCGGTCCAACTGTCTCCCGTCCACCGCGAGTAACCCTGCCGGTTCAGCGAGCCGCCGAAGCGGTCCGCCCAGAACACGTTCGGCAAATCGCTGCGATCCAGAAACACCCGCGGCGCCTTGCCGTAGGCGCCCGTGGAAAGCTGATACCACTGGCCGGACGGCAGCCAGGCGGCCGGATCACCAAGGCTGGTATTCTTCGTGTAATACGCCTGGAAGCCATTGTTGAGAAAGTCGTCGTGCCAGACGATGTGCACGGTGTTGCCGTTGGCATCGACGGCCAGGTCCGGGTCGGACGAACCGTACGAAGTCCCGGCGCTGTTGTGAGTCACGTTCTGGACCGCCTGCCAGACGCCGCCCTGCCGTTTGCGGTACATGATGTCGGCCTCGCCGCCGGTCAGGCCATCCTGGCTCCAGACCACGTGGAGATCGCCGTTGCGGTCGCGAGCGATGCATGGGCTGCCGCAACTGTTGCCGTCATCGCCCTGGCCGCTGCTGATCATCGTCGGGCCGGTCCAGGTCGCCCCGTCAAACTCCCAAAAGTAGACCGTGTAGGGCATAGCTGTAGTGTTGTCCACACGGGCAATCCCTACGGCGTACACATGCCCGTCGGGGCTGACGCACATGTCCGATTCCGGCTCCTTGCGGGCCGGGCCTGGCAGGTTCTGCGGCGTCGTCCAGGTCGTGCCGTTCAGGTAGCGGTAATACACGTGATCGGTTGTCGCCGGCGGCACGGTAGGCGAATAAACCAGATGAATCCGTCCGGAGGCGTCGATCCCCATGTTCGGCTTGCCGCCTGCCCACGTGATCCCCGGATGGATGGAATATTCCGGCGTCCAGGCCCAAACAGGCGAAGCCGTCAGACACGCGAGGAGAGTCCAACTGTCGATCGCCCGGAATCTCTTCATCAGTCAATCCTCGCGGCCTATCCCGCACATCCGGCGGCCGCCGTCACGTTCTTGCCACTCAGGCACCCCAAAAACACGGCGAAGTCGTCCACGTCCACGTCGTCGTCGCTGTCCAACGCGGCATCCAGGCACTCGGGCACCTCCTGCGGCACAAACGACCCGCTGTAGCATTCCTGCAGGTGCCCGAAATCCTCCTGATCCACGTCGCTGTCTTCGTCGAAGTCGGGCGCGACATGCGGCCTCGCCGATGCGTGAACGCCGACCGAGTAGTTCGGCACCACATCATACGTGAACGCCGCGTAATAGTAGGTCGCGCCATTGACCGCATCGCCGTGCTCGAAAGCGTCGGCGCTGCCGGGATCGGCCACGCGGTCGCACACCAGCAGCCCGTCGCCCGGACCGGTCGGGTACCCGGTCGTCTTGCAGCGAATGATCGTGCCGACGAAGTCCAGATCGGACGGATTCGTCCAGCTCAACTGGACCGTTCCGTGACCGGCGACGGCCTCAAAGCCGGACACTTGCGCCGGCGGGATTGTGTCCGGGGCACTGCCCACGTAGTTCAGCCGAAGGGACTCGTCATCGTAGACCACGTGCAGGGCGCCGACCGTATCCGCGGCCACGTCGGCCCAGCCCTGCCACCGGGTCGACGGCGAAACCTGCACGGCGGTGGTCCATGCCGAGCCGTTCCACTTGCGGTGGCCCGTGTAGTTGGCCGGGTACCACTCGTAGACCAGGTGAACGTTGCCGCTCATATCTGAGTCCATGCTCGGGTAGTGGCCATCGTTGAGATACTGCAGACCGCTCCAGCTTGCTCCGCCGTTGGTGCTGGCCGCGTGCTTCAGGACGGGCCTCGACGACGCTTGGTCGCAGATGACCGCCGTGATCTTGTCCGTTGTCGCCGCTGCGATCTTCGCATAGGAGAAGAACTCCGTCGTCGTGCCCAGGGTCAGCGGCGACGACCACGTGCTGCCGTTGAATCTGCGATACGTCAGGCTGAATTGCGTGCTGCACCACACCACGTGGACGTTGTTGCCTGAATCGACCGAGATGTCGGGTCGGTGGTAGTAAGACTTGTTGTTGATCTGCCCCAGCAAGGTCTCACCGGACCATGAGCCGTTCCAGACGCGATAGATGACGTCTCCCACGTAGTCGACGGTTCCCCGGGTATATACCAGATGGATGCGGCCGAGCGAGTCGGTCGCCAACCTGGCGTAGTCCTCGTAATGCGTCGTGGTGTTGCTGAAATCGGTGACCACCCAGGAGCCGTCCTGTTTGAAGGCCTCGAAGAGATCCGTCTTGTCGCCGGCGTCGCTCCCCGTGTAAAACAGGTGAGGACGGCCGGAGGCGTCTTCGACAATGTCCGGCCGGTCGGACCACGGCACGCTGATCACCTCGACAGGGCCCCACGTGCCGGCGCCGGACCGCTCGCGATAGCAGACCCGCCAGTCATCCGGCCCCTTGCGCCGATAGGCCAAGTGGATCCTGCCGTCGCCGCCCCGGGCAACCTTCGGCACCGATGGCTCGACATCAAAGGCTTCCGAAATGGTCAGCGGTGTCGTCCAGGCCTGCACCACGGTCGGCAAAAGACAGCCGACTGACAGGGCGCCAACACCAGTCCTGAACCGATGCATCACGAGATCCTTCGGAGACAAGCTAAGCCAGGCACGGAGTCCGCGCGCTGGTGCCGCGATTCAACCAGCATACCATGACGCGGTCCATCGTCCGGACGGCCATCTGGGACAAGAAGATCGCAGCCGGCGCGTTCCCAGAGCACCAGGCTGTCATTCGCCCTCCGGCCGCCGCGACCCGAGACTCCGTACTCTCTTAGATTATCTATATTAAAACATTTTAGCAAGCGTCTCGACAGCCCGGGAGACGTTTTTGTTGCAGCCGCGACCGAGGTCTTGGCCGGAACGTCGCACTGGCCTGGGGTAAACGCCGCAACAACCAGTCGGAATCGGCCTGGCGCCCACCAGGCAAGAGTCGGGAGCTGTTAGGGCTGTATCAGGTTGGCATCAGTAATATGAACGCCAGCGGTGGCTCATTCGGATTTGACATCAGGCCGTTGCCTGTGGAACCTGGCCTGTGGGCCGAATACGCTTCACGTTCACGATCCCTTCAGGCAGGACCTGCGTGGTACCTCAACGTGCTGTCGGCCGCTCGGGGTTGAACAACTCGGTCAGATCCGTGGCCCAATAACACAACATGCCCTCAATCGAAAGGACCTTGAGGTTGCACAATTCGACGGCCCAGCCGCTCGGATCACCCGATACCAGGGCCTTGAGTTCTAGTTCATACCGGCCGGGATCCTGGAAATCCACAAAGTGTCGCACCGTCGCGACCGGTTGGCCGGCGGGGTCATACAAGGTCGCCGTGTGGAACCCCTCGCCCATCGCCTCCAGTCGAATCTTCACTTCCTTGGTCCCCTCGCGTAGGAAACCAACCGCTCGCGGGAGCAGTTGCGGGAGGTGCTGACCTGCGGCATCAACAACGGTCATCCGAGCCGAGCGGTCGCGGTGTACCTGCCAGCCAAAGGCGTTGCCGCTGGTCAGTCGCAGTCGGAAAAGACCACCCCCGCCCGGCAGGTGCAACATGGCCGGCTCGAAGTAGTTGCTGGTCTCTTTTAGAGACACGTTCTGCAGCGTCTTGCCCGCGCCATCGAACAACTCGACCCTGCCTTCGGCCAGACCCTCGCGAACGATCAGAATCGGCGCAGGCCGATCCCTCACGTGCAGAAAAACCTCGGCGTCGGGCATCTTGAACCGCGTGGCGGTCCACGACGACGCCTCTGGCAGCACCGCCGCTTCGTCGAACATGCGGAACAGCCCGTAGCGGGCGGCGAACCGCGGAAAACGCCACATGTGCGTGGCCTCGGAAGCCACGTTGCGATCGTGCAGGAATTCGATGCTGCTCAGCCAGCACCGCTCGAGAGCATCGAGGTACCGCGGGTCGTTGGTCCGCTGCAGGGCCCACGAGAACGCGTTGAGCGTCCGGCAGGCGTACTCGGGATAGAAACCGAGGGTGCGGTTGGCGACCCGGAGGATGCCGTCGGCAAGCTTCTCGTCCGCGTTGTTCTCCTGCACTGACAGCATGCCGTTCATCGCGATTCCGTTGAAGAAGGCAATGCGATTGTCCCATCGGATGGCGAACTTGCCAGTCGGAGCCTGGCCCTTCAGCAGGCTGTTGCACAGCGATTCGCAGGCCTTGAGGTACTTCTCGTCGCGAGTAACCTCGTAAACGCCGGTGAGCAGGTACAGCGACCAGCCGATCTGCCGCTCGTTGCCGACCACGGACCCGCTCTCCCGCGTGAGCTTGGCGGCGACGAAATCGCCGACCTTGCGGGCCATCTCAAGCTGCCGCGTTTCGCCGGTCAACAGGTGGTGCAACAGCACTCCGCGCAGGAAAACATGCCCCAGGTCGGCCTCGGTCGTGGTGTGCAGCGGGCTGTGCTTCCAAGGCATACCGCTGAAGTTGTTCACATCCACGTCCGTCTGGTGGCGGGCCATGGGCTCGGCAGCCTCCAGATACCACGGGTTGCCGGTCCGCAGGAATTCAAGCAGATAGTTGTACGCGACGTCATACTCGAGGTTCTGGTATGCGTTCTTGCCCTTGTACGGGCCGCCCATATAGCCATCGCCGAAGTCGCGCATGCCGAACGGCATCTGGTTGACCCAGTCGCGCATGTCCGCTTCCCGCCAGCACTCCCAGTAGGGGAAGCTTTGCAGCGCTTCTCTGGCGCGGGGCAGGACCGCTCCGATCGCCTCCGTACCGCACGCCCAGGCCGGCGGCATCGTCATCCTCAAGGGGTCCAGGACCACGCCGGCCGGAAGGGAATCATTTTTCGCGGGGGTGAAGTCCAGGATGATCTCGTGGGTCTTGGCCAGCCCTCCTTCCCAGTCAAAGGGCCGGCTGCTGGTGTAGAGCCGCGTGCCGATCGCCTCGGGCGTCACGAACAGCGCCTTGGGGCAGTTCTGCCAGAAATGTCGCACACCGAGAATGCACCAGGTGTCGCCCTGCCTCACCGCCGTCCAGCCGGGGGCTCGCGTACCCTTCGTCTCGGGTTTGCCCGCTTGTCGAATGACGTATCGCAGGTCATCAGGCTGCAGCAGTTCCACCTCGCCGTCGGCCGTAAACGTGCCTCTGTCCGCCCCGAACACGCTCGCCGCGCCTTTGCCCGCCAGGGCGAATCGAACCGACACGTCCGCCACCTTGATCGCCGGATCAAGTTCGCCGTAGGGCTCGTCGCGATTCTGCGATCTTTTGCGATCAGCCCAGTGAGTGATGGTCAGCATGAGCGTCAGACGCGGCGACCCGGCCGCGGCCTGGACTCGAAGATCGTACTTCATCGGCGTGCGACCGCCCTCGACCGTGCCGAAGAAGCCCTGCATGCGCAGACAACCGTGCAGCGCGCGGGCTTCCTCGACCTCGACTTCCTGCGCGGGCATGGCAAACAGCGTGGTTGCCTTGCCCTCGAGCGTCACCTGCATTTCCATCGCCAGCTTGCCGAGGACAGCACGATCCCCACTCAGTCGGATCTGGTCGATCAGCCCCTCGGGCGAGACGGCAACAGCGATCTCGCCCGTACGCATCGTGACGGCCTTGCCCGCACCTTCGATCTGCACCAGCCCGTGTCCAGCCTCCGAAGCGACCGGACGGCCGCTGATATCGGCCTCGAAAACCTGTCCGGCCTCGCCCCTGAAATCGAGCAAGCCCCAGCGGATCGAGTCGTCTTCCCATTTCGAGAGTGTAGTCGCCGTACAGGCGATGCTCTTGCCGTCCGGGGCGAGGATCCGAACGCCGGCCTCGTCCCTGACTGCACCTTTGGGCAGCGGAAAGCCGGCGCGGACATGGCCTTTCTGTCCGTTCCGTCCAACGACGGTCACCGGCACCCGGCCGGTTTCTCTCATCCCGGCAAACTCGATCTCATAGGACAGCTTGGCCGGCTCGCCGAGCTTGCCCTTGAATCGCTCCTCAGCTTCCTTCAGCACTGCTGGCGGGTCATACGGCCGCTTGCTCGGCTCCGCATCCACCACGCAGCGGAAACCAAGCGAATCGTGCGCTCCGTACGGCACGAGGCGAGCCCGTTGGGTGCAGGTGCCGCTGTTGGCAATCCCGTAGAAGTATATGCCGCCGCCTCCGCGCATCACCTTGTACTGCCTGCCGAAGTGCGGCGAGCGAGCCGAGGTGCCCGGGTAAGCCTCGTACCAGTCCGCGGCCCACTCCCAGGCGTTGCCGGACATATCCAGACACCCGTACGGCGACGCCCCGCTTGGCGCTTCGGCTGTCCCGACCACCTTGTGATACGTCGAGGAGATCTTGTCGCTGCCGAGGTTGCGGAGCTTCTCGTCGTCCACGTTGCCCCACGAGAATCGCCGGCCGTCGGTCCCGCGGGCAGCCTTCTCCCATTCCGCTTCCGTTGGCAGCCGCGCATCCGCCCAGGCAGCGTAACGCATGGCATCGAACCAGGACACGTTAGTGATCGGCAGCTCATCCCGGCCTTTGGGAGGCTCGCCATCGATCCAATCCGTAGGCGGCGTGCTGCCGGTTTCCTTCACGAACCGGGCATATTGGGCGACAGTCACCTCCGTCCTGCCGATGTAGAAAGCCGCCATCTCGACCCGGTGGGGAGGAGTCTCCTCTCTGGCTTCGCCCGAGCCCATCATGAATGGCCCGGCGGGCACCAGGACCATGACCGAACCGTCTTTGCCGGTCATCGCGGCGGGTAGACTCTCCTCCCCTGCCGGAGCAAGCGCCACCGGCAGCAGGGCCAGCATCAGGGCAAACGTCGGAATGTGACGAGCATTCATCGATGTATCTCTATCCGGTGGTCATAACGCGACGCGGCAGAATTGTAAGGTGTCCCCCCATGACCTGCACGCAGCCATCCTCGCTCGGCTCATTGTTGACGCAGATCACGATGGCCACACAGAGGAACTCCCCGACAGATTGCGCATATCCCGCATGTCTGTGGCAAAGGATTGGCCGCCTCGCGGACCGGTCAGCCGGTGCGCCCCCACAAACTCGCCGACTTGTGGCTGCGGCGCAGGGTCTCTTCGGCCTCGTCCAGGTGTTGGCGCATGGCCTGCTGGGCGGCCAGCGGATGCCGGGCGGCAATGGCCTCCAGGATCCGGCAATGCCCTTCGATGGTCAGGAGCAGGCCCGCCAGCGGGAAGGTCTTCCGCTGGGCGCGGACCAGCAGGGCCCGCAACGTGTCGAGCAGCAGAGAGAAGAGCGGGTTGTGGCTCGCCTCGGCCAAGTGGCGATGAAAAGCCACATCGGCCCGGACGCACTCCTCGAGCGTCTTGGCCACCCTCATATCGTCCAGAGTGGCCCCCAGCTTCTCCATGTCGGCCTGCGTCGCGTGCTCCGCGGCCAAAGCGGCGATCTCGGTCTCCAGCGGGCGCCGGAGTTGGAGAAGGTGATAGATAGTGGCTTCCGATCGCTGCAGCATCGCATCCAGCGATTTGACCAGCACGGTCGTGTCGTTGGCTCGCACGCGCGCCCGGCGTCCCTGCGACACCTCCACCAGCCCCTGGGCCCGGAGGTTGTGCATCGCCTCGCGGATCACCGTGCGAGACACGCCCATTGCATGGGCCAGGGCGCTTTCCGAAGGCAGCCACTCGTTGCTCGCCAGGTGCCCCTGGAGGATCTTGCCGCGAAGCTGCGCGGTCACGTGCTCAACACGGGTATGGCCGCCTCGCGGCGATTCGGGCAGCTCGACGGGCTTGTACAACGTCTGCGGCTGCTCGGTCCGCGTCCTGGTTCGTGCGTGCGGGTGCAACACCACTTCAGACGATCGAGACATGACTCACCTCCTCCTGCCGATGGGTCGACGATCCGTTCCGCTTCCGTCCCGCCGTGACCAGCAAACCACGGCCGTCGGACTTATCATACAAGTCCTCGCCGACGATGGCAAGCGGATTCTCGGTTTCCCACGCGCCAAAGTCCAGTCAGACGTTAGCTGACACCCGCTGATGGGCCTGCCAGAGCCCCTTTTCGCTGTGTTGGACGGCCTCAAACCCCAACCAGATCGTGACTTGCCTGCTGACGTACTTGTCGGACAAGTGGCCTGGCGGCTCGACCGGCCCCGAACTCGATTCAGTCGCGGGCGTCATCCGCGCGGAAGGCCAGCCTGTTGCGGTGGTCTGCCAACTGCTTCTCCAGCGTCTCGCGCAGGCTCTCCAGCTTCTCGCGCAAGGAGTAAGGGGTGTAGACATAGTCGCACTCGAACTGGAAGCCAAGACGCGAGTCGCGAGTAGCGGCAAGCAACGAAAGCTCGGTGCGGGCAATCTCGCCCCGCAGGATGGCGGCCATCCGATCGAGTACCGCGGCGGCCTTCGAGCGATCCTGTTCAGCGGCCAGTTGCAGGCGGAGACTCTCGAACTCAAGGATGGCATGATTGCTCTGCAGCATGCGTTGAAGCTGCTCGACCACGACCACTTCCCGCAGCGCGGTTTCTCGCCTGGAGGCCGGGCTGCCGAGTGCGGCCGACCGATACAGCTTCAATCCCTCCTCCAGCCGGTCGGAGGCCAGTCGGAGATACTTCAGGAAGACCGGCAACACTTGCCTGTCTCCGGGCGATTCAATTCCGGAAACACTCCGGGCGTAGATCTCCGCCCTGTTCGTCCGATTGGTGAAATCAGGGTAGAAGACCAGACGCGAAACAGTGAACGGCCAGTAGGGATTCAACTCGCCGCCGAGGTACCCCGTCCACACCCCCTGATCCGTCCATGAATAATTGAATGTGGCGGTCCGCACAGGCGGCTCCTGGAAGAACAACGGGTTCCCGATGGCGGCGACAGTGCCCATGTTCGGACCAGTGTCCGGAACCAGGCGAACCGCCTGGCTGAAATGATCCCACGCCTTGAGGACCTGCAGCCGGCCGTCTTCTCCAAATTGGCGGTCGGCGATCGCACCCAGCAGTCTCTCCAGAGGCGGCGTGTCGCTCCAGCAATACCAGGCGCGCAACTCGGTCATGAAGCTTGGCGTGTAGCCGCTGCTCCAACTCTCCAGCGTGCCGTTCACGCCGTGCTTCTCCAGCGCCTGGTAACGCGCATGCCATTGATACGGGAACGGATGATAGGGGACGGTCTGGAGCTGGGCGCCACACAGAAAGCTGTCGGCGTGGCAGTAGACCTTCATGCCCCGTTGCCGGGCTTCGCGGATCTGGGCGTCCGTCACCTCCGCGGGCCCGACCTGGCTGATTGAATAGTCGCGCAGGTACCCGTGCAGGCCGTCGATCTCGAAGCTTTTCCCGTTTTCCCAGGTGAGCAGTGGAATCGTGTCGGCAGGAAGCTGCCGGATGAAGTACTTCTTCACCTCGACGTTCTGCGGCCGAAAGTCGATGTTGTACTCCCAGGGGAGAATCTCGATGGCCGGATTCACCTTGTGGCATTCCTCGGCCACCATGCCGACAGCCCGGCTCCAGTTGCGAGCCCAGTCCTCGATGTACTCCCGGCTGGCCCCGTGGCCGCCGCCCCACTGCCTGTACCAGAAGCCTTCGGTGAGCAGGACGTATCCGCGGATGTCAGGAAACTGCTTCAGGATATCGCGCACCAGCCGGCGAAGCGCGTCCTCGCTTTCTGGTGTGCCCGTGTACTGGTGGATGATCGGCGCATACACGCTGATGCCGAACTTCGCGGCCCGGTTGACCAGGTCACGCACCGCGGCCGGGTCCTGTCGGCGTATGCGGAACATCAGGCGGGCGTAGAAATCGGTCGATGTTTCGGCGGTCGTGCGGTCGCCGTTGGGATTCGCATAACACGAGGCGAAGATGGCGTCAAAACCGTCGTGGGCCAGGTGCGAGAGCACGGCATCCGGCCACTCCATCCAGCCCATCCAGGAGTGCACCATGCGGGCGTCATACAGGCTGTGACGAATAGTCCTCAGATCCGCTGGCAGAAAAGGCGCTTCGCGAAGATTCATCCGGGCTTCGAGATTGTAGAGCCCGTACATCGCCCCCCTTTCGTCGTAGCCGCAGACCGTCAGCCGCTGCGGCGCCGCGACGATCTCATAATCCTTGGGGCCCTTGAGCGCCGACCCGCATCCGGGCAGTTGGTCGCGCGTCCCCACGATGATGCTCCCGCGCAGGTCCTGCCAGTTGTTCAGCGAATCGCGGCCTTCCACCTCTATCCGGACATTCATCGACTTGGCCATGTAGTCCTGAACATCCTGGACCGCGTGCTGAAGAATAGGCGAACTGCGATGGTTCCACACCAGCCTCCAGCCCTGATCGGGGATTGCCAGTTCTCCGGCCTGCGGGCGGGCGTCGGGATCGCGCCTCTCCACATGCACTGGGGACGTCGAGAGCCGCTTGTGGTACGCGTAGAGTTCTTCCTGAGGCAGCACGCGCTTCGCTTCACGGGCGAACGCTTCAGTCGTCACCTCGGTCTGGGCGTAAACGGGCGAGCACGCAAACCAGCCGACCAGGAGAATCGAGCCGGTCAATGCCGCCGTTCGGGTTAAGCGCGAGAGACGATCAAAGATGCTGACTGTTCTCATCTGGCCTCCATTGTCCCAGACCTTAAGCGTAGTGCGCCGGGAATCTCCACGGACTCCGATACGTCGGAACGGACTTTTTTATCGCCTCCTCATCACCCACAATCTTCTCTGTCTTCGGGTCGAACTGGATTGACCGGCCGAGCTTGAGGGCAAGGACTGAGAGTGTGATTGCCAGGTCGATTTTGTAGTGATACCCGACGTGGCAGCACGGGGGCTTGCGGGTGCGGATGCCGTCAAGCCACTCCCGATGATGGCCGGGCGAGTCAGGCACGACCTTGGGCCAGTCAGGATTGGCCGGCATGCGGTCACCCTCGGGGATGAGCTTGTGATCGGTGTAGTCGGTCACCAGAGTTCCATCCACACCGTGGAACCGGATGCCTAACGGCCGCCGCCTGCCCCCAGGCTCCTTCAGCTCGAAACCGTAACCGTTCACGAGCGAAGTCGTCCAGGTCATGGTCATGTTCGGGTACTGCCAGAGCACCTCGTGCGTGTCATAGCAATCACCGCAATCCTCCATGATGTAGCGCCCGCCCGACGCACTGATTCGCGACGGCACGGGCAGATCCAGCGCCCAGTAGGGCAGATCGATGATGTGCGGGGCCATGCCCGGCGTCCAGCCGTTGGTGTAGTTCATAAACGAACAGTGCAGCGAGGCGTTCTTGACCAGCAGCGGATGATACCACAGCGGGGCCGGCCCGCACCACATGTCCACGTCCAGGCCAGGCGGGGGATCACCCACCGGCGGATTGCCGATGCCTTCGGGCCCGAGGTTCTGGACGTTGTGCGTGCGCACGACGCTGATCTTCCCGAGAAGGCCGCTGCGGACCAGGTCCACCATGCGGTGGTAGTGCGGCGTTGAATGAATCTGAGTACCGATCTGGGTGATGACCTTGTGCTTTTCGACCGCCCGCTTGATGGCGAGGCTCTCGGCCGGATAAAGGCTCATCGGCTTTTCGAGGTAGAAATCCTTGCCCGCCACGGCTGCCGCGACCGCCATGTACGCATGCCAGTGCGGTGTGGTAGCGATGAGAACCGCATCAATGTCCTTGCGGGTGAGAACCTCGCGGAAATCGTGATGGCCCCGAGCGCCAGGCACCTTGGCGAGCGTGCTTTCGAGCCGCTCCTTCCAGACCTCGCAGACGGCAATGACTCTGCAGTCCGGCTCCTTGAGCAGGTTGGCAAGATTCCAGTTGCCCTGGCCGTTGGCTCCGATCAGGGCAACCTGGATCTTGTCGTTCGCGGCGGTGCTCGTCGCAACGTTGGCCGACGAATGACGGGCGATGACGTACGGAGCGACGGCCGCCACCGTGCTGCCGGCCATAAACTGCCTGCGAGTGAGCTGGGTACCTTTGCGCATCACATGCTCTCCAATCGAAAGCTCAGTCATTTGCCCCGGCCTGCTTCGAACCGCCGGGATGCGGCATACACGTAGACGCCGCAGGGCTCGATTCCATCCCGGAAGCCGGTTTGCCTGACGCTCGCCGTTTCGTCGCTGCCCAGTCGCAAAAGAGCCTTGTTCTCCAGATCGGCCGGCAGTCCTCGCACTCGAAACGCGAGCCCCGCCTCTCTCTCGTCCACCACGATCAGGACGTAATCATCGCCCACCTTGCGTAGCATCAGTCGCAGCCCCATAGAAGGACCGACACGGCCGTTATGAGCCTGAGAATCATCTTGAGCCACACCTCCAGTTAGCCTCGCCCGACTGACTCGCCGGGTAGCGCGCGGCCATTGTACAGCACGTGCCCGGCCTGTGCCTGCCTCGCAGCTTGGGTGCGGCCATGCTGAATCACATGCCGGCCACGTCGGCCAGACATTTGAGCCTTGTCCTGCAACAGGAGGATACCAAACGGTAGGAGGGCGAAAACGCGCGCGACGGGCTCGCCGTTGACCCTGGCTGGCGGCCTCTCCGGCGGCCTCCGAACACTTGCCCGGCTTCGCTGAGCCCCATACCAGCAGATCGCGGACGGCCGCGTTTTCGATTCGTCAGGCCGGCAAGCTGAACCGGCCTCCCGGTTCTCAGCACGAGCTCAGGATCGAGTCAACCTTGCCTTCATCCACGTCCATGATGTAGCGGATACCACTGATCTCGGCTGCCTCGTGTGTCAGAGCGGCCAGATCGTCGCGAGAGAGATACTCCACGGCGAACTTCCGGCTGCCGGCCATGAGTTGGCGCAGCCCCTGATCCAGGCGTTCGTAGTAGGTATACAGACCCAGCCCGCCGGTGGGGAGCTTGTCGAACTCCTTGTCGCCCAGTTCCCTTCGCAGGGCCCCGGCTGTGACAAAGATCTCCTCCTTCGTGTTGCCGAACCGCTCGACGTAGACGGGCACCTGGTTCTCGTCGATGGTGCGTCCGATGGTCTTGCCGACCATCGCCGCAGCGATGGGCGCGCGGGCCATACCGACAAGCCTGACAAAGGGGGCCCCCATTGCCAAGCCCTTGAAGATCTGGTCTTCGAAGCAGAATCCGCCGGCCGTATCCCTACCGTTCACTCGTACAGCGTAAATGGATGACGGCCGCGTGGCGGGAAGCGAGTTGCCCCCATCTCAAATGGGGGGAGACTTCAGCTTTGCCCTCCGCTTGACACTCTCCTGGACGTTCAATAGCATTACATCCTTCGAATGTGGTGGAAGACCAGTACGGTAACGAACAAGCGAGTAGAAAGGATGCAGGCATCCATGACGGACAAGTCTTACAATCCCTTCGAGGTGGCACAGTCCCAATTCGATCGCATTGCCGGGCTTCTTAGCCTCGACGAGGGGACCAGGGACATCCTCCGCGGGAACTTGCGCGAGTACCACGTCAGCATTCCGGTCAGGATGGATGACGGAAAGGTGAAGGTCTTCCGCGGTTTCAGGGTACAGCACAACGACGCGCGAGGACCGGCCAAGGGCGGCGTTCGCTTCCATCCGATGGAGACGATCGACACGGTGCGGGCGCTGGCGATGTGGATGACCTGGAAGACGGCGGTGGTCGACATCCCGCTCGGCGGCGGCAAAGGCGGAGTCATCTGCGATCCGCACCACCTCAGTATGCGCGAGCAGGAACAGATCTGCCGCGGCTGGGTCCGCCAGCTTGCCAACGCCATGGGCCCGTGCCAGGACGTGCCGGCACCCGATGTCATGACCAACGGCCAGCACATGCTCTGGATGCTCGACGAGTTCGAGGTCGTTCGCGGCGAACGGCTCCCAGGCTTCATCACGGGCAAGCCGGTCGGCATGGGCGGTTCGCTTGGGCGGAAGGAGGCCACCGGCTACGGTCTCGTCTTTACGCTGCGCGAAGGGCTGAAAGAACTCGGCATCCCCATCGCACAGACGACGGCGAGCGTCCAGGGATTCGGCAACGTCGCCCAGCACGTCATCGAGCTTTACCAGATGCTTTCGGGCCGGGTGGTGTGCGTTTCCTGCTGGGACCAGGCAGACCAGACCTCCTACAGCTTTGTGAAACGCGACGGGATCGATCTGGACAAACTCCGCGAGATTACCGACCGGTTCGGCGGCATCGACAAGAACAAGGCCCAGGCGCTGGGTTGCCAGGTGGCCCCCGGCGGCGCCTGGCTCGAGCAGGAGGTTGATATTCTGATCCCCGCGGCGATGGAGAACCAGATCACCGCGGCGAACGTCGCTTCAATCAGCGACCGGGTGAAAATCATCATTGAAGGCGCGAACGGACCGACGACGCCCGAGGCCGATAAGTTGATTGCCGCCCGCGGCATCTTCCTGGTCCCTGATCTGCTCGCCAACGCCGGGGGCGTGACCTGCAGCTACTTCGAGCAGGTCCAGTGCAACATGAACTTCTTCTGGGAAAAGGCCGAGGTGCTCGACCGACTGGACACCAAGATGACCTCGGCCTTTGAAGCGATCAACTCGCTGGCGAAGGCACGAAAACTGAGTCTCCGCGACGCTGCCTACGTCATCGCCGTTGGGCGTGTCGCCCAGGCGTGCCGGGACCGCGGCTGGGTGTAGAAACGGCTTCCAGTTCCGGAGGGACACGCGGTTTCTCGCCCGTAGAGCCGGGCCGGGAGTTGCGATGATCGACGGCAAGAGCGCGGCCGAGGATTTGATCGGCTTCTACCGCGAGCGGGAGAAGGAACTCGAGTGCCTCTACCGCATCGAAGAGCTGCTCGCCGAGCACAATGCCCCGCGTGGTGAGGTTTTCCGCAAAGTCGTCGAGACGATTCCTACGGGCTGGCAGTATCCACAATCGTGCTGCGCGAAGATTACGGTCGGGTCCGACGCCTACCAACTCGCCGGGTTCGTGGAGACCTCGTGGGCTTTGACGGCCGACATCGTCATCGATGGCAAGAAAGGCGGCGAGATCCGTGTATGCTATACGCGGGCGCTGCCGTCCGCCAACGAGGGACCTTTCCTGTCGCAGGAAAAGCGGTTACTGCGAACGATCGCCGACCGCCTCGGCGACTTCATCCGCCAGCAGGAACTCATCGAGGCTGCCCAGAGGTCCCCGGCGGACCGACCGCGGGAGGAGGCGCGGGAGTGGCGTGTGGTGCTCAATCTGCTTCACCACACGGACATCGGCCTCTTCGGCCGCATCTCTCAAAAAATGCTCAATCACCTTTGCTGGAGTGGCGTCGCCGAGGCGGAGCGGCTGCGGCACACCTTGATCCCCGACGATCTTGATTTTGAGTGCGGCTCGGATCGGGAGGCCAACAAACCTTACCATCTTCAGTCGCTGGAGATCACCGATCAGTTGAGCGACCGGATCTTCCAGATCGCCGCGGACCGGTACACCGGCGATCAGCTCCTGGGTTACCTCCGCAAGTGGATCCAGGACGACAAGCTCGGCTACCTGACCCGCGTCAGCAATCGAAACCTCACGCTCACCGAAGTGCTCGGGTCGCTCCGGCGATTCCGAGAAATGTCACCCACGGGAAGTGACCTCGCCCCGGCCACGAGAAAAGGTCTGATCGTTTCACTCACCACCCGGTTTTTCTCGCAGCAACCGCGCTCCATTCATATCGCCAAGGATTCGTTCGACATCCGTGATTTCTTCGAGCTCGTCGACCGGATCCTCCACCCTCCCGACAGCCACGGACAGTTGGGCGGCAAGAGCGCCGGGCTGTTTCTCGCGCAACAGATCATACGGAAGTGGTGCGCCGGCAATCCGTTGCTGGCGAACGTGAAATTCCCCAAGAGCTGGTACGTCACCACCGACACGCTGCTCGCGTTTCTGCGCTACAACAATCTCGATGACGTCATTGAGCACAAATACAAGGACCTTCGCCAGGTCCGGCGCGAGTATCCGCACGTGGTGCTGACCTTCAAGAACAGCCGCTTCCCCCCCGAGATCGTGCGGGGGCTCTCCATGGTTCTCGACGAAGTGGAGGGCGCGCCGCTGATCATCCGCAGCTCGAGCCTCCTCGAAGACAGTCAGGGCAGCGCCTTCTCCGGCAAGTACAAGAGCCTTTTCCTGGCCAATCAGGGGAGCAAACGGGAGTGCCTCGACGCCCTGCTCGACGCGATCGCCGAGGTCTACGCCTCGACCTACGGCCCCGATCCGATCGAGTATCGGGCGGAACGCGGGCTGTTGGACTTCAGCGAGGAAATGGGGATC
>CAZPIO010000094.1:0-29347 GCA_964586235.1 uncultured Planctomycetales bacterium
TCTGCGTGATTCGCCAACAAGAAAGGCCCGTTGCCCTGGCAGGGGCAGGCGGGCCAGAAAGCTATGACAGGCAGATTGTACGCCAGTCAGTTCAGACATGCGAGCGCTATGGGTGGCACCTTTTCAATCGGCTGCCTGAAGGCTGTCCCCTGCGCGTCCCTGCGGTTGTCGATGCCCTGTTGGCGATTCAAGATCGGGCGTACCGCCTGTACGCCGAAGGCGGTGTCGAGCTGGACGGCGAGAAATGTCGTCAGGCACGGGTCACGCTGGCGATTTACGAGACGTGCTTCGCGTGCTGGGGGTCCCAGAAGGTCGCAGCGCTCCGGCAACTCGCCCTGGCTGAGGACGGGGACCGGACGGGTGCAAAGTCACCCTCTCCCCCCACATACATACCCTCTCATGAGGACCCGCCAACACGGCGCGGCAGCAGACGGATGCAACCGACGGGGGTTCGCGGAAAGGTGGTTGTCTGATGGCGGACGTTGAGATCATCTTCGCGGATGGACCTGGCGCGGTGAACTACAACGGCCAGATCAAGCGACGAATCGGCCTTCGGATCGACGGCGAAGACAAAGACATTGTGATGGTCCGCCTGGACAGCGATCAGGCGCGGCGGCAACAGGCCAAGCGATGGGCTGAGGCGTTCGACTTGGACAAGGACGATCTGGAGGGCAAACTGAGACGTGCTGCTGTAGTGGCAACAGAAGATAGCCAACGGGTCCGCAAGCAGTCAGACGTGAGGGGTGCAGAGTCACCTCCCGTGCCCCCCTGTACTCTCGATGAGGTCCGTCCCGTGTTCAAGAAGTGGCTTCAGAACACGGACCCCGACTTGTTGGATGTGGTTTTTGGTGCTGTCCTGGCCCATCGGCTGGACGGTGATCCGGTCTGGCTGTTTATTGTAGGTGCGCCGGGTGATGGCAAGACAGAATGCCTGCGGGCATTGTCGCAGCACCCAGACATCTACACCCTCTCGACGTTGACGCCGGGCGCGCTCATCAGCGGGTACATCACCGACGGGCCGGACCCCAGCCTGTTGCCCAAGATCGACGGCAAGATTCTGGTCGTGAAGGACTTCACGGCGGTTCTGGAAATGCCCAACGAGGCCCGAAGCGAGGTCCTGGGCATCCTGCGGGATGCTTACGACGGCGAGGCTTGCAAGGTGTTCGGTACCGGCGAGACCAAGCGGTACCAAAGTCGATTCGGTCTGGTGGCGGCGGTAACGCCGGTGATCGACAGCTATTGGGGCGTTTCCGCGCAGCTTGGCGAGCGGTTCCTACGATTCCGACTTCCTCCGATGGGGCGTAAAGCCAAGGTTCGTCGGGCGCTCAGCAACTCCAACAACGAGAGGGGCATGAGGATCGAATTGTCAGAAGCTGCCCTGGGTGTTTTGTCTCAGACGCCGGAGCCCCCGGAGATTCCTGCTGGTATCGAGGAGCGCCTGATTGCCCTGGCTGATTTCGTGGCCCTGTGCCGGTCAGAGGTCTCTCGGGATCGTCAGAACGTGATCAAGTACATCCCGGCGCCGGAGGTTGGTACCCGTGTGGGGAAGGCGTTGAAGAAGCTGTGTATGGGTATCGCCATGGCGCGGGGGCTGGCCGGGGTCGGTGATGACGTTTACCGGATCGTCGCCAGGATTGCCACCGACACCATGCCTTCGATGCGAGCCCGATTCATCGAGGTACTTTGGCGTCTGCGGGTCAACTATGAGCCAACGGCCACAATTGCAGACAAAGCCGAGGTTCCCACGGATACGGCCAAGGTCTGGCTGGACGATCTCCGGCTACTGGGCATTGTGCGCCGAGAAGGCGGACCCCGTCCGGGGTACACCTGGAATCTTCGCGACGACTTTCAGGACACCATCGAGCAAGCTGGATTATGGACAGAGACCGCATGGGGGGGTACCCCCTCTGACTTTGCACCCCTCCGAGAAAAACAGGGGGCAAATGACGGGGGTGCAGAATCACCCCCCCGCCCCCATATGCATCGGCGACGCTGTTTTCGGGGGCGTCAGGGCCGATTTCCGAGCCCGAGAGGCCCCCCAAGTCGGAGGAACAGCAATATGCACAGGTCGCGGGGGATGTAGATGATGATGGCCAGGACGATTGGGGGGAAGTGTAATGGCTACCATCATCGAATCGTCCATCGAACTGCTGGCGGAACTCGAACGGCGGGGTATCGAGATGCGGGCCAACGGCGATCGCCTCCAATTTCGGCCGGTGGCCGCGCTGACGCCCGACCTGACTGAGCGGTTGAAGGCCCATAAGCCGGGCTTGCTGGCGATCCTGGCGGATGACTCCAGCCGAGTCAGCCCCGAAGACCTTCCCCCGGAATGGCGGGACATGTACGAAGAACGGGCTGCCATCCGGCATTTCGACGGCGGGCAAGCCCTGGAACACGCTGAAGCCGAAGCCTTCCGGGAAACCCTGGCGGCCATGCGACGGGCAGCGGACCATCAGGCCTGAGTATGCCAATTGACCGCGCGGTCATTTGACAGACAGAGAGACGTGGTGTATATTTCATTCATGGGAAGACACAAGATGAACCTGACTGAGACACTTCAGCGGGCCGTTGTCGAACACGGTACTTATGCCGTGGCCCAAGGCAGCGGCGTGGATTACTCCGTCCTACTGCGGTTCACCAAGGGGCAGCGGACAATCACCCTGCCCGTGGCGGCGAAGCTGGCGGAGTACCTGAACATGGAACTGCGGCCGATACGAAAGGGGCGGTAGGATGGCATTCGTTTTCAAGCCGGTTGTGACGCGGGTAAGGAACGGCAAGCGGGTGAAGGTCCGAACGGGCTTCTTCTGGGCAGAGTACGTCAACACGGATGGCGAGACGAAGCGCGAAGCCCTGAAGCTGCCCAACGGTGAAGGAATCACCGACCGGCGGGCGGCTGAAGCGGCCCTGCGGGAACTACTGACCCGGACGGAGCGGAAGGCCGTCGGGCTGGTTGACCTTGCGGTTGAAAACGCGGGCCTGTCCTTCCGGGTGGTCGTTGCCCGGTTCGTTCGCCATCTGCGAGCACAGCGGCGGACCCGCGATTACGTCTTGCTGGTCAAAAACCGGCTGAAGTGGATGGGACAGACGGCCGGTATCGACCGGCTGGGGCAGGTGAACGAAGCGAACGTCTGCAAGGCCCTGGCGGTCCTGTCGGGCAGGAACGCGGCCCCCCGGACGATCAACGCCCATCGGGCGGCATTCCATAACCTGTGTGATTGGGCGGTGACCGTCGCAAAGTTGAGCGACAAGAACCCGGTCGATGCCGTCCCGACACAGGAAATCGGCGGTGACGTTCGCAAGAAGCGGCGGGCGTTGACCCATGCCGAAGCTGAACTGCTGTTGAACGCTGCCCCCAAGCGGGCCTTGTGGTACGAAGTGGCCCTGCATACCGGCCTTCGGGTACGCGAACAGAAGGCCCTGGAGTGGCGGGACCTTCACCTTGACGGCCCCAAACCGTTCATTCATCTGCGGGCGTTGACCACGAAGGCCCGGCGGGCGGATACCGTCCCCCTGCGGGCCGATCTGGCGGGCAAACTGCAAGCGGCCCGGCCCCCGTTCGCCCGGCCGACGGACAAGGTGTTCAAACGTGCCCCGAAGAAAGAGACCTTCTACGCCGACTGCCGACGGGCAGGCATCGACTATGCCCCGGATGCCCAAGGCCGAAGCGTTGACCGGCACAGCCTAAGGACCACGTTCATATCGTGGCTGTCGGCGGCGAATGTCTCGCCCCGGTGCGCGCAGGAGCTTGCCCGGCATTCCGAACTGAAGCTGACCATGCAGACCTACACCGACCCGCAGGTATTGGACACCTTCGGGGCGGTGGAACGGCTGCCCGAACTGCGGCCCGATAACCGGCCCGAGACGCAGAAGAAGACCGGGACGGATGACCGCGAAGTGGTTGTAGTCCCCGTTGTAGTGAACATGCGGGAAGGCATGGGAAATGCCGAGCGTGCCGAAAACGGACAGCAGGCCGGGAATGACATATCTGCATGCAATCCCCTGACTTGCGCTGCTGTTCTCAATGCTTCCATAGGGTGGAAAAAAGCAGGCCCCGGTAGGGGGGACCGGGGCCATTGGCGAGCTACCGCAAGTTCTGGCACTCTTGGTCCCGGCCGGGGTGAACCAGGACCGTAAGGTAGGGGTATTGCCAGTTCTTGCGACTAGCTTCTTGCCGTCCCGCCTTTCGGACAGAACGGCACCAAAGGGGGAAGCAACTCGTGCATTGTAACCGAGGTTGGGACGATTGGAAGCGGGATTTGCGAAAATAGTGCGCCGGCCCTGCGGAGTGGTTCTGTTGACAGCATATAAGAGTTTATTTCAGTGCTGATGAAATCACCGGCGGTTGGAGCCGCCCGTGGGCCCCGGGTCGCCGCTTGGGCTATCCTCGGCCGGGCAGGCTCCAAAGCCTACTCTCCGGGCCTCGTTGTCGATGGTAGCGACCCCGGCCACGGGGCCGTCGATGAGGCTTCAGGATAGGGAGGGCCGGCCGTGGCGGTGTCGACCGATGATCCGAGGATAATCAAGGCGACCACGGGCAGATGATCCGAGACGCTCGTGGGCGGGGTACTCCGGCTCTCGATCCGGTGGGGTGGCGAAACGTAAACGTGGTCTATCGCCAACCGGGGGTGGTCGCTGGGGAATGTCGGGCGGGTGGTCGGCTCCGCCCGCAGGCCCGCGGCTACGGTGTCATGATCATCCATCCCCGGAGTGGAATTGAAGTCTCCGGCCACGATGATCGGAGCAGGCCATGCTCGCAGACGCGCCGCCAAGTGCTGGGCTTCCTTGCCGCGGGCGGCACTGGTTCTCAGCAGGTGGCGGATCTCCGTTCGGTAGCTGCTGGTCAGGTGCAGGCAGATGACACGCATCTCGGTCCCGTCCATGCGGATGAGCCCGGTGACGCCGTAGATCCGGCCTGTCCCGGCGTCCAGCGCTTCGGGGTTGGCGATATCGCCGCGAAACAGAATGGCCATCCGTTGTTCACGGCCATTGGGGAGCTTGGAGCCAGCCGAATACTGTCGCATGCCAAGGGCTTCGGCGATAGTTTGTGGCTGACGCACGTCGTCGGCCTCCGGAGTCACCTCCGCCTCCTGGAGGCAGACCAGGTCGGGGTGCAGGCGCTGCAGTTGATCGATCACGCCCTGAATCCCCGAAATGCAGCCGTGAATGTTCCAACTGACGACTTTGAGTCTACCCGACCGATCTGCACTGGTGGGCTCCTGAGCGAGTGACTGGTGGCCGGGGAACGCGACCAGAAGCACCGCCAGCGATAGGGCTTCGAGGTAGCCAATGGAAGGCGCGAATCGGGCTTTCAGGTCTTGAAGCATTCTCCGCCACCCCCGGGCGACCGGAGCTTCCAAAGGCACGGACAAGCGATCGGCGTGTTCCGCCGAGTCTACGCCCCCCCCGGCATGGACGGAAAGAGACCGAATTCCTGCGGAGGCTGGGCTCACACCTCATCATCGAGAGGCTCGACGATGGCCTCATCCTCCGGGATGCCGGCGGCAGGGGCCTGGTCGAGCCACGACTGGATGCGGGCGGCGAGGGTGTTTAACGCCTTTGCCTTTCGGCCCAGTGTGGGATCGGCCTCGGTGTGGAATCTGACCGACCGTTCCTTCCCGCCGCCATCCAGGAACCGCACGATCACGTTGACCGCGCCGAAATAGGCCGCCGTGCTTCCGGCGTCGGCTTTCCGCTCCATGGCGATGAACTTCTCCCGCGGGATGTCAAACTGCTGGGCATCGCCGCGGTACATCAGCGCTTCCGGGAAGAACCACATCATGCCGATGTCATCCTCGACCGTCGTCATCTTGCGGAAGCTGCTCTTGGTCGGGTCCGAAATGCCGACGTACATGGCGGCCTGTATCTGCTCCGGCGTGACGCCCATCGCGGCCATGCGCCGATCGATCACCCGCTTCTCGAGCGGTGCCCAGATCTGCAGCCACATCATCAGCACGAACTGGATGACGATGAACGTGCCGAACATGGGCAGGAAAAACGACATCGTCGACGACACCCCCAGGCGCTGCAGGATCGGCATGACCACGGCCGTTACCAGTTGGGCCACGCCGACCGCGATCAGTAGTATCACGAACAGGTTGGCCAGATAGAGCTTTGTTTTGAGCGAGCTGAAGAACGGGCGCGAGAAGTCGGAGGTCAAGCCGTTGCTGAAGTGCACGATCGCATAGATGACGGCGCCCGCCGCCAGCGTGAGGCAGCCGAGAACCGCCAGGATCACGCCGAGCAGGAACTGGTAGCCGGTATTCTCTTCGACCTCCGGTGCGGTTTTGGGCAAGCCGCCCGAGACCCACATCCCTGTCGCGATCGCCGCGAGGACCACCGCAACCATCCCCAGGATGCCGAGGGCCCGCTTGGCGGGAGAAAGAGGTCGAGCTGGTTCGGGTGCTGGCATTTGTTCACTCACGGATCCAATGTGTGGATTCCAGGTTACTTGTCTCGCCCCGTCGACGCAAGCAGAGGGTCACAATCGTCGGTGTTCGCGAAGCAGTTGGATCAGCCTGGCCAGTTCCGGTGGCGGGGGGGCTTCCAGTTCCATCTGGGCTTCCGAGATGGGGTGCTTGAAGCGGATGCGGTAAGCATGCAGGGCCTGCTGGCTGGTAACGGGTTCGTCGCTGCCCTGGCCGCTGAGGCTCAGCTCGGATACGTGGTGGCCGCCGTAGAACGTGTCGCCGGCCATGGGATGCCCGATGTAGGACATATGCACGCGGAGCTGGTGCGTCCGGCCGGTCCTGGGGTGCAGGTGGACCAGCGCATAGCCGCGGAACCGCTCCACGACCTCGTACTCGGTGATGGCTTCCTTGACCAGCTTGGCCCGCCAGCGGTGGTGGGCGCTGGGGATCATGTAGCGATCCTTGATCGTGTCGTGGGCGGCCAGAGGGGCGTTGATGATGTCGCTATCCAGTTCCGGGCTGCCTTCAACCACGCCCAGGTAGGTCTTGCGGACCGTTCGCCGCTCGAACTGGATGGCCAGCCGCCAGTGAGCCTCGTCGGTCTTGGCCACGAGCATGATGCCGGTGGTGTTTTTGTCGAGGCGGTGGACGATGCCGGGGCGGAAGGGGTCGTCGCCGTGGCTGAGCGAGTTGGCGTACCAGGCCAGCCCGTTGGCGATCGTTCCGGTCTGGGTGCCGTGCGAGGGATGGACGATGATCCCCGTGTGCTTATTGATCGCCAGCATGACCTCGTCTTCATAGACGATGTCCAGCGGGATCTCTTCGGGGATGATCTCATAGGGCTCCGGTGGGGGGATGATCAGGTCGATGCGGTCGCCGGCCTCGGGCTCGTAGCTGGCTTTGGTGGGCTTGTGATTGACGGTGATGGCTTCCTGCTTAATCAGCCGCTGGATGGTCGTTCGCGACATACGCCGGAACCGGCCGTGGAGGTACTTGTCCAGCCGCCGCCCGGGAAGCCGCCGCCGGATGTAGATGGTAACCGGCCGGGCCTCGTCGCTGTCCACGTCCAGCGTGCGTTCGGCCAGCTCGGGGTTCAGAATCACGTCGTCTTCGTCGTACGTCTCGGCCAAAGGGGGTCACCTCGTATCAAACAACACGTCGGTTGAGCTGGTCTTATTGCCCCACCGCATTATCATAGCAGGATCTCGTTGATATTGATAAAGAATGACGAATGACGAAGTTCGAATGACCAATGAAATCCGAAGCCCGAATGACGAACCTCTACGATTCCTGCGCGGCGCCGCGGTCGCCGCGGCGAGCGGCGACGGCCGCCCGTGGTGCCGTCCTGTGATGGTATAAAATATATTAATACAGGGCAAAACACCATCGCGGCCCCAGCTTTCACGTCCGACCGGCCCGGATCGCGCCTTTCTCTGTCGGCGGCGCCGCGGAACGATGCACGGGGCCGGCGGAATTACGGTTTGCAGGGTGAGGGGGGACCGGAGAGGACGAAGGTTCTCCATTTCGAAACTGGGTTCGTTCTGCGCTTCGTGGGGGCTGGGGGCCCGGTGGAAAGCAATAGAGGGAGACCCGGAGAAGGGAGAAGCGGAGGCCAGGACGGAGGCTGGAGGCGGAATGGAAGGCAGCACGACCGGCCGGTCGCGAGATAAAGTGGGCATGGAAGTTGGGTTCGTTTGGCGCGGGCGCTCTTTGCGAGGGGTTGGGGGTCGGGGACTGGGGGCTGGGGGCAGGGTTAAGTCGCTGTGGTTCATGCGGTTGGCGATCATCGAGTTTAAGGTTGTCCAGGTCATCATTTGCCTCCTTGAGCGGCCGGAAGATCAATCTCATTGAAGCCCGCTGGCTCGTGCGGTCGGCGCGCGGCGTCTCCGTGCAGGTCCTTGGCTTCATAACACGCCGGGGCGCTCGGGAGAACAGGAAAACGGGCGAACAGCGGTGAGAGAGCGTGCGGGGTGCGGGTTTCAGAGTTCAGTAGAGTCGGTCGAGCCGCTGATAGCTGTCGGCTTCCCGGTCAATTCCCGTAGGTTCGACGTTGCTCACGGCGAGCCGTTCGACATCGCTCACGGCGAGCAGTTCGGGTCGGCCGGCACGTTCTCTCCGCTGAGACACCGCTGGAAGATAGCGAAGTCGGATTGGTCGACGTCATTGTCGTCATCGAAATCCGCCTGCTGACAGCCCTCGGTGCCGTCGTGGGGGACGGCTGGCCCGGATGCGCAGGATTCGAAGACCGTCAAGTCGTCACCATCGACGTCGTAATCGGCGTTGAAATCTGCTGCAGCCGTCGGCGGCGGCGCAGGAATCCGAACGCTCAGGACCGAGGCGTTGTTCGTCTCGTCCCATTCAGCGATCAGGTTCGTGTGGTCGGTCACCGGCACCACCGTTACGAATTCGCCCGGCGTGTGACCCTGCACATCCCAAACATACGTTGCCTCATAGGCCGCACCCGACGCCATAACCGGGATGGCGGAAACACCGATTTCGATCCCTTCGGCGGAACCAAGACGCCATGACAGGTCGGAAGCCTCCGCACTCAGGGCACCTCCGTTGATCACACGGGCGGTCAACGCGACGGACTCCAGGGACACGTCGTGGTACCAGCCCGTCTCAACCGCCAGATCGGGCAGCATACTCAACAATGAAGCCGAGTTGTTGGACCGATCCCGATCATCAAATGCCAGCGCCGGGTCCGCTACGACATAGACTTCCCCGCTGCCCGGCGTCGTCGGGATGCTCCAATTGATGGAAACCTCTCGACCGGAGCCTCCGACCAGCAACTCAGCGAGCTGCACGGTTTCGATCAACGTTCCACCGCTGTCTGGATCACCGTCATAGAACGAGACTTCAACATCTTCCGCGCCAATGTCCCCCCGGTTCTCGAGCGTCGCCCTGATGATCGCGGCGCTGCCCGGCGGCGGATTCTCCGGTTCGATGGCGACCGACTCCGCGCCGATGGCCAAGTCGTACCCCAATTCATGCCGCAGAACATACAAATCGGTCCGTGCCGGTTGCGGCACATTGGTAAGGTGGTGAACAACGCCGTCGATCTCCACATCCACTTCGTTCCGCTCGGTTTGCGTCTTGAGGTACGCGATGACCAGGTCCGTCCCGTCGCAGGCCAGCGACAAGGCGCTCTCGGCGTGTTCATCCTGGGTCAACTGACGAGGTAGCGACCACTTGTCCAGCACGGCATCATAGAACGACGCCACGATGTTCACGCCTTCGGAGGTCTGAACCGTGTAGGCGATGGCCGCGCCGCCCGGCAAAGCCACGCCATCCAATGAGTCGGCCTCGTTCGCCGTGGTGTACTCCGAGTAAACCGCCTTCGGGCTCCACGTACCCAGCGAGGTGTACGATACCGTTCCTCCGGCGCTCCACACGCAGATCGGCGCACCACTGACCGCGATCAATACCGGCACGGCGTCCTCGGCCGTATCGTTAGTCAGCCGCGCGGCCGCCTGCCAGACACCGCCGGCGGTCGCGAGGGCATAGAGTTCCCGGTCTGTCTTCGTTTCGTTGTCGCCATCCTCGTCAACGGCGAAGACCACCTGGGCCTGACCCGCGGCGTCGGCGGCAAACGACACGTTCAGGATGCCCTTCTGGCCCGACCAGAGCGTCTGCGCCGGCAGGTACGCGCTCCCGTTCCATTCCGAGAAGATCAGACTGTCACCATTGGTGGCGTTGCCCGGGCTGTCGCCAGCCTGATTCTGAACCCACAGGATTCCCTGCTTGTTGCCGAATATCGCCGGTGCCGGCTCACGGTCCACGACGCTGTTGTCCGTCAGTTGGATCGGCGTGCTCCAGGTGCCCGTGTTCCGGTCGAAGCGGGAAGTGACAATCTCCAGATGCGGAGCCACATCCCCCGGTCCGGTTGCCCCCGAGACATCGCCCGAAACACGCTCCCAGGCTGCCCAGTGCGCGGTGCTGTCCACCGGCGTGAGCCTTGGAGCAAACTCTGCGTCCGTATCATCCGCGATGCGGTCAAGGTTCCACGAGCCGCCGCTGACTTGTCGCAATGTCCCGATGTCCGTGGCCGCATACCAGGGCTTGGAAGGGTCGAAAGCCGAGTACAGGATCAACGTTTGGGTCGCGTCAGCCATGACCGATGGGTTCCCAATCTTGGTGACGTTCTCGACGAGTACCACTTCAACTGAACCGCCACTCTCCATTGCCGACTCGGATAAGAGAGCATTCTTGACCTCGCCCGCAACCAGCCGGTTCGATTCGCCCCATTCAGGCAGTCCAGACCCGATAGGTCTCCAGACGCCGAAAACGTCGCCTGCAGTCAGCGGTACGGCGCGCATGACCATCGCCTCACCGCCCGCATCAAATCGGACTTCGGCCCCAACCTCCTTCTTGTACTCAAACATCCACGCCGAAGCGAAGACCCCCACATACGCTTGCAGGGTCAGTCCCTCGAACTCCCAATCCGGGCAGATTTCGAATTCCGGCGTGCCAGTTCCGCCAGCGTAAACCCCGGCTTCTGCACCAAACAGCTCCAAAGCTGCCTGCCCTTCGATTCCGAACGTTCCGCTTACGACAAGTGAGGTCGTTCCCAGAAAGCAGTCGCCCCATTCGAGACCCTCATATTCTCCCGAAAGCCCGGCCCCACCAGTTAGATATAGCTTCAGTTTCAGGGCACCCACAACATCCTTTACGACGGGCACGCCCAATAGAAAATGAATAGCTGGCGACGCGGGAGGAAAGATGACATCCACGATGAGAACTGCGGGAGCCTTTACCCCCGCCTTCCCTTGGAAGCCGGCTTCCCATGCAGGTGTAATCGTGGGCGCATTACAACCGGCAAACGAGATGCTCAACGATCCCGTGAGGTTTAACTCTCCCTCACCGAGAACCGTCACGCCGGCAACCGGCCACTCGAACCCAAAGCCCCCCGATCCACCAAGAGAACCAGTGAACTTAGCTGCGAGGAGGTCGTACTTGAGTTGACCCTGATAACCGACAGACGCGCTCAGCGACACATCACTGCTTCCGAGTAAGCCCAAGTCTTTAGACCAGGACGCTTCCTCGCCGTAGCTCAGTGCCAGGCCCGAAGCGGTCCACGGAATGTTGTCCTGATACCACGGGATGATAATCCCAGGGATTGGCGAGAAATGCACCCCGGTGTTCACGTAGGTCTTCTTTCCCTCTCCGTTGGTCACCTCGATGGTCAGTTCCGTGCACGCTCCCAGCGCAGCCGGCGCCGCCACGCTCAGCGTGGCCCGCGCCATTCCTCCGCCCAGGTCGTTGAGCGTAGCCGAATACCACGTCCCGGCGATATTGAACCGCACCGACCCCGGTGACCCGTTCCACGCCACGTCCGTCGAGAAGCCCAGGTTGCCCGGCATCCCTTCGATGAAGTGCTTGCCGTTCGGCGAGGCGAAGTTTGAGGCCACCGGAGCGTTCGCCGACTCGATCGTCAACTGAAACGTCTCGGACCTGGTCTGCCCCGCCGAGATGGTGACCACCTTGGATGACGGCATGTACCCGGTCATGCTCGCCGTGACGCTGTACGTCCCCTCGGGTACTGCCGTGAACGTGAAGCTGCCTTGGCCGTTGGTGATCGTGCTCCCCACACCTGAAGCGGAAACAGTTGCCCCGACGACCGCACCTTGCGCCAGGCCCTGAGCATTCAGCCCAACAACCAGCCCGGTCAGGTTCCCGCTGCCTTGGCTGTTGTTGATCGTAAAAACCCCCGACTGCCCGCAGCCGCTGTCGGCCACGGCGGGTGCGGGGGCGAGCCGGAAAACGGTAGCCAGAAGGCATGAGACAACAAGCAAGCTTCGGAAACAAGAGCCGGGCTTCACGGCTTGTACGCTACGCATTGCCCCCACCTCCAGACAGGTGCCGAGTTCGCAACGAAACTGTCGCCTTGTCCGATAGACAGCCGCACGGGACCGTCGGCGCTCGGCCTACCAGACCCATCCGGCCATACCACGTAGACTCGTCGCAGCCCGAAACAGCCTGGGGCGGCTGGGGCGCGACGGCTTCTGCGAGACTGACTGCCCACACCAGAACCAGCGTTGTCAGCAACATGCCAGTTTCCCTCTCGCCCCGGATTCTCGGCTGGCTTCTATTGCGCACTTAGAGCCAGCCGCAGACCGATATCCAGGTACTTGTAATCCGGCCCGTAACCGTTGCCACGATCCGCACAGCGGGTGCCGTGGGCGACGTAGTACCACGAACCACTGCGGAAGACGTGATAGCTGCCGGTTGCCGGACCGTGGGGGTTGTTGTACGGGCTGCTCGCGTAGTAATTGCTGGAATACCAGTCGTTGACCCATTCCCAAACGTTTCCGGCCATGTCGTATAGCCCGTAACCATTTGCCGCGAAGTACCCGACTGGACTGGTGTAGGGAAACACGCCGGTATTGAACACCGGGTGATAGCCCCGCGTCGAACTGGTGTCGTAGGCGTAGCTCGATGAGCTGTAGTAATTCGCCCTCGCGTGCTGGATCGTGTCCACATCCGACCACGGAAAGCGGTGCCCGGCCGCGCCGCCCCGAGCCGCCTTCTCCCATTCGGCCTCGCTGGGCAGTCGATACCCGCCGCCCCAATTGCATGTCCATGTGGAAAGGTCATAACAGAGCGTCTTGCCTTGCATGGCGCTTCGCCAGTTGGCATACGCCGCGGACCCGTACCAGGAAACCTGTACCATCGGATGATTCGCCTTGCCCGAGACCACGCCGAACGTGGTGCCGTTCCAGGTGATCCGGCTATTGGAGGAAGTGATCGTGGTATCGCAGTAAGGATAGGCCGTGCCGCTGTTGTACTTGTAGACCTGGCCCCCGGTGACGGTGATCAGGTTTCCCTGGGTTGTGGCCCAGTTCAGGGCGTCGGCATACTGCTGGTTAGTTACCTCATCGGAGTCGATGTAGAAAGCGTCAAGGTAGACCGCATGACGGGGCCGCTCATCCAGATCACCCTGGCTAAACGAATCGCCCATCTGGAACTCACCGGCGGGAATCAAGACCATGCCCGATGGGGCGTGCCAGTCATCCGCACAAACCCGCGCCCTAAACTGCGAACCGAACGCCCCCGGCAGGTCCACCTTGCTGTCCCAGACGATGAGCTTGCTGGTTCCCGGCGTGATGCCCGCCCCCACCGCCCCCGTCTTGGCCGTGATCGGCACCGTCCAGGTCACCCCATTGTCGTTGCTGACCTGCACCGTGACCGTACAGGCGTCGCCGTCGCCATCGGTCAGGTTGTACCGGATGTCCACCTTCTTGCTGCCGTCCGTCCGCTG
Source organism: uncultured Planctomycetales bacterium (assembly GCA_964586235.1). Lineage (GTDB taxonomy): Bacteria > Planctomycetota > Phycisphaerae > UBA1845 > PWPN01 > JAUCQB01. The sequence continues at coordinate 13,669 of CAZPIO010000094.1, forward strand.
GCTGGCGGTCACGTTGCTGACCACCGGCGCCGAATTGGCCCATGCGACCGACGCCGTCCCAAGAACGGACAGCAATGAAACAAGCGATACCTTCCTGATGCTGATCATGACAAAGCCTCCTTTGGTGATATTTGAAGGCTGAGATGTCAATCCGACCACGGGAGGATCGACGGCGTCTCACGCCACCACTCCTGATCCGCCCACAGCTCATTAGAGACCATTATAGCAGAGGACAGAGTATTTCTGGGTTCAGGGCTGAGAATACACGGTTCCGGCGTTTGTCTTGCCTGTTCTGAGGCTGCATCCGGGATCGCCGGCACTGATCCGCAGCCAAAAGCACCTGCCTCGCGTCGGCCCGCCCCTGCGGCCGGGACCCGCCGTGAGCATCGGGGGTTCGGGTCGACTGCACCGTGGAAATGTGAAGATCTGTCGTCTTCCTATCGTATGGCGTTCAAAGAGTTTATGGATCCGCACGAGGACCTTGTGAGGGGCAAGAGGCATGGGGCGCTTGCAGGGGTTCCCGCCCTCTCGGGGAACGTGAGGCCGGTGCCCTCGGGCAGATCGCCAACCACCGGAGCGAACGGCACAACCGGTCAGCAGCGGATGTGGGGCGGGCAGGTCCGGCCGCCTCTCCGGAACCAGGCAGACTGCGGCCATTTTGCACGGTCAGCGGGCTCATCGGCAGGCTTTTTTCCGGGCCGGTTAGCCGCCTGGTCGCCCTTATGCGAGGCCGGCCCCGATGGCCGGGCCGCCCCTCGCCGTGGTATAATGCCTTGTCGAGGTGAAGCCATGACCTACAAGGGCAAAGTGAAGGGCGGCGTGGTGGTCGTGGATGAACCGGGGAGTCTCCCGGAGGGAGCCGAGGTCCGCATCGAGCTGACCTCGCATCCGGCGGACGAGCCCGCGCTGGATGAAGACGGCCAGACGCTGGGCCAGAAACTGCTCAAGTACGCAGGGAAGGCGACCGGCCTTCCGGCGGATGCGTCGCGGAACCACGACCATTACCTCTACGGAACGCCGAGGAAATGAAGACGGTTTTCGCCGACACCTCGTACTACATCGCCCTTCTCAACCCGCAGGACGAGTACGCGGAAGCAGCGTGTGGGTACACCAGGGCTTTCGGCGGGCATCAGGTGAGCACCGCCTGGGTGCTCACCGAGGTCGCCAACTCCCTGAGCGATGTCCGGAACCGTCAACTGGCGGTCGACCTGATCGCGGACTTACGCGCCGACCGGCGGGTCGAGATCCTGCCGCCGAGCCCGGAGTTGTTTGAGCAGGGCCTGGTCCTGTACGCGCAGCGCCCGGACAAGGACTGGTCGCTGACCGACTGCATCTCGTTCGTGGTCATGCAGGAGCGCGGTCTGACCGAGGCCCTGACCGGCGATCGCCATTTCGAGCAGGCGGGGTTCGTGGCCCTGCTGAAGTGATCCGCCCAAGACCTGCACGGGAATCAACGCCCGGGGGGTATGCGGAAAGGCTCTGAACCGCGTCCGGGCGTCCGGAAGTTCATCCTGACACGTTTTCTGCGCGAGACCTTTCCGCACCGTGTCAGGCCGATGTCCACGGGCCGCACGAGAAGAAGGCCTCGTTCACCTTCAGTTGACCGTCCCGGGTTGGGGTTGGGGGAACACGGCCATGACGCACACGCCGCCCTTTGACATGCTCTCGACGCTGAGTTTTCCGCCGATCGCCGCAGCCCGCTCCTTCATACCGATGATTCCCAGCGACTGGGTGCCCTCCAGACGCGTGGGTTTCGAACCGATGCCATTGTCGCAGATCCGCAGTTGGACAGACCGAGGTTTCTTGATGATCTCGACGCGGCATTGCTTTGCTCCCGAGTGCCGAACCACGTTGGTGAGAGCTTCTTGAGCGATCCGGTAGATCACCGTCTTCAGCGGGTTCTCCACGTCGATGTCCTTAGGATCGGCCTTGATGTTGCAGGTGATTCCACCCGCATGGCTGTATTCGGCGACCAGCGACCGGAGCGCATCGCCCAGCAACTGGTAGTCGAGCAGCGCCGGCCGAAGGCTTTTCGCCAGTCCGCGTACGGTCTGGGTCATCCGCTGTTGAAGGTCCTGCATCTCGCTGAGACGATCTCTGACCGGCTCCTCCGCTTTGGCCAGCCGCGAGGCAAACCACGCCAGCCCCATGTTCATGACGGTGAGTTGTTGCCCGAGCTCATCGTGCAACTCCTTCGAGATCCTCGCGCGTTCCTGATCCAACTGGGCGGCGGCCTCCCTGCCCAACCGCCGGATCTGGGCCAATTGCGCTTCCTCCCGGCTCGTGTCGCGGACGTTGCCGACGTACAGGCGTGTTCCATCGTCCAGACGCAGCCGGCTGAAAGTCGCGGCGAGGGGTATGATCGAGCCGTCCCGGCGCCGGCCGCGTATTCGCCCGCGCCATACGCTACTGCGACGGAGAGCGATCCGCACGTCAACCGCATCCGCCTTGCCTTCGCCGCTCATGTACCCAAAGGCCTCGCTCGCGGTCAGGCCCTCGAACCGGTCCCACCCGAGGATCGAACACATGGCCGCATTCGCATAGGTCAGCGACCAGTTCTCATCCCAGATGGCGATCCCCTCGCCGGCGTTCTTGACTGCTTCGGCCAGCCGGGCGGATGCCGCCTGCATCTCCTTCCAGATGGTGATGTCGCGCATCAGGCCGACGAGCCCCACCGGCTTGTTCGATTCATCACGAAGCACCGTTACGTGCATCCGGGAGGGGAAAACAGAGCCATCTTTTCGCGAGTGCCAGATCTCTCCTTCGAATTCACCCTTCCGCAACGCCTGTCGGATCCCCTTGTTCACGGCGGTCATGTGCTTCGGCGCATGAAACGCCGACAAGGGCTTGCCGAGGTAGTCCTCCACTGTCCCACCGTGCATGGCGGCGCACGCGCCGTTCAGAAACAGCACCTTGCCGTTTATCTCCGCGACGCCTACGCCTTCACTGGTCTGCTCGACCACCTGTGAAAGGAGCTTCAGCCGCTGCTGCGATTCGCGTTCCGCCGTAACGTCAATGATGATGGAATCGTGCCTCACCAGCCGATGGTCGGAATCGGTCACCGGCACGACGTATCTCTGCAGGTGAACAGGGGCCAACCGCTGGCCATGAATGATTCGGTATGCCATGCTGAACGGCCGCATGGAAGCCAGGCCCCTCGCGAAGGCCTCGTATGTGGCCGCCTGGTCCTCAGGATGGACAATCGCTGCGCCCAGATGCGGATCGGAGATGAGCTGTTCGTGTTCGTAACCCAGAATGCTGCGCGTGTCGCCCTGCAGCAGAAGAACACGGCCCGTCCCCACTTCAAACGAGCCAAGCACAATCGGAAGCGAGTCCACGACTTGCCGGATCCTGGCCTCGCTCTCCCGCAGCGCCTGTTCCGTCGCCTTGCGCTCCGTGATGTCCACAACGACCGAGTCATGGTGCAGCAGTCGACCGTGGGCGTCACCCACGGGAACAACATACTGATGCATATGCCGGACGGCGCCGGTCTCAGCATGACGAATGCGCAATTCCGCATCGAAGGGCCGCATCGAGGCCAGTCCTACACGAAACGCCTTTCGAAGTCCGGCAAGGTCGTCCGGATGGACCAGCGTCTCTTCCAGGTCCCGGTGGGCCAGGAAGTGATCTTGCTCGTAACCGAACATCCGGCGCACATCCCCCTGGACGAGCAGGATGCGGTTTGTGCCGGCCTCGAACGAAAACAAAGCTATCGGCAATGAGTTCACCATCTGCCGAATCCTGGCTTCGCTGGCCAGCAGCGATTCCTCCATCTCCTTCCGCTTGGTCACGTCCCGCAGGATGGTCAGCACCCGAACCACCTGCTCGCCCTCCATCAGCGGGATCTTCCGGATCTCGAAGAAGACGCGCGATCCCCGGCAATCCACCTCAAATTCACGAGCGGGCACCTCCTCGGACGCGAGGACCCCCCGGTGCTGCTCGAAACTGTCTTCCGGCAGAAACGGTGCCACCTCTCGCAAGGAACGGCCCTGGGGATCGCCGCCCAGTCCGTAATGACCGAGCCAGTCCACAAACGCCTGGTTGAACAGCACGATTCGGGAATCTCGGTCGATGACATAAACGGCATCGGTCATGGCGTCTAACACCAGCCGATACTGCCGCTCCACGGCCAGCATCTCCAGTTCAACCCGCTTCAGGTGGCTGATGTCACGATTCAGCCCGACAAGCCCCACGATCCGTCCTGTCTGCCGATCCCGCAACGGAACCTTGGTGACGAGCGTCCAGAAGGGATTTTGTCCGGGCTTGGCGGTGAAGGCCTCCCTGTCAAGCACCGCCGCGCCGGTGGTCATGAGTTCGCGTTCCTCCTGGCGAAACGAAGCTGCCAGCGCCGGGGCGAAGAAGTCCGCGTCCGTTCTGCCGATGATCTCGTCGGCCGACGCCGCTCCGAAATTTCTGACCGCCGTTCGATTCACCATGACGAACCGGTGCTCCCGGTCCTTGGCATAGATGTCATCCGGCAGGTTGTCGATCAGCGTCTGAAGCAGGTTCCGCTCGCGGGCCAGCTCCAACTGAGCCCTGTCCTGTTCCTGCATGCGAAGCCCGAGTTCCTCGGCGGCACGATCCAGCTTGTCGTCCTGTAGTCGGACTCGCTGCTCCAGCAGACGATGTGCCCTGGCCAGTCTCGCTTCCGCCTGCTTTCGTCGGGTGATGTCACTGAACGTGAACCCCATGAGTCCGGGGATGTCGTCGTCGTAGATGGGGTTGTACCAGATGAGCGCATCGAACTCGCATCCTAGCCTGGTTCGCAGACGGCATTCAATCTCGCCTCCGCCCCGGCTGAGACCTCGGGTAACTGACTCACGGAAGGCCTCCTCCTCTTCCGGGTTGGCCAGCAGATCAGCCAGGGGTAACCCCTTCAGCAACTGCGAAGAACGGCGGAAGAGGGCATGTGCCTGGAGGTTGGCAAACCAGACCCGCCACTCCTGGTCCAATACAAACAGTGGGGCCTGACTGCTCTCGACCACGGAATGCAGTGCGCTCTCGGTCACGTGGTCGAAGAAATTCACCGGCTCGTAGGGCGGCAGGCTCAGCGCGTCACGAACAGCGCTCTGAATCCGCGCCCGCACGTCGGGATCCCAAGACCGGCTTGCGTCGCCTGTTTCGCAGTAGCCCGAGGCACGGTGCATGTGGGCGTGCATATGGCCGCGAGTCTCCTCCATGTTGCCCAGCAGCAAGCCCCGCTCGACCACCGGGCCGCGCCGGGCGGCAATCATCAGATCATGTAGTGTCGCACCACCGAAAAACCGATCCCCGTCCAGCTGTACGGCGAGAACTGCCAGTTGGAATGGTCCGCGGAGGACTTGCAGACTGTCCTTGTCCTTGACGCAGGTACAGTGGTGCCCCATATCCCGACAGACCTTGGCGATTGACGTCGATACCGGAGCGGGCGCAATGCAGAGGATCTCGGCGGGAGTGGATACCTGCGTCGCGGCCTCAAACGCCGGCCCCTTGGAGGGAGCGGACAGCAGGTCGTCGGCCCCGGCATCCTCGGGACATAAGTCACCAGATCCGGATGGGAGATCCTCCAGTCCCACAGGCGAGGATTCGCGACCGGAAGCTTCTTGCTCCAGGACTGCGATTCTCTTGCGGAGCGTGTTCAGCTCATCGATAAGCTGTTTCTTCGTCTTCCTGGTGTCGGTCATGAGTTGTTCCTCCCGCCTTCCGCGGGACCGCTCAGGCTTGGTTGCGTTGGCGATGCCTGCCTGGCTGGCGACTCAGCCTGGGTCGCTGACTGAATTATGGGCGCGTCTTGCCGACTCCGCTGACAAGTGCCTGTGTTCTGCGAGCCAGAGAGCACAATGGGCCGCCGCTGGGTCGAGCGGAGGTCTGAATCCCCAGTAGAGGGGCCTGAGGTGCCATGCGATCGCCCCCTTCCACATTCCCGCTGTCTGTCAGCATAGCGAATTCAAACATCGGTTCAAGCCCGATTCCGTCTTGCAGCACAGAGCATTTCTGCTGCCCAAACGCACTTTTCACCGCTTGTTCGGCCCCAAGCAGGCGGGCTTAAACGCGTTCTGATCTCATCAAGTCAGCTTCATCTCGAAGAAAAGGCTGAAGGTCGCCGCAGGCCGTGGCGAGCTGAAGGTAAAGGATGATTGGAGAACAGGCGACCGTCGCGGCTCGGAACGCATTCTGAGACCGGCACGAATGCGGAATGGGTTCCGCGACGAGGGGCGGCCCGGCAGGATTCCGGGCGAGCGGCACTGGCGCGTCTGCCATCATTTGGAGTGTTAAATGACGACAGTCTCGTCAAGAGGGATTCCACCGCGTTCAGCGCACGAGGGTGACCCCATGCGGCTTGTCGTCCCTGGGAAGGGGGAGAGGGCGGTGGCAGAGACAAAGCCGCCCGCCGGTGTGTGACTGGCGGGCGGTGTTCAATCCTACAGAAGCAGCACTCGTATCCGGGGCACCGGAAGCGGTCCTCTTGTCGCTCGGCTTATGCCGCGCAGAGCTTGCGGGCTACCTCGACGGCCGAGGCCGCATCGGCGGCGTAGCCGTCGGCTCCGATCTCATTGGCATACTGCTGGGTGACCGGGGCGCCGCCGATCATGATGCGGATGTTGACGCCGGAAGCCTTGGCCGCCTGGACGACCTGGGCCATGTAGGGCATGGTCGTGGTCAACAGGGCGCTCATGCCGATGATGGCGGCTCCCTTTTCCCTGGCGGCGGCGATGAACTTCTCGGCCGGGACGTCGGTGCCCAGATCGATGACCTCGTAGCCGCCGCCCTGGAGCATCATGGCGACCAGGTTCTTGCCGATGTCGTGCAGGTCGCCCTTGACCGTGCCGACAACCACCCGGCCGGCCGGCTGGGCCCCGGAGGCTGCCAACTTGGGCTTGAGGATCTCCATACCGCCCCGCATCGCCCGGGCGCTGATCAACACCTCAGGGACGTAGATCAGGTTCTTGCGGAAGCGCTCGCCGACCACCGACATGCCGGCGACGAGCCCATCATTCAAAACGGCGACCGGCGAGACGCCCTCGTCGAGAGCGGCCTGGACCTTGGCCTTGACCTCATCCTGCCTGCCGCGCATCAGCGAAATCGCCAAACCTTCAAGATCTGCCATGAGCGATGCTCCAAACCGGCCGACCGCCCCGAGCGGGGCAGATGGCCTGAACCTCTCTGGGTGCCGCCCGCGCAACGTCGCCGGGTCGCGGTTGAGCGGTTCTCCCGGCCGGGACGGCGGAATCGGAAAATAAGCTATCGAACCGGCCGGACGGTGTCAACGAAGCGCCAAGGCGGTGATTCGTCGCCTTCACGGGGGCAGAAGTGTGCTCCGAGCCCGGCCATCCGTGACGACCTTCGCCGAGGCGAGCGTCCGAGACGCCGTTCTGTGCGAAAAGGCCCTACGTGCGCGCCTTTGAGCCGTCGAGTCTGTGACGTCATGCGGTTTAGTCAACGGTCTTGTCGTCGCGCAGGGGCGGCGATATCGTGGCTGCCACGCGTCCACCGCCTGCAAGCGGCCCCGCCGATTACCGGCAGCCAAAGGGAGAAATCACCATGCCAGACCATTTCCGACAGACAAGTGCGGGCCTGTTCATCCTCTTCGTCGGTCTTGTCGGTTGCCACTACGATGCCCGCTTTATGGCCATGACGGACGCGGAATTGGTGTCGGAACTTGCCCGTCCCGAGAACCGAATGCCCAACCGCTGGATGGACCGCATGAGTGATTTCAGGATCGGGCAGAACGGTTACGGCGGACACACCTTCGGGCACCTCGATTTCGGCGGATCGGTTCCGCCGGCCGTCAGCTACGTCAGAAGAAACCGCGATTACAGTCGGCTCCTGGACCGGCCGGCCGCATTGATTCCGTTGCTCGGCTCGCATGATACGGAGGTTGTGCTGACCACACTGTGGGTCTACTCGTCGGTCCTCGGACACCCAGACACCGTGAAGAAGGTTTCCAGCAAGTACGATTTGTCGCGCGTCGCCGAAGCCATCCGCTCGTGCCGGGCTCAGCATCGTGACACACGCGTTCATTGGATGGCACTGTCTGTTCTGTTCGAATGCGGCTGGCTCAATGCCGATGACGTCGTCCAGGGCCTCAAGGATCCAAGCCCCGCGGTTCGCTACCAGGCGCTGACTCAACTGGCAACGTGGGAATCCCGATGCAGAAAAACCTTCTATCCTCAGCAGCCACAAGCGGCCGGGACCGGGCAAGGAGGCGAGGACGCCGTGGGCAAAGGGCCGGGCTACGAGATCTGCATGCTCGACCGCCCGACGCGAGCGGCGCTCATTCCGGCTCTGATCGACGGGCTGGAAGACCCTCACCCGCTGCTTCGGGACCAGTGTTACATGTGGCTCGATCGTATCGTCCGAGTGCTGAAGCCTCGCGAGTCGACGGCCGCCCAGCCGGCCGAGGCCCATCCCGAAGGCAGCCATGTCTACCGGCTCCCTCCCGGGTGGCCGACCGGGCTGAAGCCCGGCTTCTTTGTGTACAGCGACTGGTCCGGCCGCCACGCCGTGGTCGAGCAGATCCGGGGGCTCTGGCAGGAACGCTCCGCTGCGATCCTTGACGAGGCGATGCAGACGCGTGCCCTGGTGGCTGACCGGTGAGCCAGGTGATGAAGTCACGAACATGGTCGGTCACGGGCGATTCCGAGCGGGCCGACGAGGTACGTGTTGAGCGTGCCAGACCCGCTATCTTGCACGCTGTACACGTACCGACGAGGGCGTCGGCCCCACCTGGTGTCGGTTTCACCTGGTTGCCGGCCGGGTCCGAGGGGGACAATCATCATTTCAACTCAATCTTGACATGGAAATGTCGCTGAGAGTAGTCTACTAAATTAATAGACAAAGGGGCCGCCATGAAGATCACTACGCGCGGGCGTTATGGCCTGCGGGCGATGCTGGAACTGGCCCGCTGTTACGGCGGGCCGCCCGTGCTGATGAGTATGCTGGCCCGGCGCGAGGGCATATCGCGCAAATATCTTCACGCCCTGCTGGCCTCGCTGAAATCGGCCGGGTTGGTCCGGAGCGTGCGTGGTGCCGGTGGCGGGTTCCTGTTGAGCAGGGCCCCCTCCGAGATCCGCCTGAACGAGATCCTGCACGCCGTGGAAGGTCCGCTTTCGCTCGTTCACTGCGTGAGCCGGCCGGCGGCCTGCAAGAGGGCGAGAACGTGCACCGCCCGCCGCGTGTGGCAGGAACTCAGCGGGTCCATCGAGCAGGTGCTGAGCGGCGTTACCCTCGGCGACCTGATTTCGACGAAGACGAGGCCATCGACCTGGACGCAGCCTGCGGGACGGCGGCCCAGGAACGCAGGATGCGCCAGCCTGTCCGTCCGACGATCGTCCGGCGGCGTGCGAAGACCGAGAGGCAAGAGATGAGCGGCATCATGAGTGCACAACGGCTGGAGGCTTCGAGACTTGCCGTCTCAAGCGAATCGGAGCTTGTTTTCGGGTGGTGCCCCCGGCCGGTGACCTGCGGCAGAGGCCTGACGATCGGCGCGGGGACCGTTTATCCGGAACTGAACTTCACGCTGCCCCCGATGCTGATCGATGACAGCGCTTGGGAACAGGTGCGTTGTCACTACGACCAGATCGGGGAGGCCGTGGTTCGGCGGGCGACAGCCCTCTCACTTCCCGGTGTGGTGCTGGAGTTCGAGCAGTTGCCGGCGATGACCGAGCGGCCGCAATGGGGCGCGGAGATCACCGCCTTGCTCCAACGGCACCTGGAGAAACTACACCAACAGACGGGCATTCCAACGGCCCTGCGGGTCACGGTCGTGGATCTCCGGGAGGCTCAGCGTCCGCCTCTCCTGCGCAGCGGCGAGGGCTGGGCCCGCACCCGTGAGGCCTTTGTCTGCGCCGCCCAGGCTGGCGCGGACATCCTCTCGATCGAGTCTGTCGGTGCAAAGGAAGTGCACGACGAAGCCCTGCTGTTCGGGGATCTGGCCGGCGTGGTCTGGTCCCTGGGCTCGCTGGCCTGTCGCGACATGGCCTGGCTGTGGGACGAAATCACCGACATTGCCCGCGAGTACGGCGCGGTCAGCGGAGGCGACAGCGCGTGCGGCTTCGCCAACACGGCGATGCAACTGGCCGGCAAGGGCATGCTGCCGAGCGTTCTGGCGGCACTGGTCCGTGCGGCCACGATTCCACGAAGCCTCGTGGCCTATGAACATGGGGCCATTGGTCCGTCGAAGGATTGCGCCTACGAAGGTCCGGCGATGAAAGCCATCAAGGGTGTCCCCATCAGCATGGAGGGCAAGTCCTCGAGTTGTGCCCATTTCAGCCCGCTGGGCAACATCGCCGGCGCGGCCGCCGATTTGTGGAGCAACGAGTCGGTGCAGAACGTTCAGTTGCTCAGCGGTTCGGCCCCTGAGGCCTTCCTTGAACTGCTGGCGTACGATTGCCGGCTGTTCAACACCGCCCAGCAGGCGGGCAGGGCGATTGACCTTCGCGACTGGCTGGTGGCCAGCGACGTGCCGCACAGCGTGGAGGCTTTGATGCTCGAGCCGGGCTTCGTAATCGACCTGTCGCGCGCGGTCATCGAGCAGAGTAACGGCTATTTGCGCACGCTCACGGCCGTCCGGGTCGCCAGGGATGCGATTAACAAGGCTCTTACCGAAAAGCTCGTTCACCTGCCGGTGCGAGAGGAGTCGTGGCTGCAGCGACTCAGCGAAGCGGTCGACGAGTTGCCCGAGACGGAGCAGGAAGCCCAGGACCAGGTCGGGCCGGTGTATGCCCACCTATATCGCAACGAGTCTTATGGGATCCTGTAGGGTGCGATATCGGCGCAAGGGAATGGTCGGTATCCATCCGCAGCGGCCGGCAGAGAGGGGCCGGCCGCTGCATTCAGACTTGTGAGCAGACACGGCGGCGCCCACCGCGGCGGACTTGGCCATGCCACGCTGAATATCCGCGAGTCCTCGCACACGCTCTGAAAGAGGGTTAACCACCTTTGGCGTGCTGGCATTTCCAGCAGACCTCGAAGTTGCCGGGAACCTCCTCGCTGCAATTGGGGCAGGTCCAGGGCTGGTCCGGCGGTTCGGTTGCCGCGATGATCGCGGCCAGGGCGTCGAGGTAGTAGTCGCGCCGCACGCGGAGCAGTTTGCGGGTGTCCCCGAGGATGACGTCCGCGCCTCGGGTGCCGAGGGGGGCGCTCATGTCGTCGAGCGTACATGGGATACCCAGCGATCGCAGGTGAGAGAATATGAGCAGCGTTTCGGTCGTGGTTGCGGCGCCGGCGATTTGGCCCCAGGGCTCCGGAGGGATGAAATCGGTGAGATTGAACGACTCCCCGCATTCCGGGCAGCGGTCGCCCCGCAGCCCCTTCAGTGGATAATCGCATTTGCGGCAGGTGAAGCCGAGATCGGGCACCGGCCGTGTCCGGGCGGTAATCTCCGGCGGACGGAGGGGCGTGCCTGATCTGACCAGGTCATCGATGTTGAATTCGTGTCCGCATTCGGGGCAGCGATGCTCCGGCAGCCCGCGAAGCGGATAGGCGCACTTCGGGCAGCTCAAGTCCAGCCACATGGGAATCGGCAGCGCGCGATAAGCCTCCAAGTCCATCTCGTTTCCCGGAGTGACACTCGGTACCAGAAGCCAAAAGCTAAGAGCTAACAGCTAAAAGCTTTCCTATTCCAGCATCATCCACAGCACCTCAGCGCGGCGATCGGCATCCGGTCAACAGCCGGCCTTCTCAGGGCAGCGCGTATTTGAGCTGGTCATCCGGATCGTTGATCCGGAAAGTCATGCCCCACGGCCCCTGGCCCTGGGTGACCTTGACCAGGACCGTGTTGCGGCCTTGCCTGAGGTTCACGTCGAACTTGTCCTCGTCGGGTTTCAGCCCGCGGTCGGCGTTCTTCGCGTGGACCAGCTCGCCGTTGACCCAGACCTTCAGCCCATCGTCGCTGCCGGCGCAAGCGGTTGTCCGGCGGTCGTCCGGCGAAATCACCTCCGTATACGCATACAGGGCGATCTCCTCGTTGATCTTGAAGTAACTACCGTCGGAAAGGAGCAGGCCGTTGGGGACGCGGACCTTCTGCCACGCCACCCGGCCGCCCTTGCCGCCGAACGTCTCATCCGCCTTGAACGGGTCGGTCTCCGGTGGATATGCCCGGTCAAAGCCGACCTTCCCGCTGTTCTCGAACGGGCCGACGATATACCAGTTGCGGACGAAGTTGACCCAGGGCTCCACCACGAAGAAGTCCACGATCACCACGCAGCGATCGCCCTCGACGGGCTTGCCGGTCAGGCGAATCTCCAGCGGATTGGCTCCCTTTTTCAGGTGGACCCGTTCCTCGATAGGTTTTCCCTCCTGAAGGATATCGAAGTCCGAGGCCTTCATGCCCTTGGCCAGCCGTGCCTCTATGGCGTATCGCCCGTCATCCGGAGCCGGCAGGGCGATGGCCACGGTCGTGCCGGGCTTGCCGGCGATCTTGAGACCCTTGCCGGAGCCGAGCTGCTCGGGCAGATCGTCGTCGGTGACGATTTCCGCTCCGGGTGGTGGTTTGTCTGCAGGTACGGTGGTCTCGGCCTCGATGCCCCGGACGTGCACCGGACCTTGCGGCATTCGGGCTTCCACCGGGACGGGAGCGAAGAAATCGCTGCCTCCGGGAGCCTGGTACCAATAGGCCATCGAGCTGTAGTCGTTGGGTACGGGGTGCTTGGCCTCGGCCGCATAGTTCTCAATCGTCATCTTGAACGACTTATCAAAGGGGATGCTGTCGGGGATGTGCCAGCGATAGCAGGTCTGCCGGCGAACCGCGTTGAACTCGCCCTTTGTCGGGCAGCCGTGGAAGGCGTTGACGAATTGCCGCATGCCCCAGGCGTCGCCGAAATAGTCCTCGCTGCCCGTGCCGAAGGTCGAGGGAAATTTCTCGCCGTCCACCCAGACCTTCTCGTCGCCCTCGCCCCACCAGCCGCCGACGATGTTGTCGATGAACAGCACCGCACCGACGAAGCGGCCGCGGCCGGTGCACTCCAGGAACGGATAATCGAAGTCCTTGCTCACCGGGTCACGCCGCCACTTGGCGTGGAAGCGGGCCGCGGCCGGCGGCAGTGGGCCCTGCTGGTGGACAATCCGCGTCCTTAGCTGGGCGGGCCTGCGGCCCTGGTTGGACACCACGATGCGGGCGGATTGGGCGAAAGGCATCCGCCAGAAGCAGTAGTTCAGGTCCGCGGTGATGCCCAGCGGCAGGCTCTTGTAGGGTGTCTCAAGCCAGGGTTCGCCGAAGAAATCGCCGATCGGGGCCTCGACCGAGGGAGTCGTCTCGCCGTCGAAGAAGATCTGGAGAAGCGCTTTACGACCGGCCCATCGCTCGGTTGACGAGAGCTTCGCCAGGAACTGCCGGACCGTGCCCGGGCCTCGCAGGTCGGCGATCGGGATGGGCTGGCCGGGGACCAGGGTGGTGAGTTTCTCGATGGTCAGGGTGTTCGGGGCTGGCTGCGGATCAGTGCCGCAGTCAGACAAAGCCTTGCAGACGCGCTGCAGAGCGGCTTCCTCCGCCGCGGTCCGCTCGGTGGTAAAGGTCTCGACCCGCCAGTCCTTCGGGTAAGTGGTGTAGCCGATGTGGTAGTACTGGTTGACGGGTGTGTCAGCGGTCACCTTGCAGCTTTTGGCGTAGGGGATCGGCACGTAGCAGTTGGAGGCCGGGTTGTCGCCGCCGAGATCCACGCGACGCTGCCACACCAGAGGCTTCGGAAACCCGGTCACCTTGCCGGTGAACAGGGCCGCGAACTCGAACTCGTACTGGGGCTTTTCCGCCCCGTCGAGATAGAAGCGGATCCGGCCCTGCGGGTTGGCCGACCAGATCCGCCAGATGCAGCCGGGGCCCTGCATCTCGGCCATGACCCCCTCGCCCGTGGCCGGGTCGGTGCGAAGGTACTTGCCGGAATCGCCGTTGGCGGTCCAGTCGAGGTACTGCCCCGTGGCTTCGTCGTACCTCGACGCCCGGTCGTAGCTGGAGAACTGCTTGCAGGTTTGACCTTCTTCCAGTACGGCGAGTTGATCGAGATCGATCAGGCGGTTGAGGAACCAGGCATAGTCTTTCACGCCGCTGTCGGCGCCGTGACAGAGGGCCGCGCCGAAAGCGCACATAATCAGGGTCGCCGCCGGAAAACTCGAGTTCCGCATCTTCTGTGATCTCCTTGAAAGGTCGGGGGGCATCACCCGGGCGGTTCCGTTACTTCCCTACCCCTTCCCGGGCGTCAACGTAGTGTACACCTCTCACTGGGGTACACAAGCCCCTCGTCGGCAGGTGTTTGTGCGTTTGGCGAGACGCGGTATCATCGAAGGAGAGCCGCAAGTCCTCGCGCTGCGAGAGGCGTTGCCGGCGCCGCCGTACCGGTGATGCCGACGGCCACCGAACCGGCTGCGAGCTCAGCATCGTTTTGTCCAGAGCGTGAGTCGCGCGACAGCGAAGATGCCTGGACACGAACCCGGCGGAGAGACTTGATGACCACCACTCGGCCGAGTGCAGGTGTGCCTGAACCACTGGAGGTCCGCGAACGGATCGAGGCAGCTCGACGCGGGTTGGCGGAGGCCATGGTCAAGGAGGACTCCAAGACCATTGAGACAGCGGTCGGGCGACTGCGCGAGGCTCTGGGCGAGTGGACGGCGGTCCCCGAAACAGCGCCTCGCTTCGCCGGCGCGCCTGATCCTAACACCATCATCACTCCGGAACGCCTGCGACGTCTGTGGTCCGCAGGCTGGATGGCGGCGGAGAAGGCGTACAGCGGCAAGGGCCGTTGGGGCCTGCCCTTGACCGACTTACGGGGGTCGGTCAAGGGCCTGCCGGCCGATCACCCCGAGGCGAGGCATACGCTCCTGCGCAAGACAGCCTACGTGATCATGGGTGGCATCACAGGGCTGCGTCACGGCTTCGGGAATGAGGCGGCGATCCGCAATCGCCTGAAGGAAGGCCTCGACTATCTCCTCTCCGTCCAGAAGCCCAACGGGCTGTTCCCATTCCCCGACATGCGCGGTTGGCATCCGCATTTCACGCCGCCGCTGGAGTCCCTTTACTATCAGCACCCCGAGGCGTTCCAGGACGGCTGGGTGATCGATGATTTCGGCGACGGCGGGTTGCAGTTCGACAACGGGGTGTGCGCGGTGACCATGCTGGCCGCGTTTGAGCACTTCGGCGCCGCGGCGTATCGCGAATCGGCCAAGCCGGCGTGCCGCTGGGCGGTCGGACGGCCGGTGGTGCCGAACTGGAACTACAACGCGTTTTCCGTCTGGGCCCTGGCCAGGTGCGTCGAAGTTGCCAAACAAGAGGAGTTCCGTGCTCCGGCCGTGCGGAAGGCGGTCCTTGGCATCCTGCCGGGGCAACTGCCGGGCGGCCGTTGGCTCGACCGGCACAACTCCCGCACCGTGTACCACGCGATCATCCTGAGAGGCTTGGCCGTTCTTTACCGTATCCTGCCGGCCGAGGAAACGCTGCGGCAATGGGTGCGAAACGCGATTGAACGGGCCGAAGCGGTGCTGGTGGACGAACTATACGCCTCCGGTGCGTCTGACGCCGATCATTCCCTGACGGCGCTGTGCGAGGTCGAGAAGGCTCTTGGTTCTGCTGAGCGGCGTCTCGGGGCGATGCGGGTGGTGGTCAATGCGATGATCGCCAGGCTGGTGGACGGAGACGCTGCGGCGCTGGACGATGTGAGTCTGCTGGCCGTGGGCCAGGCGGTTGAGGCATTTGCGAAACGGACGTAGGGTG
>CAZPIO010000095.1:0-29163 GCA_964586235.1 uncultured Planctomycetales bacterium
GCGTTTCGCCGCCCCTCAGGTGCACTTCGCTGTCTGCCTGGCGACGAACCCACTCCCGCTTGAGCCAGCATTCGCCGGGCGGCACTCTCTCGATGATGAATCGGCCTTGGGAATCCGGGTTGATGCTATATCGAAGGTTGATATTGGCGTTCTCGTGCTGCCAACCGCGATCGCCGAGGCCGCTGCGCCCGTAGGTTCGGTAGGTGACAAGGTAGTCCACCGGCCGGCTCGTCTTGAACTTGTCCAGGCCCAGGACCACCCCTTCCACCCTGGCCCACGGCCTCAAAGTGATCGGAGAGCCGGTCAGGCGGGCGAACGGCAACTCGATGTAGCCTTCGTCGTGCAGAATGGCGAGGGCAAAAAACGCCGATCTCTCCGGAAAGGCGAACCGCCCGTCGGCATCCGTGACCGCTGATACGCCGTCAGGTCTTCGCTCAGTGCGGTTGTGGACTTCGCGCTCAAACCGCCCATTTACGAACCGCGCCTCGTGCTCGGCCAGCAGCAATACCACTTGCGCCCCGGCGGCCGGCTTGCCGCTCGGCAGGAGCACGGTCCCATGCAGGCCCGCCGGCGACGGCCGGGATTCGGCCCCCGCCTGAACGTCCACGCGTTCCAGCCACACCAGGTATCGCAGAGGCTGTGGGGCTTCCTCCAACGGCTCCATCCTGCCCAACTCAAGGCGAAGCGTGTCCTCGCTCGAAAACGGGAGACCGGCGATTATCCCACTGCTCTCAACGGACCGCTCGGCCTGAGCGACCGCCCGATCTTGAGAATCCCGTATTTCGACTCGCGTCAGGTATTCCGCCTTGGGCCAGCTCAACCAGTGCAAGCGAACGTTCGCCGTGAGCCGATCGTTACGTCGCTCGAATCGAACCCACCTGGCCTCCACCGCATTTGAGGTTTCGATCGTGTTCAGTCTCAGGCTCAGCGGCAGTTCCTTGTCATACACCAGCGGGTTGCCCTGATCGGTGGACAGGGACTGGATGCTGAACCGGAACCTTGCCGCCTTGGCCGGATCCAGCTCGCGGCCGAACTGGAAGTGAATCTCCGCCGGCTCGACCAGGGCAAATGTCTCTATGATTCCCGAGGTGACGTGCGCGGCCGTGGCCTGATCCAGAACCTTGCCCGCCGCATCCAGCAAATCGACGGACATCAGCCACCTTGTCCTCGGGTGCGATGAGAAGCGAACGTCCAGCACGGCCTGCAGCCGCTTGTCAACGACCTTGTACTGCAAGACCGGATAGCCGAGACTCTTGGTGCGCCCTTCATCACCCATCTTCAGAGCGACGACAATCGGAATATCGAGCTCGAACGGCCCCTCGGCCTGGCCCGCACCTGGCGAGATCGACTTGGCAGCCGGACCGGCAGCCACCGCTTCATCCCATTTGTCCAGCGCCAGCAGGTACCGAATCCTCTGCTGGCGATCCGCCGGTTTCCAGCCTGACTTCTCCAGTCCCCTCGCCGCGAAGTTCCTGGCGTACTCGTCCTGGTCCTGCAACGCCTCGACGAGTACGGCCGTTGCCTTCTCACCGCCAATCTCGCCCAGTGCCCGGAGCGCGTCCTTGAAGGATTCGTATTCCGTGTCGCGGTACAGTTCGATCAACGGGCCGACGGCGCGCACATCGCCGAGCCGGCCGAGCGCCCGCGCCGCCTCGCGGCGCACGCCGACGTCCTCGTCCTTCAGCATCCCAATCAGCGCCTCGACGGCCCGTGAATCAGTGCTCTGCCCAAGTTCCCGGGCCGCCTGCTCGCGGACGAGTGAGTCAGGGTCTTCGAGCGAGGCAATGGGCACATCCGTTCCACTCTTGTCAAGCCCGGTACCCGACGTACTCGTCGGCGTGCCCGTCACCACGTGCGACAGGAGAGGCTTGCGGCCTTCGGCTTGCTGCAACACCAGTCGCAAGTCATACGCCCCCGCCTCCGCGAACCTGACAGGACCGGTTACGGCCTCATTGACCTCGAACCACTGCTCGCCGGGCGGAAGACTCGGCAACGCAAACCGGCCGTCGGCATCCGTCGTTGCGGTGGCCAGGACACTGGAGGCCGGGTACAGCCTGGCGCCGGTGACCGTCACTTTCTTGTCGGGCATCGGCTTGCCCGCCCCGTCGAAGAGGCGGCCCTGCACAACTGCCGCCGGCAGCATGACGAAGTCGATCCGTGTGGGCTTGTCCGGCAGCAGGACCTCCTCGGGATCGATGCCCCCGTAGTCTTTGCTCTCCGGCTTGGCCCGCGACATCCGTCGGTCCCCTTGCCGGCACATATCCCGCTCATAAAACCCGTCCTTCATGGCGTAGATCACGGCCGGTAGGACAAGCGGGTCGGGGCTCCAGGCGCCTTGCGTGAATCGCAAAGTGTACGAACCATCTTCAGCCGTGGACGTCTCACCGGTCTTGAATAAGGTCGCGGGGCCGCTGTAGGCCAGGAGCCGCACGCCAGGCACCGGCCGGCCCCGCTCATCGGTGACACGGCCATAGACCACCCACCGCAGGCCCCTCTGCTTCTCTTCCGCGCTAGCCGGCCGCACGATCGGCTCCGAGAGACCCGCCGGTCGCGTGGCGGCAAGCGTTGGCGCCGATTCCGGCGACAGACTTCGAACCCGGACGCGCCGGATCGACGGCTGGCTCACGATGTTGCCGTTCTTGTCCCGGGCCGTGACGGCGAAGGCATAGATGCCGCCCGTCTTCAGCCTCTGGCCGCCCACGCCCCGCGCGCCGACGTCCCACTGCGTGGCCTTGAGAACCTCCTTCGTGATGCCGGTCATGTACGCATGATCTGGCTCGAGGACCATCCCCTCGATGGTCGTGTGGCCCATTCGCTTGAGCCACGAGTCCGTCTCAACATCGTACGCGCCCATCTCCAACTCGTACGTGACGCCCTGGCCGTATGTCGCCGGCGGCCAGGACAACACGAACGTCTCCGGATCAACTTCCTGCCAGTCGATGATACCCAGGTCCATCTCCGGATAGACGACGAACCTGGGATAACGGACCGTCTCTCCGGCCTTAAGCACGACGAGCGTCGGGTCCTCCGGATCCCACTCCTCGTACGCGGATCGGGGATGCCTGGCCGGCTGGAGCTTCCCCGGCGGGATCTCCACCCACAACTGCCAGCCGCGGCCGGGTTCGGTGAAGTTGCCCGTCGGCACGAGCACTTCCATCTGGAGCTGGGCCTCCGGCAGTTTGTCGAACGCGACCTGTCCCGTCTCATCGCTGATGCCGTAGCGTGTTTTCTCCCATTCCACGGGACAGCCGAACCAGAACGGATCTGGGCGAAACGACAGCATCTGGTTGCAGCGTTCGCCCGTTGCAGACACGGTGATTCGGCCGGCCCACCGCCGCAGGGCGACGTGGGCCCCTCGCAAGCCCTTGCCGTCCTTCTGGAACTGCAAGATCAGCCGGCAATTGCCCGACCGCATGGATTCCTCACAAATCGACCAGCCCTTGCTGAGGTCGCACGGAGGCGCGGTCAGCAGCGATCGCTGCTCCAAAGGAATCGGCTTGACGCCAAGTTCAACGAGCTGCTTGTTCGCGTGTGCCCAGTCGCCCTGCAGTAGCCGCAGCTTCGCCAAGGCCATGCCCAGCGTGCGCCAGAGATCGGACCCCTTTGCCGCGTGATCAAACCCGGCTGTCAGCACCTCGGCCAGCGTCTCGTAGTTCTCGGTGGGGTCTTCCTTCAGCCAGTACGTCGCTCCCGATTCCTCTGGCGTCTCCCATCGGGGTTCGGTGGCCGATTGGCTGACGATGATCGAGGCCAGCGACAGGGCCAGCGCCGGGTCCGGCTTCTCGCGCAGCCGCTGTCGAAGCGCCGCCTTGACCCGCGCCGTCCGCTCATCTTGCCGTGTGGTGCGTAGCCGCCCGTGGTACAGCAGCATCTCCGGCAGTTTCGGATCCGTCAGATGGGCGGCGATGAATTCGGCGTCAGAGTCCAGGCCCGGGCCACGAGCACTCGCCGCCGGCTCCGAGGCGGCGACTGTTGGTGAAGTTGGCCTGTCCCCGGACGCGCACGCGGCCATGTGCAGACAGATGGCCGAGGCAACAACGACCGTGATGGTTACGGCACCGGCGAGCCAGCGCGAGGATTGGTCGGTGCCACGGCCGGCCGACTCGACGATCCGCCGGATGCGCCCAACCAGTGAACCGCCCGAGGCAGCCGCCGCCAGACCTGCGCCTGCGGCCCCGAGTTGCTGGACCTGGGTCAGCGCCCGAGCGTAGGTGAGGCGATCAGCGCACACGGCCAGGGCCAGGTCATCACAGCAATTCTCCCGCTCCGCGCGAACCCGTCGTGAGATCCACCAGACCGCCGGATGATGAAACAGCAACGTCTCGATCGCGGTCTGCAGGATGTTGACGAGATAATCATGACGCCGGATGTGGGCCAGTTCGTGGGCAATAATGGCCTCGATCTCCTCAGTGGACAGGCCAGTCAGAGCACTCAGTGGTAGGAGGATAGCGGGACGCAGATGCCCGATCACCGCGGGCGTCGCCAGAACGGCCGACTGGAGCACCCGGGCCGGCCGGCTGACGCGCAAACGCTCCGCCAGGCGTGTGACCAGCGCGCGAATCTCCTCGGATACCGGAGCAGTAGCGATCTTCCGCAGTCGGCAAGTCGCGATCACCCCGCCAAAACGCCACATGGACAGCGCGGACACCCCCAGCAGCCACAGCCCGGCGAGCCACGGCAGCAGCGGGGCCAGCCTGGCTTGATTGAGTTCCGCCACGCGAACGCGCCAGGGCTTCGCGGGGGCCGTATCCAATGGATTCGCGACTGCTGGTCGCATCGGACCGGCGGCCACCGGCGGCGAGGCCTCTAAGAGAACGATCTCGCCAGGCGCTTCGCTCGGGGCAACGACAACCGGATCTGTCGCTTTGGCAGGCTGTCCGCGTTCGACAACCTCAATCACAGCCGGCCGCGATTGAACGGAAGCCTCAGGCGGCTCGATCATCACGAACGTGACAGCACAAGACAGTACCGTGGCCAGCAGCGAAAGACAGCCCGCCACGTACCGGGCGTTCGTCTTCGCCCGCGGGACAACCAGGAGCGACAATCCGAAGACTCCCGCCACCGCAACCCCCTGCCACAGCGAATGGATCAGGGTCCAACCCAGCCGGTAGGCCAAATCCACCGGGAGTAGTTGCTCGAATCCGTTCATTTCGAGCCTCCTTCCAGCTTCTTGAGGAGCTTGCGGATCTGCTCGATATCTTCACGTGAAAGGTGCCGCGAGCTGACCGCCCGCAGAATGAGCTTGTCAGCCGCCCCACCGAACACCCGCTGGATCATGTCATCCACGAACTGCGTCTGGGCCTGCTCCTGAGAGATCGCCGGACGGTAGACTTGCGGGCGCCGGCTGTCATCCTTGAGCAGTAGCCCCTTTTCGGTCATGACCTGCATCATCTTGAGCGTGGTCGAGTACCCGGTATCGCGGTCCTCCTCCAGGGCCAGGTGGACCTCCCGCACCGAGCTCGGCCCGCGTTCCCAGAGCACGCGAAGAATCTGCAATTCCACTTCTGTCGGGTTGGATGACGGCCGTCGCGCCATGGCCTTCCTCCTTGTTGATGACGAGATGCTCGCGGCGCAGCCCATTGGGTCTGCTCAGGAATGTCCAACAGAACCCGGAGCGCCAGCGACGGGCCATGTCTCGGCCGACCGTAAGAAACCGACCCCGCGCTTGCGCTTGGGGTTCTGTCAGAGCACCTACCCCATTTGACGAACGAATTCGTTTTAAGTTGCATGAAAAACGAAAAAATTCGTCAAATCGACCAGGCGACCGAACCTTATTGACGTAAGGGGTTATGTGAAAAGGCGTTATGCGCAATCCGAGAAGTCGAGCCTGATCATCGCCGTTGCTCCCGGTCAGGGCGGAGACAGCCACTCACCTTCCAGAACCGATGCGGTGTAGCGGTGCCCCTGGAATTCGTACTCGATGCGCAGCTCGTTGCGACCGCCCCTGGCCGGGTCGCCGCAGATCTCGTCGGAAGCCTGGAGCTGGAGCCGGTCGCGCCGGATCTTGCCCGCAACCGCAGCGTTGCCGGGCCACATCTGCGTCCATCAACCCTTTGGCTCTTTGAGCCGCTGTAAGGCGAGTGCCGCGCTGTTTCGGATGGCCTCAGACTTGCTGTTGACCAATCTCTGCAGGAGTTCTCCGCGCTGCGGCTCGGAGCAGGCGCGAATCAGGCGCATGGCCCGGTCGAGCCGCTCGGCGTGCTGCATCGTTGACCCGGAGATCAGCCAGATGCCGCTGATGACATGTTCGGCGTCACCTCGGACGTCTTTGTGTTCCATGCGGAAGGTCAATCGCTGAACGGCGTTCTCGGCGTTTGCTCGGACGTTTGGGTCCGCGTCGGCGGCGGCTTTTCGAAGTGAGTCGAGCGCTCGCTCGTCGTCGAGTTCGCCCAAGGCCCAGGCGGCGCACCGGCGCACGTAAGCATCCGAGTCGCCAGCCAGCATGTTCTTGATATTCTCGTACGACTCCTTGTCGCCGAGGCTGGCCAACGCCATAGCAGCCATTCCGCGGGTCAGGGCTTCCGAGTGGGACAGCAATCCTCGCAGCTTGGCGAACGCGGGACGGGCGTCATCCCAACTCACCATTTGCAGGGTGTAGACTGCAGCACGGCGTTGCGTGGCGCTCCGCGAGTCGAGCCAGGTAGTCAAAGCGTTCAGTGCGTCCCCTTGCGGGTGTTTCTTGACCAAGTCAAACGCCCGCTGGATTTTGGCGGTATCATACTCTGTGGACGTAGACACTAACTGGACCGCTTCCTTGACGTCTTTGCTGGCTGCCTTGGGTATGCCCGAATCGGAGCAACCTGCAATCAGCGTCGAGCCTATCAGCCAGACCGGTAGACAGTGCGTAGTTCTCATGTGTTTGCTCCAACGCCAAAGTCCGGCGATCTCGCCGTCAGGCCCACGCAGGTGTATTGCCGAGGTGCCCCATCCCCCGCTTGCCCCGAGTTCATCGACGGGAAGGGGTGGGGAACCGAATCGGCAAAACCGTGGCCGACCAAAGGCCTGCTCTTCGAGCGCCTAAACTATTCGATGAACGAATTCGTTTTTCGTTGCATGAAAGAACGAAGAAGATTCGTCAAATCCTAATCTGAAGAGTACTGATCCAACTAACTATTTGTGCGGCAATGACTTATAGGCTCTATTCGACATGTGGGCATCATCTCAACTCTCAGATCGTCCTGTCTGCCTGCGGGCTCCGGCAGCACGGCCGCGCGATAAACGCAACATGACGCCTCGACCTCAGCCACCGGTCCTGGCCGGTTGTGTGCGCGCGTGACCGGGTGAGACGGTGTCTCCCGCCTTCGGCCGCTCCGGGCGGATATCCACGTTCAGCCGCAGACCGTCGCCCGTGGCCCCAGGCGGCTTCGCCTCGGTCGGCACCTTGCCATCAGCGGCATCCAGCGGCCGCGCCGTCGCGCCTGAGGCCGCCTCCAGCACAAGGTCCAGGTGATACGGCTGATCGGGCAGAACCGTCTTCGCCGGATCGGCCCTCCGAGCCTCCTCTCCCGAGGGCCTGCTGGAAGCCATGAACAGGTTCACGGTGCGGTCGGAGAAACCGGCTTTGTGCGCCCAGATCTGCGCCGGCTGCAGAGGGATCGCCGGCTCAGCCGGCGTCTCGTCCACTGCATGAGCGTCTGCTGTGAATCACGCAAAAGCAACGCCCGCGGTGAATCGCAGCGTGTATCGGCCATCGGCCCCACTCGTCCCACTCCCAGTACGCCAACCCGAGGGGAAGCCGCAGTTGGCCACGACTTCCACACCCGGCACGGGTTTGCCGGTCGTGTCAGTTATGCGGCCCTCGACAACCCAGGGTGATTCTTCGTTCCGCTCATCCGCGGAGCCAATGACGGTCGGCCGTGTGTCAGGCCGAGCGGCGGGCGCGGTGTTCGGTGCCGGCGGCGAGCCGCCGTATCGCAGCCCCTGCGACTCGATCATGCGACGACCGTCCGGCTCCCAGATGCGGAGCTTGCCTTCGTGCGTGTCGATCCGGTGGCTCGCGCTGCCCCAGCCGCGGAATCTCAGCTTGCCCTTGACAAACGACGGACGCGTCGCGTCCAAGAGCGGCGAAGCCGCGTCGTTTGTCAAGGGCTTGCCGTCGACGACGTCGATCAAGACAGGCTCGCGAGTAGAAGCCCCAGAGCCGCCCGGCGCGGGCCGATCAATCCTGACAACCTTGCCGACCACCTCGTTCTGCTTTGCGCCGTCCGACCAGGCAGCTCGAGCCTTATCGTCCACCACGTCGAGATTCAGCGTCTTGGTGCCCAGGCGAAACCGGAGTCGGCTCTCCTGCACGCCGATCTCCAGACCGGGCGTCGGGTCGAACGCCCAAGCCAGATCGTCGGGCAATCGGACCGCCTCGGCCGCTGCAGTCCGCCTTTCAGCCGCGTCGTCGGGCGGCTTCACGGTCAGCTCGCGCCAGCCCGTCTTCAGCGTGCCCTGCCAGTCCGTCGACTGCGGGACGCTGACGCGGCCGTCTGGGCCCTCCCGTCTCACGTCGGGAAACGGCAGTATGTACCGGATCGCGTGCCGCCCCGGTTTGCCTTTGAGGATGACACCCGTCTGCCGCCAGGGCGACTCCACCTCCTGCCACTCCTGGACGATGCCCAAGCCGGTGCTCTCCAGCGTCACGTCCTGGCCGGGCTTCAGTTCGTGCCGGACGATTCTCGCCCATCCGCTGTACCACTTGCTTGGTACCTCCCGTATCGTCCCGCCGTCGTCGCGAATCTCCGCCCTGTCCTGCCGGAGTGTGGCCGTGGCGAGTTGGATGGTGCCGTCGCTGACATTTCGCACGCGGAACCGCACGTCGATCTTCTCGCCGTACGCATACGCCTCCTTGGCCGGCAGCAACTCCACCGCCGCCTGCAATCCGTCGACCGGCTCACCCCAGATCATCTCGGCCGCCGACCCGCTCGGACGTGTCTCCGGCGTTGCGGGAGCGGGGCCGGAATTATTCGCCCTGCTCGCCTGCAGTTTCAGCGGTGGGCAGGTCAACTGCTGTTCCGTAGGCCGGTCTTTGCTGCCGGTGGGATCGTAGCGGAACAGAATACAGTCCACGGTGTGCTCATCCGCATCGGGCAGCTTCCAGGCCGGTTGGCCCGTCAGCGTCAGCCGACCGCCGGGTTGAAGCACGTAATACGGCGGCATCGGCTCATCCGGCCGGCTCGCCGGGCCGCGCCCGACGCCGAATTGCCGCTTCACCTCCCGCTCGAGAGCAACTCGCGCCCCCGTCCCCAGCGTCACACGGAATTTCGGCATGGTGGCGCCGATGGTCAGAGCGCTTTTGTCCGGCCAGCCCACGCCCCAGACAATCTCGTCCGGACAGCACCAGGTGATTTCCTGCTGCGATGAATTCTCCACCTCCACGCTGAGCGTCGGACTGCCGCCGACGGGGGTAGCCTCGCCGGTCCGAACCCACCGGCACCGCAAGCCGTCGACGGCCCGACCCCAGGGAAACTCATCGCCCCCGGCCGCCGGCCGTGTTGCCGGCATGCCGCGCGACAGTTCTTCCACGTACGACGCCCCCTCCTCGGTCCACCATTCCTTCACGCGGGCCACCGCGTCGGCCGTCTCCACCCGCGAAACATCCGGGCCCCACCGATACTCGATCGGAAGCTGAGCGGCCGTGATCATCCAGGCCGCAGCCATGCCTTTCGTCTTGTCGTTATCCAGAGCGGCGGCCATCTCCCGGAAGACCGCCGGCCGAAGCTTCGGCGCAGGCTTGTTCTCGCCCGTCAGCGCATTGAAGAACGCTTTGACCGCATCGGCCGCAAACTCCGGCTTGGAGTGGTTGATCACGTGAGCGGCAGCCTCGATCGCGGCTCGATCTCCGCATCTGGCCAGGAAATCGAGCAGGACTTCTGCTGTCTCACGGTTCGTGCCGGCCAACGCGGAACCCAGATCTTCAGTTGCCTTGCGGAGCACCTCATGCTCACCCGCCTCGAACAGCGCGCGGTAAGCCTGCACGCGAACATAAACGTCGCGGTGCGACGCCTTCGGACGGATATCATCCAGGACCGCCTTCCCGCCCGCTTGCTGCAGCAGGTGGATCACCCAGGGATCATCCGGCTCAGCCCTGAGACGCTCGCGGAAGAAATCGGCCGACCTCGGGCCCTCCAACTCGATGAGCCGTTCCCCCGCCTCTATATGGCTCCAGAATGAGCGGATACCCGTTTCCCCCAGGCCCTCACGGATCCACTCTGCTTCCGTCTTGTGCTCGTTTTCCCGCCACCACGTCCGGACGCCTTTGACGATCTCAGCCTGCGTGGCCGCGTCCGCATTCGTCAGTTGCGCCCCTCTCGTCGTACGCGAGTCGAACCGCCGGCACGCGATCGCCTCGATGATCTGGAGGGCCACATCACGATAACGGAGGACATGATGACCGTTGAAACCATCCTCAATGGAGCGAGTCGGCCGCCGATCGTCGAGCAGGCTCATCAGTGCGGGCACGGCCGCCTTGCCCAGCTTGCGCAGCGCGACCGCCGGACTGTCAGGCGTGCGCGGATGGAAGAGAACCCGGCACCGTCCAGGGACGGAGATGGCCGTCTCGGCCACATCGCGAAGCCGGAAGACCAGGTACGCGATCCGCTGTTTCTCATCGAGTCCGGTCGGATCATCCGGCACCTTGAATGCGCTATCCTCCCGGGCCATCGCTCGAAGCAACCCTGCGAGTTCCGCCGCCGTCGCCCCGAAGTCGGAACCAGGGTAATCGTCCGCCACGCCCTGGAACCGTGTCGCGGCCTCGTCACGCGAGCCTCCCTGGAAAAGGAAACGCGCCGCGTCCTCCCATCGCGAGAGCGCCGACGGCTTCTCCTTGTCGAGCTTCAGATCGAGCACCCCCAGATCCAGCGGCTCGTCGCTCCGCCCGTCCGGCATCGCCGGCACCGCGAATTCGTGCGACAACGTAGCGATCTGCTTGTCAAACTCACGAGTACCGTCGCCCGGCGCTTCGTACACCCTGATGTGCAGCCGATAGGACCCCGCGGGGATGTCCTCGACCCGGAATTGCCCCGAAGCATCCAGAGTGAAACAGTAACCCCGTCGAGCAAGACGGTACGCTTTGCCTTCCTCGCGCTCGCTCCATTTCTCATACCAGGCCTGTCTCGCCTCGTTATCCAGCCCGCTGGGATAAGGGATCTCGCCCTGAACCGCATTTACGCTGTTCATGCTCCACGTCAGATCGATCGCGAGCTTCGCCTGCGGCGATAAGGCCACCCGCCCCACGACCGGACGCCCCGTGCCGCCAAGCGTCACCTCGGCCGTCTCACCGGGCTTGACGTCCACCGGCATCCCTATGCTTTCGCCGCTGACCTCGCCGTGCTCAAGTTTCTTGTAGGTGATCTTGCGTCCGATCCATCCTGAAATCGGCGGGACGGGACCGACATCGAATTCACCCCGCTCGTCGGTGACCGCGGTGTACTTGAGCAGAACAAACAGCAACGGGGCTCCCGGCCTGAACGTAACCTCGATCGGCGCCCTCACCCCGGGTTTGTTACCCACGCGGCAGGTTCCCTTGAGTCCACCCCACGGCCGGATCCTGATCTCACCTGATGCCTTGAGTTCGTTGCCCCACACCTGACCGTAGCCTAGCTCGTGTCGCACAATGAGAAGGAACGGCCCCGTCTGCGCAGGCAGCTTGAATCTGCCCTCGGCATTCGTCTTCGCCGGTTTCTTGGGGTAGATGAGCTCATCATCGTAGATCTGCGCCCCCTGCTGCTTCGTGCAGCAAATGACCTCGGCACCCGCAACGGGCGTCCCATCAGGCAACCGAACGATGCCCACCACTTCCGCATCTGCCGCAGGTTGCGAGGTGCTCTGATCTGCCGAGGCAGCCCGCCGATCCGCCAGAGCATTGACGATTCCCGTGGCGATGGCCTCGGCCATCTTCTGGCGATACACCCCACCCTTGAGCCGTGCAGCGTCCTCCCTGTTGGTCAGCCAACCGACTCCGACCATGACGCCGGGGCGTGAGTGGCGGGTCAGGACCGCATAGTTGTTTCTCGCAACGCCATTGCACAGGATATCCACTCCGCCCACGGCGGCCTCGATACTTCGGGCGATCTGATAGCTTTCGTACGAACCTTGCGTTGCTAGGCGTAGCGAAACCCCTGCCGGGTCCGGCCGGGAGCTGGCGTCCGCGTGGATCGAGATGAAAAGATCGGCCTTCTCCCGATCGGCAACAGCGGCCCGTTGATCCAACTCAATGAACCGGTCATCAGACCGGGTCATGATCACTCGCGACACGCGCCCGGCCAGCGCCCGCTCCAGCCTCCGGGCGATGTCCAGAACGATCGTCTTCTCCGGCACATCGGAAACGCCGGTAGCACCGGGATCCTTGCCCCCGTGCCCCGCATCGATGACCACGGTGGCATTCAGCGTCTTCCCCAGGCGGTCCGGCGGTGACGCACTTGGCCGGGATGATGACCCCGGAGGCTTGTCATCCGCCGGCTTCCCCTCCGGCAGATCCGCATACTTGATCTTGACCACACCCGCTTTCGCGCGGTCCGGCGAGAGATCACTGAAAGAGAGCTTGCCGATACTGCGCAAGCCGCCTTTATGACTACTTTCGCCGTAAGGGTAATTGATCCGCAAGCTGCCGCCGTTGGACTTGAGTTTCTCGTACTCCAGGTCAGCCAGCCTGACGACGGCGAAGCCGTCCGGCTCCACCTGTCCGACAAACATCGGGAGAACAGGGGACGACAACATGATCAAACCCCCCGGCCACGGCGGCTCGACGGCGGCGGGCGGCACCGAGCCATCCTCCATCAGCATGCGCGCGTAGAGGACCACTCTGCGTTTGATAAGGACTGATACCTCAGTGGTCTGTCCGTCTTTCAGTTCGACATCGGTATCGCGATCACTGGTAAGGGCGAACTGATACGTACCGAGATCAAACGCGCCCCCCCAGATCTGATGCTTCCCGGACGGCAGATCGGTCACCACGAAACGGCCGTCCGGCGTCCAGCACGGCACGCGGTAGGTGAATACCAGATTGGCTTGTTCGTCCTCGCCAACCTCGACCTCTTGACGCACACTGATCACGAAACCCTGCACCGGCTGGCCATTCTCGTCCACCGCTCGTCCGCGCAGAGAGGCCGAGCCTCTCGGGAACGGTTTGAGAGCGAAGTTGACTTCTTCCTTGCGATAGTGAACGCCGGGAGCCCTCATGAATTGCGACCGCCAGCCAAGAATCGCCGGAAGCGGCTCATCAAACGCCACACTGACAGTCAGCGGCCCATCCTTCTTGTCGAGGAAGTAGCGGCCCAGTTCATCCGTGCCGGTGTCGATCGCCCAGATGCTCTTCGGCCGGGAGCCGAATACGTGCTCTCGGAACTGCACGATCGCGTGCATGACCGGCTTGCCATTCGAATCCGTGACCCGACCTTGAACAAGAGAGCCCGGATACTCTGCCTCGCGTCCCGGCTGACAGGCCTCGGCGATGTGCCTGTATGACTGGCCGAGGGAATGCTCGAACTGCGGAGAAACGAGCACCTCAACGACTTTCGATCGACCGGCCGCCACCTCCACCGGCTGCGGCCAGGATCTGTGCACGCCCAGCGCTTTCGGCTTGAGCACGTCGCCGATCATCGCCCCGACCTGGTACTTGCCGGGCGGAACGCCCGTAATCGTGTGTCGCCCCGCACCGGTCACCTTCTGCACGCGTACAGGCGCCTGCGACCATTTGTCATCCGTGAACAACCCGATCAGGATTTCCCCCGCCGCGTCGTCCTCCAGCCGGACATCGATCTCCAGAGACACTCCGCCGTCATGCCCTTCCCAGACGGCCGATGCCCGAACGGGCGGCTCGTTCATCTTCGCCAACTGCAGCGGCATCTCGCGAAGCAGCGGGCCGCAATTGGGTCGCCTCAGCAGATACCAGGCCTGCGAGCCGCCTTGCGGCATATCCGATTGCCCCAGCGAAACTTTCACCGCCTGGTCCGTGGTTGCAGGGTCACGTGAAGTCCCGTAGCCAACGTCCCCGCCCGGAGCAGGCTGTGTCACTGCAGGCTCGAGAACTGGCTGCGTGGCCGCCGGTTCGGCCGGTGGCTCGGTCAGCGGCCGCAGCAGCTCGGTTTTGGGGGCCGCGTCGATCCGCTGCCAGAGCTTGGCGATGCCAGAACCCTCCGCGCTGGTCTGGAGCGTCCTGCCGTCTGGGAGGAGCATCAGCTTGGCCTTGACGTTGCCGTACTCGGCGAGTTCGATCGTGCCGTCGGTGTAGCGTGTCTCGTCACGGTGGCCATTGCTGTAGAGCACCACGACCCGGCCGTCGAGGAAGACCGCCATCTGCTCGTCGTCGCCCATCGGGTTCTCGAAGAACCAGGTGCCCACCATCACCTCAGGCACGGCATCACTCGTATGATGATTCGTTCTTGACGACGCGAGATGAACACACGCAACGGCGGCTAACATCAGGAAGGCACATAAGCCAAACCCCGCCGGTCGCAAGAGGCGAACCTGCTCGCGGTCACTCCCCGAGACTAGCCGCAGGATTCTGAGCCGAAGCTGCGATGGACGGTCCACAGCCCCCAGCGCCGCTGCGGTCGCCCCGTAGGGCGGGCTTTGCATGCCTCTGCTCAGCTCAGCCATGCGAACCAGCGATTCGGCATAGACGAATCTGTGCCCGCCGACGGCCAGCACCAGATCATCACAGAAATGCTCGCGCTCGATGCGAATCCGCCGCGAGATGAACCACACCGCCGGGTGGAAGAACAGAACCGCCTCGATCAGCCGCTGCAGGATGTTGACCAGGTGGTCGTATCGCCGGATGTGGGCCAGTTCGTGAGCCAGCAGCACCTCGATCTGCTCGGTCGTCAGACCGCTGACCGCGGACAGCGGCAGCAGGATCATCGGGCGGATTGCACCGACCACCGTGGGCACCGCCACGTCGCGGCAGAACGCGATCGCCGGCGTGAACCGCAGACCCAAGGCACGGGCCTGCCGGGCAAACGCCGCCAGTATGACCGAATCGTCCACCGGTTCCGACCGCCGCCGCAGCCGTTGCCCCCCGCACAAGGCCACCAGCAATCGCACGAGCATCAGCGCCGTCCCGCCCAGATATCCCGCAACCAGCCACGGCGCATATCGCCACCAGTCAATCGCCTCAGCAGCAGGCTCATCCGGCACGGCCAGCGACGCTGTCTCGGCGGCAGTAGGAGCGGCTTGCAGCCGCGATTCAACCAGGTAGGGCGGGCTTTGTCCGCCAGGAAACGTCACAGGCGTTTCGGCCCACAACACCGCAGCATCCGAGGACACGTAGGGTGGACTTTGCCCGCCGACAACCGCCGCGGGTGCCGCTGGCGATCTCAACAACACGAATGTCGCCAACGGACAAGCCGCCATGATCAACAAAGCGGCCAGAAAGACGACGTAACGGGCGTGAGCCGACGACCACCGCAGAAGGAGCCCCGCCAGCATCACCAGCAGGTACACCGCCACGCCCTGCCAGAGAAAATGCCCTATCGTCGCGGCCAACCGTACACAAAGCGAAGCATCAGGCAGTTCGATCATGCTCATGAGGCTTGCCCTCCGGCTTTCTGATTGATCAATTCGCGAAGCCGCCGCAGTTCCTCGGCGTCGAGGTCGCCGGTCTCCAGCAGATTGACCATGAGGGCCGCCGCCGAGCCGTCAAACGCCCGATCCACCAGGTCGCGAAGCATCCCGCGCGTGGTTGACTCGGCCGAGATCGCCGCCCGGTAGACGTACCCGCCCTCGGCCTTCTTGCGTTTGACGTACCCCTTGCGGGCCATGATGGTCATGATGGTCATGACCGAGGTGTAGGCCAGATCGCGAAACCCGGCCAGGGCATCGCGGACATGCCGCACGTTTGACGGCCCGTCCCGCCAGAGGATCTTGAGAATCTCGAGTTCCAGTTCGGTGGGATGCCGGGAAGCGGATCGGGCCATGTCGTGTCCTCCTTCTTGACGAGCCGAGGGGTTTATCCCCTCGGTCCCACTACTAATTCATTAGCAGAAGTGTACCCCCGGTATCGCCCGGTGGCAAGTGACTCTTTTTAATAATTTAGTAGGCAAGAGGGACCACCGCCCGCTCTGCCCGAACAGCGCCTCACCTGTACCCCAGGCACCCCCTGTATTAGACATCCCGGAAGCGAATCGGTTTCGGATTAGGGGCGGGGACGCTGTACAATGACGAGATATGGTCCGGCGACGGGGCCGTGCGAGGTCATACGGCAGGTCACGGGCATAACGGCTTCCAGGTGAAATCCCGCACCGCGAGGGGAATCATGATGGCTCGAGCGGCGGCTCCCTGTTTCATCGTCCTGGCTTGCGTGGTCGGCATGGCATCGGCGGCCGCGCCTTATGGCTTCCTGGATACCGCGGGTGAGGAGGTTCTGGCCGGCTGGGCTCGGGATGACGATTTCTCCGGTCCCGTTCAGGTCGAGTTCTACGTCGACGGAACCTTGTTCCTCACTGGTCCGGCCAGTCAGTTTCGGTCGGACGTCGGAACCCATGCCTTCGACTTTCAACCCAACACCTTCGGCCCGGAGTCGCACACGGTACATGCGTACGCCTTGGGGGTGGATGCCGCTGGACAGCCGGATGGTACTCGCGTCGAACTGGGCAATTCGCCCCGAACCTGGACGGGGGCCGCCCCGCCGCCGGTGCTGCAGGCGGACGGGCAGCCGTTCTTCCTGATGGGCTGGTATACCAGCGCCGGCTCGCCCTCCGTCGCCGAATCCGAACAATACCTCTCGACCATGCGCCACCAGGGCATGAACACCGCCCTGATCTGCTACGGCATCTGGCTGGATAACAACTCGATGACCAACCGCCTGCAAGGGGCAATCGCCAGCGATATGAAGATCATGGTCGAGGTCCATCGTTGGGCAGTCCTGGAGCAGACGGGCTATCCGCTCTCGTTGATCGACGAGCAGGTCGATCTCTGCAAAAACTATTCGAGCTTCCTGAACTGGTATCTGATCGACGAACCGGAGATCCAGACCCCGGTCGTCACGCCGACCATGGCCCAGGCCCGATACAACCAGATCAAGACCCGCGACCCTGACCACACCATCTCCGTCGCTCACGTCGGCTACAACAGCTCGTATCCCAACCCCTATCTGGCGGCCGAGCCTCCGCCCTACTGCGACGTGCTGATGACCGACACCTATCCGATCCCCGACGCTGCCCCCGAGTTCGCCGCCGGCTTGTGGACCACCGCCACCGATACCCGCCTCCGAGTGAATCAGGCCCGCACATACGGCAAGAACGCCTTCATCAACATCGTCCAGACGCACGGCGACTTCGGTTTGCGGATCCCGACCTGCATCGAGAACCGTTACCTCTCGTATGCTCCCATCGTCCAGGGGGCCCGCGGCCTGCTCTACTGGATGCACAACGCCTACACCACCGACGGGCACCGCCACCAGGTCGTGCCGCCGGTCGCCCACGAGATTCAGTCGCTCGTGCCCGCGATCATCTCCGATTCCACCGCCGTCATCGTGTCCAGCAATCGCGAGACCGACACCGGTAGCCGCGGCATCAAGGATATCAGCCATCTGTTCGGGACTGACGAGCGCTGCGGCTACCTGATCGCAACGAACAACTCGCCCAACACCCATGCGGTCCAGTTCCAACTGAACGGCAGCGTTCTGGCCGCCACGCTCGGCGCCGGCCAGACCAGCATTCCCGTCATGTTCGAACAGCGAAGCCTCACCGCCCAACCCACCGGCGACCCCAACATATGGACGCTGGCCGACAGCTTCGGCCCGTTCGGCGTCCACGTGTACCGCCTCTACGAGATCGCAGCCCCGCCGGCCGGTGGGGTGCCGCCCGGCGAGACATCGAGGCCGCATCCGGAGAATGCCGCCATCGGCGTCGGCAGAACGTTCGATCTG
This sequence comes from uncultured Planctomycetales bacterium, assembly GCA_964586235.1. Lineage (GTDB taxonomy): Bacteria > Planctomycetota > Phycisphaerae > UBA1845 > PWPN01 > JAUCQB01. The sequence goes on from CAZPIO010000095.1 coordinate 17,852, forward strand.
AGTTGGGCCCCCGCCGTCGATGCAACCTCACACGAGGTCTATTTCGGCACCACCAATCCGCCGCCGCCGCAGGGCCAGCAGACCGGCACCCTCTTCGACCCGGGCCAGATGAGTTTCGGCACCACCTACTACTGGCGCGTGGATTCGCTCAACAACGAAGGCACAACGACCGGCGACCTCTGGTCGTTCACCACCCTTCTGCCCAATCCGCCGACCAAGGCAACCCTCGTTTCTCCCGCCCATGGGGCCACCGATGTCCCTGTCAACGCGGATCGGAAATGGAAGTGGGCCGGCAGCGCCCGTTCATACAATGTCTACTTCGGCACCACCAACCCGCCGGTCTTCCAGAGAAACCAGACCGGGTTCAGCTTCAATCCGGGACTGATGGCGTATTGTACCACCTACTACTGGAGAATCGATCCGGTCAACGATGATGGTACGACCACCGGCGACGTCTGGAGTTTCACCACCACATCGCCGCCGAACCCGCCCGGGCAGGCCGACAATCCCACTCCCGCCGATCAGGCGATCGACGTCAACCGCCGCGGCAGCCTCCGCTGGACCGCGGCCAACGCCACGAAGTATGACGTGTACTTCGGCACCGGCACCCCGCCCGCGTTTCAGATCACCCAGACCACCACGGATTACAGCCCGGGCCTCCTGGACCCGGTGACCACCTATTACTGGCGGATCGACTCGTCCAATGGATGCGTCACCACGCCCGGCCTCGTCTGGTCGTTCACCACCACAGGCTTCACCGGGGATTTCGATCGTGACAGCGACGTGGATCAGTCCGACTTCGGCTTCCTCCAGCGCTGCCTCTCCGGCACCGGCATCAGCTATCCGGACGGCTGCGCCCCCGCGGACCTGAGCGCGGACGGCGCCGTTGATGCAGACGACCTCGACCTCTTCCGGGCCTGCATGTCCGGCCCAGGCCAGACGCCGGCATGCTAGCGTACCTTTGTGCTCAGCCCGATGGTCACCATGCCTCCAGCCCCCTCGGCCCGCCAGAGTGCCGAGCCCGGTCGAGAGGCGAAGGTCCCTGCCCTTGGAACCGTCCAACTGTTCGACGTCGGGCCTCGTCATCCGCCATCGCTGGTGATCGGAAAACCGGCGGCTTCACCGTTTCTCTGGCCGAAGCCTATTATGGCTTGTCAGTCTGCCTCCGTTGGGCATCCCTCTCCAGGAGACGGTCGATGAGATCCTGGCTGTAGCGGAAGTTTGTCTCGCGGGTAAGTCTGGCGAGGGCAGGCTTCAGATCCAGGAGATTGCGATCGGCTGCCGCGTCCAGAACGCCAAGAACACCCCTGGAGGTAAGGCCGAGGGCTTTGGCGGCCTCATATGCATCTCGCTCGTCAACCAGAACATCGGCCTTCAGCTCCAGAGCCAGGGCTATCGCGTGAATCTCGCCTTCGTCCAGCCTTCTATTCCGACGCAGAGCGGCGTCGATATGTGTTGGGCTGCGGACCTGCGCCCACCCGGGAAGACGTTCGGCCCACCGCCGAACGGCCGCTGGCGTGCCATGGTGCTTGAGTTCGGCGATTACCTCGTGGGGAATGTAGACCTGACGGTAAAGCTGCGGTAAGAAGTCAACTGCCTCAATCAAGACAAGATAGTTAAGAGGAGACGTGTCTGAAACCACAATCACGTGCTGCTGCCCCGGTTCCACGTGTCGAGTTGCTCCTCGAGATCCTGGGCGGTTATCAGGTCTTCAGTAACATGGTGCCTCTTCAGGAGACCGTCCGTCTCATAGCGGGAAAGGCCGAGCGCCCGAGAGAACTCCGGCCGCGAAATCCTTCCCTGCCGATACAGCTCCACAAGAGCGGCTTCCTTGGCGGCCTGGTTCAGATTGCCGAGCTGACGCGCCAGGCTTTCTTCGAGATCGGGCGGGATATCGAAAGCGATAGGCATACCTCACGCTCCTCGTGTGAATTATACAGCACCGGCCGGGAACCGGCAATTGCGACCTTGGTCACCTTCACCTTGCGGTGAACCGGCCATGTGTCGCCGGTCAGGCCTCCCCATCGCTCCCCCGGAGACCCTCTTCAGGAAAGAACAGGTCCTCATCGCTGATATCCGGTATCCCGATGACCAGCACCCGCATCCGGCCGACGGCCCCGTGAACCACCCCGGGCGGGATGTGGACGAGCGTGCCCTTGCGGATGGGGTGTTCAACGCCGTCCAGGCGGATGGCCCCCTGGCCCTCCAGGACGTAGTACACCTCAACACCGTGCTTGTGGTAGTGCTCCCGGGCCCCGTCAATGTCCACCACATGGGCCCACGCGGCCACACCCTTGCCCGCATCCTCCCGGCTGATCAGCCGGTAACGCATGCCACAGGTGCTCCGCTCGGTTGGAACCTCACTCTCGTGGCGAATCAAGACCACCGGGTTCGGCGATGACATGGACACCTCCACACACGGTCTGCGCCGTCGACACGACCGACAGGACCAGCCCACCGGCTCGTCGACGCCTCTACCGGTTTACTCCCCAGGCCTACCGAAGAATTCCCAACGAATCATCCGTTCCCGCGTCTTATAACACCAAAAACGGACGAAATCGAACACGCAAATCCCGGCCCCGGCATCACTTCCGGCTTGAGCAGCCCATACCCGAGCGGGTACAATAACCAAGCGGAGTCGCGGAGGGAGGAAATGTCAGCCGATAGCAGGTCGCGAGCAGAGGGGGAAAACCGTCTTGAGCTTGAAGATCCGGCTGGCCTCTCGCCGTGCCTAAGTTCAGCCCGCAGCGGAGGATTCAACGTAATGCACAATGACGACCGCCCCCGGTTCACGGCGCCGGCATGCCCGGGGCAATCTCACGGCAGAGGATGGATCTCTCGGACGTGGGGGCAGCTCTGGCGGTTGATCCTGCACAACCGGCTGGCCATCGCCATCGCCTCACTCCTGTGGCTGATCTATCGCAGCGGCACCCAGCCCCGCCGCCTGAGCTACCCCTGCCAGCAGGTCGCGGCGGTCAACGTCGGAGCCTTCGCCGCCGGGTTGATCCCGGCCCTGTGGCTCTGGCGCAAGCCCAAATGCCCCGTCGCACGGCGGGTCGCCATCCGGAGGCAACTCATCGCCGCGGGCATCCTCTTCGTCACCGCCCTGGTCGGCATTGAAGGCTACCAGTACGCCCAAAGCCTGATTCCGCCGGAGCCGCTGAACGTCCCGCCGCCCATCCTTACGGCCGGCGAACCCGGTCGCGAATTCGTCGGCATCCACCAGCAGGCCCCGGCGAGCGGCACCTACACCACCGCCGAGATCGAGCAGATGGTCCGACTGGCCGTCGCCCGGGCAGGAGGCCTCGGCGAGATCATTCAGCATGGAAACAGCGTGGGCATCAAGCCCAACCTCGTGAACGACGTCACGTGGACAACGTCCAGCCCAACCGGCATCACCACCGACCCGAGAGTGGTGCTGGCCGTGGTGAAGCTCGCCAAGGAAGCCGGCGCCGGCTCCGTCAAGATCGTCGAGGGCAGCGGCAGCGGTGGCGGCGGCCGCGGCGTGACCTGGTCCGCCTATACAAACTGCGGCTATGACTCCAACGGCGACCGCCTGTTCGACTACGACACCTCCGTGCCGCTGGTTGACCTGAATGACGCGGGCACGGGCGGCCCCGTTCCGCGACCGATCACCAGCACGCCACCGAAGACTGTGAAGATCACCTTGTCCAACGGCGTGATTCGGACCGAATACTACATACCCAAAGAAGTGCTCAAGCCGTCGCAAGGCGGTAACTGCGACGTTCTGATCACCGTGCCGACCCTCAAGAACCATGGACAAGGGGCCGTCACGCTGGCCCTCAAGAGCCACGTGGGAATCGCACCCAACGACATCTACTACGACACCGTGGCTGGGCTTTACCCCCAGATGAAACGGGACTTGGTGCACCGCTGGGGATCTACCGATCCGTTCCCCCGAAACGTCAGCGGGACCACTCCCGGAGCCCCTTCGAGCGAGACTCAGTGCGTGCAATACACCCTCGTTGACCTCAACCTCGTCCGGGCCAACGATTTCGTCGTCGTCGACGGCCTGATGGGAATCACCAACGGCCCGAATAAGCTTCCGTCCACCTACGCCAGTCCACTACTGCGGCTGATCATGGCCGGCAAAGACTCAGTCGCCGTCGACACCGCCGGCGCTCTGGTGATGCGCTACGACCCCCTCCAGATTCCCCAGATTCAGTGGGCATGGAATCGCGGTCTCGGAATCCGAGACACATCGATGATCACCGTTCTGGGCAATCATGTCGCGGCCGTCCGATCCGACGATTTTCCCTCCGGTTATGGCGGCTCGGTGATCGTGGAAACAACCCCACCAACCATCCCGACCAACGGCATCAACCTCAGCGAAGGCCAGCAAGTCTCCGGCATCGTGAACGTCGCCATCTCGGGCCAGAGCGACAACGTCGCGGTGGTCAAGGCCGAACTCATCGTCGACGGGCAGTACGTGGTCACGGATACGACCGCGCCCTACGCCTTCGACTGGGATTCGAGCACCGTCTCGCCGGGATCACACAACATCAACGTGACCGTCTACGATGCCGCCCTGAACGAGGCCAGCATCACGCGTAACGTCATGGTGGCTGCCCCGAACCCCTTCATCACTTTGCAGCCAACTTCGCTGACCAGTTCGATGGTTGCCGGCGGCAACCCCGCCAATGGCTCGTTCACCATCGACAACACCGGCGCCGGCATCCTGGACTACACGATTAGCGTCGACCAGTCGTGGCTGAGCCTCAGCCGCTACAGCGGAAGCCTCGCCGCCGCTGACCCGCCCCACCAGGTCACCGTGCTCTACAACTGCTCGAGCCTGCCCATCGGCCAGCACCCTGCCACGATCACCGTGAACGCGCCGGGCGCCGACAACACCCCGCAGACCGTCGAGGTCACCGTCAACGTCACGCCCGAACCATTGGAGGTCGATTTCTCGGCCAGCCCCACCTCGGGCGCCGCACCGCTGGCGGTTCAGTTCACCGACCTGTCGACGCTCGCCGGAGCCAGCCAGTGGGCCTGGGACTTCGGCGACGGCCAGACCAGCAGCCTGCGCCACCCGCAGCACACCTACGCCAGCCAGGGACATTTCGACGTCCGGCTGACGGTCACAGGCAGCGGCAAGACCCAGACCGCCGAGAAGATCGAATGCATCATCGTCGCCAACCCGCCCAAGGTCGCCTTCATCGGCGGGGATCTGGACAGCGGCGAGCCGTGGCCCTCGGCATCCGATGTGCAGATCATGCAGCACTTGCAGTCGAAGGACCTGGTGGTCAACAGCTACAAGGACGTTCCGGCCGAGCGACCCTCCGCAAGCGTCATTGCCGCGGGCCACAACCTGGTGATCGCTTCGTCGTCCATAACCTCGGGCGATGTGGCGGGCGAGTTTCGGTACCTTTCCGTGCCGTTCATCTTCTGGGAGCCCTCTCTGGCCATCAACGGCCGCGAGAGTTTGTGCGACGGCGCAAGCACGATCACCAGCCAGACGCAGATCAATGTGACAAACAACACCCACCCCGTGATGGCAGGCATTAGCACGGGCAACGTCACCGTGCTCAACAGCAGCGGAACCCTCAGCTATTGCTCCGGCACGAAGGCCTCGGGGGTGCAGACACTCGCAACCGTGGCCGGCAACACCGGCCAACGCGCGGTCATGGTCGCCGAGCCCGGCGCCCAACTGCTCGATGGCGGCGTTGCGGCCGGCAGGCGAGCTATGCTCCACCTGTACGACACGACCTGGACCCAGACCAACGCCACCGGCAAACAGATCTTCGACAACACTGTGGTCTGGGCCCTCGGACCGGTGGACGCCAATTTCAACGCCGGTGTCACCTCGGGGTCCGCGCCGCTGACAATCCAGTTCACCGATCAGTCCACCGGGCCGATCACCCTGTGGACCTGGGACTTCGGCGACGGGACAGGCAGCAAGGTCCGCCAGGCCCTGCACACGTACACCAAACCGGGAACGTACACGGTAACGGTGACCGTGAGCGGGCCGGTCGGCCAGCCCGACACCATGGAGCGGAGCGGCTATGTCGTCGTGACTCCGCACTTCGCCGACCTTGATGCGGACGGCGACGCGGATCTGGATGACACGGCGGTTTTCCAGGCCTGTTCCACCGGTCCGGGCATCGTCGGCCCGCCGCATTCGGGCTGCAGCGCGGCCCAGTTCGGTGCGGCTGACACGGACGACGACGATGACGTGGACCAGACGGACTTCGGGCTGTTCCAGCGTTGTCTGACCGAGCCGAACGTCAGTCCCGCGCGGGACTGCGCGGACTGAGGCGCACCGACAGAACCCCAAGCGCAAGCGCGGGGTTGATGGTCTGGGGCGGATCCCGAGCAGGGACCCGGATCCAGTAGTCGTTATGAGGTTTGTCTATCAGGCCGGTTCGTGACGAGAAGAATATGAGCCAACACACAGCAAACGAGAACTCCACACTTACCCAGGGTAACGAGGCGAGACGAGGTTCGGGGAGACTATACCGGATCGCCGCCATGCTTGGGCGCGTCGTCCTGCGCAACCGCCTTGCGATCGCCATCGCCTCACTGTTCTGGCTGATATACCGGAGCGGCACACAGCCTCGCCGGCTTGCCTACCCGTGCCAGCAGGTGGCCGCCGTCAACGTCGGCGCCTTCGCGGCCGGCCTGATCCCGGCCCTGTGGCTGTGGCGCAAACCCAAGTGTCCCCGCGCGGTCTCGCGCAGGATCGTCATCCGCCGCCAGTTGACGGCGGCCGCTATCCTCTTCGCCACCGTCCTTGTCGGCATCGAGGGTTACCAGTACGCCGCCAGCCTGGTCCCTCCTTCCCCGCCTGTCGTACCGGCACGACTGAGCGATCCGCAGCACACGACCGTCGGCATCGCCCACCGCGACCCGCAAGGAACCTGGTATACGACCGCCGAGATCGAGGCCATGGTTCGCTTGGCCATCGCCCGGGCCGGCGGTCTCGAAAGCCTCATGGTCGACAAAAACACCGACGGCCAGATCAGCGTCATCCTCAAGCCCAATCTGGTTCAAGCCGAGAGCCCCACCGATGGCGTGGTCACCGACCCAAAGGTCTGCGCCGCGATTGTCAAGGTCGCCAAGGAGGCCGGAGCCACCCACGTGGGAATCGCTGAGGGCACCGCCGTCGGCGGCAGCATCAATGACCGCCGAGCGACCTGGGACGCGATGGCCGCGGCAGGTTACGACACCAATCGCGATCGCTTCTTCGATTACGACACCACCGTCGACCTCTACGATCTCAACGATAGCGGCGGCCTCCACCAGACCGACCCCAACAAGGTCACCCTGGTCACTATCGCCAACGGCGTCATCCGCACCGAGTACTACGTGCCCAACGTCCTGCTCAACTGCGATGTCATGATCTGCGTGCCCACCTTCAAGAACCATTACAATGGCACCGTTACGCTGGCCCTCAAGAACCGCGTCGGCTGCGCCCCGAACGACATCTATCATAACGACGCCAGTTGGGGCGACGGCTTTCAGGGTAAGCTGGCCCTAGTCCACTATACGAACGAAGGCTTCCCCTGCACCGTGGCCCCCTGCCCCAGTTCCTCCAACGAGAACGAGATCGTCCAGCGGACGATCGTCGACCTGAATCTCGTCCGGCCGCTCGATTTTGCCGTCGTCGACGGCCTGATCGGTGTCACCAGCGGGCCCAACGACAAGGGTGTCCCCGCCTGCGGCGGGCATACCTGCAAGCCTGACCCGTACATGCACATGATCGTCGCCGGGGCCGACTCCCTGGCCGTTGACGCTGTCTGCTCGCTGGTCATGGACTACGATCCGGACTACATCCCGCACCTGGCCTATGCTGACAGCAGCAGCGTGCTCGGCACCAAAGACCGCTCGATGATCACGCTGGTCGGCGACCGCATGTGGCAGATCCGCTCCGACGATTTCCCCGACAACTGGGGCATCGGCGCGGTCAAGAACACCGATCACGAAGCGCCCTCAATCAGCGCCATCTCGGTCAACGAGGGCGATAAGATCGCCGCCCACCAGATGGTTGCCGGATCCGGCATCGGCGTTGACGCCGGCGTGGTTCAGGTGGCGGCCGTCGCCAGCCGCCTCGGGCTGAACCTGCTGACCAATGGTGGCTTTGAATCAGGTGCCGAAGGCTGGACCGACTGGGCGGCCACCTCAGGCAGCGGCGAGGCCTACGATTTCGCCAACACCGAACCCGGCCGCATCGGCACCGCCTGCCTGAAGCTTGGAGGAGCGGCCGTCGCCACCAGCTTCGGCGTCTACCAGCAGGTCGACGTCACGCCCGGCAGAACCTACCGCCTCGATGCCTACTGGAAGGGCCGCAAGCTGGCCGACAGCAGCTCGTTCGAGATCCTGCTGATCGACGGTCCGTTCTCGCTCGCGGAGACCGACGTCGAGGCGAACTTCATGTTCGCTTACGACCCCGGCGCATACGGGCTACCCGGCCCAGTGGGAACGACCTTCGGCTGGATCTGGAGCCACGAGCAATATGCCCCGCCGCTCGAGCAGGTCGACCGGAACAACCGTCTCGGCCGTCGAATCGCCACCGGCAGCACGATGACCGTCGTGCTCAAGGCCGGAAGCACGGGCGGCGGCGTCGAGGCATGGTTTGACGAGGTGCGACTCAGCGAGGTACTCGGCGAAAGCCCGATCGGACACCTCGCGAACCCCGCCGACCCGTTCAACCTGGAGATCGAAACCGATCACCTGCCGGACGGCTCATTCCCGGCGGAACTGCGGGTCACCGTCTACGACGCGGCCCTCAACGAGGCCAGTCTCTACCGCAACGTCACCGTCCAGACCGTGCCGGACACCCCCTGGCTCTGCGTGGACAGGTTGTTCTTCGAGCAGGACGTGTTCGTCGGGGACAACGCCGTCGAAGATACGTTCACGGTGTCCAACTGCGGCATGACCGGGAGCATGGTGGAATACACCATCGACTGGGACCCGCAGACCGTCGATTGGCTGACTGTGACCCCCGCCAGAGGGACTGCGGCGGAAGGCTCGGCACCGAACCCACATAGCATCGTGTACGACACGAGCCGCCTGAAGCCCGGCACTCACACCGTCCAACTCGTCGTCTCCGGAACCGCTAACACCGTTAATCTCTCGGTAACCGTGAACGTAAGCACCGTCGCCCCGGACTTCGACAGGGACGGTGACGTCGACCAGTCCGACTTCGGCCGGCTCCAGGCATGCCTCGGGCAGTCCAGCGATCCGGACTGCGTCGAAGCGGACCTCAGCCACGATACCCTGATCACCAGCGGTGACCTCTCCCTGCTGCTCGGCTGCCTGTCGGGCCCGGAGGTAACCCCCGACCGGGATTGCGCCGACTGACCTCCGGCCGCCATTCTCGATGGGCATGACCCAGGCAATCGCTGTACAATGTCCGCGCGCTGCCCGGCCACGTCGCCGCGCCGTCATGCGGGGGACTCATTCCAGGCTTCAGGGATCAAACCACCATGCTTCAACACCGCTCGTCCATGTCGATCATGTGGGCCGCGACGCTGTACGCTGCCCTTTGTGCCAAAGGCTTCGCGGCGAATGCACCTGCCATTGCAGCCAGGCTGACACCTTGTCCACAACAAATAGCCTCCGCAGAAGGTCACTTCTCTCTGCGCGAGGGCGTTCAGGCCGTCCAGCTTCCGGCCGGACCTGAGCACGAAGCCTGCCGCAGCGCGATGATGCAGGCGCTCGATACGGTCGGAGCCGTGATCCGCGTGGAGAACATCAAGGGGAACTCATTTGTTGTGGGGCAGCGAGTCGCGTTACCGGAGTTGCCGAAGAAGGGCCATGCCGCCGAAGCGTACGTACTTTGCGTGACTCCCGCCGGCATCAACGCCCGCGGCGCTTCACCGGCCGCACTCCTGTATGCCGCGCAAACACTGCGGCAGTTGCTGCGGCTCTCGTCCGCCGACGGCCGTCTCCGCTGCCTGACGATCGTGGATTACCCCGAGTTCGGGACGCGCGGCATGTACATCGAAGGCGGGCAGGAGCGATTCGGTCGAATCGTCAACAAGGCGTATCTTCAAGAACAGATTCGGCGCCTGGCCGAGTTCAAGATGAACACCCTGGTACTCGAATGCTACAACCTGCTCCCCTTCGCATCGTTCCCCGCCTGCGCCGACAAGGGCACGCTCTCGCCGGAAGACTGCCGCGAGATCATCGCCGAGAGCAAACGCTTCCACGTCACCATCATTCCTTCGCTGCAAACGCTGGCTCAGGCCTACGAACTCGTATGGACCTGCCCGGAGGGTACGCCGTATCGCGAAATCACCGCCCCGGGACTGATGTGTCCTTCAAATCCCGACATCTATTCGCTCATCAAGGGCCTCTATCGAGACCTGCTCACGTGGTTCGACGATTCGCCCCTCATGGGGATCGGCTGCAGCGAGATCGACATGCAGTGGCAAAGCCGGTACTGCCCGGCGTGCCGTCGGCGGGTGGATGCGGGCGAGACCGTTCGCGACCTGCTCCTCGGGCACGCGGCAAAGTGCATCGCGGCCGTCCATCAGGTATCCGCCGATCTCGGTCGACCCGTACGCCCGTTGATCTGGGGCGATGAATTCTACATGTACGGTCCGGGCAAGGACTGGGTCGGCATCGAGCGGATTTCGAAAGACACGGTGATGGGGCACTGGAAGTACTGGTCCGATTACGCGGGCATCAACGGCCTCCTGGAACGGGGCTACGATGTGCTGGGCATATCAGCCATGTACAACCACACCTTCTACCTGGCCGATCTCTCGCCGGGAGACCCTCCCAAGCGGTGGCCACCCATGGAGCAGACCGGGATCCGGAACATCACGGCGATGCTGCGCGAGGCCAGTGCGGCCAATCAACGCGCCGGCGCGGCAGGCCGGTTCTTGGGCGTCGCGACGGCGTCGTTCTCCAAGCATCGCCTGCGAGCCTTCGACTCCATCTGGTATGGCTTCGCCCTCAATGGTCATGCCGCGTGGAGCCATGCTGAGCGTCCTCTGGACGATTACCAGGAGGAGTTCACCCGCGCCTTCACCCGACACTACTACGACGCGCGGACAGATGAGGCCGCCGACGCACTGGCGCGCATCTACACGCGGCTCGATCGCTGCAAGTCTCAGCTCGAACTGGCAAACCAGACGCTTGGCGACGTGGTCGGTGTGTACGACACCCAGGAGCCTGACTACCAGGGCAACACGCTCATGGGGGCGTTTCGGCGGTGCGGCACGCTGATGGCCTCAGGGGGCAAGCCGGAAGGATCTCTCTCAAGGATTCGAGAGGCCGCGACGGGCGTCGCCAGGCAAGCCGAGGAGTTGGCAACGCTCGCCGACAGGCAGGAGCCATAT
>CAZPIO010000096.1:0-29125 GCA_964586235.1 uncultured Planctomycetales bacterium
CGGAAACAGATAGGCTCAACCTAAACCACCGCGCCACGTCTCGACTCTACTGGCGTTTTTGGGTGGGGCGGGCTCGCGGGACCGGAGGCGGGAGAAGGGGCTTGCTGGTAAATCCTTTCTGATCATGCGGTTGGCTGTCGCGGAGCCTGGGGCTGTCCGGGTTATTCGCCTCATCTTTTAACCTCCTTGGGCCAGCGGGATATCAATCTGGTTGATGTTCGTTGGCTCGCGCCAACGAGCGGTCAGCCGTCAGCTATCAGCGGTCAGGCGCATCAAGTCGACTCCTGAGGTGGGCGCGCGGCATCTCCCCTGGGCGCTATGCCTTCATAACACGGCGGCCCGCTCGACAGAACGCGGTTGGAGCGGAACCCGGCTTCGCTCTGCGAGCTCCCGCCTTCGCTTGGCTTCGTCGTGGTGAGTCGGCGTGGCAAGCCGCCGTGGCGGGCGAGCGGGAGGGGCGAGACTCAACATGGTGCTCGCTGGTCTCTCGCGATGAGAAGCGGGACAATGTGGTGTTACGATGCCCTGGGGCGGCGGATCGAGTATGGTGATTGCACCCGGAACGTGACCGCGCGGTATTATTATGACGGGCAGAACGTGATCGCCGAATATGACCAGAACGACGGGGTCCAGCGGAGTTACGTCCACGGGATGCAGTACGTCGACGAGCGGGCGGTGCTGCGCGACCACTCGAACCCGGCCGAGAAGCCGACCGGCAAGAAGTTCCAGGACCGCTACTACCTGCTGGCCGAGTTGTACACCGTGACCGGCTTGGCCGACTGCCGGGGCTGGCTGGAGGAAGCCTACGTCCACGATACCTATGGACACGTGACCATGGATGCCTGGCCATTCGGGGATGTGAACCGTGACGGGAGTACCACTAACAGTGACTACACTGTTATCCAGCAGATGCAAGGCCAGGCGCATCCGTGGGGGGACGCCGACCTGAATGGTACGGTCAACACGGCCGACTATAGCGCGATCGCGAGCCACGTGGGTGAGACCACGCAGCAGGTCACCCACAGCGCGGTGGAGAACCCCTACCACTTCACCGGCCGGACGACCGACACGCTCCACGCCTCCGCCCTGCTGGTCAGCGAAGACCCCGACTTCAAACGAATCCAGGACAACCGCAACCGCATGTATGACCCCAAACACGGCCGCTGGCTGCAAAGGGATCCGGCGGGGCATGTGGATGGGATGAACCTGTGCCAGTATGTGGGGAGTCAACCAGCGCGAAGAGCTGACCCGATTGGTGCATTCGGTAACGATCTGCACAAAGGCTGGACGATCGCTTGGGCACGCGATGAAGGGATGCGGGTTGTGGCTTCTCAGGCAGTTGGAACCGCCGATGCGGCGACCGACCGGATGGTGCCCACCAGGCTTGAGACACCTTTCGGTGCGGTTGGAGCGGCGGAACACAACAGCCAGGGCCTCGTGTACGGTGAGGATCAAAGCTATCATTTCAACAGCAACAAGACAGGACCAGATTCGCGGAGGGTTCATCAGAGCATGGCCTTACATCGGGCGTTAGGGGCGTGTCTGCGCGGTGATAATCCCGGGGAGGCCGCCGCCTGGCTCGGCCACGGCTTGCACGCTCTCCAAGACTGGTGGGCACATGGTGACTGGGCGAAAGGGCGTTTTGACCTCGTTCACCACGGCTTCGACCTCCCGTACGACGATTGGCACTACGATGCTACCGGCACGGTCTATACTGTTCACAAGAACACTTTCGTCGCTAACGTAACTTTGAACCCCGATTACGGACCTCCATCTCTGGGAGGCCAGCCCACTACGCCCGACTACACAGTTGCCTGGACCTCTCACGGACCAGAAGAGTCCTCAGCCTTCGACGCGCCCAACGGCAAACGTCCTGTCCAGGCCCTTGCTAATGGGAGGCCCGCGCAGTTGTTCGGCTTCACAGGTGAGGAGGGCTATGACTACGAGGAGATGAAACATACGTTCAAAGGAGAGTGGTGGGAAGCCCGCTGGCCGTTCTGGGCTTGGGGGGTCAGGGCAGGTCCACAGACATGGACGCGCGGGAGTCAACGCTTCGACGGTGCGAGAAGGGAATCGAAAGCATACATTGCCGATTTCCTGGGGCGAGTTTGTAGCCAGTGCAACAATGGTGCTTGCCCGAAGTGTCAGTGCTATTTTCTGAATTTCAACCCTCTTGAGGGGGGAAAAGCCAAGTGGTGTTGGCGGTAGGTGCGGGATTCTCAGATTGCGCACCTATTTCCCGACGGCCGCTGCTCTGCAAAGACATGCATCTGGCGAATTCGAGTCCATGGCGGTACCGTTGCCTAGCACTTGGTGGTGCCATCGTTGTGTCAGGTCTCGGGATCGTGACGGCTTGCTGGATCGGAGCAGCAGTGACAGGCCATCTGTCTCGCCATTTTGAGAACCCCTTGTTTCTGCTGCCACCGGGCATGCTGGTCAGTCTTGCCTGGCTGCTGACATTCTGCGGATACGTGTTGATCCATGCGGGTTCTCGTCGGCGACTGGCGCGGTGGCTTGCTGTTGCAGGAGCAATCACGGTTATCCTGGTGTCAGCAGGTCAATTCATGGGGACCCAGGCGGAACAAACATCAGACTACTCGGAGTTGAGTCGACTTGCAATGGGGCTCGTGGCCGTCGCAGCGATCTGTTGTGGGTGTGTGGTCATGCTCCTTGTATCTCCTCTGAGTCTGATATTGGTCGCTTGTGAACTGTGTTCGAGCGTCAAACCTGGCTTCTGTTCCAAGTGCGGCTACAACCTTACCGGCCTGCGAGATCCTCGCTGTCCGGAATGCGGCACGCCGTTCGATCCGTCTCTGTTGCGGGACGGAACGGGCAAGCAGCCCAATACTCCGGGGGATGCGAAGTCCAATGTTTGATCGTCAGCAAGGAGAATCCTCATGAGTTCCGCGTTCCAGTCACATTGGCAATTCCGTTTGAAAGTGCTCGCGGCAACCGCCCTCACAATCTGCATTATCTCTTCCTCCGCCCATGGCATGTACGACCCCAAACACGGACGGTGGCTGCAGAGGGATCCGGACCGCTACGTGGACGCGATGAATCTGTACGATTACGCCCGAAGCAAGCCTTGCTCCGTTGTGGATCCTGACGGCAGAAAGATTGTTGCTGTCTTAGCATCTGAGCCCCAGGTGATCTATCCAGGATTCGTGTTCGATCCCGGCAACGCGTTTGATTGGCTATTCTATCGTAGACCGCGCAACGTTCCAGCTCGCGGCGTGCAATGGCAATACAAAGTCTATCATATTCCAGAAAAGAATCAAAAACCTGCCACCAGGCTTGACCAGCGCGTCGAGTTCACCATTCGTTTCGGCAGCAAGGATTCGCGGGGAATGCTCCAGACGGTCCGGTTCTACCATTCGATCTACGGTGAATGGTTTGGCATGAAACTGAACCGTGACGGTAGCCAGTCTCTGATGACGGCGGGCTATGATCAGCACAGATTGGCCGTCAGCGATGACAGCGAATGGGAGAAGGCCTATACTTACGCGTATCTCAACCTGAACCTCTGCGAGGTGGACGTTGTCAGGATCGAGGTGAAGTGCAAGATCTGGCCCAAGTACAGCAAGTTTGGGCGTTATGGAGAATTAACAGATGATTACCGGTTCTATGAGCCTGACCAAGAGTCGTTTGAGGAGTGGAATATCGACGAGTCGGCTCCGAAAGACTCCTGGTCAGCTTACTACTCGTATAAGGCAAATCCGCATGAGGGCGTTGGAACAATGGAACAGCCGACAGCAGATGAGGCTTCAGAGGCACTTGATGGCGTTGAGAAGGTTATATGGCTCCTTGACCGCACGAGCAAGAAGTATAAGATGATATATGCGTCTAACTACTACAGTGGCAGCATTGGTCCGTACACGGTAGTCCAATGATCCACCGTCAGGGAAGCCCTTCGGGATTAAACGATGTCTCCTCGCCGCCGTTATTTGATGATCCAGGCGTTATGTTGCGTCATCGGTCTGATCGCTGGCGTGTTGGTGCTTGGTGCCGTTGCAGCGGTTCGAACGGTGCTGTTCTTTCGTAGTGCTCGCGGAGGACCAGGCTTGGATCTGTGGACCGGGCTGCCACCCGACTTTTGCACCTGGTTTCCAAGATATCTCGACAACCGGCAAGGCTGGTATGCGATCCTTGGTATTGCGGGGGGTGTTCTCACGTACGGTGCTCTTGTTCACTTGTGGCTGATGAGGTATCGGGATATCGGACGAAGGGTATGTGCTCGGTGCGGCTATGATCTTCGTGGACTAGTTGAGCCCCGTTGCCCTGAATGCGGCACGCCGTTTGATCCGTCTCTGTTGCGGGACGGCCTCGGTGAGCAAGCCGGTATCCCGGGAGGCGCGAAGCCCGGCAGCGATCGTCGGACGGAGAATTCTCATGAAGCCTCTTCTTGAGCGGGAAGCCTGGCTGCATCTCAGGACCCTTGCGGCAACCACCTTCGCAATCTGCTTCATTGCCTCATCGGCCCACGGCATGTACGACCCCAAACACGGACGGTGGCTGCAGAGGGATCCTCAGCGATACGTGGACGGGATGAATCTCTATCAGTACGTCAAGGGCAGCCCGACACGCTACGTAGATCTGTTTGCACTGGCCTCGTCGCAACCGGCCTCGCAACCCACCTCTCAGCCTACCATGTTCTCCTGTGCGCACGGGGGTCATGTTCTTGAACAGGTTCCCTTTCCCATTGCTGATGCAAAGAACGCGCAGATAGACCTGTCCTATATAGGGCGTGGACTTGGAGATCTCGAGACGGGGCAGAATGAGGACGCAGGGTGTACCTGGAAAGACATTCCAGTGCCTGATGAGAAGCGTCCAGGAAAGTACAAGCCCAAGCGAGTCTTCATGTGCGGATTCCTCGCAATGTTCAAGTACAGATCGGATTGCTGCAAGAGCATCATACAGTGGAATACCGTCGTACGCACTGACTATTCTGGCAAGAGACAAGTAAAGCTGTGGGATCCAACGAACGTTATCGAAGGCTGGGAAATCGACTATAGCAGACAACTGACTGTAAAACAGGACACACGACTTATCACCGTAGGCTTCGGGAGCGCCGAGGAGCTCGCACGTGGCCCTGACACTGCTTGCCAGGAGCTGACAGTAAACGCGTGCTGCGGAACTTACGATGGCCAGATTGTTCCTCCTGGGAAGAGATTTCAACAGTACTATCGGGGTACAGGCAACAACCCTCCGCTGGGCAAGATCAGCTGTTGTGGAAAGGTGGAAACGTGGCGAGCCAAGATCTGTGCCAATAAGTGGGGATGGTTTGAGTTTAATGGCTTTGGCAAGCATCTGACGTCGGGAGGAACCCCGACGTCAAATCCCGGCCCGACATCAGGCCCCGGCCCGACATCAGGTGGAGGGCAGTGATGAGGCCTGCGATTTCGATGCTGCTGGCGTTCGTTCTTACGTCATCGCTGTCCTGCAGTCGGACACGCCCGGCCGGCGTCGCCTGTGAAGAGGGCGTACTCGGGCGAACTCATGCGACCGGTCCACAAAGAGGCGCAGAACTGCTCAGATCGATTAAGAAAGGTATGACTGAGGATGACGTGACGATGATCCTGGGACCGCCTCAGACCATATGGGTTCATGGTATTGGTCTGCGCGTGTACATGTATACCTCCCACAGCGTCATCGTTTGGTTTGACGAGGAAGGACGTGTGGAAGGTTCCGAACACTGGTCTTCGACGACCACCTCTGTTCCGTCAAGCCAGTCTGAGATACTTGAAGAGGGAGGCAAGTAGTCATTCCGAGGGTCTGTCAAGCAAAGAAAGGCGAACGATGAATAGACCGCAGAGCAACCAGGCCATGCCGTTGACGGCCCTGGCCGTCGCTTTGGTCCTTCCCAGCTTGTTTCCGTGCTCGGTCCACGGCATGTACGACCCCAAACATGGCCGGTGGCTGCAGAGGGATCCGGATCGCTACGTGGACGGGATGAACCTGTATCAGTATGTGAAGAGCCAGCCGACGATCCGCATGGATTCTCGCGGCAGGCAGGCCGAGTGGTTGGTGCCGCTGTCCTCCGATTGGGATCTGATGGCTGCGGGGCAACTGGACATATGCCCTAACGGACTCAAGTTGCCGCCTCCAGTTGACGAAGTCCTGTCAGACTGCGTGCGCAGGACACACTCAACAAGGGCCAAAGTGGAATGGGGCGGAGTTCTAGCGTATGATGCTAATACTCGTTCGAAACCCCTCTCCATCTTTCCCGTAGCCCCACACCCTCCGATGATGGTTCGACATCGAACCTACGGGCCTGTCGTCGGCGGCCGGGACCCGAGCCCTTGGGTAGAACCCGAGGTTGCGTGGCCATTGTTCCCGCCGAGCGGGCTAATCGTCTACGGGTGGTACCACAGCCACACCTACGATAGGGAAAGTCAGCTCTCACCACCAGATATCGAAAGGTTTCTTTCGGGACCAACCTTCAGGGTCACCCAGAAAGAGCGCTACCAGATCGCGCTCATGCGAGACTGCGAATGCACCAAAGCACTAGTTCGGCTTCGCACGACTCCGTTGTGGGAAAACAAGAACCTTCAGAAGGACTTTGCAGAGACGGGCTGGAGCGTCACTGTAAAGGACAATAGTCGCGTGGGCGGCACGGATGGCTGGTACGAAGCAAGGGCGGAAGCGGATCGGATCCTCGCAGGATTTGCCAATCGGAACAACTTCTGTTTCTATCGAGGGTGTGGACCCACCAAGAGCATACTAAAGCTGGTCGGGGGCCCGACCGCCTCGACGACCTCGAATCCTCAGTGAGTCCGGGAGACATGGTATGCAGACAGCCCCTGTCAAATTGGCACTTGCCGTCGGGTTGGCCCAACTGGGGGGATGTGCCTCCCCGATTCGGTTGACTCCTAACGAGGTGGTGCTGCTTGGATACAGCGGGCTTTGCCAGGACGTGGAGCTATGCTCTGGCAGTCTGGCTAGATGCACACTCGAGCACAGAGTCTCCGGGGGATCTCGGGCTTCTGACATGACGTTCAGGCGCACTTACCTCATCTCGTATCCGGTTGAGGATGGGACGTACCTACTCACAAGCCTGGCCGTCTTGTCCGGCGTGCGCCCGCCAGAATTTCGGTCTTCAGAGAAGGATTCGATCACGCTGGCCTTCTACGACTCGGGGCATAAGATGAGGACATTGGGTCTCAGCCGTGACTTGTTGGAGCTCTATCCTTTGTGGCGAGGAGCCGAATCGCAACTTGAACAACTTGTGCAACTGGACCTGCTCTACGGGCTGTTCTACCGCGAGATCGCCGAGAGGTGTATCCGGGATGACCGGTGGGAGAACGCAAGCGAATTATACAACCGCGCCATTCGGAGGTTAAATACTTGGCTTGAATGGCGATGGATCAGAGAGGGAAAACCTGGCATCTACGAAGGCATCCTCGAGGTCCAATGGCTGTCCTTCCTTCACAGTAGTGGAAGATACCGTGAGTCGGTGGCTGGGTGCCAGGAAGCATGGAGATCGATGACTCACGGTGTAAGCGTTTCCGGTCAAGATGAAGTCACGGTGACCGTGCCGGCGAGAACGTGGGGCTCGAATGCGGGGGCGTCAAAACCTGCCGGGGAGTAGCAGTGTGCCGGCGAGATTTGTGAGCGTCGAAACGGGGATCGATGAGAAGAATGTGTCAGGATGATCTCAGCGGTTTCGGGCTGGGGGCGGTGCGCCGTCCGGTCCTACATCAGCGGGCCCAGTAGGCAGCCCTTGACACGCCGCAGCCCGCTTGGCGGGCCAGTTGCGAAGCGACTCCAGACGCCGCTCGAGACGGCGTGGCACGGGTTCACAAGCAGGCGCAGATGCGGTCGGGCGATTTCACAATCGGCAAGCCGTTGCCGTCAACAGAGCGAGGCGGAGGTGCGCGATGAATGAGCGGTTGAGGAATGAGCTGCCATCATTTGTGGTGTTTGCGATTGCCCTCGTCACCCCGGGCCTGCTTCCCCGATCAGCCCGCGGCATGTACGACCCCAAGCACGGCCGCTGGCTGCAGAGGGATCCGGCGGGGGTCTACCTGGATGCACCGAAGGCTTCAGTGAGCACGCGCGCCCAGTACCAGGACGGGATGAACCTGCATCAGTACGTCAACAGCATTCCCTCCCGACATGCCGATCCCTATGGTCTCAAGTACATTAAAGGAGATGGTTGGGGCGCTGCATGGCAGGATCATAGCGTCTACCGCACAAAGGCAGCTAATGACGACAATTGGAATGTGTTACAGCAGGGCATGGTGGAGGATTGGGATGATGAGAAACGAGCCCACAAAGCCAGCATGTTCGTTCTTCGCGCAGGCGGAGTAGCCAGGGGCTACGTACAATCAGTCAGGATGCTCGATCATTATGCTGATAATTCTGGCGACGACTACGATGTGGATCTTGTCGGGATGATCCGGGAAGATAGGGGGGCATGGAAGCACCTTATGAACGAGACAAACGAGGCCATGGAGTTCGTCGAGAAGGATCTGTCGTTATTTCTGAGCAGTTCGGCTGAAATCATCACTTACGATGAACC
The DNA here is from genome assembly GCA_964586235.1 of uncultured Planctomycetales bacterium. Lineage (GTDB taxonomy): Bacteria > Planctomycetota > Phycisphaerae > UBA1845 > PWPN01 > JAUCQB01. The sequence goes on from CAZPIO010000096.1 coordinate 8,522, forward strand.
CAGCGGCCAGACCGAGACACCAGACTGGAAGGGAGCGATAGGTGCCTACTACTCGAGATCTCGGGGCTCCAGGTTTGCCTGCAATACCCAGTACTACGGACGGCCCATGATCAGCATGCGGCTTGAGCACTTCCTGTTGGACAACTACGATTGGCCTCGTAAGCGCGAGCTACTTTTCACCAGCTACCCGGAATCGGGAGCGAATGTGATAGTGTACGATATCGCAATGGGGCACTACATGGGCCTCGCGAGATTCTTCTTCGTCGGTGCGAAGGCGACTCTCCGGGTCGAGTGGCACCCAGGAGCACGATTGCGCCCGGCGACATCGTTGTTCGGAGGCCTGAGCTATGATAACATCCACGATGGCTATGTCCGCATTACCCCGGAGTAGCGTTTGGATACGGTCTGCGAAGGTGTTTGGCGCGGGAGATTGCTGAAAGGGACCATGGTTGGTGATACGCATCCTGTACTACAGGCTCAGTTTGCAGTGAATGAGTAGATTAGAATGTCCTCTCGCGTTGTGAAAACCGGTAGTGCCATCCTCGGGATGGTCATGCTTCTGGTTGTGGCCGCACTCCTGTGTCTCGACGGAGGTTCTCATCAAGTGCCGCTCGATCAGGGTGCGATCAGGCGGTTGGAGACGATCCTCGGCATTCGCATTCCTCCGACGGGAAGCCGCATTCGGGTTTACGTGAATCAATGGCGAGACGGCGCCCTTGACGTTTACGTTCGGCTGGATTGTTCGGCTGAAGGCATGAAGGACCTGCAGAACAACTCTTGGATAGGAGGGACGCCGGTCAGCGCAGCAGGGCGGACCACGGATTTTGACGTCACCGAACTAGTGCCGCCATGGTTTGACGCGATGCCACATCAGCCACGCGATGTGATCTATGAGTCCGGGGGCACGGATCAGCAAGAGAGGATCAGAGCTTTGGTAAGACAGAGTGTTTCGCAGGGCACCGTGTACGTGGTGACCTTGATGCGACGAGACCTACCATCTGACCTCGTTTCGGCCTTGACGAGATACCGGTATGCCAAACCGCCGATCTACGGACCGGATGACGCAAGATACACGCGAGAATGGCCGTAACCATCGGCCTGCTTCGCGTCCTTGCGGTGAGCATGTGCAATCTTGAGCGACATGCTCGCGGCAGGGTTAGCTGACCAGAGATCAGCAAGGCCGGAAAAGGGGGCCGGGGTCAGAAGCCATTATTGCGTGCGAACGAGCGGGAGGTGGGCAATTAACGAGCCAACAAGTAGCAAGCTGATGTTGGTCTTGGCAGCCACCTTAGCCGGCCTCGGCCTACTTCCCCGATCCGCCCACGGCATGTACGACCCCAAACACGGACGGTGGCTGCAGAGGGATCCGGCGGGGGTGAGGGGGGACGCACCGAGCGCAGTGCTCAGTCCGCGTTTGCAGTACGTCGATGGAGCCAGCCTATGCGAGTACATCCGCAGCCGCCCGACGGCATACGCTGATTACATTGGACTGGGCGTCTACACAATTGGCGATACTTGGCCAGCTGCGCACGAGGCCTACGAGACGGCCAGAGTCAATAAGAAAACCTGGAACATGTTTGTGAGAGAAGGCTGGCTCGATGGACGAGCACTTCAGGACGCGAAACATGACGCCATGCTGGCAATCGGCCAACTGTACAATGGATCCTTCTACGCCTCGTTGGTTCCGGGTGTGACCGAGTACCCCCAGTCTCGCAGGATGATGAAATTCTACTATGAAAACAGTGGCGAGATGAGGGATGTCGACCTGCGTTCCATGATTCGCGAGGACGAAAAGGCTCGGGCGCATTTGATTGATGAGGTGAGCGACGCACAGAGCTTCATCGAATCGGAGTGTCGAAACGGGGACGTAGCTGTTTTCCAGACGCCAGTATATAGTAGCATCTACCATCTGGGGTATTTGGTGGGCTGGTCCTTCGGGCTCGGCTGTCTTGAGGTGTTCCTCTGCATTCTCGGCGTGCTGTGTTGTAGTTGATGGGAGCGGTCAGTTCGCCACGGCGAGGGAATGGTCGGGGTGAGCCTGACCTACCTGCTCCCTCGCGCGTTCGTGTCATTCCCGCCTACGCCGGGCTACGGCGTGGCAAGCGTGTGATTCGTGGTCTTGCCTGAATCAGAAAGGGCCGACGAGGGCGCTCGCCGCGGCAAAGCCCGCTGGCGTAGCCGGGTCGGCCCCACTTGTGATGGTCCGCGAGCGCGGACCCTGCTCCTTGGCCGCCCCCTTCCTGCTTCGCCAAGGCTTCGCAGGACGGATACGGTCGCCACGGCGGACCAGGGTCACCACGGCGAACCAGGGTCGCGGTTCTGAAGAGTCGATCGTCGCGACCCCAACCATTCGCTGCGGCCCCTCGACAACAAGCTCGGGACTTAGCGGATGGATGGGCCACATGCCCGAATAATCGTGAACCCAAGTCCAGGAAGGATTTGGGCCACCCGACTGTGTGATCTCCGATCTGGAGTTCGCCGCGTCTCCGCGTCTCCGAGTCTGCGCGTCTGACTCTACCGACCGAGGCGGGCGGCGCTGCGCCCCCGCATCCTGGTCTATTGCCCTTGCACCCTCTTGGGGACACAATTGCCGGGGGCAGGCGTGCCGAAGGAGTGAAGGTGGGATCATGTCTCAGCCCGGTGCATCGCTGGTATCGCGCGTGCTGCGGGTCTTCGTCTGGTTGTGCCTGGCAGCGGTCGGCGTGATGGTCGTGGCGGGGATGGTCTTTCGCTGGGACCGGATTCATTCGCTGCACGATCTGCGGTGGCAGGTAGGGCTGACGCTGGTTGGGCTGGCCGTCGGCGGCTGGCTGGCGGGCATCCAGGCTCGGGGCTGTCGGCGATATCCCTGGATCGCGGGCGTCAGTCTGATCACCATTCTCATCTCGCAGGCGTGCTACCTGACGCTGGTGTGGACGTCCTGGAAGACGCACCCGCTGCTCTGGCGGTTCTGGTGGCTCTCAATGATCGTCGCCGCCAACTCGACGCACATCATCTGGCTCAGGATGGCGTCACCGCCGGATCGCCGTGCCCTCGTGCGGGCAACCGTGGCCTGTGCGCTGCTCACATCCGTGCTCCTGGCGGCGATGGGGCTGCGCAGGCAGCTTCTCGCAGATGTCGATCCGCTGCACGTGTGGGCGACGGTTGCGGCGGCCGGGCTGTCCACGCTGGGTTCGACCCTTCTGTGGGTGCGCGGCTTGCGGTTGTCGGCCGGGCGCGTGCCGCGAGCGGTCAAGATCGGGTGGATCGCCGTCTCGCAGGCGGTACTGGCGCTGGTCGCGTTCTACGCCGGGCGGGTGACGGCCCCGGGCGCCGCCCTGTTCGAGCCTTTGCCCTCGGCCCTCACGCACCTAAGGCCCGAGGAACTCGAATCGCAGGTGCGCGGAGACCTGGCCAGGCTCAAGATCATCACCGCGGGGCTTGGCGACTTGGGCGGCAAAGCCTCGTCGCTGCAATCGCAACTGCAGCAAAGGCGCGCGGCCGAGAATCGCGAGTACTTCACCCCGGCCGAGGATGACCAGCTTCGCTCTCAGTTCATGAGCTTCCTGGCCTATCGCGCCGCGTTGCTGCGGATGGTGGCGACGTATGCGGGCTTTCAATCGGTGCGCGACCCGAACGCTCGGGCCCGCTGCATGCTGCTGGGCTATACGGCCGGGGTCAGCGTCTTCGACTCCGATTTTCGGCTTGTCTCGCTTTACCGCGATGATCCGCTCGCGCGGCGCAAACTCAACGAGGCCGACCCCGGGGCGGGTGTCCCAGCCGGCATGTTCGACCGCATCCACGAAAACGCACATAGCGCATCAAGCGCCCAGGCGCTGGCCGAGATGGGAGCCTACTTCCAGGCCCATCGGCAGGAGTGGGCGTCGGCCCAGGTGCTGCCTTCGGAGGATTTCGCCTGGCTCCAGGGCGTGATCGACCGATCGAGCGACCAGATCCAGGCCCGTGCCCTGGACCGTACCGGAGGCCGCCTGGAGCAGATCCTGGCCCGCGTTCGGCAGGACAGTTATACGCCCGTGTATGCGGTGCAGTCGGTGATCTCGACCTGGATTGGCGACACGCGTCTGGCTCAGTGGGAGCCGCTGATCCGCCGCGAGCAGATTCTCGAAGCACAAAGGCAGCTTCGGCCGGGTGATATCCTGCTCGAACGGCGGAACTGGTTCCTGTCGAATGCGTTTCTGCCCGGTTTCTGGCCGCATGCCGCCCTGTATATCGGAGGGGCTGAAGACCTCGAGCGGCTCGGGCTGATCCGCCGGGAAGAGGGCAAGTGGACGAGCGAACACCCGGCGATCCGCGAGCACCTGGCCGAGTTGCTGGCCGCTGCCGACGACGGTCAGCCCCACACAGTGATTGAGTCAGTGAGTGAGGGGGTGATTCTGAACTCGTTGACCGAGTCGTTGCACGCCGACTACGTTGCCGCTCTGCGCCCGCGCCTTCCCGACGCTCAGAAGGCCCAGGCCATTGCCACGGCCTTCGCTCACCTGGGCAAACCCTACGATTTCGAGTTCGATTTCTTCTCGGCCGACAAGCTGGTGTGTACCGAACTGGTCTACCGGTCTTACGAGGGCCTGATCCATTTCGATCTGGTCAAGGTCATGGGGCGCGACACGCTCCCGGCCCTCGAGATCGCAAAGCAGTTCGCCGGCCAGCGAGGCTCATCCGATCGGCAGCTCGATTTCGTCTTGTTCCTCGACCGCGTGCCGGGAGAACACCGCTCCACCCTGGCCGGCGAGGAGGCCTTCTGCTCGTCCGTTGAGCGGCCTCGGGAGTTCAACGAATGACCGGTAGACGAAGAGCTCACTTCGGCTTTGCACTCGTTCTCGGCGGTCGCGAATCGTCAATCCGGCCGGTCAGGTTGTCGAGGTAGCACTGCACGTTGGCGTCCTGGACGAAGCCGGTAAGCGACAGGCTCCCCAAGGAATGGCTCTCGCAGTCGCGGAGCGGAAGGGCGTTCAGACGAGCGACCCCGTCGAGCAGCAGTTCCACCGTCATCGCGTCGAGATCGAGGACCAGGTCGATGTGATACCAGCGCCCGCTTTCCGGTTTCTCCAGGAAGGTTGCGGATTGATTGCCCTGGTAGACCAGGCGGCCCCGCGATCCCCAGTACAGCAGGAGCAGGCCGCTGTTGGGAAGAAGCTCGGCATTCGGCAGCCCGTTCCGGAGGGTCATTCGGATCATCGTGACCTCGCTGCGCGAGTCTTGGGGTCGATTATCGACCATCGCCAGGTCGAAACTGACGCGGTGCGTGCCGCCGGACTGGAGCGGGAGAGCCAGCTTGTTTTCAATCGCACCTGATGCCTGGGTGTCGATTCGGAGGGCTTTGCCCGCGTTCGCAAACGCCGCCTGAACGACGGCGCTGCCTCTTGCGGCATCCTTTGTCCATTTGCGCTGCCCGGCGATGTCGCCGTCGCTGCAGGTGTCGAAGAGTTCGCTCAGCCAGGGACCTGCGTTCGGCTTGGGCGAAACGGCGGGTGCGGTCGTCGCGGACTTGAGCGCCCGAAGACGGCCGCTGAACAGGCCGGCGATGGTGTCCTCGTCGCCGGAGTGTTCGCGATAAGGCGAGTACCATCCGGTCGGGTAGGGGAGTGCCTTATTCGCGTCCAGGTGCGCGGCGCAGGTGGCGATGCAGATATTCCTTCGCCCGGGGAGGGCAAGGTACACGCGCTGGTTGCACCAGAGGTTGCGCCAGTTGCGGACCTCATGGTAGTACTTTCGGAGGAAGGCCCGGCGGACGAGCGGCGGCTTGGCCGCGAAGCCGGTGATCTCGTCGTAGGCCCCGGAGCCGATGGGTGGGGACGGCGAGCAGGCATAGTTATCGATCTCTAGAAGCACCGGCAGGTCGGACATGTTTTCCAGGACCCCGATGAGGTCGCGGACCCCGGCGTCTGAGTGGGCTGTATTGATCTCGATTCCGGAGCCGCCGACGGTGTAGCGCATGCGTGACGGGAAGGCCGCGTAGTCCAGAAGCTCGCGCCCGTCGTGGGTCCGGCCGGCGCAGTGCGAAGTGAACAGGATGGCGCCTCGACGGCCGTGTCGGGCGGCATACTGCCTGGCGTACGTGCAGAGTTCGTTCAGGGCGTTGTTGTTCTCGTCGGCGTGGCCTGCGAGCAAAAGGCCGCCGAACCAGATCGATTCAAAGCCCGCGTCGATGTACTCCCTGAGCAGGTACCGGAAGTACAGTTTCGTTTCGGTCTGCGTGATGTCGGGGACGCTCTGGCCCTGCCCCCAGCGGTTGATGTGCGGCCAGTTGCCCTGGAAGAAATTCTCGTAATGGAAGTAGTGGCGCCCGCCCGCGTCTCTGGGCGATTTCGTGCGGGTCTTGTTGATCCCCTGAGCCTCCATCTCCTGCCACAGCCAGTCGGGGATCAGCGTCGAGTCGGCATTCGAGCCGATGTGCTCGGCGATGAAGCCCTCGACGATCACGTCTTTGAGGCCGGTCGTGGCGTGCAGGTCGGCAAGCCGGGTCTTGCATTGCTCCCAGTAGGTGCGATCGGGGTACGATCGGCCCCAGCTCAGCTCCGCGCCGTGGATGAATTTGGCGCCCGTATCCTTGATGAATTTCCGCGTCCGCAGCCATTCGGTCTGGTCAAAGCCCCGGAACGACGCGGTCTCGAAATGCGTCACTGCCCGGCCGAGAAAAGCCTGGATCTTGTCCTTGGTCAACTCGCTCTGGCCGTTGAAGTCCCAGGTTCCCGCAAAGCCCGGCCGGCCGGATACCAGCAGACCGGCAAGACACACAAGTGACCAGCGTCGGATCGAAAGGCGGGTGTACATCTACACGTGCTCCATAGTGGGTGGGGGGCGAACCCTGGTTCGGAGGATACCGATCGGGCTTCACTATACCAAGACTGGTCCGAGGCAGCATCGCAAGCGGCCAAGCGCCCCGCCGGCGATTCCGGCCAGTAAGGGACGACACGGCATCCTGCACTCAGAGGGCTCGGGCGTTTCACAAGAGGAGTACCCGCCAGTGCAAGGGCAGAAGCAGATGAAATACACCGCGCAGGATTCGAACCTGCAACCTTCGGCTCCGTAGGCCGATGCTCTATCCAGTTGAGCTAGCGGTGCTTACGGCGATCAACGCCGAACACTCCAGTATCTTATCGACGGTCCGGCCGGTTGTCCAGAGTCCGCACCGGATTGCCCGGGCATACAACGGCAGATACACTCCGTGGCAACGCCCGGATTGAGGATCGCGGCTACAAGCCGCTCCTACAGGTGTATAACGGTAGATACACTCCGCAGCAACGGCCGGGGGCAACCGGGTCCAGTTGCCCGTGCCGAGGGGTGATCTTGAGGAGATCAAATGAGAACCAAGCGATTCCTGCCCGTACTGCTCGTCGTCGGATTTGTCGCCGGTCCCGTGCCGGCGGTCGATGTCAGCAACCCGCCGTCCGGTACTTTTATCGACGAGTGGTATGTGGTGTACATAAAGGGCAAGAAGAGTGGTCACGCCCACAACTCCATGAAACGTGATCGCCGGGCGGGTACCGACGTCATCCGGAGCCGGACCGACATGGTCATCGAGATGAGCCGGGCCGGCCAGGGGGTCGCCGCCCGTGTCATCCAGCAAACCGAAGAGACGCTTGACGGAAAACCCCTCGGCTTCAGCAACACCGTTCGGCTGGGAGCGATGGCAGGTCCGAGCACTCGCGGAACCGTTTCTGATGGCAAAGTGACCATCAGCACCACGCAGTTCGGCCAGGGAAGCGAGCCAAAAGTCTACAAGCTCCCCGAGGGGGCCATGATGAGCTGGGCCGTTTACCGCGAGCAGGTGAGGCGAGGTCTCAAGGCGGGCGACAAGTACCAACTGTCAGCCTACGAACCGAGCATCTCGCCCGACAAGGTGATCCCCATGTCCGTCGAGGTCATGGAGCCCGAGACCATCGACCTGTTTGGCCGCAAGGTCCGGGCTTTCAGAACCAGCCAGGTCATGCGGATCACCAATATGCTCGGTCAGAACGATATCGAGACGATCAGTTGGATGACCGAGGACGGCAACATCGTCAAGAGCCGTATGGAACTGATGAATCTGCCGATCGAGATCGTGGTCGCCAGCAAGTCCGTGGCCCTGGCCCCGAATGAGCCCACCGAACTCATGGTTGACCTGCTCATCTCCGTTGACCAGCCCGTGAACACGCGCGCCGACCAGATCAGCTACCTGATCACGCTCGAGGGCAAGGCTGACCGCGTCAAACTGACCGAAGTCCCCGAGACCGACATGCAGAAGGTGGTTCGACGCAGCCCGTCCGAGCTGGAAATCGCGCTGACCCGCCGGACGGCCAAGGGCGGCAAGCCCGACCTCAACCAGCCTGGCGGCTCGAAGCCCCGGGTTCTGACCGAAGAGGAGAGGCAGCGATACCTGGCGCCTTCGTCGGTGGTCAACTATAAGGACACGGCGGTCGCGGACCTGGCCCGGCAGGCCGTTGGCGACGAGAAAGACCTGATGAAGCAGGCCGAGAAGCTCTGCCGGTTCGTCAGCGACTATGTCGAGGACAAGAACCTCAACGTCGGCTTCGCTACCGCCAGCGAGACCGCCCGCAGCAAGGAGGGCGACTGCACCGAACACGGCGTGCTGCTGGCCGCCCTGGGGCGGGCGATGGGCATCCCCACCCGGCTGGTGACCGGCATCGTTTACGCCGGGCGTTTCGCCGGGCGAGAGGGGGTCTTCGTGGGTCACCTGTGGACCCAGTTTTTCATCGATGGCCGGTGGGTTGACCTGGACCCCGCCCTGGGCCAGACGGTGCCGGACGCCACCCACATAGCCCTCAGCCTCAGCGACGCGGGGGACAGCGGGATCGCCGACATGGTCAGTTCGGTCTGGCTGAACATGGATAAGCTGAAGGTTACCGTCCTGAACGGGGCCGGGAAGCGGGTGACGAGCCGGCCGGCCTCCCGCGTGGCCCAGTAGCTGGCCGAAAAACCGGTTGGCCACGGCTCCGCCATCTGTGTGCCACTGCTCTGTGAGCAGCGTTCCGGGGCGGGTCCGTGACACATTCGGCGGGGAGTCGCTATGGTTCTTTCAGAACCGCGACCCTGGTTCGCCGTGGCGACCGTGAGGGAGCGGCCCCCCCCCTGCGGCGCCGACCGCTTTGCGGTCGGGCCCCTCGCTTACGCTCGGGGTTCTGAAAGAGCCGCCCAGCGTGTCACGGACCCTTCCGGGGTATTGCCGGTGCTCCGACGTTGACGGTTCGGCCTCAAGTTGGTACAGATGTGGACGTTAGGGGTGAAGTCCCCGACCTGACGTGGTTCCTTCCCCGCCACCTGTCACCGGAATAGGGTGGCGGGCGGCACCGCCCAAGACCGACCACCGGCCCGCACAGCACCGGAGCCCCACGTGGAAAACGAAAAACCTTTGGCCATGGCCCCTGCCCAGGTTGCCCTTCGCGACCTGCAGCAGACGATCAAGTCAAACCTGGGCGCCGTTGTGGCGGTGGCCATCGTGCTCGTCGTCCTGATCGTTCTCGCCCTCACCGCCAGGAGCCTCCAGTCTCCCAAGGCACTGCTCGACCAGCGGATTGACGCGGAGGTAGCCCAGGCCACCCGGATGCTCAACACCTATGAGCCCGGCGGACAGCAGTTGATCGCCAGAGCTGGCGCGGTTGCCTCGCAGCCCGAGGCCGGATTTCCCTCGGAGGATCAATGGCCCGCGGACCTGAAGTCGCTTCAGGATCGCATCTCGGCCAGCGAAAGCGAGCTGCTGCCACTCCGCAACGAACTCGGCCGCCTGACCGGCGGGGGTGCGAAGGCGCCGCCGTCCATGGGCAACTATGCCGCGCTGAAGGCGGAACTGGACAAGAACTTGAATCTCATCGGTGAGGCTCTCGCGATCGTTCAGAAGGCCGTGAACATGAGCGAGGACAGCTCCGAGGGCCCCGTGACCGGCCGATCGCACCCTGTTGCCACTCACCTTGAGGCTGTTCTGATCTACCACGAGGCTGACCTGTTGCGGCGCCAGGCGGCGATGCAGCGCGACGAAGCCATCGCGGCGCGAGCCAGGTTTGAGGAGATCCGCGGCCGTTGGCAGTTGGCCCAGTCGCAGATCGCGGCCATCGAGGCGGTGATCACGGGCACGGAGGTCTCGCCCACAACCAGACCGGCCCGAGTTGACGTCGCACCCGAGAAAAGCGCTCCTGCGGCACCTGCCAAGCGGCGCGCCGCCGGGGGCAAGCCAGGCCCGCTGGACAAGCTGACCGGCCTGCTGTTCGGCGGAAAGGGCGAAAAGGCCCAGCCGCCTGCCCCCGAACCGGCTGAGCCGGCCGAGCCGCCGGTTGCCGAGCAGCCCGGAGAGCCCGCCTCCACTCCGGAGGAACCACCGGCTCCGGTGATCGTTGAGAAGCCACCGACCCCGCAGGAGTGGCTGAAGAAACTCGGTACGGAGCGGGAGGGAGTTCTCGCCGACATCGCAGCGGCCGAGGCCGACGTCTCCAGGCTCCGCGATCATAAGGCGACTCTGGAGCAGGCCCTCGCTTCCGCTGAGAAGGCCGCCAAGGATGCCCAGCTCCGCATGATGCAGTTGAAGGAGAAGGGCGTGGACCCGGTCGAGCCGGGAGCGATGGAACGCTTCATGACCGACTACCGCAAGGCCTCGGATGATTACCGGGTCGGGATTCGCGAGGCGGCGATTCTCGAGAAGGGCGGCATTCGCAACGCCAGGCCGGACACCGAGGATGAGCAGGAATTGCTGACCGCCCCGCTGGTGGCGGCTAACCCAAACGAACCCATGGCACCGAGCAAGGGCTTGCTTGCGATCCGGGACGAGCTTGCGGCGGCCGAGGCGAGGCTGGCGGCCTGCAATCAGTGGCTGGCCTCCGTCGATACGCAGATTCAGGGAGTGCACCGCCGCCAGAAGACAGAGGCGGCCAGGCTGGACTCGTTGCGCAAGGCGCAGGCGGAACTGAAGGAGGAGGCGACCAAGGCGCTGCGGGCGGCCGAAGCCGCCGCTGCCAACGCTGACGCCACCGCGTTGAAGGCGGTCGACTTGCTGAGCACCCAGGGTAAGCAGGCGGCGCAGAACGCCCGCACGGCGGCCCGTGGCCAGATCCAGCAGGCGCAGTCCGAGCAAGTGCCCGGCAAGGAGAACGCCCGGCTCGAACTGATCAACAAGTCCGGTTTCCTCGTCGGCTACGCCCAGACGCTGGAGGGGGACCTGGCGCTCATGACCGCATATATCCAGGCGGAGCGGGCGGCCGATTTGCAGGCGCAGGCTCAGACATTGAGCCACGCCCAGGGCATGGGGATCGAACTCGATCAGCAGGCGGAGCCGGCCTATGTTTACCAGCCGGCGGCCGCCTCCAAAGAGGCGGAAGATCTGAAGAAGCAGGCCATCGTGGTGGCCGACGAGGCCCGCAAGGTGTACTCCGAAGCGGACGATGCCCTCAAGAATCTCTGGCTGGTTCACGCCAACGTGGCCGCCGTTCACCACCTGCTCGCGGCGCTGAAGACCGGCCAGGAGGCCGAGGACGAGTGCAAGCTCGCCATCCAGATCTACGAGCAGGCCCTGCAGGATCGGCAGGAACGGCCCGAAGCCGGGCAATTCCGCCTCGCACTTGAAGGCTTGAACCAGTTGCAGCAGACTCTGGCCAAACAATGATGCAGGCCGGCCACACTCGCCGCACGTGTCTGACAGCACCTCAGACAACCCCGGTCAGTTTTGCCCGCATGGGAGTCCCCTTCGGCTCGCGATGGCTGGCGGTGATGGCCGCCCTTGCCGTGGCCATTCCTTGTCTGGCGCATCCGCTCGGAAACGACAATATCGAGCATGTCAGCGTGTTGTGGATTCTGCCCGACCGGCTTGAGGTCGATTTTCTGCTTTTTGTCGCCGAGAACCCATCCTCGCGTCTCCAGGAGGCGGAGATGGACGCCGACAAGGACGGCACGGTCACGTCGGACGAGCAGCAGGCCTGGCTGAGCCTCGAGGTCAAGCGACGCCAGTCCGATCTTCGCGCGGTCCTCGACGGGCGGCCGTTGTCCTTGCAGGCTGTCGAGGATGCCGTCGATCCCGCGACCGGCCGCAAGTCGGCGAACCGCGTGATTTTCGAGATGCCGGGCTTTGCCAACATGCCAACCTACCGGCTGTTGATCCGCTATGTCGGCCGGTTTGGGCGGCGGCTGGCGCCGGGTCTGCACACGCTCGAGTACGAGGACAAGAGCTACCAGGCCAACCCCGGTCTCAAGCGAATCCTTCTGGAAGCCATGCCTGGTCTTGAGTTTCTTCCTCCGCATCCGGCCCTCTGGACGACCGACCCGTTCAAGTTCGAGCAATACGACCCGGCCAACCTGCCCCAGGAGCGGTCGGCGACATTCCGGTTCAAGGTGCTCGCGCCGGCTACGGCTGCGGCGCCCGTCGAATCGAGCCCCAACGCGGTCGCCGGCCGTCCCGAAGCCGAGGATTTGTCCGGCGTACCGGAACGCTACAAGGAAGGGCTGACCGGCCCGGTGGCGGGCGTGCAGACGAAGTATCAGGCCCAGGCCGACAGGCTGATGGCGCTGCTGCAGGGCCGCTGGGGGCTGATGGTTTTTCTCATGGTCACGGGGCTGTCATTCGTCTGGGGTGCGGCCCACGCGCTCATGCCCGGCCACGCCAAGACCGTCGTTGCGGCCTACCTCATCAGCCAAAGCGGCACCTACTGGCACGCGATTCTGCTGGCCATTGTGGTGTCCGTGACCCATACCGCCCTGGTCGTGATCCTCGGGCTTATCTGGGCTTTCTACCAGGCAACCAACCCGGCGTTGGGGCCGCGGTTGCAGCTTTGGCTGGGGCTGATCTCCGGGCTGCTGGTCGCGGGTATGGGCCTGGCGCTCATCTGGCGGGCCTCGCGAGGGCGCCTCCTTCACCACCATCACGAGCACGAGCACGACGACGAGCGGTCGTGGTTCCGCCGGCTCTTCACGCATTCGCACGCCGCCGTGCCCGATCATTCGCATGCCCATGACCATGTTCACGAGCACGTTCACCCGCACGCTCATGGCCACGATCACGGCGGCCACGCTCACGGGCACGCACACGAACATGCCCACGACCATTCTCATGGTCATGATCACGCTCACGCGCATCCTGAAATGCCCGCCTCCGGCCCCGTCGGGCGGGATCCGGCGCAAGTCACCAGCCGAATGATCTTGATCCTGGGAATAACGGGTGGCATCGTCCCCTGTCCGACGGCCACGATCATCATGCTTCTGGGCATCGGCGCGAATGTCGTGCTGGGGGCCCTGTATTCCGTTGCGGTGTTCAGTCTCGGTCTGGCCCTGACGTTGATGCTGATCGGCTTCCTGGCCCTGTCGAGCAGGCGATTCGCCGCCCGGTTGATGTCCTCCGAAGACGGTGCCGGGCAACTGTCCGGCGGCGGGAGCCTGATCCTGCTCCGCGTCATTCCCGCGATCAGCGGCCTAGTCGTTGTCCTCCTCGGCGCCGCCATCACCGCCAACTACGCTCACTACATGTGGAAGGGCACCGCCCTCTTTGCCTGGATGGGCTGAGATCGCTCTTCTCTGCATCCATGTGCCACCGGCCAGCGAGCACTGTGCTCGCCGGTCTCAGAATCGTTTCGGTCTGCCGCCGGCTCTGAGGCCGGGGCCTCAGGCTCGGGCTCGAATAGAGGTCGCGCCCGGGCGCAGAGTCGGAAGCGGGGCAAAGGCCGCCAGTGGCGGACTGCGGGCAATCCGGCCCGCTCCTGGTGGTTTCTCTTCTGTGTGGAGCCAGAAAGGAGCAGACGCGAGGCCTTTGATCACTCGATGATTCGGACCAGCTTCATTCCCTCTTGCCACCATGAGCGCAGGGGCTCGTTTTCGAGACTCCTCTTGGCGTTGTGGCGGGCGGCGCGGGAGACCTTGAGCGTGCTGGTCACGACGTCCTCGCCGAAGATGGAGGCCTCCTGGACGATGTTGCCGCCGGGGGTGATGATGCGGCTCTGGCCGTGCGAGCCGGTGGCATCCTGGTTCGCCGGGGCGTTGGCATGGACCACCCACACGCCGTTCTCTACCGCCCGGGCCTGGATCTGGGCGCGGTAGGGGTCGATCTTTGACTCCTCGTGGAGGCCGGATTCGCTGGAGATGTAGAAGACGATCTGCGCGCCCACCAGGACCGGCAGGCGGACCAGTTCGGGGTAGCGCTCGTCGTGACAGACGATGGTGGTACACATCACGCCGTCGATCTTGTAGACCGACAGATGGTCGCCTGGGTCGGGCCAGGCCTCGGCGAGGCGCATCTTGTGATATCGCTCGATGGTCTTGCCGGCCGGCGAGATGATGACTGCCGAGTTGAACAGCTTGCCGTTCTCGCGCCAGGGCATTCCGACGATGGCGTAGACGTTGTGCTGTTTGCAGGCCTCGCTGATGCGTTGCTCGGCGGCCACGAGCTGCTCGGCGGTCATCGATTTGAGGGACTCGCCCACGTAACCGGTCACGGAGCACTCGGGGAAGACGACGACGCGGACGCCGTCTTTCGCGCAGCGGGCGATGTGGTCGATGGTCTTCTTGATGTTCTCGTCAAGGTCCGTGCCCGAGCGCATCTGGACGGCGGCAACGCGGAGTTCCTTTGCCGGTTCCGCCGGGGCGGAGGCCGTTGGCGGATCGGCTGCGGCCGCAGCCGCGGCGAAGAGAACAAGGGTTCCCAGGCCAAAGAGGATCGGTACATACGTCTGCATCATGGCTGGCTCTCCATTTGTGCCGCCTCAGCATATCAAATAGGCCTGCCGCTGGCCACGCTTTGAGTCATTCGACCAAGGTGTCACGGACGGGCACTGCTCACAGAGCAGTGGCACACTGGACACAGGGGGATTTGAAGGCCTGGACCTGGGGGCATACCATAGGGGGACCGAGGATGTGGATGAGCGGTTCGGGATGGGCGAGATGAGAGGTGTCGGGGCAGGGGACCCGACGTGAAGATGTCGGATTTTGTCATCCATAGCGAGTTCGAGCCGGCCGGAGACCAGCCGGCGGCGATCGAGAAGCTGACCGCCGGATTCGAGGCCGGGCGCAGGTTCCAGTGCCTGCTGGGCGTGACCGGGTCGGGCAAGACTTTCACGATGGCCCACGTGATCCGCAACCTCAAGCGGCCGGCGCTGGTGATCAGCCACAACAAGACGTTGGCGGCCCAGCTCTACGACGAGTTCAGCCAGATCTTCCCCGAGAACGCGGTCGAGTACTTCGTCAGCTACTACGACTATTACCAGCCCGAGGCGTACATTCCCCAGCGGGACATCTACATCGAGAAGGACGCCTCGCGGAACGACGATCTCGACCGGCTGCGGCTGTCGGCAACCAGTTCGCTGGTCTCGCGGCGCGACGCGGTCATCGTGGCCAGCGTGTCGTGCATCTTCGGCCTTGGTTCACCCGAGGACTTCAAGCGGAGCGTCATCACCCTCCGCCGGGGCGACCGGGTCGAGCGCGACGAGTTGCTGCGGCGGTTCGTGGACCTGCAATACGAGCGGAACGACATCGATTTCCGGCGCGGCAAGTTTCGTGTTCGCGGCGACGTGGTCGAGGTGTGCCCCGGCAACGAGGAGTTTGCCTACCGCATCGAGCTGTTCGGCGACGAGGTCGACCGGATCGACCTGATCGACCCGCTGACCAACGAGACGATCACCGGCGAGGATGCGATCTTCATTTACCCGGCCGTACACTACGTGATGCCCGAGGATCGGGTTGCGGCGGCGCTCAAGAGCATCCAGGAAGAACTCGACCTGCGGCTGATGGAGCTCAAGCGGCTGGGCAAGCTGCTGGAGGCCCAGCGGCTGAGCGCCCGCACGCGGTACGACCTGGAGATGATCCAGGAGGTCGGCTACTGCAGCGGGATCGAGAATTATTCGCGGCACCTGAATGGTTCGCCGCCGGGGGCCCGGCCGTTCACGCTGATCGACTACTTCCCGAAGGACTTCCTGCTGGTCGTCGACGAGTCGCACGTGACCATTCCGCAGATCCGGGCGATGTTTGCCGGCGACCGAAGCCGCAAGGAGGTGCTGGTCGAGCACGGATTCCGACTGCCGTCGTGCCTGGACAACCGGCCGCTGCGGTTCGAGGAATTCGAGGGCATGTGGAACCAGGTGCTGTTCGTTAGCGCTACCCCGGGGCCGTACGAGTTGGAGAAATGCGGCGGCGAGGTGGTCGAGCAGATCATCCGGCCGACGGGGCTGGTGGACCCGATGATCTACGTGCGGCCGGCTCGCGGGCAGGTGCCCGACCTGCTCGACCGGATCAACGAGCGGGTGGCGGTGGGCGAACGCGTGCTGGTGACCACGCTGACCAAGCGGCTGGCCGAGGATCTGTCCGCGTATATCGAGCAGAAAGGCTTCCGCTGCAAGTACCTGCACAGCGAGATCGACACCCTGGAGCGGGTCGAGATCCTGAACGATCTGCGGCGCGGCAATTTCGACGTGCTGGTGGGGGTTAACCTGCTCCGCGAGGGGCTGGATCTGCCGGAGGTGTCGCTGGTGGCGATCATGGATGCCGACAAGGAAGGTTTCCTGAGAAGCGAGACCTCGCTGGTGCAGACCATCGGCCGGACCGCGCGGAACGTCAACGCGGAGGTCATTCTGTATGCCGACAAGACGACCCCGAGCATGGAGCGGGCTATCGGCGAGACCAACCGCCGGCGTGAGATCCAGCTCAAGTTCAACGAGGAGCATAAGATCACGCCGGAGACGATCAAGAAGGCGATCCGCAGCGCACTGGAGCAGGAGGTCTCGGCCCGCAAGATCGCCCGCGAGGCGGTGCACGCACCGGAGGACGAGTACGATCGTACGGAGCTGATCGCCGTATTAGAGAAAGAGATGCTGGAGGCGGCCGAGCAACTGGATTTCGAGCGGGCGGCCGTGCTCCGCGACCGGATCCGCCAACTGGAAACCGGGCCGCAGGTCGAGAAGGCGGACGCCAGCCCGTAGGAGCGGCTTGTAGCCGCGATCCAGGGCAGGAGCGGTCTCTGACCGCGATCCAGGGTAGGAGCGGCCCGCCACGGCGGGTTTCGCTTTGCTCAACTTGCAGCCGCGACCTTGACGAGCCACGGGGTTCATCCCCGTGGTCTTCGGTGACAGATTCGCGAAAACCGGTGGCGTAAAGCCACCGGCTCGTCAAGATGTGGATGACGGGGATGACGACTATGGCTCAACTGATCGATCGCAAACGGCTTCGCCGGCAGTGGGAGGATGCTCTGGCCGAGGATGGTGTCGATCGCGACATCACCTCACAGACGACGGTGGCCCCGACGGCGACCGGGACGGCCCGCGTCGTCTCACGCCAGCGGGGCGTTTTCGCCGGCTCGGTCATCTTCGACCTGCTGCGCGAGGCGTATTCCAACAAGCTGACGGTGATGGTGAAGGTCGAGGACGGCCAGGCCATCAAGCCTGACATGGAGATCGCGGCTCTGGCCGGGCCGATGATCCTGCTGCTGGGCATCGAGCGGACGCTGTTAAACTTCGTGCAACGCCTTTGCGGCGTGGCCACGCTGACCCGCAAGTACGTCGATGCGGTCGCGGATACCCAGGCGAGGATCTACGACACGCGTAAGACCATCCCCGGCTGGCGGCAGCTTGACAAGTACGCCGTGCGATGCGGCGGGGGGCGCAACCATCGCATGGGCCTTCAAGACGCGATCCTGGTGAAGGACAACCACCTTGTCGGCGTGGGGGTCAAGGATCTCGCGGCCGCGACGGCCGAAATGATCCACGAGGCCGCGCAGCTCGCTCCGCCCCCCGAGTTCATCGAGGTGGAAGTCGACACGCTCGAACAGCTTGAGGAGGTGCTCAAGGTCTCCGGTGTCGACGTGGTGCTGCTCGACAACTTCACGATTGTGCAGATGCGCCAGGCGGTCAAGCAGCGGGACGCGCTGGGCCTGGCCGGCCGGGTCAAGATTGAGGCCTCCGGCGGGATTGGCCTGGACTCCGTGCGGAGCATCGCCCAGGCCGGCGTCGATCGCATCGCGGTCGGAGCGATCACACATTCCGCCCCTGCCCTGGACATCGGCATCGAGCTGAGCACGAATTGACAGGCAGGGCACGGTCGAAGCCGCCGAGGGCGGCGGAGACCTGCCGATCGCGGCTGACGGTCGCTCGGCCCGGAATCCTTTCCGGGCCGCCTGTCCTGGCGGAGTTCGTTCTACATTTGGCGATCATGAGGATGGGAATCCTTGACGCAGAAGGCCCCAGAACGGATTCTGGGGCCAGCGACGCACTGACGGGCCGGGGCGGGCCGCTCATCACTGCCAGCAGTCCGCACCGGGGGCGGTGTCGGCCCCGGACAGGCAGCCGAAGAATACCGTGAAATCGTCGGTGTCGACGTCGCTGTCGTGATCCAGGTCGCCGTCCGCGCAGGCCGGATCCGTTGGAGCAGTATCCGGTCCGGTCATGCAGGCCTGCAGGTGTCCGAAGTCCGTCTGATCCACGTCGCCGTCGTCATCGAAATCGGTCAGGGCGACGGGTGCATCGAAGCCGTAGATGGTGAATGTCGAAACACCGCTGCTGTCACGGTAAACGTGAATCAGCCGGATGTTTCGGCTGCGCAATTCCTGGAGGATCGACGGCGAAAGGCCGGGCTCCAGACGGGGCTCGAACGCGAAGTGCTCGCTGAAGTTGTGGTGTTCCGGCTTGTAGGTCTGCGAGTAGAAGCTGTGCAGGATGATCTCCTGGCTGGTGTAGCCGGTGATCCGGGTCTCGAGGAAGCGGGCCAGCGGGGCGGTGTAGATCATGATGCCGCCCGGCCGGGGTGGCCAATAGAACTGCGTGGTAATCGACACTTTTCCACCAATCAGGTTGCGCGTCTGGAGTTGGTCGCCGGTCTGGATGCCCAGCGGACGTGTCATACCGACATTGTCGACCGTGGTCATGCCGGGTGTGGTGTAGTTCCAATAGGGCACCGGCTGATCGTGGTCGACGCGGATCAGGAGGCTTCCGCTGTCCAATGATCCCAGGTCTCGAATGGTCAGCAGTGGGCACTGGGCGGGGGAGACCAGCGCGCCGACGCCGCTGGTGGTCAGGGTGTACTGGCGCGAGTTGCCCATGTCCGCCAGCAGCCACCTGTCTGTGGTCGTGTTGGACGCGTAGGAATAAGAAGCGACCGGCCAATCGGCCGGCGAGCCGGTCCGGGTGCGGGTGTTCCCCTCGCTGTCAACGTATTCGAAGGTCACGCTGTCATAGATGCTCTGGGTCAGGTTTTCCGGCGTCAGCCACATGCTTCTGGTCTGGATGGTCCACTGCGATTTAAGCCGGTGGTTGGCGAGAATCTCGCTGCCTTCGGCCTGATAGGTGCTGTATTGCGTGGGCTCGGCGATCAGGAACGGCGTGATGCTCGGCGTCGTGCTCGGTTGCGGAAGCTCGCGGATCTGCTTGACCCGCAGAGCCCCGTCGGGCTCGACTTTTTTGTATTCGAAATCGAGCACGTACTTGGTCTTGCCGGTGGCGGAGGCGAAGGCGCTGCTGGCCTGCACGAGGAGAGCGGCGAGATTGCGGTAATCGGTTTCCCAGGTCATCACCGTTGCCCCCAGCGGCACAAGATTCGAATACCCCCGGATGGTCAGGGTGGTGCTGGAGGCATAGACTTTGGCGTCGATTTCCTCGGGGATTGATCCGTCGGTCGGGTTACTCACGGAGACGGCACCCAATTGGGTCACGAGCTTAATCAGGCTCATGCTGGTCGTCTTCTCCAGCGTGGCAACGCCATTGGCCATCTCGATCGGGTCGGGCGTCGAATGGTGTACCAGCAGAGCCATGCCGACCTGGTTCTCATCGATGCCGAAACGCAGCCGTTCGAGGTAGGCGTTGTCGTTGTAGAAGCTGGCGAACACCTTGCGGATCGCCCGGAAAACCCCGCGTTCGTTATCTTCCGTCGGGTCGCAGATGCTCGGGCCGACTTCGTCGCCGTCGAGGTCGTCGGCCAGGCAGCCGCTGAAGCTGTCATAAAGGCCGGCGCCGGTAAACTGGGCGCTGTCTTCCACGTTGGTCGAACTGCGGAAGCGGATGTTCTGGTACGGATCAAAGCCGTATTGGGAGTCCTGCAGGGCAGCAACGATGGCATTCTGCAGGGTAGGACTGAAAACGGTGGTGGTCTTGCTCTTGAAGAGGTCCTCCCGGATGCCCTCGAGGGCAGCGGCCAGCGCGGGCATGTCGGCAGGGGGGTAGGTGAAGCCGGCCAGCCGCAGCGCGATCTCCTCGCGGAGCGTCCGGCCGGTGATAACCGTCTGATCGAGGAACTCGTTCCACAGGTCGAACGAGAAGCCCATGGCGACGGGGCAGTTCGACGGGATCGAGCGGCGCAGCAGGCCGAAATTGGCCGCCTTCCCGCCGAAATAGCAGATGTCCTCCGGCCAGAATCCGTCCGCCGACGCGCTGTAGCCGCCGTAGGGCGTGACGGGGCAGATATTCAGCGGCGGCGGGTCTTTCAGGTCCAGGATCTCGTCCATTTGCTGGGTGGTCAGGACGTCCTGCACGTCGATCAGCCGGGCGTCGCAACTGTTGGCATCGCCGTAAACCCGCAGGACGACCTTGCGCCCGACAAGCTGCTGGGCCCGCGTCGCATCGGCCGACAGGGTGAGGAAGACGAACGGGATGCCGTAGGTATTGGCCAGGAGGGCGACGTGCACGTTCGGCGTCGACGGAGCCAGGGTTGTGATGCGCGCGATGA
>CAZPIO010000097.1:0-28646 GCA_964586235.1 uncultured Planctomycetales bacterium
CGCCCAACTGGCACTACTCGCAGCTTCGTGACATGGCCGAGGCGGAGCTCGATTTCTTCATGCCGGTCTTCTGGGGCTTCCCGGGAGACTACGAGGGCTGGAGTTTCGCGGGACTGCCCCCACTGCTTGCGGCTCACGACCGGATGCTGGCTGAACACAGGCGGAACAAGGCCTCGCCCGCGCCGCCCATGATCGGGCTGTTCTACGACACCAGCACGCTGCAGGTGAACGTGCTTCCCGACGGCCGCAAGAACGTGCGAATCGATTTGACCACGCCGCAGGGCCGTGACTGGTTTTACACGACAATTCGCGATTTCTTCAGCCTGATCCCGCCCGACAAATGGGCCCGGATCGACGGGCGGCCCATCATCTTCCTGTACGGGGCAGGGTTCGCCGCCGCCGTGGACGACAAGCTGTTCGACGACACCCGCCAACGGTTCAAAAAGGATTGTGCCACTGATTTCTTTCTCATCCGCCACACCGACTGGCCGGGCCAGGCCGACGGCTGGTATGTCTGGGGCGGGGCCCTGGGCTTGAAGCTGGGCGACATTGTTGCGGCCCTCGGCCCGGGATACGATCACTCGGCGGTGCCGGGACGCAAGCCAGTGGTGGTGAATCGCCGCAGTGGCGGGTTCTACCTGGCGCAGTGGGAGCGTCTCCTGCGGATGCGGCCGGACCGCCGCCCCTGGATCGTCCACGTCGAGACCTGGAACGAATGGCACGAGGGCACCGATATCGCCCGCTCGAAGGTCTGGGGCGTACGCTTCATCGAGATGACCGCCCGCTACGCCCGAATGTTCCGTGAAGGCACGCGGCTGCCGCCGGCCGGGCCGTACATCAATGCCGACCAGGTGCGATGGTCGGGACGCGAGGTCAGCGGCCTGGTCCTCATGCCGGGTTCCGGCGACGGCTGGTGGAAGTCGAGCGTCGTTGACGGCCGCAGGGCGGTTGTCACCACCGCCGGGCCGGACAGGAACGCCGGCCGCTACCTCTACTTCAACATTGACGACTCGTTCATGTTCGACGAGGCGGACCGGGCGGCCGAGGTGACCGTCGTCTTCCGTGACGACGACGGCTGCGACTCGCTGCGGATCGATTACGACAACAGCGACCCGGATAACGGCGCGATGGGCGGTGCTTTCCGTTCGGCCCGCCCGATTGACCTGGGGCGAACCGGTGCGTGGCGAGTCGTGACCCTCCAGTTGCCTGATGTGCGGTTCTGTAATCGGACCCACGGCGGCGACCTGCGTATCGGAGCCTTCGGCGGCAGGCAGGCACTGAACGTCGCCGAGGTGATGGTCCGCAGGCTGTCCGGCAAGGTCCTCGCCCTCCCCCCGCAACCCGCGGCCCGATAGCGGGCCTTGTCATGGCCCAGCCCTCGATCAGCAACGCAGCTCAATCGGAGGAGCCCGGAAGCACCCGGCGCAACGCGGTTCATAGCACCCGGCCCCGCCGACCATCTTTTGACCGGCAACGGGTGAGAGGCGTTGGGTGTGATCGGCGGGCCGGCCGCAGCATGCACAGACGGCCTCCAAACGCGTGACCCGGTGGGCAATGCTCATCAAGTCAGCCATCGGGCCGAAAGGCAGGCCCCAGGAGTCGAGATCCAGCCCGGCAACCACGACCTCCTTGCCGCCGGCCACCAGGACACGGCAGGCCTCCACCAGATCAGTGCCGAAAAACTGAGCTTCGTCGATAACGATCAAGTCGCCACCAGCGGCCAGCTCCACGATCCGAGACGCATCGGGGACGGCAACAGCCGACTCACGGCGTCCGCAGTGGGCAACGATCTCGCTCCGGCTGTAACGGTTATCGGAGCTGTGCTTGAAAGCCGCCACAGGCCGGCCGTGCTCGCGAGCCTCGTCGAGACGGGCGATCAGAGACTCGCTCTTGCCACTGAACATGCAGCCGGTGATCACCTCGAGACTGCCCTGCCCATGCCGGCCCGGCTCGCTGTCCATCTTCGTCATCCTTGAAACAGACATCCCACCCGCCAACCGCCCCGCCCAACCGAATCACCCGATCATGCCTGAACGCAGCCCACTGAGCAAGCCGCCGCCAAGCCGCTTCGCGCCGTGCAGTTCCTGTTGCCCGTTCGACCTTCTTCAACCTTCGATCGCACAAGCGCTTGAGTGCAGGAGTCTCGGCAGCCTCGTTCGATGGCAGGCGCGCCGTCATAAACGTCAAATCCGGCAATGATGGAACCGCTCACCGTAAGTTCATTTTGAACAGATCGTTAACGCAGCCACCGATTTCGCGGAACCAGCGAGGCTTCGCCGGTACGTCTTCTGCCCCACACTTCATCAACGGGTACCTCAAGAGCGGGACAACCAGGAGGAGGAGCAATGAGCGGGGTTTCACCAATCGGCAGTTACGTGGGCGGAACGCCCATGACACCGGTCAATTATGCACCGCCGACCCAGACAGGCGGCGTCGACGGGGGTCTGGCCGCCAAGGGCCAGGGCGCCGTGGCCGGGGCTTCCATTACGGCCAGTCAGTCGGCCGTGCAGATGCAGTCCACCTCGATCTCGGCCAGCGTGGAATCCTTCGTCGGCACCTACGGCCCGGTGCTGGCGGACAACCAGATTCTCGGAGCGATGCTCCTGCTCCTGATGCTCCAGTACATGCAGAGCGACGACGACGAGGAGAAGAAAGGCCTTCTCGGCCTCATGATGGGCCTGCTCCAGCAACAGCAGCAGGCTTCGCAGGCCGGCGGCACCTTCATGTACTCGTCCTCGCAGTTCAGCATCGAGAGCACCCAGATGATGGCCATGTCACAGCAGATGGGGGTCGACGTCTACGCGGGCGGCGGCTCGGTCGGCTCCGCCCCGCCGGTCTCAGGCGCGAGCAGCGGCGGCGTGGACACGGTGGCGTGAGAAGAAGCTCTCAGCTTTCAGCAGTCAGCAGTCAGCCGTAGGGCAGGTCAGAGCGAATCGCTAACCTGGCGCAATGCCGGCAGCCTGACGGCCTAGAAGCCTAGCGGTCTAACAGCCTGCTGACCCACTCATCAGCGCTTCGACGTGAGCCTGGGCCGAGTCGGCCAGGGCGTCGAGGTCATAGCCGCCTTCGAGCGTGCTGATCAGTCGATGGTCGCAGACCTCCGCGGCCAGTTCCACCAGCCTGCGCGTCATCCAATGGAAGCAGGCAGTGCTGAGCTGAATGTGGGCCAGCGGGTCGTCGCGGTGGGCATCGAAACCGGCCGAGACCAGGATGAACTGGGGTTTGAAGTCGCGCACCGACGGGAGAATGATTTCCTCGAAAGCCTGCTCGTATTGCGGATCGCCGCTGCCGGGGACCATCGGGACATTCAGGGTGGTGCCCATGCCCGGCCCCTCGCCATTCTCCCAGTCAAAGCCGCTGCCGGGATAGAGCGTGTTGGGGTCCTGATGGATGCTGGCGAAGAAGACGTTCGGGTCGCGCTGGAACTGGTGCTGCGTACCGTTGCCGTGGTGGACGTCGAAATCGACGATGGCCACGCGCGACACGCCGTGCCTGGCCCGCAGATACTCGACCGCGATGGCGATGTTGTTCAGGTAGCAGAAGCCCATCGCTCGGCGTCGCTCGGCATGGTGACCGGGCGGCCGGACCGCACAGAAGGCGTTGCGGATTCGTCCGGCCATGATCTCGTCGGCTGCCTGGCAGAGCCCGCCGATGGCCAACAGAGCGATCTCATAGCTCACATCGCATACGGGGCACTCGGGCGTGTCGATGAACCCGGCCCGGAGCTGGCAGGCATTTCGGAACCGCGACACGTACTCGGGCGGATGAACAGGATCGATCACCGCCGGGTCGGCCGGCCTGGGGTCGATGAGCAGGGCGTTGTCGGCCAGACCGCTCTCTCGCATTCGCAACCGGATGACCCGGGCCCGCTCCGGCGACTCCGGGTGATGCGGACCGGTGTCGTGCTCTTCGTAGCGCTCTGACAGTACCAGGCCGGTATGGGTCATCAGCCTGCCCGAATCCTCTGCGACCGAGTCCCGAAATGGATACTCACGACTGGTCAATCGGCCCACCACATCTGCCGCCAACACACGACCGCGCAGACAAGTCCTGACCATAATCTGACAAATCGGACGCGGATTGTCAAAGCAGGACGGTGGAGGATGGCCGATCCTCGGCATGGCCAAGCGGGCCTACCTTCCGGGCACCTCTGTCCCCGTTGCATTGCCGGACAAGATGCCGCGGTGCTATCATTGCGGCAGCAACAGGCGACTGCGATTCCATCGTTCTGCCGGTGCTGTTCGTTGATGCATTGCCGTGGCAGTACCCAAGAGGAGCGTGCCCAGTGAGATGGAGATGTGCGTTCTGCACCAAACTCGTGCTCGGCCTTGTGATCCAAGGCACCTTGCTTGACGCAGCGCTTGCACAGCAGGACAAGGCCGTCTGGCGTGAGTATCCCGACACCTTCAAGCAGGACCTGCGTCAGCGGGCCGAGCCGACGACACGGCCGGCCGAGGCAGCGGCGGTGCTGATGCTCGATCCGGGCTCGGTCGATGCGCCGAAATCGGTTGACGAGTTTATGCGTGCCTGGCACCGGCCGCCAGTGTCGCAGGGGCTCACCGGGCAGTGCTGGGACTATGCGGCGACGTCTTTCCTCGAATCAGAGGTCCACCGCCTGACCGGCCGTGAGATGGCCTTTTCCGTGGCCTTCACCTGGTACTGGGAGTTCGTCGAGAAGGCGCGCGGGTACGTCCGCAGTCGCGGGGAATCAGCGTTCAACAGGGGCTCCGAGCCGGATGCCGTGCTGAGCATCTGGCGGCAGTACGGGGCGGTGCCGGCCGAGGCCTATCGCGGGCTGACGGCCGGGCAGGACATCCTGCAGGATGCGGCCGCATATCGGGAAATGGCCGCGTATCTGGCCGAAGTGAAAGCCGCCGGCCGGTGGGACGAACAGGAGGTCGTCTCGGCCGTTCGCCGCATCCTCGACCACCATTTCGGCGCCCCGCCTGCTGATGTATCCACCGATGAAGGCCGGATGAGCCCGCCCGACTGGCTCAAGAAGGTCGGCAAGCTCGATCTGGACAACTACGTGAGCCTCATGTCGTTCATGCAGCCGCCCTACGACCAATGGTGCGAGTTCAAGGTGCCGGACAACTGGCGGCACGGCCGTCGGTACTACAACGTCCGCCTCGACGAGTACGTCAAGGTGATTCGCGAGGCGGCCGGACGGGGACACACGGTGTGCTTTGCGGGCGATGTCACCGAACCGGGCTTCTGCTTCCGCGAGGGCTTTGCGGTGGTGCCGACGTTCGATATTCCGCCGATCCTGATCGACGATGACGCCCGCCAGATGCGATTCGCCAACGAGGCCACTACCGAAGACCACGCGATCCACCTCGTCGGCCGGCTCGAACGCAACGGCCAATTCTGGTATCTCATCAAGGACTCCGGCACCCGAGCCTGGAACAGCCCGCACAAAGGCTACGTCTTCTATCGCGAGGATTACATCCGCCTGAAGATGCTGGCCGCCCTCATGCACCGCGACGCGATCGAGGCCGCGCTCGGTCGGCCAATCGGCCGGCCACCGTGAGTCAATGCCGTATTGACCGCCAAGTTATCTGTGTAGGTAACTTGGCGGTTCATAGATCATCTTGACTGGCACGGTTGCGATGAAGGTCCTCGTGTGCCAGAGGCGTAACTCGAACCGGACGTCGATAAACGGATCCCTCTATGGCCAATCCCTACACAGGCCGTCCGCTCCGTTGGTGATCCACTCGATTGACTGCCTGGCGAACATGATCGTTTCGTACGGGTGCTTTGCTCCGCGTTCATAGAGGCAGCCGACGGTCATGTCGGGCAGCACCGCGAGGGCCGAATAGGCCGACGGGCCGGGATAGATCTCCCGGGCGACCGGCCAACTCTGCCCCTCGTCGTAGCTGACGCGGATGGTCATCTTGTCGCGTTTGGTGCTGGCGGGATTGGCGAACAGGAGCCGGTTCTTCGGATACTCCGGCCGTTTTGTGAAACGGATGAAACTCGCCTGGCAGACGGGTTCGACCAGTTCGGGCGCCCACCCGATTGGCGACCAGATGAGCCCATTATCGCGACTCGTGACCACCGCCCGGCGGCTCTGGCGTCCCTCGCCCTTGGCGTAGTTGCGCATGTTGAGCATCAGCCGGCCGTCGGCCAGTTCGACCACCTGGCACTCGTTGACGTCGTCGCCGACCATGCCTCCGATCTTCCACGTCCGCCCGTGGTCGTCGCTGTAGATAACGTGCGAACGCCGGATGTCCTGAGGCTCGGCCACATTGTGGTCACACGGAATCACCAGCCGGCCGCTTTTCAACTGGATCCCGCAGCCCGGGCCAGTGGCGTACCACGTCCATTCCGGCCGCTTGGTGGCGGCCGTGATCTCCACGGGGGTGGTCCATGTCGCGCCGTCGTCAGGGCTGGAACAGACCCAGACGGTGCGTGTTTCCCGAGCCATACGCTTGAGGATCATCTGCTCGCTGTCGTCGCCCAGATTGCCGGTCAGAAGCAGCCAGATCGTTCCTGTCTTGCGGTCCACGACCGGGCAGGGGTTCCCGATCGTGTTGGTGCCATGATCGGCGATGAGTTGAACGGGCTGCCAGGTGCAACCCAGGTCGAAGCTGCGTCGCAGCAGGATGTCGATGTTGCCGTAGTCGGCCGTGCTGTTCTTGCGGCCCTCGCAGAACGCCAGCAGCGTGCCCTTTGGCGTGACGATCATCGCCGGAATCCGGTAGGTGTGATAGTCACCCTGACCGGACACGAACACCGCCTGCTCCTCGAAGATCGCCTTGTCACCGTAAGTCGGCCGTGCGGTCATCGATGTACAGCCGCACCCGAATGCCAGACCAAGGCACGCCAACAGAACCCCAAGCGAAAGCGCGGGGTCGAAGCCCCGCTTACACGAGAACCACGACCCGCGAATGCCGCTCATCATGGATCACCTCCCGAACGGAAAGCTCTATTGATGAATCACCACCCGGCACTCCGGGATGGCCTTCAGGAACTTGTGGCCGTAGCGCTTGGTCTTGACCCGTTTGTCGAGCACCACCACCTTACCGTGGTCGGTGCGCCGGCGGATCAGGCGGCCGAAACCCTGCTTGAACTTGAGCACCGCCTCGGGCAACTGGTAATCCATGAACGGGTTGCCGCCGTGGGCCCGGATGTGCTCGATGCGGGCCTCGACCACCGGTCGGTCGGGCACCATGAACGGCAGCTTGACGATGATGACGTTGATCAGCGCCTCGCCCGGCACGTCGACACCCTGCCAGAAGCTGTCCGTGCCGAAGAGCACCCAGCCCGGCTCGCTGCGGAACCGCTCCAGCATCAGGGTGCGAGGCATGCCCTCGCCCTGCACCATGAGCCGCAGGCCGACATCCTCCAGCCGTCCGCGGACCCGCTCGGCCACGTCACGCATCATCTCGTAGCTGGTGAACAGCACCAGGGCGTGGCCGCCGGTTTCTCGCACGTGCCGCTCGATGGCGTCCGCGGCGGCAGGCAGGAACGCCGCCGCATCATCGACATCCGGCATGCCCATCTCGATGTGTAACTCGGCCTGTTCTTTGTAGTCGAACGGCGAGCCGAGCTGAAGTTCATCCGCTTCATCGACCCCCAGGCGAGAGCGGATGTAGGCGAAACCGCCCTTCCGCCCGACCGATAGCGTGGCACTGGCCAGCACAACACTTTGCGTCTTGAAAAGGGACTCCCGCAAAGCGTCCGCCACGCAGACCGGGGCCTCGGCCAGGGTCACATCCCGTGCGACCGGCCCCCGCCCCTCCAGCCAGCGGACCGTCTCCGGCCGCGGATCACCCAGGAGGCCGGCAAGCTCGACGGCCAGCGCCCCCGACCGGTCGGCCAGGCTCTCCAGTTCCATCTGCTCCTCCTCCTTGGTGATGCGATCCCGAAGTCTGCACAGCTCCTGCTGCAGACCGTTCAGCGCGTCGCCCAGGAGGTTGTCGATCTTGATCTGCTCTCGGATCCGCCCGTTGGAGCGTCCGTGGAGATGCTGCCAGTTCCACAGGCTCTCCCAAAATCGATCCGAGGCCAGCCGTACACGCTGCGTCGCTCGAATTGGCTCTTGCACACCGAATATGGTCAAGAAACCTTTGCCCGTGCGCTCGCTGTGCAACCTGTTCAGCAGCCACCTGATCTGCCCCTGCGACACCGATTGCCCAAAATGCTCTGCTGCGACCGACTCCAAAGTGTGGGCCTCGTCGATCACCACCAGTTGATACGGCGGGAGCAGCGAGACCTTCTGCTGCTTGAGAGCCAGATGTGTCATGAGCAGGGCGTGGTTGACGACCAGGATCTGGGCGTTGGCCGCCCGGCGCCTGGCTCGCTGGTAGAAGCAGGTGCCGTAGTACTTGCACGCCCGCCCGAGACAGTTGCCGCGTTCGGCACGAACCAGTTCCCACACGCGCATCTCAGGAACGGGGTTCAGCTCACTCAAGGACCCCTCTTCGGACTTGTACGCCCAGTCCTCGATGCGCCAAAGCTCCTGGCGGAGGGCCTCATCGGCGAACAGGGAGGTCTGCCGTTCACTGGCCTGCTTCAAGCGGCGGACACACAGGTAATTCTGCCGTCCCTTGACCAGAACGGCCGTGAATTCGTCCGGCCAGACGGCCCCGAGGAACGGGATGTCTTTCTGGACGATCTGCTCCTGCAGGGCGATGGTGTGCGTGCTGATCACCACGCGTTCGTTGGCGTTGGTGACCCGCTGGATGGCGGGAACGAGGTAGGCAAAGCTCTTGCCCACGCCGGTGCCGGCCTCGGCGATCAGGTGGCGCGAGCGTCCGAAGGCGCTCTCCACGGCGGCGGCCATCTCGAGCTGTTCGGGCCGATGCTCGTATGCCTTGAGGCGCCGGGCGACCAGCCCTTCGGGCCCCAGGATATCCTGCACGGTCGGCATGGCCGCCTTCCCTCCTCAGGCCGCCAGGTCCGTAACGAACCTGAGAGTAAACCAGACAGACATGGCCGAGTAGACCACGGCAACCAGGGTGATGGCCACGGCCACGAAAGTCGGACCGCGGATCCAGTTGCTTTCCTGCATGGTGGCGATGATGTGCGGCTGAGCAAGGATCAGCATGCAGACCATCATGATGCCCTGGGTGGGCCAGATCGAGATCGAGTGCAGGTAGCTGTAGATCCAGACCCATTTGGGAACGTTGGTTCGCTGGCCGTCGGGGCCGTGGATGAAGTGGCCGCGGATGTAGTAGACCTCTTTGACCTGCCCGCTTTCCTGAACGACCTTCTCCTTGCCGCCGTTGCCGGCATCGCCCCCAAGCTGGGCGTAGATCACCGTGTAGACGAGGAAGTTGACCAGTCCCCCGACGATGAGCCAGATGCAGATTTGGTTTCGGGTTCGGCGCTGCACTGTCAGACTCCGTCATCGCACCCGGCAAGCCGCCAGGTTCATCCAGCGAGCCGCCGCTCCTGCCTTGACGAGCCGGCAGGTTTATCCTGCCGGTTTCTCCGCATCAACCGAGGGGGTAAACCCCTCGGCTCGTCAAGATCGCGGCTACAAGTTGAGCGGAGCGAAACCCGCCGTGGCGGGCCGCACGTACTGGGCTTTCACGTGAGTACCACGGGGATAAACCCCCGTGGCTCGCCGAGCCATCATCGCGCCTGGACGGCCGGGGCGATGACACCCTCTGTCGGGCTCGACGCGGTCGCGTAAAGCTTCTTGGGGATACGGCCGGCCTGGTACGCCAGTCGCCCGGCCTCGATGGCGCCACGCATCGCATGGGCCATCCGCACCGGGTCGGCGGCGCCGGCAATCCCGGTGTTCAGCAGCACACCGTCGCTGCCAAGTTCCATGGCGATCGTGACGTCTGAGGCCGTGCCCACGCCTGCGTCGACGATCACCGGGTAATCGGGGTCGTCTTCCTTAAGATACTCGATGATGATCCGGATGTTGTTGGGGTTGAGCACGCCCTGGCCGCTGCCGATCGGCGAGCCGGCCGGCATGACGCTGGTCGCCCCCGCCTCCTTGAGCCGCTTGGCCATGATCGGGTCGTCCGAGGTGTAGACCAGGACGGCGAAGCCTTCCTTGACCAGTTTCTCGGTGGCCTGGAGGCTCCCAACGGGGTCGGGCAGCAGCGTCCGCTTGTCGGCTAGGACCTCAAGCTTGACCCACTGAGCGCCGGGGTTGTCGAGCCCTTCGAGCAGCTCGCGGCTGAGTCGGGCCGCCCGGATGGCGTCCTCGGCGGTGAAACACCCGGCGGTGTTGGGAAGGATGGTGTAGCGTTTCGGATCCAGCGCATCGAGAAGGCTGCGCTCGCGTTTACCGCCTTCGGGCCGGAGGACATCCCGCCGGACGGCCACCGTCACCACCTGGGCACCCGACGCTGCCAGGCACTCGTTCATTACGTCAAAGTCGGCGTATTTGCCGGTCCCGACGAACAAGCGCGAATGAAACTCAAACGGACCGACCTTGAAGGTCTCCTCGACCATTCACCCACCTCCGACCAGGGTCACAATCTCGATCCGGTCGCCTTCCTTGAGCAAGGTCGCGTCAAACACCCGCCGCGGCACCAGATCGCAGTTGACCTCTACAGCCACATGCTTCGGCTGGAACCGATACCGCGCAACCAGACCAGTTACCGTCATCCCCGGCTCAATATCCTCATCTTTGCCGTTCACCTGCACGCGC
Organism: uncultured Planctomycetales bacterium; assembly: GCA_964586235.1. Lineage (GTDB taxonomy): Bacteria > Planctomycetota > Phycisphaerae > UBA1845 > PWPN01 > JAUCQB01. Next base: position 10,619 of record CAZPIO010000097.1, read on the forward strand.
ATACGGAGCCTCACTCGAACGAACCGATTATAAAAACGCTCCAAAGGGGGGTCAATGAACGGAAACCGTACAGCGAGGCGTCCGCACAAATGTCACCTCACTCACTTGGGCCTCCAAGAAGGCCGCCCAAACCATCAGAGTCCTCGCACGAGTTGCTTTCCCGCGCCGTCTTGGCCCGCCATGGCCGTGCCGATAGACTGAGAAGCATGCGAACCGCAACAGCAATCACAGCCGGCTTGTTCTTCCTTCTCATCACCAGTACCGGGCTGGCCCAGTCTCGACCCGCCGCCACCGCGAAGCTCGAACTGGTCACTCTTGATGCCGAAACCGGCCAGCCCGTCCCGGCCCGCGTCCGCATCCGCGATGCCCGCGGCCACGATGTCGCCCCGTCGGACGCGCAGGTTGTGCGGATCGGGGCCCGCGACCGGTGGTTTGTCTCTCCGGGCAGGTGCTCGTGCGACGTCGCCCCCGGCACGATCGACCTCCGCGTCGAGCGAGGCACCGAGTACCGGCCGTTTCGCCAGAAGATCGACGTGACCGCGGATTCCCCGACACAGCACGTGGTCAGGCTCGCGCGCTGGGTCAACATGCGCGACCGCGGCTACGTATGTGGGGAGAATCACCTTCACGTCCCCGCCGAAGCCCTCGCCTCGCAGCTCCTCGCCGAGGGCCTCGACTACGGCACGTCACTGCAATGGTGGAACCGCCCCCACTACCAGGTGCCGCCCGACGGATTTGTCCGCAACCTGACGTATGCCGGCCGGCAGGTGCCCGCCAGCGTCTACGATTTCGAAATCGAACACAACTGGGGTGCGGCCTACATCATCGGCATGCCGGCACCGCTGGAGGCCGAACCGGATTCCCACCGCCCGAACCTGCCGCTGGTCAGGCAAGCCCACGAGGCCGGAGCGCTCGTCTGCTACCAGGGCGGCTGGTCACGAGAAGTGCTGCTCGACGCCCTGCTCGGGCTCGTCGACGTGGTCAACGTCTGCAACAACAACTTTCATCGCCACCAGTTCCAGCCGCGATCGCGCTATTCGAATCTTCTGAACACGCCCGGGTTGCCCGTCTACCCCGACACGCCCGAGGGCATGATGCGGATGAACACCGACACCTACTATCGCCTGCTCAACTGCGGGCTGCGACTGGCCGCCGGCGCCGGCTCGGCCACCGGGGCAAAAAACACCCCGGTCGGTTACAACCGCACCTACGTTCAGGCGGGCGATAGACCGACCTTGTCGCAGTTCCTGTCGGCATGGCGGGCGGGTAGAAACTTCGTCACCAACGGCCCGATGCTCTTTCTGAAGGTCGATGACCACGCGCCCGGCGATACCATCGCGGTCCGCGAAGGCGGCACCGAGGTCACGATCCGGGCCGAGGCTCTCTCCGAACAGCCACTCACGTCGCTTGAAATCGTCAGCAACGGCAAGGTCATCGCGACTGCGGACCAGCTCACGGGCTCGCAAGCCCGGATCGCGACCAGGATGACCATCCGGGAGCCCTGCTGGATCGCCGCCCGCTGCACCGAGCGGGATGGGTGGCTAACCGACGAGGAGCTGGCGGCCGATCACGACTACGGCGGCAGGATGGCGTGCAAGCCGTGCCGCCTGCGTTTCGCTCACACCAGCCCTGTCTATGTCACCGCTCAAGACCGGGCCGTTCGCGTGCCGGAGTCGGTGGACGAAGCCCGCCGGATGCTCGAGGCCTTCGAGGCGTTTGCCCGAGGCGAGGTGAGCGACAAGTACCGCGAGGAACTCACCGCGGCCCTTGCCCAGGCCCGTGACAATCTAATGAAGCCGTAGACCGTCGCCCATGCTCAGCATCACATCGATCGACGGTCGGGCTGGATCCGGCGGATCGCCTACCGTCCCCCCGCCTCACATCTCTCGGCCCCTGTAAAAATGGTGCCGGCCCGCAGCATCAACGAGGGTTCTCCTCGGCGCTACGGGCCGGTTCTTCACTGGGCGCTCGCACTGGTAAGCGCCCCACCCCGATATTCGCTTGCCCCCGGCCGTCGGGTGGTCACGCGGCCAGGCAGTTTTCGAGCGTCAGCCGGATCTTCTTCAGGGCCTTGTTCTGGATCTGGCGCACACGCTCCTTGGTGACTCCAATCATCATGCCGACCTGTTCGAGCGTCTTGGGTCGGGCGGCGGCATCGTCACCCCCGCTCAGCGCGAATCGCTCCCGGATGACCGTCTGCTCCATCTCGTTCAGGTCGGCCCGGTTCTGTGTCAGTATTTCGCGTATCTCCTCAACACAAAGGGAGGCGGTGTCATCCCGCTTACGGTCGCTGAAGTCGCTCTTTTCCATTAAGGGGTCAAACTCCGTCGGGAACTGGCCCCGGTAGCGGGCGGCCTTCATGGCCACTCGGGAAAAGCTCTTCAGAATGGCGCGACAGGCGTAGGTGCTGAACTTGAAGCCGCGGGCGCAGTCGAACTTGTCGATGCTGCGCAGCAGGGCGAAGTTCCCCTCGCTGACCAACTCGTTGTAGTCCAGCGACATCAGGCGGGTCCGCTTGGCCATTGCCAGGACCAGGGGCATGTTCACCCCGGCAATCACTTCTCGGGCGGCCATCGCCCGGTGGACCCAGGCGAGCAACTCGCACAGGGCGTCCCAGGGCAACGGGCCGTTGACGCACGCGGCCGCCAGCCGGGCCACCCGCATCCGGGCATAGTTGTATTGCTGGAACAGGAGAATCTCCTCAGCGGCGCTGAGCGTGACACCATCACCGGCCGGACCGGCGAAACCCGGCTCCTTGAAGCAGGTCTGGCCGGGCGCCAACCTGTGCTTGCCGCCGAACAGCACCTTCTCCGCGTTGGGCTTGGCGAACAGGGGGTGGTCGATATACGAGGCGAAATCGTGGATACTCTCGAGGAGCATCCGGATGAGGGCCTGGTCCGCCGGGCTCAGGCGGGCCATGTCGATCTCGGCCGGCAGCACCAGTCTCACAGCAGGCGGGCACTGCTCGGTCACCCGGTCTGAAACTGTCTTTGTCCCTGCCATGGCACGACTCCCTCTCACCGCGAGTACCAATTGCGGGCTCCGAGTCTCACAAAGGCGTCCAACCTTTGGTACGCTCCGATAATCGGCTCGGATCGCACAAATCCGTCGAAACGATCCGCGGCCAAATCGTTTTTCAACTGTTCATCTCAGGCTGCTCGCAAAGTCAACAAGTCACACCTTCATCTCTTCGCGCCGCCTTGGGGAGAGCCACTGCGGGGATCATTTCACTGTCGTATAAACTATACAACACAAAAACCGTCCGGCCAAAGGAGTCAAGCGTTTTCTGTCGATTTTTCCGGTGTTTTTTTGTCGTCAACACAAGAATGCGTGGACGGTTGCCAGATCCGCGTGATTATCGCCAGCGCGCCGGAGCAACACCCAGGAAGGCAAGGTCTGTGGCTCGACTCCATCCGACCTGACTCGAATTCACAGCGGTTTTGCCGACGGCCATCGCCAAACGATTTGCTGCTCCGCGCTGACCTGCGTTCGTCACCGAAGCGGTAACGGTCCTGCAAACCCGTCAGAGCTGACTGGATTCTGGCATCGGTTCCCGCCTTGAGTGGCCGCAGACGTTAACGGACGACCCTTTTTTCGGCCGAAAGCTTAAGATTTGTCCCATAAAACCTAATCGAGGGGGATCAGAAGCGATCACTCTGTTTCACCGCAGGAAGCAGCGATGCGTATTGGAACCTCGCGGTGAAACTCCGCAGGTTTCCCGCCGGCTCACTGCGAGCAGGAACGCTCGGGCAGGTGCGCGTCGAATCCGCGCGAGCGCCGCCAACTAGAGGCAGAATGAACACCGGGCGTCTGGGGGAGTCGGGTCATTTTCTTCGATTTCCTGCTCCGGTGCCGAGGTGGGCGAGTAAGTCGTCGACGTGCGGATCGGTGGCGAGAACCTCTTCACACCACATCGCAAAACGGGTACGGCTGCCGGAGATAGGGTATTTACTGCCAGTGAGAGCTGCCACGGCGTCGGCCAGGATCTCATCGCGGTGATCCCGGGCGAGTTCGCGGATCTCGGACAGCCAGCCCGGCCGGTCATCGCGGTCCGGGGCTGCCAGACGGATTACGACCGCCCGATCCGACAAGCATCCGCCGGCCACGTCCTTGTCGCTCCGGGCCGCAACGCACCAGGTCACGAGGTTGGGGCGGCGGAACGAGGAGGCCCCATCCCCAGGACCCTCGAAGGCCTCGGCGTCGACCCATCTGGCCACGGCCTGGGGCAGGAGGACACCCGGAAACTCATCAACCACTACCACTCTCTTGTGTGCCAGAGACGGCAGGGTCAAGCCGGCCTCGAGGTTACGGACCATGCCGGGCTCGGCAGCGCTGACCTCCACCGCACCACCCACGACGTCGGCCAATGTCCTCAGACACTGGGTGCGTCCGATCCCCCTGGCGTCGGGCCGTGCCCCCGTCACCACGAAGAGAGGCCGTTGGCCGGGCAGGCCGCCCCAGACGTAGGTGAGGAACATGGCACGCAGGAGTGACGCGTCACGAGGCGTGGCCGGGCAGAAGCTCTCCAGGAACCGGTTCAGCGCCGCCCCGGCCGGCACATAGCCCGCCGGCGGTTGCCAGCCCGACCATGCGTCCCGCACCGTGGGAGCCCATGGGTACAGGCTGACGGCTGCGCAGGAGGGAGCCTCCATCTCGAGATAAGCCATCAGCTCGGCGCGCGTCACAAAGCTGTCATCAAGGTCGTCCGCCCCGTCCGCCCAGCGGACCTTCCCATTGGACTGGATCCACGCGAACAATGCCGCATGATCATTGAGCCAGCGGAACTCGTTCCCGCCCGGAACGAACAATCGGCGCCCGATCCGCCGCGGCCAGCCGCCGTTGGCCTCTAGGATCAACCGGCCAATCTCCTCGATTGAGACCGCCCGCCGACTCAATCCCGAATCGCTGTCGTCGCCCTCCGGCCCGGTGAGAATGAAGTTCGAGATCTGCCCGGCACAGGGCTCGCGGCGGCGATCGTGATCCCGCGGAGGCCGCACCAGGGGAAGCGCGGCCGCTGGTGCAGCTTCGCTCTTTCCCGCCCGTTCGTCCGGCGACTCGGCCATGGGCGTTCCAACCATCAGGCGGACCACCTCGTCACCCATGATCGCGGCGGATCGCTCCTGAGCCCCAATGACTTCCTCGGCCAGGTGCGGCCAGAAATCCTCCGGGGCGTACCGGCAGTCGTTTTCCTGAAAGACCACGGCCGGTCGGCCTCCGGCGTGCCGCGACAGCGTGCACGGCAAAGGTAACCTGATTGACAGATCGCTGAAGACATCGCCCGCCACGCCCGCGGCTGTGGCATGGGCTTTCATAGTGAATGCAAACCGCTGCTGAAGCTGCTCGGCAAGACCTCGCTGCCCCTGCCCTTCGAGCACCCAAGGCAACTGGAAGAGCCAGCCCAGAATCACAGCCTGGTCGTCGGCGAGAACCAGCGTCGGCCTCAACGGAAATCGGTCCAGCAGCACGCCGACAGCGGCGTCTTCGCAGCCAGCAGCGGCATTCGCTGTATCGGGCTGCCCGGCCGGCGAGACTTGCAGCCACAAGCCGACGATGGCGTCGACTGCGACGTCGGCGGGGTGGGCCTTGATCCTCGGCTTTCTGGCGAGTGTGGGTCGAAGAAAAACCGGTTCCTGACGGGACATGGCCAGGGCCCAGCCGGCCGCTCGGTTGAGCTCGTCGCCCGCGAACCAATGTCCCCGGCGGCCAGGTTCGGTCCAGAGGCCAAATACAAGCCCGTCGATTTCTTCCGGTTTGAACAGCAGCGAGAGAAAGGCCTGGATGTCTCGCCGATCGGCAACGTCCGTGTCTCCTGCCGCAGTCGCCTGCAACCGCTCCGCGATTGTCACTGGCTGCTTCATCGCCTCATCCGTCAATGCGGGTGAATTGCCGCCGCCCGTTCAGCCTCCGAGCCGCTCCCGGGCCTCGACGGAGAACAGGAACACCAATCGTCTCATGAAAGTAGACATCGTCGCATCACAAACCGCTTCGAGGAGGACTGCCGCCGCGACCAGGCCGGCTCCCACCTCGGCGTCCGACCAGTTATGCAGGTCGATCTCCGGGAGGCGTGCCTCGACGTATTCGCCACGCCGCTCCCAGATGCGCCGCCTCATCTCTCTCACAATGACACGGTCGAGCCAGATGCAGAACCGCCTGGCTCGCCGGTTGTTTTGTCTGAGCAACCGGTGCAGCGTCCGCAATGAGCGCAGACTCAGGTTTGGGGGATAAACGCCCACCAGAACGCTTTCCATGTGCCTACCTCCAACCTCTCAACTCGACGCGTTTCAACCGAGGCCAGAGCGAGGTGCCACCAGACGGCGGCTCCGATCGAACCGAAGGCAACAACCTGCCGGTCCGGATAAGGGGGTTTATCGGACTTCTATCCCGGATTCGAACAGTCCCTCACACCCTGGATCGTGCGGTTTTGGACTGGTACCCGCACGCTGTGACGACCACCGTGGCCTCCGGCCGCTGCGGCCCGCCAGCCGCTACCAGCCCCGCCCGGATTCCAGGTGGACCCGCCGGCTCGCGCAAACTCTTGAGAACGAGTGTGTTCCGGGCACAATGCGCCGCTGCTACGTCACGGTGGCTCGGAGGTGAACAGGCGGATTCCGGAAAGAGACGCAATGACGTCGCACTTCTGAGGCGGGTCGCAGGGGCGCGGAGTCGCGGTCAGGTTTCCGGGCCAATTCGCTTGCCTCGGCCGGAAAAGTGGGGTACATTTATTCAGACCAAATCTCGGGAGCAACCGTCTCCCACGCGAGCCCGGAGATCCCCCGGGCTCCTGTTTTACCTGGCCTTGGCGCCTCGCCGAGCGTTGAGCGACTGAACAACGACCGCGAACGGCCCTGAGAACGTAACACCGTAGCGGACAAAAGGATAAGACTGGGACGATGGAGCCCGCACCTGGCCTCCCGCCCACCCTGTTGGAGAGCAACCTGGCCAAGGCGTCGAGCCCAAATGCCGCCAAGCTCGGCTGCCCGTTGGGTCGTGGACAGAGGGAGCTTGGAGGCGTGACATTGGGTATCCGCTGGCGGTCGGCCCCATCCGCAGGTCAGCCCCGCGGGACGACCGCAGACGGGTCCAACCAGGACGAGTCTGACAACCCGCGACCGAGGCAGCGTCCGGTAAGCGGCACCAGCCTGACCGATCGACTGCCTGCCAATGCCCATGATCCCGCTAACCGATAAGGTGAATACTGGATTGGTGGTCAACGACTCGGTGAACGAAGCATTCTTCCACAACCAGTTGGACTTCATCCGTCTCCTGTACGGCCTTTCGCTCGTGCTGCTGGCGGCGGCCTGCGTTCCCTTGTGCCGCGGCTCCCAACGGGCTCCGTGGAAATGGCTCTGCCTGTTCGCGGTTCTTTATGCACTGCGACAGTGGTGCGCGCTCGTCGCCATCAGCATGGGGCATCCTCGCGTCCTGGAGTGGGTCCAGGTTGCCCTGAGCGCAGTGTCCTTGGGCACGCTGGTCGAGTTCGCCCGACTGGGCACGCTTTCGTGGACGGGCAAGGGACCCGGCCGCTGGATCCTGATCCCGCTGGCCTGCATGTCCGCGTTCGGATGGTTCGCGGGATTGCAGGGAGTGGACACCTCGATCCGCTGTGTCCTGGGCTTGACGGGGGGGCTGTGGTCGGCGTATGCGCTCTGGCGTCACGGCCGGCTCCAGCACCCTGAGAGCCGGGCGCTGCCCATCGCCGCCGTCTCGTTGGCGGCGTTCGGTCTGCTGATCGGCGTGTTTGTACGGCCCTCGCCCTGTCCCCCGGCAACGATCATCAACCAGGACACATTCCTGGCCGTTACGCACTTGCCTGTCCATGTCGTCCTCGCAGCGATCGTATTGTTGCTCGCCCTGATGATAAGGCAGCATCATCAGGCCTCGTCTGCGCGGGCTCTGGTCTCCATGCCCAGCAGGGAGTTCGGCGTCTCTTTCCTGGCCGCCTCGTTGATCTGCACGCTGGCCCTGGGCTGGTGCGTGACTGAACAGGTTGGCAGGCTCGCTCATGGCGAGGCCCGACAGGCCCTTCTGAATCGAGGCCGGTTGATCGCCGCCGCACTCGAACACGAGCAGGTTTGGAGGCTGACAGCCGGCGAAGAGGACGTCGGTAGTGCCGCCTGGCGAGCGGTGCACGAGCAGTTGGTACACATCGCCGCCTGCGATCCCAGCGCGGTGCGGGTTTACACGTTGAAACTCCGAAACGGCGTCATCTTCTGCTCGAACGGATCCATCGCCGAGGGCTCGCCCGGCCAGGTCCGGACGGGTGAGCCTTGCACGAACACGCCGAGCGAGTTCTACAGTGTTTTCGCGACGGGACAGGCCATCACCGTCGGCCCGCACACCGATCAATGCGGAGAGTTCGTCTCCGGCATTGTCCCGATCAGGCTCTCCGACAGCGAGCCGGTAGAGCACGTGCTGGTGCTCGACGAACGAGCCGAGGACTGGCGGCGGCTGATCGGCGGCCAACGTCTGGCTCCCCTGTCCGTCACCCTGCTGATTGCGCTGCTCCTCACGAGCTTCTTTGTCGTCCGACAGATTTCGCAGGAATCCACCGCCCGCCTCATGATCTCGGAGAGAAGACTTGGCCTGGTACTGGAGACCACCAGCGAGGGCATCTGGGACTGGGACATCGAGGCCGGACAAATCTACCACAGTCCCCGATGGTGCGAATCGCTCGGTTACAGCCCGCAGGAGGTGCCCGAGACCGCCGACTTCCGCGAGAGCATCATTCACCCGGACGACTTGCCGAGAGTCCGGGAAGCCCTGCGGATGCACCTGGACGGCCATTCAGCACTTTATGAATGTGAGAGCCGCATGCGGACAAAGGCCGGCACGCTGCGGCACACGCTGTCTCGGGGCAAGGTGGTCGAGCGGGATGCCGACGGCAAGCCTCGCCGAATGGTCGGTGCCGACGCGGACATCACCGCCGGCAAGCAGGCCGAAGAGTTCCGGCAACAGGCCCAGCGCGACCTCAGGGCCATTTTCGACAGCGTGCACGACGCCATTCTTGTGCACGATCTCTCCGGAAGGATCCTGGATTTCAACGACAGGATGCTCGACCTCTTCGCTGTGTCGCGGGAGGAGGCCCCCGAGTTGAGCATCGAAAACGACCTTTCTTCGCCTGAGAACCCACGGGGGCGTCTTGAAGCCATCTGGCAGGACGCCGTCGCGGGACTGCCGCAGCAAGTCGAGTGGATCGCCCGCCGCCCGCACGACGGCTCGTCTTTTCCCGTGGAAATCTCCCTACGCAAGGTGGAGCTGGGCGATCGCGAGGTGATGCTCGCCGGCATCCGCGACATCACGCAGCGCAAGGTGGCCGAGCAGAGCCTTCGCGAAAGCGAGGAGCGTCTGGACCTGGCCCTTCGCGGGGCCGATCTCGGACTGTGGGACTGGAACGTCCAGACCGGCGAGATGCATCTCGACGAGCGATGGACGGGCATGCTGGGCTATTCTCCCGATGACATCGAGCCGCACGTTCACACCTGGCACGGGCTCATCCACCCGGAGGATGCCCCGGGCGTGATGGAAGGTCTTCGCGCCCATCTCGAGGCAAGAACCGCGGTCTTCGAGACCGAGTACCGGCTCAAGACCAACTCCGGTGGATGGGTCTGGGTTCTAGCCCGCGGGCGGGTCATGATCCGCAGCCGCAGCGGCAAGCCGCTCCGCATGAGCGGAACGCATCTCGACATTACCTCGCACAAGCAGACCGAAGCCGAACTGCAGCAGGCCAAGGCGGCTGCCGAAGCCGCCCGTCAGACCGAGAGCGAACTGCAGGACCACACACGCCAGGAAACCCGTTCGTGACCAGGTCAGTCAGACGATCAGCGAGGAGGGCCGATACCCTCTCCAGCCGCGCGGCTCGTGGCCGGGACCAACCAGCAGAGGCAACGCCCCCCGACCCTGAGGCCGAGCCCCAAGCTCGGGTTTGAAGAAAGAAAACGGAGAGAAGAACACGGAGAAACCCTCCGTCGCTTCCGTCAACTCTGTTCAAATGCCCTGGAAGACCATTGGACCGCACAGGACAGTGCGCACCCGGGAGGCACACGCGGCCAGAAGCCGGTGCCTGCGAAACTGGCTCGGCTCCCTGTCACCAGTCCTCCGGTCGCGACACCCGCCGGTACGCCTCAATCCGGAAACGCATCGGGAGGGCATATCTCCCACTTGGCGAACGCGTTCAGTACGTCGTTCCCGCCGCAAATGACGTTCTCGTCGCTCAGATTCGGCGCTTCCTGGATGATGATCTGGGCCACGTTCTCGACCGTCTCGACCACTTTCCGGTTCTGGCAATTGGCGATGAATACGATCGGATCGGCGTTGGGGACGGCTTCCTCATCGAGCATAAAGATGACGTGCAGTGCGCGGCCCGTAGTCACGCTCGGACTGCATTCGGCGTCCGGGCACCAGTCCAGGTCAATCTTCATCGTGCTGGGGAGGAAATCCTCGCCCCGTGTATAGGTCGAAGTGAGCGCGACGTTCTGGATCTGCTGCACGCACTTTTCGCCGCCGATCCCAGGTTCGCAGTTCCCCTCCGTGGAGGGGCTTTCCTGAGACTGAATACACATGTTCGGGCAGCCATAGACTAGCGGCAGCAACCCGACGAGCACGATTGCGGGCACGGTTGCCCCTCGCCACAATCCATGCAGACGGCTTCGGTCGTTTGGATCATTCACCATGCACCTCCGTTTCGAGTGATCTGACAAGACGCGGGCGCCGCATATCGGTGCGCCCGAACACTTCCTGACGCTTGGATGGCTGTCGTCGGAGTCCCGCAGGATCGCCGAGGATTTCGGCGCCTGAGATTCCCGGTGTGTCAACCGGGTTTGGCAGGATCGCAGGCTGTGCGATCCGAGGTTTGGTTTATTCTAGCCCTCTGAAACGGCAAGACCATCGACATATGGGCTCTTGCAGGCTTCCACGGCGTACCAGCCGGGAAACCCAGTCATCGGTCGCTGACCTGGATCGCTGCGTGGGCCCCCGCCGCCGTGTAGATCGTCCGGACCTTCGCGGCAAGAGACTCGGGGGCATCGATCAACTTGAGCGGTCGGGGGGCCAGCATACCGAGTGCGTCGGGGATATCGCAGACGCGTAAGACGTTGAGCAACTGCGGCGCGCCGACATCCATGTGACTTGCGGGCGGCCTGATCACAATCAGGCCGGCCACATCGGGCTCCAGCAAGGCGGCATAAGCGGCCAGGACGCCGCCCGCGCCCTCGCCAGCAAGCGTCACCGGCAGATTCTTTTCGGAGGCAGCATGCCGCACGGCCGCGACCACGTCCCAGACCCGCCCGGCGTCCGCTGTTCGGCCGATGAGCGCAAGGGCCCGCTCGACGTAGTTGGGCGGATTCCGGCGCGTCCATCGCGTCGCGCCGACGCCCCTCGGCTCGCACACGACAACAACATCACCCTCCTGGCGCAAGGACTCCAACTCGGCGGACGGCCGGGTCGACTCCTGCGAGCCTGCTACGATCATCAGCACTCGCCGGGGCGAGCCCGGGGCGCCGCCCAACGGACGCGTCAAACACTCGATGCCCGGCTCGGTCGCCAGGCGCAGGTGGCCTTCGGGAGACCGGTCCACGACCCGAGCGGGCGGGATCCGATCGGGGAAGCCGCGGAATGTGACTTCGCGCAGCTCATCGATCAACTTCTGCCGCCATTGCCCGAACGCACCGGCCGTCGGCGGATCAACCTTGGCCATCGGCACGAAATACTGGTCAGCCGTCGTGTTGATCTGGTCCTTCGGGATGTCAGAGTCCCTCGGGAACACGCGCAGATCAGCGGCCGGGACGGGATAGCTCTCAGGCTTGTCCTCGCGAGAGACCAGATCCACCTCGCTGTCCTCGACCGGCCTTGGATCATCCTTCAGCCACGTGTTGATGAACCGGTAGCCGGCCTGCCGAATGTCCTTGCGGTAGGCGTGGCCGCCGATGCTCACCATCGCGTCCACCCGATCAGAGGCTCCGAAAAGGCTGTAGAGCCGCTCCAGACGATTGATGATTCGTTCATTCGCATCCATGGGGAAAATCGGGTCGTGGTCGCTGTTGACGAACAACAGGGGGCGCGGAGCGATCATCGCCGCGATGTACGTCCACGGCCACTGGAAGACGTTGTAGAGGAACATGCAGTCGCAGTGACCATTGATGATCCGATCGCCCACGTAGCAGGGAAGATCGGCCATGCCGCTCGCGGGAACGGCGAGCGTCACTCTGTCGTCGGCGGCGGCGATCCAGAACGTGGCGGCCCCCCCGCCGCTGATGCCGGTCACGGCAATGCGGCTCGGATCGACCTCCGGCCGGGTGAGCAGATAATCGATCGCCCTGATGCCGTTCCAGCATTCGACGCCGGCCGGGGTGTATCCCCGCGAGTGCCACCAGAATCGCTGCTCGCGGTAAGTGCCGTGATGGATGCTGGCGATTTCACCCAACTGAAGGGTGTCCACGATCAGGCAGACGTAACCGTGCCGGGCGTACCAGATCGGGTGAGACTGATACGCCGTTTTCACGCCGTCGCGACCCCTGTTGGAATGGCCGCAGACATACAGCACGGCCGGGAGCCTCTGACCCGACTCGACAGCGGGCGGGCGATAGAGGTTGGCGGTGACATACAGGCCCGGACGGCTCTGGAAATGCAGCATCTCGACCAGAAAGCCCTTGCCAGAAATTGTCTTACGCACAACGGGCTGCAGGGGGGTCTTCTCCGGCAGCGGAGCCAGTCCCAGCATGTACATGTATTCCCGCTTCAGCCGGTCGCGCATCGCCATCCAGGCCGCCTCGGACTCGACGCCCTCCAGGAAGCGGCCGCTGATCCGCTCGGTCTGGCAGGCAAGGTAGCTCTGGATCATCGCATCGCCGGGAGACTCACAATCGGCCGCATAACGCTGCGCAACCGCGGCCTGCGCGGGTGCTGCCGACAGAGCGGCGGTCGCCGCCAACAAAAGTATGCTTTTCATATCCTGGACGTGCTCCTTCAACTATGGGCACCGCTTGGGCCACGTACCGAAGATGTCCGATAACCACCCGATTGTCCGATACAACGACGTTCGCCGCAAGCAGCCGCGGAAGACCGAATCGGGCACAGCAGGAGACGGCCCGACCAGGGATAGGATTGACGCCATTTGGTTTCCAGGCGGAATTTGTCCAAATGGGGTGCAGAAGAAGCTCACCATAGCCGAAGAAATTATAGAGGTCACTTGCGAACAGGCCGACTGCCGGGCAGCCGTGACAGGTGGGCAGGTGGCTCGGGAAGAGCAGCCGAGCGGGTCGTCGCGGCAAGTCGCTCCTGGATAACGGAAGACCGGACAAATCATACGAGCGCCTGGCGACTGGGATGGAAAGGCCGTGGTGCATCGCGCAGGGACTGCGGTGGACACACTCGAGCAGGAAATCCTGAACACTGAACAACTGATCGCCGGCCTGCCGGCAACGCAGGTCCGCGATCTCGAAAGGTCGCTGCGCAACTTGAGCCCGGCTCAGCGGGCCTACATCGGAGCCGCGCTGCATCGGCTTGATGACGACAAGGCCGTGCCGCCGCGATACCTGCAGCTTCTCGAGCACTTTTTCGAGCGATGGTCCGGTCACAGCCTGGCGACCAAGCTGGTGCTGCTCAGTCGGATCTTCCGGTTCTCCGCCCGATGGACGGGCCGGGATCTACCAGGCGACGAGATGCCCGGCACCCTGTTCCGGCTGCCGGAGGTGATCCGTCGGGCCTCATAAACCGGTCAAACAGACCCCGCGGAATGAATACCCGCTCCAAACGCAGTCCCTGTAAGACAGGAGCAGGCTGCCCCCCACCTGTGGCCGACCCAATACCGCGGTCGGCTCCGCTTCCTGAGCCCAAAGTCGACCATATTTCCGGCCGATAAGCAGGATCATCGGCGACAGAACAATCGTGGCCCGCGCCGGAGGCAAGCCCCGACTCTGCCCGACCGGCGGCGGGCCTGAACCGCGCGTACGCGCGGCAGTCGTGAGAGGTCAGTGATGAACAGTAGTTCGGACCCAGGCAGCCTGAAGTCCCTGGTCGAGAGCCTTCGAACAGCGGCGTCGCGGGCGGAAAAGGACGACCTCCAGCTCCTGGCAAAGATGCACGGCTGGTGCGAGGCCCTGGCCAAGGGCGCCGGTGGTGGCGGCGGCAACCTCGCCCTCGCTGAGAAAGCGGGGTCGCTTGTGCGTTCGATCGAGTCGCTGATACTGGGCGAAGTTCGGGACCCTGCCGCGGCCCTCCTGCGGATCGTCGAGATGGTAGGTGAAGTCTGCTCCCTGGCGGAGTCAAGACCGGATTCACGAGTGGCCGCCGAACAGGTCGATGTCAATACTCCGGGCACGCCCGCAGGCCAGGCCGGGCTTTCTGAAGATGGTCCGGGGCACCTCCTCGAGATGGTCGAGGAGTTGACTTCGCTCGCGTCGTGCATCGATCAGAACGACGAGCAAACGCTCAGGCGAATGCACGGTCTATGCGAAGCTTTCGCCAATCGGGCCGCGGAGTCCTCCACACCGTCGCCTCTCGCGGAGCACGCCGTCAACCTCGCCCAGGATCTCGAGCAGCTCATCCTGCACGAGGTGAATGACACGGACATCGCGTGCTGGGCCATTACCCAGGCGGTGAACCACCTCTCGGACATGGTTGTCGACGCCGTCGATGGTGGCCCCGGTGCGGCAGACTGCGAACAAGCCAAAGAGCCCGCGCCCGCTGTCGGCGACGGAGAGGTCGCGGCCGACCTGGACAAGGTCTTCGAAGCTGAATTACCGCAAGACGGACCGCGCCCGCAATCGGCGGAAGCCGGCGCTTCGGCCGCCCCGTCAACCGCTCCATCCTCCGGAGCAACCGTGTCCCCCGAAGACGCCGCTTCGACCGGGATGAGCGGAACCGGGTCCGGCTACCAGCCGGAGCCGCTCATTATCGACGACAAGGAACTGGAGTTCATCAGGGCCTTCGTCGAAGAAGCAGGCGAGCACATCGAGAACATCGAGACAGCCCTTCTCGACGTCCAACGGGCCCCGACCAGCCTCGACAAGATCAACGATCTTTTCCGGCCGTTCCACACCATCAGGAGCATGGCCGGTTTCCTGCGTTTGCGCGATGTGAACTCGCTGACACACGAAGTCGAGACCGTGCTGGACCAGACCCGGAGGGGCAAGCGGCCTGTCACCGGCGGGCTGATCGACCTGGTTTTCGACGTTGTCGATATCCTCAAGGTGCAGGTCGCATCGCTGGGCACGTATCTGGCCGACCCCACCGGCCAGGCGATTCCGCAGCCTCCCGTTGCTGACATGATCCAACTGCTGCGGGACACCGCCGCCGGTCGCATCGAGCCGGAAGCCCGAGCCACACCACGGCCGGCCGCCGGACGCCGCACGGGTGAGTCACTGGTCGAGCAGGGAGCGGTCGCCGGCGAAGTCGTGGACTTTGCCCTCGAGAAACAGAAAGAAGGCGGAACCGGCGACAGGAAAATCGGCAAGATCCTGATGGACCTGGGCGCGGTCAACGCCAGGCAGGTGAGCCAGGCCCTGAGAGCCCAGGGGTCCACGATCCAGACTCCGCCCCAAACGACCGTTGACACCGCCATTCGCATCGACACGGACAAACTCGACAGCCTGGTGGATGCGGTAGGCGACCTTGTGATCGCCCAGACGCTCGTCCAGGCCAATGGGCTCGTCGCCACCGATCCCAAGCTGTCCGGAGATGTCGACCAGGTGACCAGGATCATCCGGCACATACAGCAGGCCGTGACAGCCATGCGGACGATGCCCTCCGATTCGACGCCCTAGAATAACTCTTGGCAGACGGGTCGTGTCCCGCAGGATTGAGGAACAGGCGGTCTTCAAGCCGCTCCGCAGCCGAACCCCGCATGCTCACCCTCAAAGGTTGAGAACTCACCGGGACGGTTGTCGTCATCGCGCCCCTGGCCGGTCGGTTGTCGAGGAATTATCGGCCCCAGTGGCAAGGGAATTTCGGTGAACAACCTAAGTGAGAAGTCGGAGCTCCCGTGAGCCGATTACACCGATGCGTATATGGACATCGTCGTCGACATTGCGGATCTCCAGGTCACCAGCAACCCGACCGCGACCCTGGTGACGTACTCCCTGGGCAGTTGCCTGGGCGTGGCCATCTGGGACCCGGAAACGCACGTCGGCGGGCTTCTGCACTACATGCTCCCCGATTCATCCATCGCACCGGACAAGGCCAGGGCCACGCCGGGCCTGTTCGCCGACACCGGCCTGGCCGCCCTCTTCCGCTCGGCCTACGAACTCGGCGCGGAGAAGAATCGAATCGTCAGCAAGGTTGCCGGCGGCTCATCGCTGCTGGACGACGACGGTGCCTTCAACATCGGGAAGCGTAATTACGTCGCGCTGCGCAGAATTCTGTCACAAAACGGTGTTTCGGTCGAGGCCGACAACATCGGCGGCTCGTGCAGCCGTACGCTTCGGCTGGAGATCGGCACCGGCCGCGTCACCGTTCGCGACCATCGTGCCGAGGAGATCGAGCTGTGAGCCGAATCGACACAATTCTCGCTCAGATCGGAGAGATACAGCCTCTCCCCGCGACGGTTCTGCGCCTGATTGCCGTGATCAACGACCCCACCAGTACGGTCAACGAGATCGTGGAGGTGGTCAAGTATGATCAGGCGATCACCGGGCAGATCCTGCGCATCTGCAACTCCGCATACTTCGGTCTGGCGCGGGAAATCCAGTCGCTCAACGAGGCGATCCGCTACCTCGGCACAATCAGGGTTCTGCAACTGGTCATGGCGGTGCACACCAGCGCGCTGCTGTCCAGGCGGCAACCGGGGTACGAATTGGCTCCCGGCGTTCTGTGGCGGCACTCGGTGGCTGTTGCCCTGGCTTCGGCGGCCTTCGCGGAACGGCTGTCGATCCAGAAGCAGGCCAGCGTCGCGTTTACCGCCGGCCTGCTCCACGATGTCGGAAAGGTTGTCCTCAGTGAACATGTGGCGGCGGACTTCAGGCGGATCGTCGATCGAGTGACCCACGACAGGATCACTTTTCTCGAAGCGGAGAACGACGTGCTGGGTATATCCCACTGCGAGGTCGGCTCAAGGGTCGCGGTGTCCTGGCAGTTGCCGGATCAGATCACCCGGTCGATCGCGCTGCATCACGGCCCGAGCCGATCGGATGCGAACGACCCGGTGCTGGATGCCGTTTACCTGGCCAACTCCGTGTGCCAGATGATGGGCATCGGCCTCGGCAGCGACGGTCTGGCCTATCGGGCCGACGCCACGGTTCTGGAGCGGCACGGGCTGGCAGAGTCCGACCTGGAACTCATCGGTGCCCAGACGGTGCTCGACCTGCGAAGCGTCGAGGAGTCTCTAAGCCAGACTGCCGACGTGAACGCCTGTGCGTTTGCGGTCGCACGGTAGGAGCGGTCTGGCCCGCCGCGCAACCTGAAAGGGATCAAGGGCATGCCGCGGCAGGCAGAACCACCGGCGGCAGAGGTCGTCTCTGACGTCCCGGTGAACCTTGCCATCGCTCGCGCGCAGCAAACTCGAAATTCGCGTCAGGCCTGTGCCCACTGCTCGCGGAGCAGTTGGACGCAAGCGGGAAGGACTTTTTCCTTGTCGCCCACGGTGCCGCACTCCAGGCTGACGAAGTCCTGGTAGCCGATCATCTTGAGGCCGCGGAAACCGTCCACGTAGTTGTCGGCCTCGCCGTCCTCGGTGGGCGTCTTGCGGTTCCGGCGGCTGGCGATGTGCACGTGGTGCAGGTACTCGCCCGCCGAGAGAAACGCCCCGCAATCGCTCGTCTCCTCCCAGGTCATGTGCCAGAAATCGCCCATCAGCGCGATGCCGGGGTTGTTCACGTCCCTGCAGATTGACGCCCCGTCGGCAAGGGTGCGCAGGAAGTAACACTCTCCACGGTTGAGCGGCTCGAGCAGAATCCGCGTCCCGGCCTTGGCGGCGTGGTCACCCAGTTCCTGGAGCAGGCCGGCCTTGCGCTCCGCCGCGGGCGCATCCCAGCGTTTGAAGCCGGTGTGCAGCTCTCGCGCCTGCTTGTGTGGAAGCGCCTGCGGATCGTTGAACGCC